>NZ_JBSFVC010000012.1:0-278321 GCF_053592095.1 Streptomyces sp. NPDC002787 | reverse complement strand
GGTACTGCAGGGGGGACCCTGTGGGAGAGTAGGACACCGCCGAACAATTATTGAGAAAACCCCTGCCGGGAAACCGGCGGGGGTTTTCTGCGTTTCCGGATCGTTTTTCAGGACGGCTCGACCAGTTTCGTGTCGTACGCCAGGATCACCGCCTGGATGCGGTCCCGTGAGCCCGTCTTCGCGAGAACACGGCCCACGTGGGTCTTCACCGTCGATTCCGCGAGGTGGAGGCGAGTGGCTATCTCGCTGTTCGTCCAGCCTTTGCCGATGACCATGAGGATTTCCCGTTCGCGGTCCGTGAGCGATGCCAGACGTGGGTCCGGGAGGGCGGGTTCGGTGGGCTCTCCGGGTTTCGGCAGGTGGTGGGCGTAGGTGTCCAGGAGGCGTCGGGTGAGACTGGGGGCCACGACCGCGTCTCCGGAGGCTACGGCTCGTATGCCGGAGAGGAGTTCCTCGGGGAGGGCGTCCTTGACCAGGAAGCCCGAGGCGCCGACGCGGAGGCCGGCGTAGGCGTACTCGTCGAGGTCGAACGTGGTGAGGATGAGGACGCGGGTGCGGTCGCCCGCGGAGACGATACGGCGGGTCGCCTCAATGCCGTCGAGGCCGGGCATGCGGACGTCCATCAGGACCACGTCGGGGTGGAGCTCGGCCGTCATACGGACCGCCTCGCTGCCGCCGGGTGCCTCGCCCAGGACCGTCAGGTCGTCCTGGCTCTCCAGGAGCATGCGGAAGCCGAGGCGCTGGAGGGGCTGGTCGTCGGCGATGAGGACGGTGGTCACTGCGGGGTTTCCTCCGGGAGGTGAAGGTGTACTCGCCAGCCGCGTCGCGGGTGGGGAAGAGGGCCGGCCTCAAGTGTGCCGCCGTACAGGGCCGTTCGTTCGCGCATGCCGGGGAGGCCGCGGCCGCTGTTCGTTGGGGAGGCCGGGGCGGGGGTGCTGTCGCTGGTGTCGGTGATCGTGCAGGAGACCGCGCCGGAGTCCTCGTAGGAGATGAGGACGTGCGACGTGGCGCCTGGGCCGGCGTGTTTGAGGGTGTTGGTGAGGGCTTCCTGGATGACGCGGTAGACGGTGAGCTGGCGGCCGGGGGGAAGGACGGGGCTGCCATGGATGGTGGTGTCGACGGGGAGGCCCGCGGCGCGTACGCCGGTGATGAGCCGGTCGAGGTCGGTGAGGGTGGGCTGAGGGGTGAGGTCGGCCGGTGGGGTGGGTGCCGTCGGGTCGACGGGGTCGTCGCGGAGGACGTCCAGGAGGCGGCGTAGTTCGGAGAGGGCCTGGCGGCTGGTGGTGGCTATGGCGGTGAGGGCCTCGGTGGCGCGGTCGGGGTTCTTCGGTGCCGCGTAGCGGCCGCCGTCGGCCAGGCCGGTGATGACGGAGAGGTTGTGGCCGATGATGTCGTGCATCTCGCGGGCTATGCGCGCGCGTTCGGCGGCGGCGGCGAGGCGGAGCTGCTGGTCGCGTTCGACTTCGAGCTGGTGGGCGCGTTCGACCAGGGAGGCCAGGTACTCCTTGCGGGTGCGGACGGCGATGCCGGCGACCGCGGCGAGGGCGAGGGCCGTCGCCGCCGGGACGATGTTCTGGTCGAGGCCCTGTTCGGCGGGGTGACGGAGGCCGCCGAGCACGAAGGGGAGCAGCGTCAGGGCGTATGACCAGAGCAGGGTGCGGTGGCGGGTGCGCAGGGCTACGTGGAAGAGGGCGAGCAGGCAGAGCTGCCCGGTTTGGAGGAAGGCGCCTGTCCAGGTGTTGACGAGGGAGAACGGGAGCATCGTCAGGAGCGCTGCGAAGGGGTGGGTGCGGCGCTGGAGGAGGGGGAGGGTGATGCCCAGGGAGAGGGAGGCGATCAGCCAGCCGGGGAGTGTGGGGTTCTCGGCGACGTTCCGCCAGCCGCCGCTCGTGTAGTCGATGAGGGCGGCCGTCACGAAGAAGCCGGTGACGAGGAGGTCCCAGAGGCGAGGGCGGCGGCGGTCCAGGTCGCGCGCTCGGTGGGTGATGTGCTGGAAGTGGCGGGTGAGGGGCTGGGGGCCGGTTGGCTGCCAGTCGTGCTGGGTGCCGTCGCTTGTCACGGAGGCATCCTCGTACGTGGACGGGGGCGGGGTGTCCGACCGGGGCCGGAAATCGGATGAAGGTGTAGTACCCCGGTACTACGGTGGCCGGCATGGAGCTGCCAGCGAATGTCTCGAACCCCGCCGTCCCTGAGAAGTATCGGATCCGGTCCGTCCGTGCCGAGGAGTGGCGGGAGGCACGGGAGTTGAGGCTGGCCGCGCTGCGGGATCCGGTGGCGCATCTCGCGTTCCTCGAGACGTACGAGGCTGCCGTGGCGCGGTCGGACGCGTACTGGAGGGAGCGGACGGAGGGGGCCGCGGAGGGGGTTCTGGACCGGCGGCAGTTCGTCGCGGAGAGCGGGGCCGAGGGGTGGGTCGGGACGGTGACCGTGCTCGTGGAGGAGGCCGGGGTGCGGGACTTCTTCGGGGCGGTCGTCGAGCGGCGGCAGGCGCATCTGGTGGGAGTGTTCCTGCGCGACGGGCATCGGGGGAAGGGCGTGGGCGAGGCGCTGTTCGCGGCCGCGTTGGAGTGGGCTCGGGAGGTCGGGGTCGAGCGGGTGCGGCTGTTCGTGAACGAGGGGAACGGGAGGGCCGCGGCCTTCTACCGGCGGGTCGGCTTCGTGGGCAGCGGGGTCGTGGTCGAGGGCGCTGAGGGGCGGGAGTTGGAGTACGTGCTGGCATCGGCGTAGGCGTGGTGGCCGGGTGGGCCGGTGTTAGCGTTCGGCGGCATGGACGACAGTGTGTATGTGGGCAACGCGGGCAAGGACGCGGCGCTGGACCGTGGCTGGCTGCTCGGGCACTTCAAGCCGGACGGCGATCCTCGCCACAGCGACGAGGTGGAGATCAAGTGGGGCGTCCATCCGCGCGGTGACACGCGGGCGCAGTGGGTGCGGGGTGAGGAGCGTACGGCTCTGCAGGTGCTCATCAGCGGGCGCTTCCGTGTCGACTTTCCCGGCCGCAGTGTCGTGCTGGAACGGCAGGGTGACTACGTCGTCTGGGGGCGCGGCGTGGACCACTCCTGGGTCGCGGAGGAGGAGTCGGTGGTGCTGACCGTGCGGTGGCCGTCCGTTGCCGGGTACGCGGTGCCCCAGGGGGGCAGTGCCGGTGAGGGTGGCGGTCCCTGATCCGTGAGGGTGGACGGGCGTTAGGGCAGCGGGAGTTCGTGGTTCGGCCAGCGGGATCTGGCCTGTTCGCGGGAGCGGAGCAGGGCCAGGGTGGGGAGGCCGCGGTCGGGGCCGTCGGCGAGGAGCCCGGGGAGTTGGGGGAGCGGGGCCACGGCTGCCACGTCGTCCAGGACCAGGGTGAGTGGTGGGTCGAGGCGGCCGGAGGATGACCGTTCGGCCATGCGCCGGCCGCGCTCGACCACGCTTGAGGCGAGGGCCGTCAGAAGGGGCATGGCGGAGGGGTTCGCCTTGGGGTCCTCGATGGGGTCGCCGACCACATAGAGCGTTCCCCCCTCGTGCACGAAGGAATCCAGGGCCAGGGAGTCCGCCCTGTTCGGGGTGCAGGCTTCCCGGACGTTGACCGTGGACAGGGCGGACAGGGCGCGGGCCGTCAACTGCTGGGCGATGTCCCGGCGTTCGGGGTGCGAGGTGAGGGCCGACTCCAGTTCGCCCGCCGCGCCGGGGGCCGCCTTCGGGTGGGTACGGAGGATGCGTACCGCTTCCTGGACGTTGCCGCCCTGGGCCCAGCGGTGCAGATGGCGGATGGTGCGGGTGTCCAGGGCGGCAGCGTGGAGGTAGCTGCGCAGGAGGGTTTCCGCCGTGTCCGCCATGGCCTGGTCGATTTTGGCGGTGGGGCGGATGGGGGCGAGGAGTGCGGTCGCCCTGGCCAGCGCCGTCGGCTTGTCCTCGCAGCCGGCGAGGGGGGACCAGTGCAGGCGGGCCGGGGTGTCGCAGCGGTGCGCGGGGTCGTAGAGGAGGACCGGGCCCAGTTTCGCGCGGGCGTCCTTCGTGTCGGACCAGAGGGTGGGGTCGGAGGTGACCACCAGGGCGGGGCCTTCGGCGTCCCGGACGGCCTGGGTGGCGACGGGGCGGCGGGATTCGGCGGGGCCGAGGACGACGGTTTCCGTACCGGTCGTGGTGGTCCAGGCGGTGGTGGGGTGTGCGCCGGGCGGGGTCGCGAGCTCCGCGCCGCTCTTGGCCGCCGTGGTGAGCGGCGGGGAGACGGCGCCGTGGCGTGGCTCGGGGACCGGTGTGGAGGGCGCCGAGGCCGTGGCGGGGAAGCCGGCGGGCGGAGCGAGGCCGCCGGACGTCGAGGTGGTGGCCGTATGGCTTCCGTCGGCCGGTGGGGCAGGAGTGGTCGCGGGCCCTCCGGTGGTGCCGGCCGTCGGAGCCGCGGGGTGGACGTGGCCTTCGGTGTGCGGCTGGGCCGGGGCGGTCGGCGCCGTGGGAGCGCCGGTGGCCGGGCCCTCGTTGTGGGCGTGTCCCCCGGTGTAGCCCCCGGTGTAACCCCCGGCGTACGGAGTGGTGGGGCCGGGGTGCTCGGTCGGTGGCCCTGTCGCGGCGCTGTTCTGCCCCTGGGCCCGTGCCGCCTTCTCCCTCGCTCGTACGGCTCTCCAGCGGGCCAGCGTGCCCATGACGAAGACGGTGAGGACCAGGAGGACCATGAGCTGGCCGATGAGGAGGCCCCAGAAGAGGCCGTAACCGGAGAGCTGGCCGGCGGGGGTGTCCGGCCAGGCGGCGGGGAGGTCCTGGGGGTCGGAGATCAGGCCGCGTACGGCCAGGGGGGTGCGGGTGAAGGTGACGCCGTCGGGCCAGGCGCCGTGGGCGAAGAGGCCGGCCAGGCCGGTGGCCGACCAGACCAGCAGGGTCAGGCCCACCAGGAAGCCGAGGAGGGCGATCAGCAGCCCGTCGGGGATGCCGCCTCCGCCCCGCTCGGGGCGCCGGTCGTCCGGTCTCATCGCACGCCGCCGTTCACGCCGTATCCTCTGCCGCCGTTCACGCCGTTCCCTCGCCCTGCCCCTGCTCGTTCGTTCCGGCTCGTCCCTGGTCCCGGGTCCCGCTCAGGCCACCGTGGACTCGGAGGAGCCGTATCCGTCGACGTCGCTCAGTTGCTGTTCGACGAACGCGGCCGCCCTTTCCTCCGCCTCCAGTTCGGCGGCGCGCATGGCGTCGTCCTCGTCCAGCAGGTGGTCGGTGGACGATTCGGTCATCGCGCGGTCGGTGAAGACCAGGGGGCGTTCGGTCTCGGTGATCAGGTGTTTGACCACCTGGACGTTGCCGTTGACGTCCCAGACGGCGATACCGGGGGTGAGCGTGGGGATGATCTCCACCGCCCAGCGGGGGAGGCCGAGGACGCGGCCGGTCGCCCTCGCCTCGTCCGCCTTCTGGGCGTAGATC
Organism: Streptomyces sp. NPDC002787; assembly: GCF_053592095.1. Lineage (NCBI taxonomy): Bacteria > Bacillati > Actinomycetota > Actinomycetes > Kitasatosporales > Streptomycetaceae > Streptomyces > Streptomyces sp. NPDC002787. The sequence continues at coordinate 272,942 of NZ_JBSFVC010000012.1, read as the reverse complement.
GTCCGTGTCGATGCCATCTTGAGGATCGCGGACGCCTCCTTCGCCGCCGCGCCGTCGACGACGTCGGACAGGTGGTGGACGACGGCGACGAAGGACAGACCGAGCCGTCGGCCGAACTTCAGCAGGCGCTGGAAGAGCTGGGCGACGAAGGGGCTGTTGATGATGTGCCAGGCCTCCTCGACCAGGAAGATGCGCTTCTTCCGGTCGGGGCGGATCCAGGTGTGCTCCAGCCACACGCCGACGATCGCCATGAGAATGGGCATGGCGATGGAGTTGCGGTCGATGTGGGACAGGTCGAAGACGATGAGGGGGGCGTCCAGGTCGATGCCGACCGTCGTCGGGCCGTCGAACATGCCCCTGAGGTCACCGTCGACCAGGCGGTCCAGGACCAGCGCCACGTCCAGGCCCCACGCCCGTACGTCGTCTATGGCGACGTTCATCGCCTCCGCCGACTCCGGCTCGGGATGGCGGAGTCGCTCGACGATGTCGGTGAGGACCGGCTGACGCTCGACGATCGTCTCGTTGACGTAGGCGTGGGCGACCTTGAGGGCGAAGCCGGAGCGTTCGTCCAGGCCGTGGCCCATCGCGACCTCGATGATCGTGCGGAGCAGCGCGAGCTGGCCCGTCGTGGTGATCGAGGGGTCGAGGGGGTTGAGGCGGATGCCCATGTCCAGGGCGGCCGTCGGGTCCAGGCGGATGGGGGTTATTCCCAGCTCCTCGGCGATGAGGTTCCATTCGCCGACGCCGTCCTCGCCCTGGGCGTCGAGGACGACGACCTGGCGGTCGCGGAAGCGCAACTGCCGCAGGACGTACGTCTTCTCCAGGGCCGACTTGCCGTTGCCGGACTCGCCGAGGACGAGCCAGTGCGGGGCGGGGAGCTGCTGGCCGTAGAGCTGGAAGGGGTCGTAGATGTAGCCCTTGCCGGAGTAGACCTCGCGGCCGATGATCACGCCCGAGTCGCCGAGGCCGGGGGCGGCGGTCGGGAGGTAGACCGCCTGGGCCTGGCCCGTGGAGGTGCGCACGGGGAGGCGGGTCGTCTCGACCTTGCCGAAGAGGAAGGACGTGAAGGCGTCCGTGAGGGCGGACATCGGGTCCCGCATCAGTGCTTCACCTCCAGGTGCGGTTGGATCGGGTGATCCCGCATCGCGGTGGCCCTACCTTCGGATTCCGGTGGCGAACGGGAGCGTGTTGACGAAGGCGCGGTGGTGCTCGCGGTCGCACCACTCCAGTTTCAGGTACGACTTGCCGGCCGATGCCCTTATCGTCCGCTTGTCGCGTGCCAGTGCCTCCGGGGAGCGGGAGGAGACGGTGATGTAGCCGACGAGGTTGACGCCGGCCGCGCCGCTGGCGAGGTCCTCGCCGCGCTGGTCGAGGCGGGAGTGGGAGGCCACGTCCCGGGGGTCGACGGTGCGGTTCATCTTGGCGGCGCGGGACGCCTCCGCCTCGTCGTTCGTCTTCTCGGTGAGCATGCGTTCGATGGCGACCTCGGTGGGTTCGAGGTCCATCGTGACGGCGACGGTGCGGATGACGTCCGGGGTGTGGACCAGGAGCGGGGCCAGGAAGTTGACGCCGACCGGGGTCATCGGCCACTCCTTCACCCAGGCCGTGGCGTGGCACCAGGGGGCGCGGGTGGAGGACTCGCGGGTCTTGGCCTGGAGGTAGTCCGGTTCCATCGCGTCCAGCTCGGCCGGCCAGGCGTTGCGCTTGGTCATGGCCTGGATGTGGTCGATGGGGTGGTCCGGGTCGTACATCGAGTGGATGAGGGAGGCGAGGCGGCCCTGGCCGAGCGGCTGCCGTACGCGGATGTCGGCCTCCTGGAGGCGCGAGCAGATGTCCGTCAGCTCGCGGGCCATGACGACGGCGAGGCCCGCGTCCTTGTCCATCTTGCGGCCCTGCGGGCGGGCCGCACGGGCCATGGCCTGCGCTTCGGCGGCCAGTTCGCGGTTGTAGTGCATACAGGCGACGAGGTACGCGCGGTGCTGCTCGCTGCTCGTGGAGACCATGGACTGCAGCTGGTCGTACGACTGCTGCAGCCAGCCCGGGGCGCGCTCGTCGCCGCGCTGGGCGACATCCTTGGCGTGGGCGTCCGGGTCGGCCGGGAGCGTGCGGGCGAGCATCTGCAGGCGGGTGACGAAGCCGTCGCCGTTGGCCACGTGCTTGAGGAGGGTGCCGAAGCGGTCGACGAGGGCTTCCTGGTCCTCGGAGTCGCGCAGGCCGACGCCCGGGCCCTCGATCTCGATGGCGGCGGTGACGGTACGGCGGTCGGCGTGCAGCAGGACGGCGATCTCGTCGGGGCCGAAGGGTGCGGCCAGCCAGGTGATGCGGCCGATGCCCGGCGGGGGTCCGACCTCGACCTCACGGCCGTCGAGGCGCGTGCCGGCCTCCATGGCGGCGGAACGGTACGCCGTGCCCTTGCGCAGGTTGCGCTTGTAACTGCGGTTGATCTCGAACCACTTGTAGAACGTCCGCCGCTTGTACGGCACGTACACCGCGGCCAGCGCCAGCAGCGGGAAGCCCGTCAGCAGGGCGATGCGCGGGACGAGCACCGGGACGAGGAGGCCGCACATCATGCCGAGGAACGCGCCCGCGATGATCAACGCGATCTCGCCGGACTCGCGGTTCCGGCCGATGATCGCGTTCGGCCGGGCGCGGCCGATCAGATATGTACGGCGGGGCGTGACCGGATGGGACAGGTGGGACTCGGTCGTCAACGCCCTTCACCTCCCGTGCGATTGCTGTTGCGGGTGTTACTGGCGTGGGGGGTGTTGGCCGGGCTCGTACGGGGCGGAGGTGCGGCGGAGGGGACAGTTCCGCCGCCTCCGTTCGGGGTGCGCGAGCTGTGGGCGGCCACGCCGCCGGATGCGGGGTTGGCCTGGCGGGGGGTGCTGCTTCCGCCGCCTCCGCCGCCGTTGTTGTCGGCCCTGCTGCTGTGGGTCTTGATGCCCTGGGCGACGAGGGTGGCGGGGGAACTGATCACGGCGGCGGCCTTGCCTTCGGCGCCGCGCATGATGCGGTTGTTGCGGGAGTTGGCGATCTCGTCGCCGAAGCCCGGGACGAAGCGGTAGATCATCGCCGAGGCGAAGATGGCGAGGAGGATGATGGCGAGGCCGGAGACGACGGCGGCGAGGGAGTCGGGGCCCTCCTCCGTGGTCAGGGCGCCGGCGAGGCCGAGCACGATGACGATGACGGGCTTGACCAGGATGATCGCGATCATGATGCCCGCCCAGCGGCGGACGTGGCCCCAGAGGTCCTTGTCGACGAGGCCGGCGTAGACGACGACGCCGAGGAGGGCGCCGACGTAGAGGAGGACGGCCCTCAGGTACAGCTCCAGGTAGAGCACTCCGGCGGCGACGATGGAGATCAGCGAGACCAGGATCAGCATGATCGGGCCGCCGCCGATGTCGTTGCCCTGCTTCAGGGCCTCGGAGAACGTGCCGAAGAAGGTGTCCGTCTGGTTGCCGGTCGTCTGGGCGATGATGTCGCTGACGCCGTCGGTGGCCGAGACGACGGTGTAGAGGATCAGCGGGGTGAAGGCTGACGCCACCACGGTGAGCCAGAGGAAGCCGACGGCCTCCGAGATCGCCGTCGTGAACGGCACGCCTCGTACTGCTCGCTTCGTCACCGCGAGCAGCCAGAGCACGAGGGTGAGGATCGCGGAGGCGCCGAACACCACGGCGTAGTGCTTCAGGAACGTCATGTTCGTGAAGTCGACGTTCGCGGTCTCGTTGACGGCCTTGGAGAGCTGGTCGACGGTCCAGGAGGCGGCGTCGGCGCAGCCTTGGGCCAGGGAGGAGAGGGGGTCGAGGGTGGTGGTGACGTCGTTGGGGAGGGTGCTGGTGTCGGGTTTTTCGTTGGCGCCGCGTTCGCAGTAGTCCTTGGCGGGGCCGACGATGAGGTCGCACCGGTCGTCGGAGGGCGAAGGCGAGGGCGACGGGGTGGGCGCCGCCGCTGCTTTGGTGGCCAGCAGAACGGCTGCGGTCTGTAGGGCGGTGAGGGCTGCGGCGACGTTGAGTACGCGGTGTGGCCTACCGGGCATAGGTGAACCCTCCGTACTCCTCGACGGCCTTGGAGATCTCGTCGGCCGTCGAGATCTTGTTGTCGCCGTTGACCGGCGCGGGGCCTTCCTTCTGCGCGAAGCTCTCGACCTTCCAGTCGCCGTCCTCCCAGCGGAGCTGGAGGGTCATGGTGAACCAGTCACTGGTGACCGGGCTGGTGGTGTCCTCTGCCGCCATGCCGAACACACCGGTGCACCACACTTCGACGGTGGCGGTGCTGTCGGAGTAACTCGTGGACTTGGTACCGACCGGCATCGTGCGGGAGACGTACGTGCTGCCGGTCGGTGCGTTGCCGTTCTCGTCCAGGCCGACGTTTGCCAGGAAGTCCTGGTCGTAGGCCTTGTTCATGCTGTCCTCCAGGTCCGCCGCCTTGTCGGCCACGAAGACCTGCTGGACGATTTCGCTCCGCCGGACCGGTTTGAGGATGTCGGCAGAGACCAGCACCACGGAGTAGTTGGCCGCCGCCGATTCGGCCCCCTGTTGGTCGTGCGCGAAGCCTGAGGGGATGCCGGCCGTCTTCGTTTCCACCGGCCGCTCCCCCGACGCCGCCGTAGGTGCCGTCTCCGCCTTGTCGCCGCTGGAGCCGCCGTCTCCGGCGGAATCGCCGCCTCCTCGGTTCGCGAAGGCGATCGCGGCGATGAGGAGGACGACCACGCCGACGACGGTGACGAGGCTTCTGGAGGAGGAGCGGGGGCGGCGGGGGGCGCCGCCGTAGGGGGAGGCGCCGCCTTCGGGGAGGCGGGTTCGGGTCTGGCCGGTGCCGGCGTAGCCCCCGTACGCTCCGTCGTCACCGGCGCGCGAGGACTCGCCGTACCCGTGCTCGTCGCCGAGACTCATGCCGCAGTCGCCCCTTCAACTTCGACGTCGTACCGAAAGGCGTAGCAGTACGACGGTAGCCGCGCTGGTTCCCGCGCGGGCGCGGTGTGGTGACTCGACATCAGGGAAACGCAACCTCAGCCGGTGGGCACGACGGACGGGTGGGGTGGAAGGGGAACCGGGCGAGGCCGGCGGCCCGGCCGGGGCGAGGGCCTGCCGCCGCGCTACACGGCCATGCCGTACACGATGGTGAAGAGCGTGCCCAGTGAGCCGATGATGAAGACGCCGGTGAGGCCGGCGATGATGAGGCCTTTGCCCTGTTCGGCGCTGAAGGTGTCGCGCAGGGCGGTCGCGCCGATGCGCTGTTTGGCCGCACCCCAGATCGCGATGCCGAGACAGAGGAGGATGGCGATCGCCATCACGACCTCGATCATCACGCGCGCCTCGTTGCCCAGGCTACCGAAAGGCCCCCAGTCCGGGGCGATTCCGCCGATGATGGTGGTGATGTCGCCCTTGTCGGCCGCAACGAACATGCAAGTCACCGCCCCTAGTGGGTAGTTCCGCTGGTTGTGCGGCGCGTGCGCCTCGGCGTTCGCTCCGCACCCTCCGCGCGGGTGCGCAGAGGTCGGGCCCATTCTCGCCGACAATGACGCTGTCGTATGTCGACTTGGCGTCATTGATTGGCGGGTTTCGTACGGATCCCTTGCCGCCGACCCGCTTGGGACCCTAACGGGGGACGCGGGACGGTGCATGAAGGGTCATATCGTCACTCTGTGTATCACGGAACGTTACACCGGGCAACGAGGGAGACCCGGAACCTGGGGTGTGGGTCCGTCGTTATTCCCCTCTTCACCGACATGTCCCGTGACACGTCCCGCTTCTGACGGGGTGTTCTTCGGGTTCGAGTGTGCCTGATGGGGACGTAAGGGTCGCGTGTGGGGGCCGGTTGCCCGGGTGGGGCGAGCTTTGGCCAGAAGTGCCTGGGATCGCGATCGCAATTTTGGTACAAATGATCGACTGGGTGTTCGTATGTGTCCATGCGTCAGGTGCGTGGGACGGGCGCCGAGTTGAGGAAACGAATCCGCGAGGGCGTCCACGGGGGTAGGCGTGAGCGAGGAGAGGCCCGTTGTCTCGGCCGAGATACCGGAGTTCACGGGGAATCTGGAGCAGCTGGAGACGGACGCCGGGGACATCGCGTTCGACGGGATGGCGGTGGGTGCCGCCGGTCTGCTGATCGACGCCAACTTCAACCTGCTGGAGCCCTTCTACAAGGCTCCCGAGGCCGACCAGCTCTTCGCGACGACCGCACCGGTCGCGGCGGCCGGCCACGACCTGCAGACCGAGTTGGGCACGGTCTCCAAGGCGCTGCTGGACTACGCGGCCGAGGTCCGGCCCCTGGTCGACAAGCTCAACTCCTTGCGTGAGGAGGCGGCGGCGTTCGAGCGGCGCGTCGCGGACGACGACGAGTGGGTCGCGGACGGCGACCTCATCGACGAGAACACGGCCCGCCGTAACGCGGTGAACGCCGCCTGGGCCGCCTTCCAGGCCGCCGAGCTGGCCTGCCACAACAAGATCGTGGCGCTGGTCGGTGGCGAGCCGCTCGTCGTCAACGACGGCTCGAACAAAGAGAACATGTACGGCTACCGCGCCGAGGACCTCAACGCCGCCGCCGGTCTGCCGTGGGGGGACGTCGTCGAGGAGGACAACCCCTGGTACTACTTCCACGAGCACGCCTGGGACTTCACCGTCGGGTTCTTCGTCGACGGCGTGTGGGGGACCGTCCGGGGGCTCGGCACGCTGGTGGGCGTCGACGGCTGGGACGCGGCCGGCCAGGCGTGGACGGGGCTGGGGAAGCTCCTGACGGGCATCGTGATCACGGCGACACCGCTCGGCGCCGCGTACTGGCTGACGCCGGCCGACAAGCTGCCCTCCTGGCTGCGTGACTCCCGGACGGCGGTGGTGGAGACCGGGAAGGCACTGATCGCCTACGACCAGTGGGGCAAGAACCCGTCGCGGGCGGCCGGGGCGGTGACCTTCAACGTCCTGACCACCGTGTTCACGGGTGGGGCGGGCGGGGCGGTGGCCGGCGCCGGCAAGGCGGGTGCCGTCGCGAAGGCGATCTCGTTCGCGGGCAGGGCGGGGCGGATCGTCGATCCGATGACGTACATCACGAAGGGCGTCGGCGCGACCGCCGTCAAGATCGGCGACGTCATGGCGAGTCTGCGGGGGATCACGAACGGTACGCATATCCGGCTGGGCGAGGGGACGTACCGGATCGCCGACGTCCCCAACATCGCGGACGAGCTTCCCGCCGGGCTCACCCCCGAGAACTCCGTCCGCTTCGAGACGCCCAAGGGCGAGGTCGTCTACCTCGACACCAAGACGTTGGTGGTGCACAACGCCGACGGCACGGTGCGGGAGTCCCTGGACGACATCAAGCACGAGAAGACGGCGGAGCAGCGGGCCGGCGAGGGCGTGGCTCGGCAGGAGGGGACGCCGGGGGCGCTGGGCGATCGCGAGCTGGTGGGGGCCGGGGCGCGGGTCGGGGATACCGCGGCGGTGGGCGGTCGCGGGGGCGACAGCCTGACCGGGAGCGGGGGACGTACGGGCGAGAACCTGCCGACGGGGCGGTCCGGCGGGGGCGGAGGGCTGGACGATCTCGGGCGTACCGGGGACGACGCGGGGCGGGCAGGCGACGACGCGAGCCGTATCGGTGACGAGGCCGTCGGGGCCGGGGACGCTGTGGACGGCGGCGCCAGGGCCGCCGACGAGGGGCAGCAGCCGCGCGAGCGTACCCCCGAAGAGGCCAAGAAGATCATCGACGAGCAGATCAGGAAGGCGAACGCTCCTGATCAGACCTGGTTCGAGAAGTTCTACCGCTCCGACGGTCACCGGAAGAGCATCAAGACGCTGGACGAGAACGGGGACGAGCTGCCGGTCCTGGCCAAGGATTCGGACGGCAGCTGGATCCCCAAGGATTCCCTGCCGTCCAAGCCGGGCGCGACGAGCAGGCTCGACCCCGGGACGTTCGACCGTAGGTCCGTCCGGCCGGACCAGGTCGGCCACCTCGACGACGCGGCCATGGACCGCAAGGTGTCCAACGACCTCACCCGTGCCGAGCGGGCGTACAGGGCTGATCCTTCTCCCGAGAATCTGGCGAAGCTCAACAGCGCGCAGGACGCGTTCGACACGCAGCTCCCGGGGCGGTCCAACAACAGCTCGATCGCCGAGGCCCTTGGTGAACAGGCGGCCATGCGGCATGTCATTCCGCAGCGGTTCCCGGACGCCCAGTGGATCGATCTGCCGAAGACGCCGAACGGTGCCAACATGTTCGATCAGCTCTATCGGCTCGATGACGGCACGCTCGTGATCGCGGAGGCGAAGGCGCCGCACGCGAAGCCGATATGGCGCAAGGGGGTGGGGCCGGGGCAGGACGGGTGGATGGTCCAGCAGGGGACGAGGCCATACATCCGCACGATCATCAACGAGATGCGGAGGAACCGGGGTCTCGTCGCGAAAGACAGCGCAGGCAACCCGGTGCTGGACAGCACGGGGAAGCCAGTGACGAACGAAGCCATCGCACTGCAGATACTCGATGCTCTGGAGAACGGCAAGCTGAAGTACGTCATGGTGAAGGCTGCGGAAAACCCTGGCACCTACGCTGGTGCGAAGCTGGAGCACTTCCAGATCGACTAAGAGGAGAGAGCCAGTGGTCACGCGCATTCCCCGCCATGGCTACCCGCCGAGCATCAATCCCGACACGGACATCGATACGGCAGCGGGAGTGGCGGCGCTTGCTGAGACCGTGGAGTGGATCCTGGAACGCATCGAGCGGTCGGAGCTCGCCCGGGGCGAGGCTCTGAGTACGGCGCTGACCCTGGCCGAGGCTCGCTGCGAGGTGGACCCGGATGCCGAGAACTTCGAAACCTGGGAGGCCTGGGTCACCGCCATGCAGATGGGCTCGGCGTGGTTCACGATGGCTACCGCGCCCGAGGGCGGCACGGTGACCTGCCGGATAAAGGAGAAGGAGCGGAACCTTCCGCCCACTGGGCCTCAGCCCCACGTGAACGCCAGCAGCTGGGTCACAGCCTTCTACCTCGCGCTGATCTGCCGTGAGAACGACCGGCTGAGTGAGCTGGCGCGGGTTCCGATCTCATTGCTGCGTGAGTCGGGGGCGACGTTCGACGAGTACGTCTACTCCTGGGTGGAGACCCTGCAGCGCTTCTGGCTCGGCCAGGACGGCGTGGGGGACCATCTGGTCGCCGCCGTCGACGGCACCGGTCCGGACTCGGCGCGGTGGGCGGACCAGGACTACATGTCCTCGATTCTGTCTCCGCCGATCATCCTCTTCTACCGCTACCTGCGTGAGGACCACGAGAAGTTCAACGAGGCGCTGGTCGACGCGCTCCGCTGGCACAAGGAGTACTGGACCGCGGACGACGACCGGGCCATCAACAGTGACGGCCTCGTCGCCTTCGGCCCGTTGGCGATCGCCTGCCTCGCTCACGACAAAGGCTTCCCCATCGAGGTCGAGTCGGAGTACCTGCCGAAGGCTCTGCTGACGTTCGCGTGGCGGGGTGAGATCGACACCTGAGCCGGTTGGCAGGGGCTGACGGCCACTTTCCCGTGACGTGACGTCCCGTCGGCCCCGCCCCCGTCGCTTCTCAGCCGCGCTTCTTCCGGTCGAAGAGAATCGTGGCGGCGGTGGGCAGCAGGCCGGCCCAGAAGATGATCTGGGGGACCGTCCGGTCCGACCAGGGGACCTGGGCGATCAGCAGGGCGCAGAACATCGCCCAGGTGGCCTGGGCCAGGACGATGCGGGGCCAGCGGCGGCGGTGGATCAGGGAGCGGAGGTTGATCCGGATCCCGGCCCGCAGGCGGCGGTAGCGCAGCAGGGCGCCCAGGGCCCAGATCACGGCCATGGGGACGAGGGTCCACAGGCGTTGGCCGAGGGACACCGGCAGCTCCCGCTGGGTCTCGCCCTCCACCGCGAAGAGGTCGAGCATGGTGCCGGCGAGGGCCAGGCAGAGCAGGGCGAGCCAGCGCACGCCGCGCAGGAGGCGGTAGGAGGCGTCGTCGAGCTTGTTGCGCAGCGACGCCGACTCCGGGGCGGCGCTCAGTGCGTCCGCGTACACGGTCGCCGCCTGCGTCGCCTTGACGCCCGGGGCGGTCGCCGCCTTCTCGGCCCGACGGGCCAGGGCGTACTGGTGCTGGGGATCGAGGCGGAGGATCGCCTCGTCCATCTGGTCCGCGACGGTCCTGTTGCCCGACAGGTAGGCGATCTTCCAGGCCACCTCGTGGGCGTAGACCTCTTCGGGGCCCAGGCGTAGCGCCGTCATGGCCAGTTCCTCGGCGGCCCGGCCTGCGGCGTCCACATCATGCGCGCGGAGCGTACCGCCCTTGGCCCGGCCCACGCGGAGTACTTCGCCGGTGAAGACGGTGTCGGCGAGCTTGGCGTAGCCGTACCAGTGGTGCGGGTCGAGGCGGACGACCTCGCGCAGCACCTCCTCCGCCTCCGACAGCCGTCCGCCCGCGGCCCACAGGGCGTGTGCGCGCATGATGAGCGCGCCCGTGTCCTCGGGGCCGAGGGCGAGCGCCCGCTCGGTCGCGTCGAACGCCCCCTCCACGTCCTTGGGCTCCACCAGATGGCACTGGGCGAGCTTGACCCAGGCGCGGATGTCCTCGGGGTCCTCGGCGAGCCGTCGTCGTACCAGGGCCTCGGCCTCGTCGCGCCGGTCGATGGCGAGGAGGGCGTTGGCCCGCTCCACGGCGGGGTGCAGGGTGGTCACAGCTTCCGCTTCTTCTTCAGGTAGGCGATCAGGTCGTCGTAGGTGCCGCCCTCGTTGGCGAACATCGCCACGTTCCGGGCCGAGGCGAACCAGGGGTCGGTGGAGGGCGCGATGTCCTTCGCCGCGGCGAGCAGGTCCTTCATGCCGATCAGCCGTACGGTGCCGGTGCGGGCCGAGTCGAGGAGCGCGCGCTCGGCCGCCGCTTCGCACAGGTGGGCGAGGTCGGCACCGGACAGGCCGTCGGTGGCCTTGGCCAGCTTGCCCAGGTCGACGTTGACGATGGGCCGGTCGCGGAGGTGGTAGCGGATGATCGCCTCGCGTGCCGGGGCGTCGGGCGGCAGCACCAGGAGGGTGCGGTCCAGGCGGCCGGGGCGGCGCAGGGCGATGTCCACGTCCCAGGGCACGTTGGTGGCGGCCAGCACGAACACGCCTTCGTTCGCTCCGGCGTCGATGCCGTCCAGCTCGGTGAGCAGCTGGTTGACGGTGTTGCGCATGCCGTTGTGGAGACTGCGGCTGCGCTTGGCGCCCAGGGCGTCCAGTTCGTCGAGGAAGACCACGCAGGGGGCCTGGCGGCGGGCGGTCTCGAAGACCTGGTGCATGTTGCGTTCGGAGTTCCCGATCCACATGTCGAGGACGTCGTTGACGGACACGGACAGGAAACTGGCGCCCAGTTCGCCCGCGACGGCCCGTGCGATGAACGTCTTGCCACAGCCGGGCGGGCCGTACAGCAGCAGACCGCCGCGCAGGCTCTTGCCGTACAGGCGACGCAGTTCGGGGTTGCGCAGGGGTGCGAGGAAGGCGGCCTCCAGCCGGTCCTTGACCTCCCGCATGCCCCCGACGTCGGCCAGCCGTACGGCTCCGGCCGCGTCGCCGTTCCTGTTCCCGTCTCCGGGCCGCTCCACGTCCCAGGCCGGCGCGTCACCCGGGTCGTCCCGGCCGTCAGCCGTGAGCGGTGCCTCCACGAATCTGGGCGGCACGACGTCCCCGACCTGCTCCTCGGCGGCCTGCCAGTCGAAACCGGTCCGCGGTTCCTCGGGTGCCTGGGCGGCGTCGGCATCCTGGCCGGAGGTCCGTGCCTCGGCCGCCGGTCCCGGATCGGCCGCAGCGGTGGGATGCCGTGTGACCCCCATGGCGCGAATCATGAGCTCCCGCGCCTGCGCGTCGCCGGGCGCGTGCTGCAGCGCGACGGCCACCTCGGCGACGGCCGGGTCGGGCCGGCCGGCCTCCAGGAGGAGTTCGGCCAGGTGCAGCCGCAGCGGTACGTCGGCCGGCGCCGCGTCAACCGCCCTGCGCAGGCTCCGTATCAGGGGTGAGTCGTCCGACATGGGCTACACCCTACGGATCTGCGTCACGGCGAGCGCGGGGGATGGCCCTGGACGTTGGGGCCCGGCGCGACCGGCTCGCGCCCTTCGGCCCGGACGGGCCCGTGCAGGATGTGCGCATGGCCGACGTCTACGAACTCCAACTCGCGCTCGGGCTCCCGGAGTCCCTTCCGCCCGCCGATTTCGCCCTGCTGCGTTGGCACTTGGGTCAGGTGAAGGGAGAGGAGCCGGGGCAGGGAGAGTATCCGCTGATGGCCGAGCGGGGGCCGGCCTGGCGCATCGGAGGTGTACTCGTCGGCGAGTTGGACCGGGACGAGCGGGGTTGGGCGCTGACGGTTCGGCAGGAGGTGCATCCGGACGATTTCTCCGCCCTGCGGTGGCTGGTGCGGTGGCTCGGCGAACGGACCAGCACCGTCGGTGTCATCGGTTACCTTCGCTTCTACGAGGCTCTGGTCCCCGATGTGCTCGTCGCACGGGACGCCACTGTGCGCCGAGTGACCCCGTGCGCCGAGCGGGAGCTTCCCGAGGACGAGGTGATCCCGCAGCCGTGGGGCGAGTAGCCCCATTGTTTCAGCAGTCGCTTATATAAGTACGTGGTGATAGGTTGGGTGCCATGCACGCGTTCGATGTGCTCGGGGATCCCGTGCGGCGGCGGATTCTCGAGTTGCTCGTCGACGGGGAGATGACCGCCGGGGAGGTCTCGGAGGTCATCCGGGGTGAGTTCGGGATATCGCAGCCGGGGGTCTCGCAGCATCTGAAGGTGCTGCGGGAGAACGGCTTCGCGACGGTACGGCCCGAGGGGGCCCGGCGGCTGTACGCGGTGAACTCGGAGCCGTTGCGGGACATCGACGCCTGGCTGGACCGCTTCCGCCGTTTCTGGGCCCCGCGCCTGGACGCCCTGGGTACGGAGTTGGCCCGGGGCAAGCGGGAGCGGAGGCTTCGCGAGGCCGGGGAGGAACGGCCTCGTGGGGCCGGGGACGAGCGGCAACCCTGACGACATCCGTGGTGACACCCCTAGCGACAGGAGCAGCACCGTGATCGACGTGGACCATCAGATCAATGCCGTACGGCGGCGGGTCGGGACCCGGGAGTTCAAGGCGGGGGAGGCGCGGGTGGTGACCGTGAGTCAGGCGTACGACTCCACGGTCGAGGACGTCTGGGACGCCTGTACGAACCCGGAGCGGATTCCGCGCTGGTTCCTGCCGGTCTCCGGGGAGCTTCGGCTCGGTGGGCGGTATCAGCTGGAGGGCAACGCCGGCGGGACGGTCGAGCGGTGTGATCCGCCCAAGGGCTTCACCGCGACCTGGGAGTACGGGGGCGAGGTGAGCTGGATCGAGGTGCGGATCACCGCCGAGGGCGAGGGGCGCACGCGGTTCGAGCTCGACCACATCGCGCATGTCGACGACGAACGATGGGCCGAGTTCGGGCCCGGCGCGGTCGGGATCGGGTGGGACTCGGGGCTCATCGGGCTCACCCTCCACCTCACCACCGGCGCCGCCGTCGATACCCAGGAGGGCATGGCCTGGATGGGGACGGCGGAGGGGAAGCGGTTCGTGACGCTCAGCGGGGAAGCGTGGTACGAGGCCGCCGTCGCGGACGGGGACGAGCCGGGGGCCGCGCGGGCGGCCGCCGATCGGACGATCGCGGCGTACACCGGGGCGGAAACCGGGGCCGACGCGGCGGCGGAACCGGGAACCGAAAAGGGTGAGTGAGCAGGACGCCGCCGCGCTGGCTTTCCTGGCGGGGATACGTGTCGGTGACGTCTGCGGCGGGGTCGTCGCGGAGGTGACGCGCTCGCGCGGGGCGACGGTGGTGCTGGACGGGTTTCCCGCACGTCCGCTGGGGGCGATCACGTCGTTGGACATGCCGTGGGGGCGCCGGGCGGCCGAGGCCGTGGAGGCCGGGCGGCGGGTCACCGCCGAGGTGACGGCCGTCGAGCCGCACGAGGGGCGGGTCTGCCTGTCACTGGCCGCCACCGAGCAACCGGAACTCTGGGCGTTCCTGAAGGGGCTCCGGCTCGGTGAGGTGCTTTCGGGGACGGTCGCGTCGATCGAGAGCTTCGGGGTGTTCGTGGCGCTGGACGACGGGCCGGGGCATCCGGTCTTTCCGGGCGTCGGGTTCATCACCGTTCCCGAGCTGTCCTGGCGGCACATCGAGGCGGTCTCGGACGTCGTGCGCGTCGGGCAGCGGGTCGCCTGCGAGTTCCTGCAGTTCGACACGTGGAACGGGGAGGCCCGGCTGTCGTTGCGGGCGATGGAGCCGGACCCCTTTCAGGAGTTCGCCGACCGGGTCGACGTGGGGCTGCGTCTGCGCGGGCGGGTCACGAAGGTGATTCCCTTCGGGGTCTTCGTCGAAGTGGCCGACGGGATCGAGGGGCTCGTCCACCTGAGCGAGCTCACGGCCGAGCCCGTGGAGACGCCGGACGGGGTCGTCCGAGTGGGGGAGGAGATCACGGTCGTGGTGACCGAGGTCGACCGGGTGCGGCGGAGGCTGGCACTGTCCCGCGTACGGGCCTTGCGTGCGCCCTAGGTGTTCTGTCCACGGAGGTTGGTGACCACCTCCGCCTTCTGGAGCACCGCCCTCGGCCACACGCCCCGCCCCGGCCGCGGTGGAGCGCCTGTTGGGGACAGGGGCCCCGGGTGGAATGGGAGTATCCCGAGGGCGCGGCTTCGTCGTCCCTGCGGGCCCGGAACACCGCCGGGCACCACCCGTCCGGGACGGTTCCCTAGGCCTCCGGCTGCCTCGCCGTGGGCTCGAAGTCCTCCACGTCCTCCACGAAGTGGTCGAACTCCCCGGCCTGTACGCCCAGTACGAAGGCGTCCCACTTCCGGCGGTTCGTCGTCACGACGTTGTCCGGGGCGCTTGTCTCGCGGATGTAGACGGGGGCCTCGGGGTCGTCCTCGCCGTCGCCCGCTCCGAAGGCGAGTTCGATCCAGGGGCCGGGGCCCGTCGCGTCCTCCGGGGCGGCTCGGATCCAGTCGAGGTCCGGGGGGATGTCGGACACGGGGTGCCTCCTCCTCTGGTTCTGTCTGATGCCGAGCGGTCGGGCGGTCCGTGTCGAGGTCGGGACCGGCGCCTCGCGCGTCCTCGGCCACCGTAATCCCCAGGGGGGTTGACCGTGGGGGTGTCGGTGATCATTCCTATGGGAGAGGGGCGGCTCTACACTTGCCGTCGGCGGACTGGCGTGCGGTGAGGGGCGGTTGACGGTGCGTAAGGCGTGGATCGTGGTGATCGCTGCCGGCAGCGCCGGGCTCGCCTTTGTGATGGTGCTGGTCGTGGGCGTGTACCTGGTCGCCGGGAATCTCGCGGGCGGGATCGGCGGGAAGTCGGTCGGGCTGGCCAAGGGAGCCGTACCCGCCGCTTATCAGGCGCTCGTGCAGAAATGGGGCAATCTCTGCGACGCCATCAACCCGGCGTTGCTGGCCGCGCAGCTGTATCAGGAGAGCGGGTTCAATCCGAAGGCGCAGAGCCATGCCGCCGCGCAGGGGATAGCGCAATTCATTCCGGGGACGTGGGCCACGCACGGGCTCGACGGGGACGGCGACGGCGACCGTGACGTCTGGGACCCGAATGACGCGATTCCATCGGCCGCCTCGTACGACTGCTCGCTCGCGAAGTACGTGAAGGACGTACCCGGCGATCCGACGGCGAACATGCTCGCTTCCTACAACGCGGGGGCGTACGCCGTCATCAAGTACGGCGGTGTCCCGCCGTACAAGGAGACCCAGAACTATGTGAAGACGATCAAGACGCTGTCGGAGAGTTTCGCCGCGCCGACGGCCCGGGTCGATCCGAGCGAGCAGGCCGCCGGGGCCATCGCGTACGCGCAGAAGAAGCT
Source organism: Streptomyces sp. NPDC002787 (assembly GCF_053592095.1). Taxonomy (NCBI): domain Bacteria; kingdom Bacillati; phylum Actinomycetota; class Actinomycetes; order Kitasatosporales; family Streptomycetaceae; genus Streptomyces; species Streptomyces sp. NPDC002787. The sequence goes on along the minus strand of NZ_JBSFVC010000012.1, from coordinate 257,122 downwards.
CGGGACGCTGTATCTGTGGGGCGGTACCGGTACCGCTGAGCAGGGCGGACGCTTCGACTGCTCAGGGCTGACGCAGGCGGCGTACGAGAGCGTGGGGATCACGTTGCCGCGTGTCGCGAACGATCAGTACAACGCCGGGCCGCACCCCTCGCGGGACGAGCTGCTGCCGGGGGACCTGGTGTTCTTCTCCGACGACCTCACCAACTCCCGCGCCATACGGCACGTCGGGATTTATGTGGGAGGCGGATACATGATCGACGCTCCGCGCACGGGTGCCGTCATCCGTTTCGACCCGATTGACACCCCCGACTACTTCGGGGCGACCCGGGTCACCGAAGATGGCGCGAAAGCGTTGCCCACGACCGTCTGAGGGCTCGCTAATTCTCCGTGAACCCCTGCCCTGAGCTGCGGAGATGTGTCTCTCTTCGATAACGTCTGGGTGATCATTCAGTGGAGGGTGGAACGCATTGAAGAAGAGTGTGCGTTCCTATTTGACGTAGCGCGTTGACGCTTACGCGGAAGCACTACGTACACCACGGGGGTGGCAGAGCGCGGCGCACGTACGGGTGCGGTCGCGGGAACGATGACGAAAGGGCCGCAGCACGATGGCTGGACTCGCCGCGCATGCCGCAATCGCCGCTGAATCCGGATCCAACCCCGACGTCGAGCTGCTCTACGACATCAATGGTCTGGCCAAGGACGCGCCGTCCTGGCTCGACCGGGTGATGGAGTTCGTCGGTGAGTACGGGCTGCTCTTCGTGATGGTGCTGCTGATCCTGTGGTGCTGGCTGGGGGTGCGCAAGCGGGGCGGGGAGGATGCCGCGTCGTCCGTGGCCGCGCTGGTGTGGGCGCCGTTGGCCGCCGGGATCGCGGTGCTGATCAATGTGCCGATACGTGGGTTCGTCGAGCGGCCCCGGCCCTTTCTCGATCATGAGGGGCTGGAGGTGCTGGTCTCCGGCAAGACCGACTACTCGTTCGTGAGTGACCACGCGACTCTGATCATGGCGATGGGGGTCGGGCTGTTCGTCGCCAGTCGGAAGTTCGGGGTGGTGGGGCTGGTCGTCGCGCTGCTCGGGGGGTTCATCCGGGTGTACATGGGCGTGCACTACCCGACGGATGTGATCGGTGGGTTCGCGTTGGGGACCGCTGTGGCGTTGCTGCTGTCGCCGCTGGCGATGGCTCTGCTCACGCCGCTGATGAAGGCGGTTGAGCGGTCGCCTCGGGTGGGGTGGGTTGTGCGGGCTCGGGGGCGGGATGGGGGGCGTGCGGTGATTCCGGGGGCGCGGGTCGAGTCGGCGTCCGCGGAGGAGCGGGATCTGGCGGCCTGAGGGTTCGCCCGGGGAGTTCGCCCCCGCCGCCCCTACCCGTCCCGTCCTCCAGGGGCTGTGCCCCTTCGACCCCCTTGGGCGCCTAGTAGCACGGGGGGTTCGGTTGTTCGGCGGGTGCGGGTTCGTGGGGGTTGTTCGCGCAGTTCCCCGCGCCCCTGAAGGGGCCTGCGGCCCTCTTCAGAGAGCCCGCTACAGCTTCAGCCACCGCCTACAGCGCCTGTGGGAACGTGAAGAACCTCTTCGGGTCGTACTTCTTCTTCAGGGTCGTCAGGCGTGGGGCCGCGTCGCCGTAGTACGCCTTCTTCCAGTTGGTGAGGGTGGGGTCGGCGTAGTTCTGGTAGGCGGCGCCTGAGGCGTGGCGGGTCATGGACTTGTGGGCCGTGTTCAGCCAGGACTGGGCCGCCGTGCCGGAGGTGCCGGACTTCCAGGAGGCCAGGTACTGGGCGAGCATGCGGGAGCGGCGGTGGACGAAGGCCGTCGCGGTGGGGGAGACGCGGTTCACCCGGCCGCCCAGGGCCGTGAGCTGGATGGAGCCGGCTCCGCCCTTGACGCCCGTGATCTGGGTCAGCAGGGTCTGGATGCCCGCCGAGGAGATCGACCGGTCGAAGAAGTCCGAGCGCGCGGCGTACGTCTCGCGGCCCAGCGCGCCCTCCGGGGAGCGCCCCGGGGTCGAGCCGGGCAGGTGGCACTTGGCGTCGGTCGAGAAGGAGGAGCAGCCGGCGTAGCCCTCCATGGCGTCCACGTACAAGCGGCGCTTGAGGGAGACGCTGCGGGCCGGGGTGCCGACGCGGTCGGCCAGGCGGTCGAGGGCGTTCTCGAGGTCGCCGTACGTGCCGAGGGAGAAGGCGGCGACGGAGACGGAGGGGGTGCCTCCGTTCTGTATGTGGCAGGACGACCAGATCTCGTCGGGCTGGTTCGGGCCCCACTCCTGCCAGGCCTTCAGTACGGCGGCGGCCCTGGACCACGGCCAGGTGAGGTACGCGGTGACGCCCGGGGCGGCCGGGTGGGTCGCGAAGCGGAGTTCGGTGACCACGCCGAAGTTGCCGTTGCCGGCGCCTCGTAGGGCCCAGAAAAGGTCCTTGTTGGTGGTGGCGTTCGCGATCAGCTGTTTGCCGTCCGCCGTGATCAGGGTGGCCTGGGTGAGACTGTCGCAGGTCAGGCCGTAGGCGCGGGACGTGACGCCGTGGCCGCCGCCCAGGGTCAGGCCGGAGACGCCCACGGTCGGGCAGGAGCCGGCGGGGATGGTCACGCCCTTCGCGGCCAGGGACCGGTAGACGTCGATGAGCTTCGCGCCGGCGCCGATCACCGCCTCGCCGCCGGAGGCTCGGACCTTGTTCAGCTTCGAGACGTCGATGACGAGGCGGCCGTTGCCGGAGGACCAGCCCGCGTAGGAGTGGCCGCCGTTGCGGATCGAGACCTTGATGTCGTGGGCCCTGGCATAGGCGAGCGTCGTGCGGATGTCGTCGGGGTGGGCCACGTAGGCGACCGCGGTGGGCTTGAGGGTGTCGAAGCGGGTGTTGTAGAGCCGGCGGGCCGTGGACCAGGCCTTGTCGCCGGGCCGGATGAGGGGTCCGTCGAGGTCTCGGGCGAGGGCGGACCAGTTGCCGGCGGTGGCTTTGGAGGCGCCACCGGCACCGGCACCGCCACCGCCACCGGCACCGCCACCGCCACCGCCACCCGTGCCCGTACCGGTCGCCGTGGTGCGGAGGGAGGTGTCGGTGGCGCTGGTGGGATCGGGGCCGGTGCCCTTGCAGGCGGTGGCCGTCAGGGTGGCCAGGGCGGCCGCGCCGCCGCCGATGAAGGTACGCCGTTCCATAGGTGCCTCCTGGGGGCGCGGCTACTGGGGTCGTGGAACGAGACGGGGCTGGGGAGGGGCGGGTTCCGTTTGGGCGCGCTTTTCGGGGGTGGCCGCCCCCAGGTCCTCGGTGGGGTGGAAGCGGGCGGATGTGCCGGTGCGTGCGGCTTGTTGCGGCTTGCCGCGCGGTTCCCCGCGCCCCCCTTTCGGGGGTTGAGCAGGGGATCGACGCTCTGTGTAGCCGAATGGATGCTTAGAGTTACGCGGTCGTTCGTCGTCGAGGCCGAGGAGGGGGCGTCGGGATGCACACGTGTCCTCCCCGTAAGCGTTCCGTTACCTCACCGCACTTTCGGCAGGGGTTCACCCGCCGTTCACTTCCGTCCATCGGCGGCTTCACCTGATCTGCCTAATTTCGGCCTTACCCGGTGCGGGGTGCGGACCGAAATGCGGCCATGCAGCCCGTGACGACAGCAGTCTGAGGGACCGAAGGCATCAGCGGAACGGGTCCCGAGGCTGATACGACGACTTCGCACGCCGCCATGTGGACGGCGGCTCCTGGAAGGAACTCCCGAAAGTGAAGCTTCAGCGCAAGAACCGGCTGCGCGCCCTTTCTCTCGGTGCTGTCGCCGTCACCGGCGCCCTGACCCTCACGGCGTGCGGGTCCGACGACACCACTGGCGGCACGGGTGGCTCGGGCGACAGCACGGCGTCCGCCAGCAAGATCGACTGCGGCGACGCCAAGGGCCAGCTGCTGGCCGACGGCTCCTCCGCGCAGAAGAACGCGATCGACGCCTGGGTGAAGCAGTACTCGGCCGCCTGCAAGGACGTCGTGATCAACTACAAGGGCAGCGGTTCGGGCGCCGGTATCACCGCGTTCACCCAGGGCCAGGTCGCCTTCGCGGGCTCCGACTCGGCGCTGAAGCCCGAAGAGGTCACAGCCTCCAAGGAGGTCTGCTCCGGCGGTCAGGGCATCGACCTGCCGATGGTCGGCGGTCCGATCGCCGTCGGTTACAACGTCCCGGGTGTCGACAACCTGATCCTGGACGCCAAGACCCTCGCCCTGATCTTCGACAGCAAGATCACCAACTGGAACGACAAGGCCATCGCGGCGCTCAACCCCGACGCCCAGCTGCCCGACCTCAAGATCCAGGCCTTCCACCGCTCGGACGAGTCCGGCACCACGGACAACTTCACCAAGTACCTGATCGCCGCGGCCGGCGACAACTGGAAGTACGAGGGCGGCAAGGCCTGGCAGGCCGAGGGCGGCCAGTCCGCGCAGGGCTCCTCCGGTGTCGCCCAGGGCGTGAAGGAGACCAAGGGCGCGATCTCCTACATGGAGCTCTCCTACGCCAAGGACGGCATCAGCACGGTCGACATCAAGACCGGTGCCGCCGAGCCGGTCGAGGCGACCGTCGACAACGCCACCAAGGCCATCGCCGAGGCCCAGGTCGTGGGCACCGGCAAGGACCTCGCGCTGAAGCTCAACTACGAGCCCACCGCCGAGGGCGCCTACCCGATCACCCTCGTCACCTACGAGATCGTCTGTGACAAGGGCAACAAGGCGGAGACCCTCCCCGCCACCAAGTCCTTCCTCACCTACATCGCGTCCGAGGACGGCCAGGCGCTGCTCTCCGAGGCCGGCTACGCGCCGATGCCCGAGGAGATCATCACCAAGGTCCGTACGACCATCTCGGAACTGAGCTGACCTGAGTGCGGTCCGGTCCCCACCGGGACCGGGCCGCACCGTCCGGTGCACCGCCGCCAGGAGCCTCCCCCCACCGGGTGCGGCTCCGCCCCGAGCCGACGCCCGCACGACGACGGCTCCGCAGACCGGAGAACCTGATGGATATATCCACGACAAAAGACACGCCCGCTCCCCCCACCCCACAGCCTTCCGACGCCGAGCAGAAGCGCGTCGCCCGCGCGGCCACCCGCCCCGGCGACCGGATCTTCCTCGGCCTTTCGCGCGGGTCCGGCATCTTCCTGCTCGCGCTCATGGCGGCCATCGCCGTCTTCCTGAGCTACCGGGCCGTGCTCGCGATCAGCAAGGACGAGGGCAACTTCTTCACCACCTTCGAGTGGAACCCCACCGGGAACCCGCCGGTCTTCGGCATCGCGGTCCTGGCCTTCGGCACCATCGTCTCGTCGATCATCGCGATGGCCATCGCGGTCCCGGTCGCGGTCGGTATCGCCCTCTTCATCACGCACTACGCCCCGCGCAGGCTGGGCGGCCCCATCGCGTACGTGATCGACCTGCTCGCCGCCGTGCCGTCCATCGTGTACGGCCTCTGGGGCGCCCTGGTCCTCGTACCGCAGCTCGACGGCCTCTACGGCTGGCTGAACGACTACCTCGGCTGGACCGGCATCCTCTCGTGGGAGGGCGGCGCCCCCCGCTCGATGCTCACCGTCGGCATCCTGCTCGCGATCATGATCCTGCCGATCATCACCAACGTGAGCCGCGAGGTCTTCCGGCAGGTCCCGCAGATGCACGAGGAGGCCGCCCTGGCCCTCGGCGCCACCCGCTGGGAAGTCATCCGCATGGCCGTCCTGCCCTTCGGGCGCTCCGGTGTCATCTCCGCCTCGATGCTCGGCCTCGGCCGCGCGCTCGGCGAGACGATGGCCGTGGCGATGGTCCTGTCCTCCAGCTTCGAGATCAACCTCAGCCTGCTCGACCCGGGCGGCGGTACCTTCGCCCAGAACATCGCCAGCAAGTTCAGTGAGGCGACCGTGATGGGCCAGGACGCCCTCATCGCCTCCGGTCTGGTCCTGTTCGTCATCACCCTGCTGGTCAATGGCGCGGCCCGGATGATCATCGCCCGCCGCAAGGAGTTCTCGGGGGCCAACGGATGAGCAACGCAACTCTCTCCCCGAAGGGCCCGAGCACGCTGCGCGCCGCGTCCCTGCCCAAGTGGTTCGCCTGGGCGGTCGCCGCCGGCTCCGTCGCCCTCGGCCTCGGCATCAGCGCCGCGGCCGGCCTCGAGAGCTCCATCCAGTGGGCCCTGATCGCCGGAGTCCTCTTCGTCCTCGGCTCGTACGCCATCGCCGCGCGCGTCGAGGGCAAGCGGCAGGCCAGGGACCGGGTCGCCACCAGCCTCGTCTGGGTCGCGTTCCTGCTCGCCGTGATCCCGCTGGCCTCCCTCGTCTACGAGACCGTCAAGCGCGGTGTGAAGGTCCTCGACGGCTACTTCCTCAGCCACTCGATGGGCGTGGTCTCCACCTCCGAGCCCGGCGGCGGCATCTACCACGCCATCCTCGGCACCCTGGAGCAGGTCGGCCTCGCCGCCCTGATCTCCGTGCCGATCGGTGTGCTGACCGCGATCTACCTGGTCGAGTACGGCCGCGGCAAGCTCGCCAAGGCCGTCACCTTCTTCGTCGACGTCATGACGGGCATCCCGTCGATCGTCGCGGGTCTGTTCATCCTCAGTACCTGGATCCTGATCCTGAAGATGGGCCCCTCCGGCTTCGCCGGCGCGATGGCGCTGACCATCCTGATGCTGCCGGTCGTCGTCCGCTCCACCGAGGAGATGCTCAAGCTCGTCCCGAACGAGCTGCGCGAGGCCTCGCTGGCCCTCGGCGTGCCGAAGTGGCGCACCATCCTCAAGGTGGTGCTGCCGACCGCGATCGGTGGTATCACGACAGGTGTGATGCTCGCTGTCGCCCGTATCGCCGGTGAGACCGCTCCCGTCCTGCTGCTGGTGTGGGGTTCGAACTTCATCAACGCGAACCCCTTCTCGGACCCGCAGGCCTCGCTGCCGATGTACATCTATCTGCAGTTCCAGCAGAGCGGCGGCTCCGGTGCGGCGTACGACCGTGCCTGGGCGGCGTCACTGACGCTGATCGCCTTCATCATGATCCTGAACCTGGCGGCCCGCGGCATCGCCCGCTGGAAGGCGCCGAAGTCCGGTCGCTGACGCGGCCATAACAGCGACCAGATCCCCCGAATTCCCCGCGAATTCCTCGCGAAAGAAGCAGTGATTTCCATGGCCAAGCGAATCGACGTCAGCGGCCTCAACGCCTATTACGGCTCCTTCCGGGCCATCGAGGACATCTCGATGACCGTCGAGCCCCGGACCGTGACGGCCTTCATCGGCCCCTCCGGCTGCGGCAAGTCCACGTTCCTGCGCACCCTGAACCGGATGCACGAGGTGACGCCGGGCGGCCGGGTCGAGGGCAAGGTCATGCTCGACGACGAGGACCTGTACGGCACCGGGGTCGACCCGGTGTCGGTGCGGCGTGAGGTCGGCATGGTCTTCCAGCGCCCGAACCCGTTCCCCACGATGTCGATCTACGACAACGTGGCGGCCGGCCTGAAGCTGGTCGGCACCAAGAAGAAGTCCGAGCTGGACGACATCGTCGAGAAGTCCCTCAAGGGCGCGAACCTCTGGAACGAGGTCAAGGACCGCCTCAGCAAGCCCGGTTCCGGCCTCTCCGGCGGTCAGCAGCAGCGTCTGTGCATCGCCCGCGCCATCGCGGTCGAGCCGAAGGTGCTGCTGATGGACGAGCCGTGCTCCGCGCTCGACCCGATCTCGACGCTCGCCATCGAGGACCTCATCGGTGAGCTGAAGGAGCGCTTCACGATCGTCATCGTGACGCACAACATGCAGCAGGCGGCGCGTGTCTCCGACCGTACGGCGTTCTTCAACCTCGCCGCCGTCGGGCAGCCCGGCAAGCTCATCGAGATAGACGACACGGAGCGGATCTTCTCCAACCCGTCCGTCCAGGCCACGGAGGACTACATCTCCGGCCGCTTCGGCTAGGCCGACCTCCCGAAACCCCTCGCGGTGCTGCATGGCGGTGCCGCCGCGAGGTAGATAAAGGGCCCGCCCCCGGCTCCCGGGGGCGGGCCCGTCGCCGTTCGGCGCACGTGACCCGGGGGCCCGCGCCGCGTTGTGCCCGGCATGGTGCGTGTGGTCGTGGTCGGGTCCGGGTTCGGCGGGAGCGTGGCGGCGCTCCGGCTGGCGGAGAAGGGCTACCGGGTGACCGTCGTCGAGGCGGGCAAGCGGTACGCCGAGGAGGACTTCGCCGCCTCGCCGTGGGACCTGCGGCGCATGCTGTGGGCGCCGCGGCTCGGGATGTACGGCATCGTGCGCTGTCATCCCCGGCGGCATGTGCTGACGCTGGCGGGAGCCGGTGTCGGCGGCGGCTCCCTGGCCTACGGCAACGTCCACCACCGGCCCGACGACTCGGTGTTCGCCGCCGAGGGCTGGGACCCGGCGGTCGACTGGGCCCGTGAACTCGCCCCCTTCTACGACACCGCCGCACGCATGCTGGGCACCGCCCATGTCCCGCTGCCGGACCGGCCGCACGCGGGGGAGACCGTACTGCGGCGGGTGGCGCGGGACCTCGGGGCGGGCGACACCTTCCGCACGACCCGGGTCGGCGTGCACTTCGGGGAGCCCGGCGCACGCGTCCCCGACCCCTACTTCGGCGGACTGGGCCCGGACCGCGCCGGCTGTACGGGCTGCGCGCGCTGTGTCCTCGGCTGCCGGGTGGGCGCCAAGAACACCCTCACCACCAACTACCTCCACCTCGCCGAGCGGCTCGGCGTCGAGATCCGCCCGCTGACCACGGTCACCGATCTCCGCTCGCTGCCGGGCGACCGCTGGGAGGTGCACACCGTACGGTCCGGGCCGGTGCCGTACCGGGAGCGCGCGGTGCTGACCGCCGACCGGGTCGTCCTGGCCGCCGGTGCCTGGGGCACCGTCCGGCTGCTGCACCGCTGCCGGGCCGGCGGAAGCCTGCCGTATCTGTCCCCGGCGCTCGGCAGCCGTACCTGCACCAACCGCGAGGTCATCCTCGCCGCGTCCGCCCCCGGCTTCGACGTAGGCCCGGGCGTCTCGGTCGGCGCCGAACTGCGGCCCGACGACACGACCCTCGTCCAGCTCTGCCGGGTCGGACCCGGTGCGGATCCCATGGCGGCGATGCTCCTGCCGCTGCCCCGGCACCGCGCGGAGGACGACGACCGGCCCGGGAAGCCGGCCAAGGCGCTGGTGCGGCAGGGGGACGGGGCGGTGTCGGCGGGGCGGTTCGGGCGGCGGACCGCGCTCATGGTCGCCATGGAGCGGCGCGAGTCGACGCTGGTCAGCCGGTACCGGTGGGGCCGGATGAGCTTCACCCGGGGCACCGGCGCGGCCGAGCCGGTGCGGCTGCCCGTCGCCGAGGAGGTGGCCCGGCGGTACGCCGAGCGGATCGGCGGGGCGGCGTACGGCTGGTGGCTGAACCGGCTGCTGGGGGTGCCCTTCACCGCGCACCTCATGGGCGGCTGCCCCCTGGGCACCGACGAACGGGCCTCGGTCGCCGGCCCTGACCACCGCGTCCACGGCTACCCCACGCTGTACGTCGCCGACGCCTCGGTGATTCCGGCCAACCTGGGCCTGAACCCGTCGCTGACCATCACCGCGCTCGCCGAACGGGCCTTCGCCCACTGGCCCGAAACGTGAGGGAGGCCATGCGCGACCATGAGCCCCGGCCGATCCACCCGCTCGTCGTCCGTGCGGGCCGTACCCGGCTGTTCCTGCGGCTGGCCCCTCGTCTGCTGCCCGCGTGCGACCGGGCGGTGCACCGGCTCACCGGCGGCCGGTGGCTGCCCAGTCGGCTGTTCCTGCCGACCGTGCTGCTCACCACCACCGGGCACCGCAGCGGCTGCCCGCGCACCACACCGCTGTGCGCCTACCGGTACGGCAACGGCGACTGGCTGGTCGTCGCCTCCAACTTCGGGCGGCCCGAGCACCCGGCCTGGAGCACCAACCTGCTGCACCGGCCGGACGCCGTGGTGACCTGGCGGGGGCACCGGCAGGCGGTCACCGCCCGGCTGCTGTCCGCCGCCGACGCCGCTGCGGAACGGCAGCGGATCCTCACCGTCCTGCCGGTGTACGACGACTACGCGGCCCGCGCCGGGCGGCCGTCGCGCGTCTTCCGGCTGCACCCGGCCGCCCGCGCCGACACGCCCCCGGCAGGCGCGTGACCTGCGCGGGGTCCGCTCGTTGGCGGGGCGGAAGCCCGCCGAGGGAGGGCAGCCGCCGAGGAGGGGAAGCACGTGGAGCGGACGGTGAGTCTGCGGGCCAGCGGTGTCCACAAGGCGTACGGACGGGCCAAGGTGCTGCGCGGCGCCTCGCTGGAGGTGCCGACCGGGTCCGTGGTCGGGGTCGTGGGGGAGAACGGCACCGGGAAGACCACGCTGTTACGGGTCCTGGTCGGCGAGCTGACGGCCGACGCGGGGACCGTGGAGCGGGCCGGGCCGCTCGGGTACTGCCCGCAGCACGCGGTGGTCAACGACCAGCTCACCGTCGACCAGCATCTGCGGTTCTTCCAGATCGCCTACCGCCTCGACGACCTGCGGACGGCCCACCGGCTGCTGGAGGTCCTCTCCTTCGAGCGGTGCCGGGAGCAGCGCGTGGGCACGCTGAGCGGCGGCACCAAACAGAAGCTCAACCTCACCCTGGCCCTCATGCACGACCCGCCGATCCTGGTCCTCGACGAGCCCTACCAGGGCTTCGACTGGGAGACGTACCAGCGGTTCTGGCAGCTCACGGCGGAGCTGCGGGCGGCCGGCCGGTCCGTCCTCGTTGTCTCGCACATCGCCCACGACCGGGACCGCTTCGACACGATCGGCCACCTCGTCGAGGGCGTGGTCCGGCAGTCGGCCGGCGGGGGGACGGCGGCGTGAGGCGGTGCTGGGAGACGTTCCGTACGGCGCTGTGGTTCGAGCTCGTCGGGCATGCCCGCAACCGGCTGGCGATCATCCTGGCGGTGGGGTTCCTGCCGTTCCAGAACCGGATGTTCCACGCCGTCGCCCACCCCGGGGAGATCGGGTTCCGGCTCAACTCGCTGTCCCGTGAGGTGAGGGTCACCGCCGACCATGTGAACCAGCTCTCGGGCGCCCTGCACGCCGTCACCATGATCGTCGGGCTCACCCTGTTCATGGCGTCGTTCAAGACCGGCGCGTTCGACCGGCGCCTGGTGCTGGCCGGCTTCCCGCGCACCTCCCTCATCGTGGCCCGGGTCGTCGGCCTGTGCATCGTGTCCGGTCTGCTCGCGCTGTACGCGGCGCTCGTGCAGTGGCTGGCCTGGCCGGTCGAGCGGTTCTGGGGCGTGGCGGTGGCGATGTTCACCGCAGGGCTCGTCTACGGCGGGCTCGGCATCCTCCTGGGCGCGCTGGTCCGCAACGAGTTGGAGGGCATGTTCACCGTCGTCATGGCCAGCCTCGTCGACATGGGGCTGCAGAACCCGATCACCAACCCGGTCGCCGACCAGCCCGGCCTGTGGGCCCTGCCCACCTACGGCCCGGTCCAGGTCGCCACCGCGACCGGCTTCACCGCCGACCTCCCCCTCACCCATCTGCTGCTCGGCCTCGCCTGGTGCGTCACCGCCTCGACGGCCGGCCTGCTGGCCTTCGCGGCCCGCACCTGGTCGTACGCCCCGTCCGGTACGCGCACCGGAGGGGCGCCCCGGCTGGGGACGACGGGTCACGCCGAGGCGTCGGCCGACACGTCCCGGCTGCCGGACTGACCGTCGTCAGGCCCGTGCCGGGGGCGGCCCGCCCTCGGGGCGAGTGAGGGGGTGGGCCGAGGGCGCCGGTGGCTACAGGAACGCCAGGTTCACGATCCAGAAGCTCGTCGCGGCGACGAGGGCCGCGGCCGGCATCGTGATGAACCAGCCGAGGACGATGTTCTTGGCCACGCCCCAGCGGACGGCGTTGACGCGCTTGGTCGCGCCGACGCCCATGATCGCCGAGGTGATGATGTGGGTCGTGGAGATGGGGGCCTTGAAGATGAAGGCCGTGATGAACATGATCGACGCGCCGGTCGTCTCGGCGGCGAAACCCTGCGGCGGATCGAGCTCGATGATCTTCCGGCCCAGGGTGCGCATGATGCGCCAGCCGCCCGCGTACGTACCGAGGGACAGCATCACCGCGCAGACGATCTTCACCCAGATCGGAATCGGGTCGCCGTAGTCCTCGACGTCCGCGATGACCAGGGCCATCACCACGATGCCCATCGTCTTCTGGGCGTCCTGGAGACCGTGGCCGAGGGCCATGCCCGCCGCCGACACCGTCTGCGCTATACGGAAACCGCGCTTGGCCTTGTGCGGGTTGGCTCGGCGGAAGATCCACATGATCCCGGCCATCACCAGATAGCCGACGACCAGGCCGACCAGCGGTGACACGAACATCGGGATGACGATCTTCTCCAGCACACCGGACCAGTAGACCGTCGTACCGCCCGCGAGCGCCGCGCCCACCATGCCGCCGAACAGCGCGTGGGAGGAGGACGAGGGGAGACCGAAGTACCAGGTGACCAGGTTCCAGGTGATCGCGCCGACCAGGGCCGCGAAGAGGATGCCCATCCCCTTGGAGCCCTCGGGCGTGGAGATCAGGCCCTCGCTGACCGTCTTGGCGACGCCGCTGCCGAGGAAGGCGCCGACAAGGTTCATGACAGCGGCCATGGCGAGGGCGGCGCGTGGCGTCAGGGCGCGCGTCGAGACCGACGTCGCGATCGCGTTCGCCGAGTCGTGGAAGCCGTTGGTGTACGTGAAGAAGAGCGCGACCCCGATGGTCACGACCAGAGCGAAGGTGTCCATGAAGAGTTCAGGACTCCTTGACGGCGATGGTCTCCACCGTGTTCGCCACGTGCTCGAAGGCGTCCGCCGCCTCCTCCAGCACATCCACGATCTGCTTGAGCTTGAGGACCTCTATGGCGTCGTACTTGCCGTTGAAGAGGTGGGCCAGGAGCTTGCGGTGGATCTGGTCCGCCTGGTTCTCCAGTCGGTTGACCTCGATCCAGTACTCGGTGAGGTTGTCCATCGTGCGGAGGTTGGGCATCGCCTCGGCGGTCAGCTCGGCGGCGCGTGCCAGCACCTCGATCTGCTGCTCGACGCCCTTGGGCAGTTCCTCCACGTTGTAGAGGACGACCAGGTCGACGGCCTCCTCCATGAAGTCCATGATGTCGTCGAGGGAGGACGCGAGGTTGTAGATGTCCTCGCGGTCGAAGGGCGTGATGAACGAGGAGTTCAGCTGGTGGAAGATCGCGTGTGTGGCGTCGTCACCGGCGTGTTCAGCGGCCCGCATACGCTCTGCGATCTCGGCCCGGCCGGCGGTGTCCGCCCCGAGCAGTTCCATGAGGAGTTTCGAGCCCGTGACGATGTTGTCCGCGGATGCGGCGAACATGTCATAGAAGCTCGTCTCCCTGGGGGTCAGACGGAAGCGCACGTGGGGTCCTCGGTATGCATTGGTTTCGGTCAGGCTGATGCTAGGCGCATCATCCGGCCACGGCTAATGGGCCGTCCCCCAGTGTCGCCCATCGGGCAGTTTTACCGGCAGGGGGGCCGCCCGCAGGGCGTATACCCGCCAGAGTCCGTTACGATATACCCGGTAGGGGTATATGTCTGGAGGCTGCGATGACGACCACAGGGGCCGGCGCTGAAACGCCCTCCGCCGTAGACGGCGTGGAGCCGGCAGTCGTGACCGACCACGACCGTGGAATCCACGGGTACCACAAGCAGAAGGACGAACACCTGAAGCGCCTGCGGCGCATCGAGGGTCAGATCCGTGGGCTACAGCGGATGGTCGACGAGGACGTCTACTGCATCGACATACTCACCCAGGTCTCCGCCTCCACCAAGGCCCTGCAGTCCTTCGCGCTGCAGCTCCTGGAGGAACATCTGCGGCACTGCGTCGCCGACGCGGCCCTCAAGGGCGGCGCCGAGATCGACGCGAAGGTGGAGGAGGCCACGAAGGCGATCGGCCGGCTGCTGCGGACCTGAGGGTGCGGGGGCTTGGAGGGCCGTACTGCCGGGGGTCGTTTTTCGGCCACCGGACGTTCCACCGGTACGGCCGCCGAGTACGGCTCCCGGCGCGGTCGCCCGCTGCCGACGCGCTCGCCCCCTACCGGGGCGTTCCGCCCTCGTCGTGGGCGCGTTCTTCCCAGACGCGCAGGACCTCGTCGATGCGGTCGCGGCTGAGACGGTCGCCGTCGGTGGTGGAGGCCGCGATGATGAGGTCGCCGCAGAGCTCGATCTCGGCGAGGGCCACGTGGTCCTGAACCGCCGTACCGCCTGCCGGAGCCACGCGCATCACCTCGTCTCTGCCGTCACCGACTCCTAGGGTAGGCAGCGGCCCACAGCCGGCGCATGGCACCAACGGACCATTTCCGGCCCCGTCCTCCGCCCTCCTCCTCGGGTCCTCGGGGTTACTCCTCCGCGATCTTCCCGGCGTAGATGTCCTCCGGCCTCGGCAGCCGTACGGAGACGGGGACGCCGAAGTCGTACAGCAGGGTCGTCGAGGCGACGGCGACCGTGCCCTGTTGTGCGCCGTTGACGAAGCTGAAGCGGTGGCGGACCTTGCGGATGCGGCCCTCGTCGTCGAGGTAGGCGTCGAAGGGGACCCGGGCCGTGGCGAAGCCCTTGGCGGCGGCGCGCAGCGGGGCCCGGTTGCCCTCGGAGGCCGCGCGGGAGGCCGTGGTCAGGTCGGCGGTGCCGCGGAAGTGCCGGACCCGGGTGCCGTCGACCTCCGCCTCCCCGACGTACGTCGCCGTACGGGTCCCGCGCAGGACCTCGGCGGCGGCGAAGGGGTCGGTGGCGCCGCCGGTGACCAGATTGCCGTCGGAGAGGGTGCCGGTGTCGACGCGGACCCACTTGTCGGCGGGGACGCCCGCGCCGCGGTTCTTCATGAACAGGGCGCCGGGGGCGAGGAGTTCGGTGATCGGGCGGTGCTCCTCGGTGCCGACGGGGTCGTGCGGCAGCAGCACCTTCAGCCTGCCGAGCTGTCTGCCGTAGTCGTAGACGCCCTCGCCGTGGATGGTGACGCGGGTGCCGCCGGTGGCCATCTCCATCTCCGTGCGGGCCTTGGAGCTGCCCGCGCGGACGAGGGCGGGAGCGGCGCGGTGCAGGAGGTCGACCGGGTCGGAGGGGAGGGCGCCGCCGTCGGTGTCGGGGACCGCGCAGCCGGTGACACCGGCCGCGCCGACGATGAGTCCCGCCGCGACGAGCACCGCGCCCGTCCTGCTGTGCCGCCGCGTCACCATCGCCTGCCAACCCCCTGGCCGGGTCCGTACCGGTTCGTCCTGCTGGTTCGGATAACGACGGGTGGGGAGGGTTGTCACGCCAAGGGGCTTCTCACCTTGGGGGAAGCGGCCGAGGCGGAGGCGATCATGGTTGCGGTGCTTGCCCTGGGTAACGTTGTGGGTGTGGCGCACCAGGACGAGCCGGTTCCCCCGCAGCAGCACCGTACGACCACCGTCGAGCAGGGGCGGTTCTGCGTGGCGAGATGCAGTTGTGGGTGGCGTGGGCCGGCCAGACGGGCGCGGAGTCTGGCCCGGACGGACGCGGAGGGGCACGCGGCGGGCGGGGCGTGACGGTCCGGGAGAGCGGGCCGCGCGCGGGTCATGAACGCGGCTCGCGCGTGCGCCTCACGCGTGACGGCTCGCGCGTGCGCCTCACGCGTGACGGAGGGTCGCCAGGAACTCGTCGATCAGCTCACGGTCGTGGGGCTGGGTGAGGCGGTCGCGGGCGGCGGCCGGGTCCAGCCAGCTGACCCGGTCGACCTCGTGGTTGGCCGTGAACCGACCGTCCGTCGCCTCGGCCGCCCAGTAACTCACCTGTTTGGCACGGCCGTTGACGAAGTAGTGGGTCATGGACAGCCGAGGGCCGGGCGCACAGCGGTAGCCGGTCTCCTCCTCGACCTCGCGCAACGCGCCGGCGAGGGGTTCCTCGCCGCGCTTCAGCTTCCCCTTGGGGTGGGACCAGTCGTCGTACTTCGGCCGGTGGACCAGGCAGAACTCCAGGCCACCGCCCTCGGGGGAACGGCGCCACAGGACGCAGCCCGCCGCGTGGACGACGGTGTCGGTGCTCCCGGTCAAGACGTACTCACCGTCTCCTTCTGCCAGGACTGCTGGAACGCGAAGCGGGATGCCTCCACTTCGTGGCGCTGGTCGGCGTGGAGGACGCCGAGGGCGTAGGCCGTCGCCGGGGCGATACGGGGGGTGCGGGCGGCGGCGGCCGCCGCGGAGGCCGCCTCGGAGGCGTCGCGGTGGCGGTTGAGGGCCTCGCCGGCCGCGAGCAGGCGTACGTCGACGGGGACGGCCTCGGGGTGGAGGACCTCCAGGGCGTAGCGGTGGAGGCGGAGCAGGAGGCGGACCTGGTGCCAGGAGGCGTCCTGGGGGTGGGGGGCGGTCTCGGGGGAGAGGCCGTGGATGAGGGCCTCGGCGTTGTAGGGGTGGCCGGCGGTGTGGAGCGGGAGGCCGGTGATCGCGTCGCAGAGGCGGTCGTGGGCGGCGGCGGCCAGGGGGCGCAGGTCCGTGGTGGGGGCGGTGGGGGTGAGGGGGACCTCGCTGGCCAGGACGGCGACGCTGTCCGCGACCGCGTGGAAGCGGGACGAGCCGAGGGCCTGGAGGGCCGCGGAGTGGGCTCGGGTGCGGGCGAGGGTGAGTTGGCGGTCCAGGAGGGCGCCGGCCTTGGCGGCGCCCACGGTGAGGTTGCCGCGCTCGGGGGCCGGCTGGGAGCGCGGGGCGGCGGTGGCCGGTGCCTCCCCCGCTCTCGGCTTCACGCGAGCGGGGGGACCTCCATCGCCCACCCGTGCCGCCCCGGCGGCCCGACTGCCCGCAGCCACACCTGCCTGGGCAGGGAACCCGGTGGCCCCCGACAGGCGGTTCAGGGCCGTCACCAGGCGGTCCAGGCGGGCCGCGTACGCGTGCTCGCGGCCCAACGTGCCGGAGAGCCAGGCCAGTTCGGGGCGGAGGGACTCCGACCAGTCGGCGTCCAGGAGCGGCCGGAAGGTGTGCAGGGTGCCGCTGATGCGGCGGGCCGAGCGGCGCAGGGCGAGGGCCGCCTCGGTGGACTCCTCGGCTCCGGACGCCGCGCCCCCACCGGTTTCGCGGTGGGTGCGCAGCGCGCGGAGGAACTCCGTGGCCTGGGCCCGCAGATAGCCGGCGAGGGCATCGGCGGGTACGGCCGTGGGGTTCGTGGGGTCAAGGTGTCGCTGTGCCACGCCGGCGCCTCCGGGCGTCAATGAGCATCTCCTGGACGTTGCGCAGGGGCTGGCCGTCCGCGTCGTACGAGTGCCGGGTCCACTCGCCGTCGGGGCCGAGGTGCCAGGAGGAGGTCGTGTCGGACATACCGGTCTCCAGGAGGCGGTTGAGCGCCGCCCGGTGGGCCGGGTCGGTGACCCGTACCAGGGCCTCGATCCGGCGGTCGAGGTTGCGGTGCATCATGTCGGCGCTGCCGAACCAGACCTCGGGCTCGCCGCCGTTGCCGAAGCCGAAGACGCGGGAGTGCTCCAGGAAGCGGCCGAGGACGGAACGGACCCGGATGTTGTCCGAGAGGCCGGGGACGCCGGGTCGTACCGCGCAGATGCCGCGTACCCAGATGTCGACCGGCACCCCGGCCTGCGAGGCCCGGTAGCAGGCGTCGATCAGGGCCTCGTCCACCATCGAGTTGACCTTGATGCGGACGTACGCGGGACGTCCGGCACGGTGGTGCTGGACCTCCTTGTTGATCCGGGCGATCAGGCCGTCGCGCAGGGACTTCGGGGCGACGAGCAGGCGGCGGTAGGTCTCGCGGCGGGAGTAGCCGGAGAGCCGGTTGAACAGGTCGGAGAGGTCCGCGCCGACCTGCGGGTCCGCCGTCAGCAGGCCCAGGTCCTCGTAGAGACGGGCCGTCTTCGGGTGGTAGTTGCCCGTGCCCACGTGGCTGTAGCGGCGGAGGGTGTCGCCCTCCTGGCGGACCACCAGGGAGAGCTTGCAGTGGGTCTTCAGGCCGACCAGGCCGTAGACGACGTGGCAGCCCGCCTCCTCCAGCTTGCGGGCCCACTTGATGTTGGCCTGCTCGTCGAAGCGGGCCTTGATCTCGACCAGCACGAGGACCTGCTTGCCGGACTCGGCGGCGTCGATCAGCGCGTCGACGATCGGGGAGTCGCCCGAGGTCCGGTACAGGGTCTGCTTGATGGCGAGGACGTCCGGGTCGCCGGCCGCCTGCTCCAGGAACGCCTGCACGGAGGTGGAGAAGGAGTCGTACGGGTGGTGCAGCAGGACGTCGCGCTCGCGCAGGGCGGCGAAGACGTCGGGCGGCGAGGACGACTCGACCTCCGCCAGGTCGCGGTGGGTGCCCGCGATGAACTTCGGGTACTTCAGCTCGGGCCGGTCCAGGGCGCCGATGCCGAAGAGACCGGTGAGGTCCAGGGGACCCGGCAGCGGGTACACCTCGGCCTCGGAGATCTTCAGCTCCCGTACCAGCAGGTCCAGGACGTACCGGTCGATGGACTCCTCGACCTCCAGGCGCACCGGCGGCCCGAAGCGGCGCCGCATGAGCTCCTTCTCCAGGGCCTGGAGCAGGTTCTCGGCGTCGTCCTCCTCGACCTCCAGGTCCTCGTTGCGGGTGAGGCGGAAGGCGTGGTGCTCCAGGACCTCCATGCCCGGGAACAGCTCCTCCAGGTGCGCCGCTATGACGTCCTCGATCGGCACGTACCGGTTGGGTGAGGCCTCCAGGAAGCGGGAGAGGAGCGGCGGGACCTTGACGCGGGCGAAGTGGCGGTGGCCGGAGACCGGGTTGCGCACGACGACCGCGAGGTTGAGGGAGAGCCCCGAGATGTACGGGAAGGGGTGGGCCGGGTCGACGGCCAGCGGCGTGAGGACCGGGAAGATCTGGTGCCGGAAGAGCGTGAAGAGGCGGGCCTGCTCCTTCTCCGTCAGCTCGCTCCAGCGGACCACGTGGATGCCCTCTTCGGCCAGCGCGGGGGCGATGTCCTCGTGGAAGTTGGCGGCGTGCCGGGCCATCAGCTCGCGGGAGCGGGCCCAGATCATCTCCAGCACCTCGCGGGGCTGGAGCCCGGAGGCGGACTTCGTGGCGACGCCGGTGGCGATACGGCGCTTCAGACCGGCCACCCGGACCATGAAGAACTCGTCCAGGTTGCTGGCGAAGATCGCCAGGAACTTGGCCCGTTCGAGCAGGGGCGTGTTCGGGTCCTCGGCGAGCTCCAGGACGCGCTCGTTGAACGCGAGCCAGCTGCGCTCCCGGTCCAGGAAACGGCCCTGCGGCAGTTGCTCGCCGTCGTACGGGGCCTCCTCGTAGGCGTCGAGGTCGGCGTCCATGTCGGGTTCGAGATCGGAGACGACCGCCGACACGGTGTGCGGGCGGTGGGCGGCTATGGAGCCGACGGACGGCTGCGCGTGCTGGACCTGGGCTGCCTGGGTGTTGGACTGGCTCATGGCACCATTCTTCCGCGCCGCGAGCATCACAGGCGCGTCGGACAGGGCCGGGGGGAGCGCGGGGACGTGCGAGGAGGCGTTCGCGGCGTCGTTGTGGGCGATGTCCGCGTCGATGCGCGCGACGACGTCCGCGGTCAGGTCGGGGGTGACGACCGCGGTCTCCTGGAGGTCGCTCCCCGCACCCTTCCCGTTGCTTGGGCCGTTGCGTGGGGGAGGCGAGGGCTCGGGCACGACGGGGTTCATTGCGGAAGCGTCGCAAGGTCGTCTGAATCACCGGTTACAAAGACCTTACGTGCGGGATAGCGCAGGGAGGACCGCCGGTTCCGCGACGGCATGCGCGAGGCCCCGGCGCACACCGTTCTCTCCCCGTACGCCCTTGGCACGCCCCTCCCCCCGTGGGAAGGGCGTGCCGGTCTAGGGGGTGGCCGTCAGTGGGTTGGTGTGGGGCGGCCGTCAGTGGGTGTGTGGCGGCGCAGCAGCCAGAAGGCCGCGACGGTGGCGAGGACGGTGACGGCGAGGACGACGCCGGTGGCCATGAGGTGCAGGGGCCAGAAGTGGGAGGGCGGGTGCACCTCGGCGTACAGGCCGGTGAACTCGTGTGTGGCCATGCACGCGCGGACGGCGTCCGTGCTCTCGCCGACGAAGCAGCTCAGGTCTGCGACCCGGGAGCCCGACTCGGTGATCGCACCGAGGTCGAGCTGATCGGTGTTGTTCGGCACCGTGCTCGCGGCGGTGTCCGTGAGCGTGGTGGCCGGCCACAGCTTGTCGGTGTGCCGGTCGAGGTACACGTGGAACCAGCCAATGAAGCCGAGGGCCACGGCGAGCGCCGGCAGCGCACGCTTCAGGGCGAGGCCCGCCAAGGCGCCGACGGCCAGCGCGCACAGCGCGTACGCCACGAGCAGCGGGCCCCGGTTCACCATCGGGTCGGGGTTGAACCACTCCTCGCCCACCATGCCCCGGTCCGCCGCCCAGGCCCAGCGGTAGAGCAGGACCAGCACGGTGGTGCCGAGGACCAGCGCGACGGCGGGAACGGCCAGCTTGGCGGCCAGCCACCTCGTGGGGGTGACCGACTGGGTCCAGGCCAGCTGTGCCGTGCCCCGCTCCAGCTCACGGCCGGTCAGGGAGGCACCGGCCCAGGCGGCCACGCCGTAGCAGAGGTAGGAGACGAGCGTGCCGATCATGCTCATGCCCGAGCTGTACGTCATCGCCGCCGTGACGTCGATGCACGGGTCGCTGTCGCCGCACGAGGCCACCTCCCGGTCGATCTCGGACAGAGTGACGATCCTCAGCCAGAGCAGCCACCCGGAGACGGCCAGGACGTACGCGCTCCACACCAGCAACGCCGGGCGGTGCACCCGCAGCACGGTCCAGCGGAGGCCAGGACGGGTGTCGTGACCCGATTGAGCGGTCGTGGCGGTCATCCGGTCCCTCCCGCACGGCGGCGGAGCACGCGGAAGACGGCCAGGACGAGCAGGGCGGTGGCGGCGAGGACGATGCCGGTCTCGACGAGCTGGAGGGGCCAGAAGTGGGAGGAGGGGTGGAAGTCGGCGTAGAAGGTGACGGCGTCGGTCCGGCCGCAGCTGTCGTCCGTGCACGCCACGTCCGAGACGCGCTCGCCCGTGCTGGTGATGAAGCCGCGGTCGACCAGCTCGCCGGTCCAGTCCCGGTCCGCGGTCTTGGAGACGAGGGTCTCGGTGGGCCACAGCCGGTGACGGTTCGACTGGAGTGTCACCGCGAGGGCGGCCGTGCCTAGCAGACCGGCGGCGAGCGCGGGCAGGGAGCGGCGCAGCAGCAGGCCGGCGACGGCGCCGAAGGCCAGACCGAACAGGGCGTAGGCCGTGGCGACGGTGCCGTTGGCCGCGAAGGTCTCGGACTGGAACCAGTCGCGGTTGCCGAGCGCGTGCCGCAGTTCCTCGTCCGACCACCACAGCAGGCGGTGCAGCAGGGTCAGCAGGACGGTGCCCGAGGCGATCAGGGCGGCCGGCACGGCGAGCTTGGCGGCGAGCCAGCGGGTCGGGGTGACGGACTGGGTCCAGGCCAGTCGGGCGGTGCCGCTCTCCAGCTCGCGGGCGATCAGAGCGCCACCGGCCCAGGCGCCGATCAGGACCGGGGCGACGGCGAGGACGACGGTGCCGAAGGTGACGGCCAGGTCGTACAGGTTGTAGGCGGGGCCGACCTCGCAGTAGTCGGCCTGGGCGCAGTCGCCGGCCCGGTACTCGGCCCAGGCCGCGCCCACGCCCGGTCCGGCGGCCCACAGGAGCCCACCGGCGGCCAGCCCCACGAACAGCCCCCAGAACCACAGGGCCGACTGGTGCAGGCGGAGCACGGCCCGGATCAGCCCCCGGGCCGGGGTCAGGGCCGGGGCCGGGTTCCCGGAGCGGGTGGTCCCGACGGTCTCCGTCGTCATGGTGCTCATACGGCTGCCCCCCGCGCCTCGGCCCCGTTGGTGTCGTCGGCGTCGTCGCCGTGGTCCGTGTCGTGCCCGCCCTCGTCGTCGATGGTGAGAGCCGGGGCCTCGGGCGCCCTCAGATGGGCGAGGACCAGCTCCTCCAGGGTCGGCTCGGCGGTCTGCCAGGCGGGCCCGACCGGGCCCTGCGGGCGGATCAGCGCGGTGAGTTGACGCCCTTTCGTCCGGGACTCGACCACGGTGTGCGGGGCGAGGTCGGCGACCGGGCCGGTGACCAGGGTGTGGGCGGCGAGGATGTCTTCCAGCGGACCCGCGAGGCGCACGCGCCCGGCGCCCAGCAGGAACAGGTGGTCGCAGGAACCCTCGAGTTCGGCCACCACGTGCGAGGACATGACAACCGTGGTGCCGCGCTCGGCGGAGTCCGCGAGCAGGGCGCCCATCAGCTGGTGGCGGGCGAGCGGGTCGAGGTCGGCCATCGGCTCGTCCAGGAGCAGCAGTTCGGGCCGCTTGCCGAGGGCCAGGGCGAGCGCGACCCGGGTGCGCTGGCCGCCGGAGAGGGAGCGGATCTTGGCGCCCCGGTCGAGACCTCCCTCGTCCACGACCCGCTCGGCGGCGGCCGTGTCCCACCGCCGGGGGTTGAGCTCGCGGCCCAGCCGCAGGGTCTCCGCGACGGTCAGCTGCGGATAGAGGGGCTTGTCCTGGGCGACGTACGCGATGCGCTCGCGGGCCGCCGCCGGTGTCGTCCCCAGCACGCTGATGCCGCCCTCGGTGGGGCCGAGCAGGCCGGCCGCGTGGGCCAGCAGTGTCGACTTGCCGGCGCCGTTCGGTCCGACGACCGCGCACACCCGCCCCACCGGAAGCCGCAGCGTGCAGTCACGCAGCGCCCAGCCCCCTCGCCGCCACCCGAACCTCTTGCCGAGCGCGGCCGCCTCCATCGCGGTCCTCGTCATGCCTCGTCCCCCTGATCCTTCTTGAAGTGTTCTTCCAGTACGGAGGTGAACAGCGCCTCCACGTCGTCCCGTTCGAGCCCGGTGTCCCGGGCCTTCACGGTCCACGCGTCCAGTTCGGCCCGCAGCGGCGAGTCGACCGGTGTGGTGCCCAGTGACTTCCGTACGAACGTGCCGAGGCCGCGGCGGGCCTCGACCAGGCCTTCGCGCTCCAGCTCGCGGTAGGCCTTCAGCACCGTGTTCGGGTTGATCGCGGTGGCTTCCACGACCTCTCGGGCCGTGGGGAGCTTGTCGCCGGGTTCCAACAGGCCCAGCCGCAGGGCCTGTTTGGTCTGCTGGACGATCTGCACATAGGTGGCGACACCGCTGCGCCGGTCGATGCGGTACTCGACCACTCGAACAACCACCCTTTCACTAATTGAGTAGTGAAAGGGTGGTGCAAGAGAGGGGACGGTGTCAACGCCACCGTCCCCTGCCTGTGGAAAACTTCCGGATCGGGCCGTTATGTCTCCGAGCGGTACATCAGGTCCGTCTCGTACGTCACGAAACCCAGCCGCTCGTACACCGTCACCGCCGCCTTGTTGTCCGCGTCGACGTAGAGCATCGCGGTCGGCAGGCCCTGCGCGGCCAGATGGCGCAGGCCGATCGTGGTGAGCGCCTTGCCGAGGCCGCCGCCCTGGGCGCCGGGGCGGACTCCGACGACGTAGACCTCGCCGAGCTGTTCGGCGGCGTGCACCTTCGTCCAGTGGAAGCCGATCAGTTCGCCGTCGCGGAACGCCAGGAAGAAGCCCGCCGGGTCGAACCAGGGTTCGGCCTTGCGGTCGTCGAGGTCGCGCTGGGTGAGGGAGCCCTGTTCGGGGTGGTGGGCGAAGGCCTCCGCGTTCGCGGCGAGCCAGGCCGCGTCGTCCTCGCCGGGGGTGAAGGCGCGGACGGTGACGCTGTCGGGGAGCGCCGGCTCGGGTGGGTCGAAATCGGCCAGGGAGCGGCGCATCTGGCGCAGTTCGCGGAAGAGGGTGAGGCCGAGGACCTGGGCGAGGTGGCGGGCGGCGGAGTGGCCGCCGTGCGCCCAGACGCGCAGGCGCTTGCCGGACTCGGCGAGCAGGGCGGAGCCGAGGGCGCGGCCGTGGCCGTGGCCCCGGTGGGAGGGGTGGACGACCAGCTCGGCGGCGGGGGCCTCCACCGGGTCGGTGTCCTCCAGTTGGGCGTAGCCGACGAGCTGGGTGCCGACGGTGAGGAGGAGATGCCGTACGCCGTCGCGAGCCGCTCCGCGGAGGTGGAGCCGGCCCTGCTCGGACACCGCCTGCTGGCCGTCGACCTGGGCGGACTCTTCGAGGAGGCTGAGGACGGCCGCCTTCTGGTCGGGGGTGAGTTCCAGGCGGGTTTCGATACTGCGTGCGGCTGCGCTGGCCGCTGCGCTCGGCCGGCCGGTGTCGTCGCTGGTCATGGGTTCGAGGTTAACCGGGCTGCTCCGCAGAGAGCGCGGAAGAGCTCGGCCGGTTCTGTGGTCTTGCGGCTGCCGGTGGTCTGTGGTTGATCGCGCCCCGCGGCGGAGCCGCTGATGTCACTGCCCCGCGCCCCTGAGGTTGTCCCCCTTTGTCATCAGTTCTCCCCGACGGCAATCAGGTCGTAACCATGAACCCTCTCCCGCGCTACGCGCGTTGACCCTAGGCTTCGGGCCGACGGGGCCTGTCTCACGTTTTTCTTACTTCCATACGAACCAGGGGGGCACATGTCAGCCACACCCCAAGCGCAGCGCCGCAGAAGCCGCCGTAACCGGATCCTCGCCGTGGCGGCCGGACTGGCGACCGTAGGGGCGCTGGCCGCCGCGATCCCGGCGAGCGCCGGTGAGGCGAAGCCGTCCAAGCCCGGCAAGGAGAAGCCGGGCCGGTACCAGGACGTGCAGCTGCTGTCGTTCAACGACCTGCACGGCAACCTGGAGCCGCCGGCCGGTTCCTCGGGCCGGGTCACGCACGTCCACGAGGACGGTCACACCGAGACGATCAACGCCGGTGGCGTCGAGTACCTCGCCACGCATCTGCGCGACGCCCGCCGGGCCGACGACTACTCGATCACGGCCGCCGCCGGTGACATGGTCGGCGCCTCCCCGCTGATCTCGGGTCTTTTCCACGACGAGCCCACCATCGAGGCGCTGAACGGCCTCGACCTGGACGTCACGAGCGTCGGCAACCACGAGTTCGACGAGGGTGCCAAGGAACTGGCCCGGCTGCAGAAGGGCGGCTGCCACCCGACCGACGGCTGCTACGTCAAGGGCAAGAAGTTCAAGGGCGCCGACTTCCCGTACCTCGCGGCGAACGTCATCGAGGAGAAGACCAAGAAGCCGCTCCTGAAGCCCTACTGGGTGTGGAAGAAGAACGGCGTCAAGATCGGCTTCATCGGTGTGACCCTGGAGGACACCCCGGGCGTCGTCTCCGCCGAGGGCGTCAAGGGCCTCAAGTTCAAGGACGAGGTCCAGACGATCAACAAGTACGCCAAGGAGCTGGAGCGCCAGGGCGTCAGGTCGGTCGTGGCGCTGATCCACGAGGGCGGTGCCCCCGCCTCCACGTCGTACAACTACGACTGCGACTCGCCCGGCGCCGGTGACGGCATCTCCGGTCCGATCGTCGACATCGCCAAGAACATCACGCCGAAGGTCGACGCCCTCGTCACCGGCCACACGCACGCCGCGTACGCCTGCACCATCAACGACCCGGCGGGCAAGCCGCGCACGGTCACCTCGGCCGCGTCCTTCGGCCGCCTCTACACCGACACGACGCTGACGTACGACCGCCGGACCGGCGACATCGCCCGTACGGCCGTGACGTCCGCGAACCACGTGGTCACCCGTGACGTGGAGAAGGCCGCCGACATGACGGCCCTCATCAGCAGGTGGAACACCCTCGCCGCGCCCATCGGCAACCGCGCCATCGGCCACATATCCGCCGATGTGCCGAACGCCGGCACCGAGTCCCCGATGGGTGACCTGATCGCCGACGCGCAGTACTGGTACGGCAAGGCGCTGGACCCCGAGGTCGACCTCGCGCTGATGAACCCCGGTGGTGTGCGCGCGCCGCTCACCTACGCGGCCAAGGGCACCGAGGGCGACGGCGTGGTGACCTACGCCGAGGGCTTCACCGTCCAGCCGTTCTCCAACACGGTCAATCTGCAGGACTTCACGGGCGCCCAGCTCATCTCGGTCCTCAAGGAGCAGGTGAGCGGGACGAACGCCGCCGCGCCGAAGGTGCTGCTGCCGTCGTCCGGTCTGACGTACACGCTCGACCTGACGAAGACCGGCGCGGACCGGATCGTCGTCGACAGCGTCAAGCTCAACGGTGCCGCGATCGACCCGGCCGCCACGTACCGCGTCGCGACCAACAGCTTCCTCGCGGGCGGCGGCGACGGCTTCCCGACGCTGGGCCAGGGCACGAACGACCTGGTCGGCGGCGATGACCTCGCCGCGCTCGAGCAGTACCTGCTGGCCAACTCCTCGGCCGCGAACCCGATCGCCCCGCCGGCCGCCAACCGGATCACGATCATCAGCTAGCGCCCGCTGCGCCGCTTCCTCCGCACCGCGGCGCGTCCATGGCTGAACGAGCGGTTCCCCGTGCCCCTGTGAGGGGCGCGGGGAACCGCTTTTTCACCACCTCAGCGGGCGCAGGTCTCCGGGTCCAGCTTCTCCTCCCACTTGTCCTCACGGCCGTCGGGCTGGCCGTTGGGGAGGAGCTTGTCGGAGACGCCGTCGATGTAGTAGCCGTACGAGTAGATCGTGCGGTAGGAGCGGTCGCGCCAGGTGTGGACGGTCTTCTCGCCGTTGCCCTTGTTCCAGGAGTAGTCCTCGACGTAGAAGACCGGGTTGACGCGGACCACGCGCTGGTACGGCGTCCACGTCACGGCGACCTGGGTGCATGGCGGGATCGTCTTCTCGCTGCGGCGCTCGAAGCTCGACGTCTTCTCCCAGCCCCACTCGTAGCTGAAGCTGCCGCCCGCACTGCCCGAGAAGATGCTCTTGGCGACGGAGAGGCTGAGGGTGGCGCCGACGCTCTTCTTGGCGAACGTCTTCGTGCTGTAGCTGCTGACGAAGGTCTCCTTGTCGTCCTTCGACCCCCGGTTGCCGATCCACGGCGAGGTACGGACCGGCGCGCCCTTGGTGGACCAGGTCGACGCCTGCGCGTAGCCACACCAGCCACGGAAGAGCTCCCAGTCACCGGCCGGCGTCCACAGCCCGAAGACGTCCCGGTGGTACTCGTCCTTGGTCTTGAACTCGCCCGTCCGGACGTTGAGGGCGCCATACACGCCCGTCAGACTCGTCTCCTGGGCGCAGAGCCGCTCGATCATCGAGTCGGTGTCGCCGGGGTCGACGCCGCGGATGTTCGTCGCGCCGCCCGGGCCGGTGGCGGCCTGGGCGGAACCGGTGCCGGCAAGGACACCGGACACGGCCAGCGCGGTGGAGACCGCGACGAGTGCGCTCTTCTTCAGGGCTGCCTTGAGTGCGGTTCGCATGGTTGTGCGCTCCTACTGCTGTACGCCGGCGTCGGCCACCACCGGTTCTGTCGTCTGGGGGAACGGAGAACTCGAAGAACTCACCAGCAGCGAACACGACCGACATCACATGGGCGTCAGAGATCTCTCAGACCCTTCTCAGAAACTTGTCACGAACCTGTCACGCAAGATCCACAAGGCTTGCGCTCCCGCGCGCGAGGACATCAAGGCCATCTGGGTATCCGGCACGGCCGAAGTTGAGTACGAGCACTCAGGGCCGGTCGCGGTGGGCCGCCGACGATGAAGGCCATCACCGTCGAGACCGGGAGACCCACATGCTCAGCCGCCTCGCCGACGTCCTGGTACCCGCCGTAGGACGTCTGACCATGACCGCCGAGGCGGGCCCCGTCCTGATGCCGGGCAGCATCATCGCCGCGAACCACACCTCGCTCGCCGACCCCGTCGTCGTACTCGCCGCGCTGCATCGCCTCGGCGTCCAGCCGGTCGTCATGGCCGCCGCCGACCTGTGGCGCGCCCCGCTGCTCGGCCGTGCGCTCGCCCGCGAGGGACACATACCCGTCCACCGCCGGGACCCGCGCGCCGCCCGCGCGCTCGACCTCGCCGCGGCCGCGCTGGACGAGGGCCGACTTGTCCTCATCTACGCCGAGGGCGGGATCCCGCTTCGCAGGGACGCCGCCGAGGCCGCACCCGAACCGTTCCGCAGCGGGCTGTCCCGGCTCGCCGCACGCACCGGAGCGCCCGTCGTCCCGGTCGGCCAGGCCGGGGCGCGCCGGGTCACCTCGGGAAACACGGCCAAGCAGCTCGCGGGCCTGCTCACCGCACCGGTGCGACGCCCCCACCTCCACGTCCACGTGGGGACACCACTCACCCTCACCGGCGCCCACCCCGCCGACACGGGGCGAGCGCACCGCGCGGTGACGGCGGCCTGGCGGACGGCGGCCGCCCAGCTGGGGGAGCCGGCGGCGTTCGCGGCGTAGCACGGGGTGCCGGCGGGCCGGTCACCTACGGCTGGGCCCGGGCATCCGCACCACCGTCCTCGCCGCCTTCGTCGTCCACGCCGATCCGCCGCCGCCGACTGAGCGCGATCCGCAGCACGTCCTCCAACGACTCCACGGCCCGCGTGAGCGCGAACCGCACCGCCCGCTCCCCTGCCGCCGCGTCCCCGAGTACGGCCCTGCCGCCCGCCACCACCTCCTCCGCCGACCCGAGTTGCATGACCTCCACGCTGTCGGCGAGCTGGGAGAGGGCTCCCGGGTGCGCGGTGTCCGGGTCCAGGTAACAGGGCTTCCCGTCGGGCGTCGTCCAGGGCAACAGCCGCAGACCGCTCATCATGCGGGCACTCCCATCCCGTGGACGTACAGCTCTTCCGCAGTGAGCACGTAGGGCCGTACGAAGGCGTCGTACGGCTCGAAGAGCCAGATGTCGTCGACGGGCGGACGGGGGCGCGGCGGGGCGGGGTCCAACGTCCTTTCCTCGCAGAGGGGTCGGCCTGTCGCCGCCGCCCGACGCCGGGCGTGTCCGGGCAACAGGACCGCGCAGAGTCTCGCGACGAATCCGAGCATGACGATGCCTCCTGATCGTGGGCAGGGGAGGGTTTGACGAGCGGTGATTACCGTTCGTGCCCTGATCGTCACAGCTGCCACGTATGCTGCGGAAGAGGTCTGGTGTTGTCTGGAGCGCCAGACCACGGTGGGGGGTGACGTGGGCGAACGGTTGACGCGGAAGCCGAGTCGGGGCGTTCTGTGCTCGGTCGGACACTGCGGTTCCTGCGGGAGAAGGCAGG
Organism: Streptomyces sp. NPDC002787; assembly: GCF_053592095.1. Lineage (NCBI taxonomy): Bacteria > Bacillati > Actinomycetota > Actinomycetes > Kitasatosporales > Streptomycetaceae > Streptomyces > Streptomyces sp. NPDC002787. Next base: position 228,169 of record NZ_JBSFVC010000012.1, on the reverse strand, counting down.
TAAGACGCTGGGGCAGATGGCCGACGAGACGGGCTACGACAAGAGCTATCTGAGCCGCTTGGAGTCGGGTGGGCGCCTGTCCAAGATGACGGTCATGGAGGACCTGGACGCCTACTATGGCTCTGGTGACCTGCTGGTTTGTCTCTGGAAGGTGGCTCGGATCGATGCCTTCAAGGACAAGTACAAGGAGTACATGCGGTTGGAGGACGCGGCACGGATGGTGCGCGTGTTCACGCCGAACGTGCCTGGGCTGTTGCAGACCGAAGAATTCGCTCGTGAGGTGTTGTCTGGCCCCGGGCAACACGAGAGCTTGACGCCGACGCGATCGAGGAGCAGGTCGCCGCCCGTCTCGGGCGACAGCTGCTGCTGCGCAGGGATCCCGCGCCGAGTGTCCGGTTCGTCATCGACGAGAACGCGCTGCGCCGCCCTTCGGCCAGCGCGGAGACATGGGAGGGCCAGCTGCTACACATCGAGGCCGTGGCCCAGTGGCACAACGTCGTCGTTCAGGTGCTGCCGTTCTCTGCCGGTGTTCACCACCTCATGGGGAAGGGATCACTGACCCTGCTTTGGCAGAAGGACGGAAGTGCCGTCGCCTACACGGAAGCTGACAGCTTCGGGATGCTGATGGACGATCCGGAAGACGTCCTGCACCACCACTTGTCCTACGACCGGTTGCGGGATATGGCACTCTCCCCGTCGGAGTCGCTGACCTTCATCAGGGACGTACTGGAGGAGCACAGGTCATGAACCACACCTTCGACCTCACCACCGCCGTCTGGCGCAAGTCGTCCTACAGCGACGGCGGAGCCAACAACTGCCTCGAAGTCGCCGACGGCTACATAGACACCGTCCCCGTCCGGGACAGTAAGGTCCCGGACGGCCACCTCCTGCTCCTCTCGCCCGCGTCCTGGTCGGCGTTCGTGGAGGGGGTCAAGGGCATCGAGTGAAGTGGGCCCGAAACCGGGACGGGAAGCCGACCGATGAGGAACTCGGTCCCGTCGTCCCGGACGTCCCGCCACAACGGCCACCTCGACGTCGTGTGCGAGCTCGTCGACGGGAGGACCGGCGCCTAAGACCTGTCGTGCGGGTTGCGAGCGGAGCCACAGTCGGATGGCTGCGGAGCCGTCGCCGCCCCCGGCAGCCGTACCGTCGCCAGCGTGCCGCCGCCGTCCGCGCGGGACAGCGACACCTCGCCGCCCGCCTGCTGGACCGTGCGGGCCACGATCGACAGGCCCAGGCCCGAGCCGGGCAGCGCTCGTGCCGAAGGGGAGCGCCAGAAGCGGTCGAAGACGTGGGGGAGTTCGTCCTCGGGGATGCCGGGGCCGTGGTCGCGGACCGTGAGGACACCCGCGTCCAGGGCCACCTCGATCGTGCCGCCCTCGGGGCTGAACTTCACCGCGTTGTCGAGGATGTTGACGATGGCCCGCTCCAGGGCGGAGGGCTCGGAGCGGACGTACCAGGGCTGGAGGTCCGCCGTGATCGTCAGCTCGGGGCCGCGCAGCCGGGCCCGGCGCAGGGCCGCCTCGACCGTCTCCTGGAAGTCCACCACCTGGAGGTGGCGGCCCCCCTGCTGACCCGAGTCCGAGCGCGACAGCTCCTGCAAGTCTCCTATCAGCGAGGCCAGTTCGGTCATCTGGGCCTTCACCGAGGCCAGCAGCGCCTTGCGGTCCTCCGCCGGGATCGGGCGGCCCGTCTCCTCGCTGCGGGTGAGGAGTTCGATGTTGGTGCGCAGGGAGGTGAGGGGCGTACGGAGTTCGTGGCCCGCGTCCGCGATCAGTTGCTGTTGCAGGTCCCGGGAGCTCGCCAGCGCGCTCGTCATCGAGTTGAAGGAGCGCGACAGGCGGGCCACCTCGTCCTCGCTCTCGTCCTCCACCGGGATACGGATGCTCAGGTCCTCCGTCCGCGCCACGTGTTCGACCGCCTCCGTGAGTTTGTCGACCGGGCGCAGGCCGGCCCGGGCGACGGCGAGCCCGGCCGCTCCGGCGCCGACGACTCCGATGCCGGAGACGAGGAGGAGGATCAGGGCGAGGTCGTTGAGGGTGGATTGGGTGCCGTGCAGGGGGACGGCGACGAGGAGGGCCGCATTGGAGACCTCTCCCGTGTCCTGGTTGACGAAGCTCACGGGCACGACCATGGCCCGTACGTCGTTGCCGTCCGCGTCGGTCCCGTTGCGGAACACACCCTGCGGACCGTCCGTTTCCTTGGCGATCTCCTTGTCGGTCTCGGTGACCTTGACCGTACCGGCCGAGAAGTTCAGGACGCAGGCCGTCCCGTCCTCCAACACCGCCTGGAAGTAGGTGTTCCGGGGGCCGAAACGTGAGTTGTCCTCCTGGGGGGTCTGCGTGCAGTCGCTGACCGCGACCCAGGCCTGGTCACGAGCCATGCGCATCGACTTCTGCAGTTCGTCCTGCAGCTCCTCGTACAGCTTCCCCTGCACGATGAACCAGCAGGTCACCGACACCGCCGCGACCGCGAACGCCACCGCCGCCGCCACCAGCAGCGACAGCCGGCTCCGGATCGGCAGGGAACGGTACCGGCGTACCACCTTCCTCACTCCGCGCCGCCTTGTCGCAGGACGTACCCGACGCCGCGCACGGTGTGGACGAGGCGCGGCTCGCCGCCCGCCTCGGTCTTGCGGCGCAGATACATGACGTACACGTCCAGGGAGTTGGAGGACGGCTCGAAGTCGAAGCCCCAGACCGCCTTCAGGATCTGCTCACGCGTGAGGACCTGGCGCGGGTGCGCCATGAACATCTCCAGGAGCGTGAACTCCGTGCGGGTCAGCTCCACCGGCCGCCCGCCCCGCGTGACCTCCCGCGTCGCCAGGTCCATCCGCAGGTCCGCGAAGGTCAGCGCCTCGTCCACCTCGGCCGCCTCGGCCACGGCGGCCGCGTACGAGCTGCGGCGCAGCAGCGCGCGGACGCGGGCGAAGAGTTCGTCCAGCTCGAAGGGCTTGACCAGGTAGTCGTCCGCGCCGGCGTCGAGGCCGGTGACGCGGTCCCCGACCGTGTCGCGGGCGGTGAGCATCAGGATGGGGGTCGTGTCGCCCGCGCCACGGATCCGGCGGGCGGCGGTCAGCCCGTCCATGCGGGGCATCTGGATGTCGAGGATCACCAGGTCCGGCCTGTACGCGGTCGCCTTCTCCAGCGCGTCCGCGCCGTCGACGGCGACCTCGGTGCCGTAGCCCTCGAAGGCGAGGCTGCGCTTGAGTGCGTCGCGCACCGCCGGCTCGTCGTCGACGATGAGGATGCGCTGGGGCTCGGGGGCGCCTTCGGCGGGGCTCATGGTGGTGTTCGTTCCTCGGGTGGGGTGGTTGACAAGGCCGGGGCGCCGTGGGGGTTTGTGCGGTGCCTGGTTCGGGGGCGTCGTGGCTGGTCGCGCGGTTCCCCGCGCCCCTGGAGGGGCGCGCGCGGTACGGGCCCTAGCCTCGCACGTCCCCCGGCCGCGCAGTAGCCCGTGCGGATCAGCCGCGCACCGTACGGCGGTGCGGGCGCGCCCCCGTGGTGCGGCGGGCCGTGCCTCGGGTGGCGGACGCCACCTCGGGGGCCCTCGTCACCGCCGGGTGCAGTTCGGCCGCCACTGCGAGGGCGAGGCCCAGCCCGGCCGGGTCACCGGCGGTCGCGACGGTGTGGGAAATCTGTGCGATCTGCCTGTTCATGGCGAACTCCTGGGACTCAGCGGGACCGGAAGGGACCGGGCGGGACCGGAAGGGACTGGCTGGACTGGAAGGGACTGGCTGGACTGGAAGGGATCTGCCTGGTCGGAGGGGTGACCGGACCTCAGTCCGAGCCACCCGCCCGCAGCGTGCTCAGGTCGGACTTGACGGTGTTGATCGGGATCGCGAAGCCGAGGCCGACGCTGCCCGCGCTGGCGGACGTGGCGTCCGCGGCCGAGTACATCGCCGAGTTGATGCCGATGATGTTGCCGTTCATGTCGATGAGCGCGCCGCCGGAGTTGCCGGGGTTGAGCGAGGCGTCGGTCTGGAGCGCCTTGTACGTGGTCGTGGAGGAGCCGGTGTCGCCGTTGAACTCCTGGCCGCCGAACTCGAACGGCCACTGGCCGCCGCCCTGCTGTTGCTGCTGCCCCTGGCTCTCGTCCGTCGAGACCGTCACGTCCCGGTCGAGCGCGGAGACGATGCCGCTGGTGACGGTGCCGGTCAGGCCCTCGGGGGAGCCGATCGCCACGACCTGGTCGCCGACCTTGACGCCGTCGGAGTTGCCGAGGGTGGCGGCCTTCAGCCCGGAGGCGTCCCGCAGCTTGATGAGGGCGAGGTCCTTCTTGCTGTCGGTGCCGACGACCTCGGCGGTGTAGGACTTGCCGTCGTGCGTCGTCACCTTGATCTGGGAGGCGCCGGAGATCACGTGGTTGTTGGTGATGATCTCGCCGTCGCTGGTGATGATCACACCGGAACCGGTCGACTCACCCGCGTTCGAGCTGGCGCTGATCTCCACGATGCTGGGGGAGACCGCCGTGGCGACCCCGGCGACCGTGCCCTTCTGGCTGGTCGGCACCACGCTCGTGCTGGCGGAGCTGGAGGCCACGGTGTCCGTGCCGGTCAGCTCCTGGATGCCGTACGCCGTACCGCCGCCTATCGCCGCCGCGACGAACGCCACGGCCGCCAGGAGGGCGATCGGACCGCGGGCGCGCTTCCTCGGAGCGGAGGCGGGCGGGGAGGAGACCGGCTCGGTGAGGAGCGCGGTGGGAGCGGTGTGTGCCGAGGCCGCGGCAGGGTCGTACGCCGGCGGGGGCGGCCACTCCGGGTTCACCGGGGCGGAGGCCTGCTGCTGGACGTACGCGTGCTGCTGCTGGGTCTCGCCCTCGGCGTACCCGGAGTGCTGCTGCTGTTCCCCCTCGTAGGGGTTCTCGTACTCGCCGCTGCGGCGGAAGCTCTCGGTCATGACTCAGAGCTTGGCGCCCGACCATGAGACGTTCCTGAGTGCTCCCTGAGAACCCCACCAGAACCTCGTTCGCCCCGTATAAGGACGCCGGAGCTCAGCGGCCTGAAGACGCCGGAACCCAGCGGCCTGAAGACACCGGAGCCCAGCGGCCGAGGGAAACGGAAGGTTGCCGCGCGGTGATCTCACGGAACGCGGTGTCCGAATACTTGTCTGGCTCCTGTGATGTCCGTGTACGGCGTGACATACGAGGCCTACGATCACCCAGCCGGAGGGGGCTCCGCGATACGACCCGTGGCCGGGAGACCGGGAACGGGGGCGGTCGGCGTCGTACGCCCTGCTCGGGTTGCCACGACACCCACCACACCCATCCACGCATCCCAGGAGCCCTGAGTGATACGTGCCTTCAAGGCACTGCCCGCCGCAGCCCTCGCGCTCGCGCTGAGCGGCGCCGGTGTCCTCGCGGCGCAGCCCGCGACGGCGGCCGACGAGCCGTCCCAGCCCAGCGTCACCCTCGACCAGCCCGCCGCGCCCAAGGCCTCCGCCAAGGAACTCCGCCAACGCGTGATCAAGGCGGCGGAGGACCAGGCGAGACCGGCGGGCGACGACTCCACCGAGGGCGCCGACGAGTCGGACGCCTCGAACCAGTCCCCGTTCATCATCGGCGGCAGCGAGACCACGATCTCCTCCGCGCCCTGGATGGTCCAGCTCGCCTACTACGACGCGGCGACCGACGAGGGCTACTTCTGCGGCGGCACCCTGGTCGCCCCCAACAAGGTCCTCACGGCCGCCCACTGCGTCTCGGGTCTCGACTGGGAGGCGAACGGCGCGGTCCTGGCCGGGGCGACCGACCTGTACGACGACACCACGGGCACGGTCGCGGGCATCCTGCGCGACTGGCAGCACCCGAAGTACGACGAGAACACCATCAAGAACGACGTCGCCGTCCTCACCCTGGACCGCCCGCTGGAGCAGAAGACGCTGCGCCTGGCCGCGTCCAGCGACAGCGCGCTCTACACCGCCGGCACCAGCGCCACGGTGTACGGCTGGGGCCTGACCTCCGGCGGTGAGGACGCCCAGCTGTCCGCGAAGCTCAAGAAGGCGACGCTGCCGCTGGTCAAGGACACGACCTGCGACAGCGCGATGAAGTCGGTCCTCGGCACGGACTACTTCGCCGAGGGCTCCATGGTCTGCGCGGGCACCCCGGCCTCCGGCGGCGACGAGGGCACCACCAGCACCTGCAACGGCGACTCCGGCGGCCCTCTCGTGGTCGGCGGCAAGGTCGTCGGCATCGTGTCGTGGGGCGTCTCCGGCTGCACCGCCAAGGGCGCCTACCCGGTCTTCACCAAGGTCTCCTCGTACACCTGGGCCGCCCAGCCCCGGATCGACGACACGGACCTGACGTACGACGGCCGCGCCGACCTGCTCGCCCGCACGCCCTCCGGGAACCTCTTCCAGCAGGACAGCAAGGGCACCTCGCTCACCACGCGCGCCTACCAGGGCAACGGCTGGCAGAACGCGAGCTGGGGCATGCAGGCCGACCTGGACCGGGACTTCTACCAGGACCTGATCATCCGGGACAAGAACGACGGCAAGCTGTACCGCAGCTACATGAACCACTCCACCTGGGAGTGGACCTGGATGCAGATCAGCTCGGTCTGGGGCGGCTACAAGTCGTACGCGATCCCCGGAGACCTCTCCGGCGACGCGCTCCCCGACCTGCTCGCCCTCGACGCCGACGGCTCGGTCTACCTGTACCCCGGCAAGGGCAACGGCCAGTTCAACAGCAAGATCCGTGTCGTGAACAAGGCATGGAAGGGCGCCAAGCTCCTCGGCCGGGGCGACCTCTCCGGTGACGGCAAGGCCGACCTCCTGGTCCGCGCCTCCAACGGCACGCTCTACCTGTACCGCGGCACCGGCAAGGCGACGGCCCCCTGGTCCGCCCGCATCCAGGCCCGCACCGGCTGGACGTTCACGGCCTACGTGACCAACGGCGACGTCACCGGCGACGCCATCGCCGACGTCATCGCCCGCGACTCCGGCGGCACCCTCTGGCTCTACCCGGGCACGAACAAGGCCTCCACGTCCCTGTTCGCCGCCCGCATCAAGCTCGGCACGGGCTACAACCAGTACAACGCCCTGTTCTGACAGCACTCACGGCAGCAGAACCCCGCGCCCGCATACCCAAGGGGCGCGGGGAACTGCGCGATCAGCCACGACGGACCCGCGGTCGGCAACGGTGACAAGCCCCTCCGGCGCTACACCGGCACGGCGCTATCCGCACCCACAGGACCGCCGCACGACCAGCTTCGAGGGAAACAGCTTCACCCGCTCGCGCCGAGACCCGGCGACCCGCAGCCCGTCGTCGAGGACCAGATCGACCGCGGCCCGAGCCATCCCCGTACGGTCCGTCGCGACCGTCGTCATCGGCGGATCCGTGAGCGCCGCCTCCTTGACGTCGTCGAACCCGGCGACAGCCAGCTCACTCGGCACCTCGATCCGCAACTCCCGCGCGGCCCGCAGCACACCGATGGCCTGGTCGTCCGTGGAACAGAAGATCGCCGGCGGCCGGTCCGGCCCCGACAACAGCTCCAGCGCCACCTGGTACGCGTCGTACCGGTTGTACAGCGCCTGGAAGAGCCGCCCCTCCGTCGAGATCCCGGCCTCGTCCATCGCGCGCCGCCAGCCCTCGACGTGGTCGGAGACGGGGTCACCGACCAACGGGGTCTCCGCGATACCGCCCAGACAGGCGACGTACGCGTAGCCGTGCGAGAGCAGATGTTCCACGGCGAGCTTCGCGCCGCCGATGTCGTCGGTCACCACGGCCACGTCGTCGATCGCCTCGGGCCGCTCGTGCAGCAGCACGACCCGCGCGTCCCACGCCTCTATCTCGGCGGCGGCGTTGTCGTTGAGGGCGTGGCTGACGAGGATCAGCCCGGAGACGCGCATCCCGAGGAACGCCCGCAGATAGTGGACCTCGCGCTCGGCGACGTAGTCGGTGTTGCCGACGAGCACCATCTTTCCGCGCTCGGCGGCGGCCTGCTCGACCGCGTGGGTCATCTCCCCGAAGAAGGGCTGGCGCGCGTCCGGCACGATCATGCCTATGAGATCGGTGCGCCGCGAGGCCATCGCCTGGGCGACGCGATCGGGCCGGTACCCCAGTTCCTTGATGGCGGCGAGGACACGCTCGCGCGTGGCCGGGGCGACCGGCCGGGGTCCGTTGTTGATGACGTAGCTGACGACGGCGGTCGACGTACCCGCCAGTCTTGCCACGTCATCCCGAGTCACCTTGGCCACGCGCGGAGTCTACGCGGATGGAACGCCCCTGGGCAGGGCGTACGGAGGCTCGTCTGTGCGAGAGCTGTGCGTACGCCATGCGGGGGTGGCCCGAGGGGACGGCGCACTACGCCTCGGCCGTGACCTCGGCGGCCTCCAGAGGCGCCGTCTCGTCCGTATCCGCCGCCTTTGACGCCGTGGCCTTGCCCTTCGCGTCGTCGCCCGCGCGCTCCGCCTTCTCCGGCGTAACGAATCGATAACCGACGTTCCGGACGGTTCCGATCAGCGACTCGTGCTCGGGGCCGAGCTTGGCGCGCAGGCGTCGTACGTGGACGTCGACCGTCCGCGTACCGCCGAAGTAGTCGTAGCCCCAGACCTCCTGCAGCAGCTGGGCGCGGGTGAAGACGCGGCCCGGGTGCTGGGCGAGGTACTTGAGGAGCTCGAACTCCTTGAAGGTGAGGTCGAGGACGCGGCCCTTGAGCTTGGCGGAGTACGTCGCCTCGTCCACCGACAGGTCGCCGTTGCGGATCTCCATCGGGGAGTCGTCGTTGACGATCTGCTGCCTGCCCATGGCCAGCCGCAGCCGCGCCTCGACCTCGGCGGGGCCGGCGGTGTCGAGGAGGACGTCGTCGATGCCCCAGTCCGCGGTGACGGCGGCGAGACCGCCCTCGGTCACGACGAGGATGAGGGGGCAGCCGGGCCCGGTGGAGCGGAGCAGCTGACACAGGCTGCGGACCTGCGGGAGGTCACGGCGTCCGTCGATCAGGATGACGTCCGCGCCGGGGGTGTCGACGAGAGCGGGGCCTTCCGCCGGTGCCACGCGCACGTTGTGCAGCAGCAGCCCGAGGGCCGGCAGCACCTCCGTGGAAGGCTGGAGGGCGTTGGTCAGGAGCAGCAGAGAACTCATACGTCTGGTTCCTCCTCGGTCCCTGCGAGGACAAGTGCGGCACTGCGGCACTGCAATGGCGACTGCGGGGCTTCACAGCGTTCTGCTCTGCGATCCCGGGGCCCGTACACCTGCGGTCACCTGGCGTTTCCCGCTCGTATACAACGCTTCCGAAAGCACAAAAGGACCCGGGGGCGACATTGCCCGAGTCCTCTGTCCAGCAGAATAGCCCACATGAGTGCTGGTCCGGCAGGCCATGTGACGCGATCTTTCGACATTCCGAACTCTGAGACGGCCGATCGAACGACTTCGCCGCCTCCGCGAACCGCTTTGCGCAGGTTTCTGCGTACTGACGACGGGGTGAACATCGAGGCCGTATACGACCCGGGACCCGTCGTATACAACGCCTCCCGCGACACCTCCGGCGACACCGGGACTCCATCCGGAGGCCACCTCGCCGTCGTCGTCGCCCACGGCTTCACGGGTGACGCCAACCGCCCACATGTTCGAAGGGTGGCGGAGACCTTCGCCCGGTACGGGGCCGTCGTCACCTTCTCGTTCCGGGGCCACGGCAGATCCGGCGGCCACTCCACGGTCGGCGACCGCGAGGTGCTCGACCTCGCGGCGGCGGTCCGCTGGGCCCGCGAACTCGGCCACGCACACGTCGCCACGGTCGGCTTCTCGATGGGCGGCTCGGTCGTCCTGCGCCACGCGGCGCTCCCCGACGGCCCCGACGCGGTCGTCTCCGTCAGCGCCCCCGCCCGCTGGTACTACCGGGGCACGCCTCCCATGCGCCGGGTCCACTGGCTCATCACCCGCCCCACCGGCCGTCTGATCGGCCGCTACGGCTTCCGCACCCGCATCCACCACCGCGACTGGGACCCCGTCCCGCTCTCCCCGGTGGAGTCCGTCCCCCTGATCGCCCCGACCCCGCTGCTGATCGTCCACGGCGACAGAGACGGCTATTTCCCGGTCGACCACCCCGAAATGCTGGCCGCGGCGGCGGGCGACCACGGCGAACTGTGGCTGGAGAGGGGAATGGGCCACGCGGAGAACGCGGCGGCGGAGGAACTGCTGGAGCGGATCGGGAAGTGGGTGACGAGGAACGTGCGTTTCCCCACGAGCCCGCCCGCCCCGTAGCCTGACCCCGTCACGACGAATCAAGAGGAACGCAGATGCCAAAGGGCACCGTCCGCTACTGGGCCGCGGCCAAGGCCGCGGCCGGCGTCGCCGAGGAGCCCTACGACGCGGCCACCCTCGCGGACGCCTTGACCGCGGCCCGCGAGCGACACCCCGGCGAACTCGACCGCGTACTGCGGCGGTGCTCGTTCCTCGTCGACGGGAACCCCGTGGGCACCCGTGAACATGAGACGGTACGTCTGGCCGAGGGCGGCACGGTCGAGGTGCTCCCGCCGTTCGCAGGAGGGTGACCCCCACATCATGAGCAACCAGCCGTACGGGTACGAGGGGCACCAGGACCACCAGGGTCACCAGGGCCACCAGGGCCACCAGGGCTACGACGCGTACCAGCAGCCGCAGTGGCAGGGCTACGACGAGAGCCAGCAGTACACCCAGCAGTGGCAGGGCCAGACCTGGGAGACCCAGATCCAGCCCCAGACGTCGGCCGCGGCCAACCTGACGGAGACCGCGTACCTGCCCGCGCAGACGGACGGCCAGGACGCGCAGTACGGCGTGCCGTACGGCCAGAACGCGGCGTACGGCATGCACGCGTCCCAGGCCCAGCCGCAGCAGCCCCAGCAGCCGCGACCCCAGGCCGGCCAGGCTCAGCCCCCGGCCGGCCCCGCCGCGCCGTCGGCCGAGCCCGGCTACGGTCCGCCCACCCTCACCGGCAACACCCGGGTCACCGATGCCCAGCGGGCGCGGGCCGAGGGCCGGTCGCCGATCATCGAGCCCGGGATGCAGCCGGCGCTGATCACGGCCGTGCTGGGCCTGTTGCTGGCCGGCGCCGCGGCGGTCGGGGAGTACGCCCTCGCCGTACCCCTGGTGATCCTGCAGGCCGTGACGGCGGCGGGCTGGTTCCGGCTGAACGGCATGTGGCCGGCCCGGCAGGGCATCGTGCTGGCCTTCGCGGGCGCCCTCGCGGCGGACGTGGCCCTCTTCGCGGCCGGCCGGGAGAACGCGCCCGCCGCGATCCTCGGGACGCTCGGCGTGTGGGTGCTGCTCGGGATCGTGCTGGGGCTGCGCAGCCACGCGGACCCGGACGAGCGGATGTACGGCCTGATGGCGACGGTCGCCTCGGCGGCGCTGTCGATCATCGCGACCGGGTACCTGGCGGCCGTGGCGGACGCGGTGACGGTGGGCGGGATCGCGGTGGCGGTGGCCGTCCTGGCGCGTGCCCTGCCCCTGCCCACCCCGGCCTCGGTGATCGTGTCCCTGCTGGCGGCCACGGGTGCGGGCATCGCCGTCGGCGGTGCCACCGGCCTCGGCACCTCCGGCGCCCTCCTCGGCGCCGGCGCCGCCCTCTGCGCCCTCATCGGCCACCGGGTCGCCAGCTACGACTACCCCTCGCGCTTCGTCCACTTCACCGCGGGTGTGGCCCTCCCGCTGACGGCGGCGGCCCCGGCCGTGTATCTGCTGGGCCGCGCGCTGGGATGACGGGTGCGGGCGGGAGACAAAAGCACGGGACGTAGCCCCGGCCTTCAGGGGCGCGGGGAACTGCGTGACAAACCCCCACTAAACCCCCACCAAACCCCGCACCTGAAAACCCGTCTGTCACGAATCCCCACCTGTCACAGATGATCAACAAGCCACGGGGAACCCACCCCACCCTTACGCGGACCGGATTACTCTCGCGTAGGACCGACCGCCGAGTGGACAACGTGGGGAACACCGAGACATGCGCGCACTGCGAATACTCGTCATCGTCGCCGTGATCCTGGGCGGCCTCTTCGTCGTCGCGGACCGCGTGGCCGTCGGCTTCGCCGAGGACGAGGCGGCCCAGCAGCTGAAGACCAGCGAGGGCCTGGCCGCCACCCCCGACGTGTCCATCAAGGGCTTCCCCTTCCTCACCCAGGTCGCGGGCGGCGAACTGGACGACGTCGAGGTCGGCATCGAGAACTACGAGGCGAGCACGGGCAAGTCCGGCGAGAGCATCCGGATCGCCGACCTGAAGGCGAACATGCGCGGCGTCTCCTTCTCCAGCGACTTCAGCTCCGCCACGGCCGCCAGCGCCACCGGCACCGCGACCATCTCGTACACCGAACTCCTCAAGGCCGCCAAGTCGGAGCCGAACGACATCGGCCTCGGCTTCACCGCCCGCGTCGTCGGCCTCTCCGACGGCGGCAAGGGCAAGATCAAGGTCGACGTCGAGATCGACCCGCCGGCCCTCGAGCCGCAGACCGTCTCCGTCCTCAGTACCGTCAGCGTCAAGGGCGACACGGTCGAGGTGCACGCCGACTCCCTGCCCTCCGCCGGGGGCTTCGACCTCGCCGAGGACGCCGTCCGTTCGATCACCGACTTCCAGCAGGCCATCGACGACCTGCCCGGCGGCATCAAGCTCGACAAGGTCGAGGCGGCCCCGAGCGGTGTGGAGATCACGGTCAAGGGTTCGAACATCAAGCTGGCCGGGTAGGACGAGGGCGGGAACCGGCGCGCATCCCGGCTGATCCGCCGGACCCGCGGTGTCCGACTGGCGAGACGCTCATGTCCGTACGGCAGATGTGACGATCGATACAGCCCACGGGAATCGGCGCGGTCGCCGTCCTTACCCCCTCTGGTCCCACATTGCGGACGATCGTGTCTCAATATCCGACACGCCGGTGACACGCCCGCCTGTCCGTCCCTACGATCGACAACCATGAAGCGACAGGCGGATCTCACGAAGCGGCGGGCAGTAGACCTGTGCCGCGTCGCCGCCATGCTCTGTCGCCCCTTCTGAGCGACGGTTTCTGCTGTCGCGTTCCCCGATGCCTGCCCTGTTCAGCCAGGGCCCACCCCTGCGCGCCCCCGGCCCAACCGCCGGAGGCAACCCGCCGCAACTGCCCCGGAGGAGAAAGAGCATGAGCCGCAGCGACGTCCTCGTCGACGCCGACTGGGTCGAGGCCAACCTCGACGACCCGAACATCGCCATCGTCGAGGTCGACGAGGACACGACCGCGTACGAGAAGAACCACATCAAGAACGCGATCCGGATCGACTGGACGAAGGACCTCCAGGACCCGGTACGCCGTGACTTCGTCGACCAGGCCGGCTTCGAGAAGCTCCTGTCGGAGAAGGGCATCGGCAACGACACCCTCGTCGTCCTCTACGGCGGCAACAACAACTGGTTCGCGTCCTACGCCTACTGGTACTTCAAGCTGTACGGCCACGAGAACGTCAAGCTTCTCGACGGCGGCCGCAAGAAGTGGGAGCTGGACGCCCGCGAGCTGGTCGACGAGGTGCCGGTGCGCCCCACGACCGAGTACAAGGCCAAGCCGCAGAACACCGCGATCCGCGCCTTCCGTGACGACGTCGTCGCCGCGATCGGCACGCAGAACCTGGTCGACGTGCGCTCGCCCGACGAGTTCTCCGGCAAGCTGCTCGCCCCGGCCCACCTGCCCCAGGAGCAGTCGCAGCGTCCGGGCCACGTCCCGTCCGCGCGCAACATCCCGTGGTCGAAGAACGCCAACGACGACGGCACCTTCAAGTCGGACGACGAGCTCAAGGAGCTCTACGCCGAGGAGCAGGTCGACCTGGCGAAGGACACCATCGCCTACTGCCGTATCGGTGAGCGCTCCGCGCTGACCTGGTTCGTCCTGCACGAGCTGCTGGGCGTGGAGAACGTCAAGAACTACGACGGCTCCTGGACCGAGTACGGCTCCCTGGTCGGCGTCCCGATCGAGCTCGGCGCCAACAAGTAGGACGAGCAGTAGACGAGTCACAGACGAGCAGTAAGCGAACACCCGTTCATCCCGACCGGCCTTCCTTCCGGTCAGACCCCTCTTGGAGAAAGACATGTGTGGAGCGAAGGCCGGCGGCCCGGACGCCTCGACGATCAAGCCCGGTGAGACCACGATCCAGGGTCAGGTGACCCGCGACGGCGAGCCGGTGACGGGCTACGTCCGTCTGCTGGACTCGACCGGCGAGTTCACGGCGGAGGTCCCGACCTCCGCGACGGGCCAGTTCCGCTTCTACGCGGCCGAGGGCACCTGGACCGTCCGCGCGCTCGTCCCCGGCGGCACCGCCGACCGTACGGTCGTCGTCGCCGAGAAGGGCGCGCTCGCGGAGGTCGCGATCGCCGTCTGAGGCAGACCGCGAACGGCTGAAGGGCCGCACCCCTGGCATGGGACGCCTGGGGTGCGGCCCTTCGGCGTGCGCGGCCTACGCTGGAGACATGTACGCACGGCGGCGCCACACGTACTTCGCCATGATGGGCACCTGCATCGGGCTCTTCGTCCTGGCCTGGGGCGTCGTACGCCTCTGGTCGGTACCGGTCGCGGTCGGCATGTGCCTGGTCGCCATGGTCATCCCGCCGCTCGCCGCCGTCCTCGCCAACCGGCGCGGCCCGGACGACCGCTGGTGGGACGACCCCTCCGGCGACCCGAAGTCCGACGAGTGGTGGGACGAACTGGACGGCAAGAAGCGCCGTCAGTAGACCAGCGTCGTCAGTAGACCAGCGCCTGGGTGTCGTCGGCGAGTGACTCCTGTACGAACACCTGCGCGCCCGCGATCCGTACGCCCTTGATGACGTCCTGCTCGGTGATGTCGCGGCGGGCGGCGCACTGCGTGCACAGGGTGAGCCGGCCGCCGGCCAGGATCGAGTCGATCAGGTCGGGGAGCGGGGCGGCGTGCGGAAGTTCGAACTCGGCGGCGCGGCCCGGGAGGGCAAACCAGGCGGACTCGCCGGTCAGCCAGAGGGACACCTCCACCCCGCTGGCCACGGCCACGGCGGCCACCGTGAAGGCCTGGGAGCAGCGTTCGGGGGCGTCGGCCCCGGCCGTCACCTTGATCACGAGCTTCTTCGCCATGGCCGAATGGTAGTCCGAATCGTAATCAACTCCGGCGCAACCCGGTGCGCCGACCGTGGGTCTCCTGTGCGCGGATACGGAATCCGCGCTTCATGTCTTGTGGGGGATCGCCTTGGAAGTCGCGGAAGTACCTGAAGTGCCGGACGTACCTGAAGCGCCTGAAGTGTCGGTGGGCGTGGCCGGGGTGGCCGGCACCTCTGTGTCCGCCGACCGGCCGCGGCGGCGGCGTGGGCGTACGGCGGCGCTGATCGCCGGGGCGGCGGCCCTCGGGCTCGTGGCCGGGACCTGTGCCGGCTTCCTCGTGCAGGCCGACCGGGAGCCCACCGCGCTGCCCCCGCTGTCGCAGCCGACGCTCGCGCGGGCGAAGGGGAAGGGGCCCGAGCCGCTCTCGGCCGAGCAGGACCGGAAGGTGCGCACCGACGGGGACCTGCGGAAACTGCTGCTGAAGAAGCCGAAGAACGCGACCGAGTTCGGGACCCTGCGGGGTGACGACGGCTGGCTGGACCTGGCTGGTTACGCGAGCTTCTACGAGGAGCCGGACGGCGCGTTCACCTCGCTGGTGGAGGAGGAGTTCCGGCGGACGGCCGTCACCGGCTGGCGGGTCGGCAGCACGTTCCAGGTGGAGATCCGTCTCGTCCAGTTCCACCAGGAGGACTTCCTGGGCGCCTCGGACAACGCCGACGACGCCTACTACTGGGCCCTCGAAGAGGACGACACCGACAGCTGGCGCATCCCCGGTACCGGTGACGGCAGGGCCTTCGTCCACAATCAGCCCGAGACCGAGCCCGGTTATCTGCCGTACTACACCGCTCGGGCCCACGCCTGGCGTGGCGACATCTTCCTCGAAGTCTGGCTCAACGACACCAAGCCCATCCCCAAGTCCAAGATCCTCGACGTGGCCGAGCGCCAGATGGAGCGGCTGTGAGCGAGAGTGCAGGGATCACCGGGTCGACCGAGCCGCAGCCCTCTGGGGCAACACCCGCGCCCGAGAAGAAGAAGCCCCGCCGTCGTGGCCGTATCGCCGCGGTCGCCGCCTGCGTGCTGCTGCTCGCCGCCACCCTCGGCACCGTCGGCTACACCGTACGCACCGTGGACGCCGCCGACCGCGACCCCGGCGCACCCGGCTGGAAGTTCCCCAAGACCACGGCCGAGAACAAGAAGGCCCCCGAGCTGACCGGCCTGGCCGCCACGCTCGTCCCCTACGACGACACCTGGACGCGGGGCCCGGACATCGGCGAGTTCGGCTCCGACGCCGCGCTCAGCGGTGCCCAGGCCACCGACCTGCGCAAGGAGTCCCTGCGCGACCTCCCCCGCTCCCAGCGCCGCCAGCTGGAACGGCAGCTCGAACGCCAGGACATCCAGGGCCTGGCCATGCGCAGTTACCTGGGCCAGGCCGAGTCGCTCTCCTCGGAGGACACGTTCACCGCGAGCGTCGAACTCGTGCGGATGGACAAGGGCGCGGTCAAGGACGTCGCGACGTTCCAGAAGGACTTCCTGGAGATCCTCGACGTCTTCCGCAAGGGCCCGAAGGTCGAGGGTCACAAGAACGCGAGCTGTTTCCTGCCGCCGAAGGACGCCGACGTCAAGCTCGACGCGGTGTTCTGCTTCGCCGCCCAGGGCGACGTCCTGGTCACCGTCGACGCGTACGGCGTCAAGCCGATGGACACCAAGGCGGTCGCCCGGCTCGTCCGCGAGCAACTCGACCGCATCGCCGAACCGGGGGAGGCGGTATGACCGACCAGCAGACGACGACGGACCGGGACGAGCCCACCACGGGCCGGGCGGAGACCCCGGCCGGCGAGCGGCCTGAGCCGACGCTCACCATCGAGCAGACGACGACGGCCCCGCTCTCGACCACGGCCGCCGACGCCGCGGCGCCCGTACCGGACCAGCCCGCCGCAGAGGCCGAGCGGAGTGCCGCCGACGCGCAGCCCGCCGCCGAGGCCGAAGGGCCCACCCCTGACGCCGAGCAGCCCGCTCCCGGTGCGGACAAGGCCGCCGTCCCCGGACCGGCGGAGCCCGCTGCCTCTGTGCGGGCACCCGCCCTCACCCAGGAGCCGCCGCCACCTCCCCAGTCCTCGGCCCTCGTACCGCCCTCCCCCACACCCCCTGTCTTCGAGGCCCCGCCCCTCCCCGCCGCACCCCCGGTCAAGAAGGACCGTCGTGTCCTGCGGGCCGTTCTGCGGTGGAGCGCCGCCGTCGTCGTGTTCGCGGCGGTCGGGATGGCGGCCCTCACCGGGGTCCTCGGGATGGAGCGGACGGACGTGCCGGGGCTGGCGACGGAGTCGGACGGGCGGTGGGAGTACCCGGTGCTGACGAAGCCGGCGCTGCCGGCGGGCAGCCCGGGCCCGTTCGCGGAGACGAACGAGGCGGGGGCCCACCACGCCGACCTGCGGGACCTCGTCCTGCCCGCGCCGAAGGGTGCCGAGGTGGACGCGGCGCTGCGCGGCGAGGACGGCTGGCTGCCCACGAAGGACTTCCTCAAGGAGTTCTCGGCGGAGGACGACGCCGCCGACGAACTCGGCCAGGTCCTCACCGACTACGGCGTACGGCACATCGCCGCACGCGGCTGGACCATGCCGGACGGCACCCGCACCCGGATCTACCTGCTGCAGTTCAACACGGCCGCCCTCGCGGACGAGGTCTTCTCGCTCGAACTGACCGGCTACAACAGCCCGCGCTACGAGCTGCGCGGTACCGACGGGACCATCCTCCGGGACGAGGAGTTCCCCGCCCGTTCGGAGCTGGTGGACATCGAGCGCGCCCCGTACGTCGAGAGCAAGCCGTACGGCGAGGAGCAGGTCCGCCAGGCGTACCTCTCCGCCGCGGACACCCTCGCCGTGGTCATCCAGTCCGGGAAGGGCGCCACCGAGGCGATCCCGTTCCAGCAGACGGTCGTCCTGCAGAGCCAGCTGCTGGACTGAGGAACGCGGAACCTGCCGAACCGCCCCGGGCCCCAGCCGCGTAAGCTGGGGCCCGGCCTTGTGTAGTACCGAACCTCCGCTCATCCGAGGAGCACCCCGTGGAGATCTTCTTCGAAGCACTGCTGGTCCTGGTCTGTGTCGGCGTTCTCGCCTTCACCGGTCTGGCCGTGAAGAAGCTGTACCAGGGCCAGCGCTGACCCGCGTCCGACCGACGCCCAGGACCTCCAGGACATCCAGGAACCGCCACTCATGATCGAGATCCCGTCCGACCTGCACAAGGACCTCGTCCCCCTCGCCTTCCTGCTCGGCGACTGGGCCGGCGCGGGCGTCCATGACTTCCCCGGCGCCGAGAAGTGCAACTTCGGCCAGGAGGTCACCTTCACCCACGACGGCCGGGACTTCCTGGAGTACCGCTCCCACACCTGGGTGCTGGACAAGGACGGCAACAAGGTCCGCCCCCTCGAGACCGAGTCCGGCTTCTGGCGCGTGGACGCCGACCGCAAGGTCGAGATCGTCATGACCCGCGACGACGGTGTCGTCGAGGTCTGGTACGGCGAGCTGGCCAAGCAGAAGCCGCAGATCGACCTGGTCACGGACGCGGTCGCGCGTACGGCGGCCTCGGGCCCCTACAGCGGCGGCAAGCGGCTGTACGGCTATGTGAACAGCGATCTGATGTGGGTCGGCGAGAAGTCGACGCCCGACGTCGAGCTGCGCCCCTACATGTCCGCGCACCTGAAGAAGGTCGTCACCCCCGAGGACGTCGAGCGCTGGGCCAAGGCCCTCCCGGACGACATGCCGGACGACGGCATCGCCTTCTTCAAGTAGTTCTAGACTCGTGGTGTGGTGAGCACCGACTGGAAGAGCGACCTCAGGCAGCGCGGCTACCGGCTGACGCCGCAGCGGCAACTCGTGCTCGAAGCCGTGGACACCCTGGAGCACGCGACCCCCGACGACATCCTCGTGGAAGTGAGGAAGACGGCGTCGGGGGTCAACATTTCCACGGTCTACCGGACCCTGGAGCTCCTGGAGGAGCTCGGGCTGGTCAGCCACGCCCATCTGGGGCACGGGGCGCCGACGTACCATCTGGCCGACCGGCACCACCACATCCACCTCGTCTGTCGTGACTGCACGAACGTGATCGAGGCGGATGTGTCGGTCGCGGCGGAGTTCACGGCCAAGCTGCGCGAGACGTTCGGCTTCGACACGGACATGAAGCACTTCGCGATCTTCGGCCGCTGCGAAGACTGCTCCCTCAAGAGCTCCGCGCCCCAGACTTCAGCGCCCCAGACTTCAGCGTCCAAGACTTCAACTACCGAGTCGTAGGCTTAGCGTATGAAGAGCCCTCTGCTGTCCCTGCCCGGTGCCGTCCCCGCCGAGGGCGTGGACGAAGGCGTGGCCGCCCATTACGGCGACCTCTTCCGCGAACAGCGCGCCCTCGCCGACGGCACCGGATTCGTCGACCTCTCCCACCGGGGTGTCGTCGCCGTCACCGGCGAGGACCGGCTCAGCTGGCTGCACCTGCTGCTCACCCAGCACGTCAGCGAACTCCCCACCGGCGAGGCCACCGAGGCGCTGATCCTCTCCGCCAACGGCCACATCGAGCACGCGCTGTACCTCGTCGACGACGGCACGACGGTCTGGGCCCATGTCGAGCCCGGCACCCAGGACGCGCTGCTCGCCTACCTGGAGTCGATGAAGTTCTTCTACCGGGTCGAAGTGGCCGACCGTACGGGTGACTTCGCGGTCGTCCACCTCCCGGCCGGTTCGATCGCCGAGGTCCCGGAGGGCGTGGTCGTCCGCGAGACGCCGTACGGCCGGGATCTGTTCCTCCCGCGCGCGGACCTGGAGTCGTACGCCGAGAAGGCGGGCCCCGCGGCGGGGCTCCTGGCGTACGAGGCGCTGCGCGTCGAGCACCACCGCCCGCGCCTCGGCTTCGAGACCGACCACCGCACCATCCCGCACGAGCTGGGCTGGATCGGCACGGCGGTGCACCTCCAGAAGGGCTGCTACCGGGGGCAGGAGACCGTCGCCCGGGTGCAGAACCTCGGCAAGCCGCCCCGCCGCCTCGTCTTCCTCCACCTCGACGGCAGCGAGGTCCACCTCCCGCCGCGCGGCGCGGACATCCGGGTGGCGGAGGACGGTCCGGAGGGCCGCAAGATCGGCTTCATCACGACCTCGGTACGCCACCACGAACTGGGCCCGGTCGCCCTGGCCCTGGTCAAGCGCAACATCCCGGTGGACGCGAGGCTCCTGGCCGACACGACGGCGGCGGCCCAGGAGACCGTGGTCGAGCCGTAGAACCGTGCCCGGCGCCGCTCGTACGGCGACGGCCGGGCGCCGTCACATCTCCAGCAGCACCGTGAACGGGCCGTCGTTCGTCAGCGACACCCGCATCTTCGCGCCGAACCGCCCCGTCGCCACCGTCGCCCCCAACGCCCGCAGCTGCGCGACGACCTCCTCCACCAGCGGCTCGGCGACGTCCCCGGGGGCCGCCGCGTTCCAGGTCGGCCGCCGTCCCTTCCGCGCGTCCCCGTACAGCGTGAACTGGCTGATCACCAGCAACGGCGCATCCACGTCACCGCACGACTTCTCGTCGTGCAGCATCCGCACGGACCACAGCTTGCGCGCCAGCTGCGCCGCCTTCTCCTTGGTGTCGTCGTGCGTCACCCCGACGAGGACGCACAGTCCCTCGCCCTCGATCGCCCCGACCGTCTCACCGTCCACGACGACGCTCGCGCCGTCGACCCTCTGCACCACCGCACGCATGCCGACCATCATGCCGCCGACGTCCATCGGCCGTACGCGAGGGGGTCCTCCTTACGGGGGGTTTGTGATCACCGGGGTTTGAGGAGTGCTTTGCCCGGTCTTTCTCATTGATCCATTAGCGACCATCTGGGGTGGATCGCGGGGACTCGGTCACATAGCGGCCACGGGGAGTGGCACCATGCTCACACACACCGGTCGAGGGGACGGTTGAGGCGCATGAGCACATCGAGTACCGGGCAGCCCCCGGGCACTGCCACGTTTACCCGTACGAGCCCGGGGCCCGGCCCCGGCGTCCGTCGGCCACCGGTCCAGCGCACGGACAGCGAGCCACTGCCGCCGCCGGGCCCGGCCGAGCGAGACCTGTCCCTGCTGCGGCTGCCCGAACTGCGCACCCTGCGCCGGGAAGCCCAGCGGGACGAGGCCGACCTCAGCTATCTGAGGCGGCTGCTGCAGGGCCGTATCGACATCCTGCGGGCCGAGCTGGCCCGTAGAGGCGGCGCGGCGGACCCCGCGGCCCCGCAGGAGCCCTCGGCGCTCGTCGACCGGCTCTCGGCGATCCTCACGGACGCCCCGGCCCGGCACCGTTCGTCGGCCCGCCATGTCACGGTGGGCACGCCGTACGGGGAGGAGTACCGCCGGCTCGCCGCCGAGCTGCTGGACGAGGTCGCACTCTCCGACCTCCAGGCCCGCACCGACGACGAACTCACCGCCGGCCTCGCCCGCCTCGTCCACCACGAGCGTCAGATCTCCGGCCGCCGCCAGCACCTCCAGCGCACGGCCGACGACTGCAGCGCCGAGATCGCCCGCCGCTACCGGGAGGGCGAGGCCCAGGTGGACGACCTGCTGACGTAGAGGGTGCGTGGTCGTCTGCGGGCCCGGTGGGGGCTGGTCGCGCAGTTCCCCGCGCCCTTGGAAAAGGCCGGGGCTGCGCCCCTGCCTTTTCGACCCGAAAGGGGCGCAGGCAGGCCCTCAAGGGGCGCGGGGAACTGCGCGAGAAGCCCCACCGGGCCCGCAGACGAAATCCGACCCGGGGGCGAAGGGGCGCAGCCCCTGGGTGGGGGAGGGCGGGTAGGGGCGGCGGGGGCGAAAAAACCCGGAGACACACCGCGAGACGCCCCCTAGCGTGGCCTCATGAGCTCCTCCCACGACATAGCCGTACGCCCCGTCACCGAGGACGAGACCCACGCCTGGCTCCGCGCCCTGGACACCGGCTTCCTCCGCGCCCCGGCCCAGCTCTCCGACCAGGAGCTCAAGGACCGTACCTCCCACATAGACCCGTCCCGCACCCTCGCCGCCTTCGACGCGTCCCGCCCCCACACCGCACTCCACCCGGACGACACCACCCCCGTCGTGGGGACCTTCCGTTCCTTCCCTCAGGAGCTGACGACCGTGGGCGGCCGAACCGTCCCCGCCGACGCCATCTCGAACGTCACGGTCAGCCCCACCCACCGCCGCCGAGGCATCCTCACGCGGATGATGGCCCACGACCTCGCCGCCGCGAAGGAACGCGGCGACGTCGTCGCCACCCTGATCGCCGCCGAGTACCCGATCTACGGCCGCTACGGCTTCGGCCCCGCCACCTGGACCACCGAGTGGACCATTGACGTTCCCCGCACCGGCCTGGACCCCCGCTGGTCCGGCCCCGGCGACGGCGGCCGTATCGACCTCGTCGACGGCGCGGCCGTACGCGCCCTCGGCCCCGCCCTCCACGACCGCCTGCGCCCCGCCCAGCCCGGCGCGGTGAGCCGCGACGAGCGCTGGTGGCGGATCAACACCGGTGACCTGCGGGTCCACTCCTCCTGGACCGAGCCGTTCTACGCGGTGTACCGCTCGGCGGCCGGCGAGGTCGAGGGCATCGTCTCGTACGAGGCGGATGACGACTGGGGGATGAAGCAGCCGCAGAACACGGCCGAGGTCAACTGGCTGATCGCGACGACCCCGGCCGCCGAACGCGCCCTGTGGCACTACCTCTGCTCGATCGACTGGATCACCAAGGTCAAGTCGGGCTGGCGGGCCCCCGACGACCTCCTGCCGCACTTCCTCCCCGACCCGCGCGCCGCGCGCCTCACCACCCAGGCGGACTGGCTGTGGGTACGGATCCTGGACGTCGTACGGGCGCTGGAGGCCCGTACGTACGCGGGGACCGGGACGCTGGTGCTGGAGGTCGTCGACGGGGACGGGTACGCCGACGGACGCTACCGGCTGGACGCGGGCCCGGACGGGGCGAGTTGTGTGCCGACGAGCGAGGACGGGGACCTCGTCCTGGAGGCCTCGGACCTGGCGACGCTGTGGCTGGGCGACGAGTCGGCCGTACGGCTCGCCGCGCTCGGGCGGGTGCGGGAACAGCGGAAGGGCGCCGCCTCCGTGGCCGACGCCCTGCTGCGGACGTCCAGGCGCCCATGGTGCCCGGACATCTTCTGAGACCTGCTCCGAGGTCTCGCTGGGATCTCTTGTGGACCTTTCCCTGTGGTGTGCTGCTGTCCGTAGCTATGCGGTTGTGGTTGTGGCTGCGCATTCAGTTGTGGCTGAACCATTCAGTTGTGGCTGTGCGGACCGGTCGAACTCCCGGCTCCCCTCCGGAAGGGAGGTCGATCGGTCGGTCTGTGTGGCAGTTGCCAGAGTCACCAACCATCTGAAAGTTTGACCATGTTGGGAAAGTTGGTGACCAACTCCATCTTACTTATCTCCGCTTGGAGTCGTCTCATAACCACCTTCCCCTGAACTGCCCAAAGATGGCGCGAAGTTGTAGGGTTTGTTCGTGGAGCGGGAACGCACGGCCGTCGATGGACGGAAGTCGTCACAGCGGCCCCAGAGGTCACATCGCGAGGTGGCCGACGTGTTGCGCGGCCGGATCAGGTCCGGCGAGCTGCGACCGGGACAGCGCATGCCCACGCAGGCGAAGCTGGCCGACGAGTTCGGCGTGGAGCGGGGGGCCGTACGGCAGGCCTTGCGCATCCTGCAGTCGGAGCGCCTGCTCACCAACGTTTCCAAGGGCAGCCCGGCGACCGTCGCCCCACGCCTGGAAGCGGCCGAGCTCGGCGGCCCGGGAGCGGCGCCGCGGTCCACGATGGTGGAGCTCGCCTCCCGTGTGTCCGCCGCCTTCGCGGCCCCGCACGTGGAGATCGACGCCCTCTGTCTGACCTCCGTGTCCCTCACGCTCGCCATGGGTGAGCCGTTGCGCGAGATTCACGCGGGGCGCATAAAACCGGCCAAGGTCGATGTCCGGGTGATGCTGCCCAGCCGTGACATTGCGCTCGCCTTCCCGGCCCCGGTCGACGCCTCGGTCGACGGCCGGCTGCAGCGCCGCTGGCTCGCCCAGCGCAACGCCCAGGGCCAGGTCCTGAAGCACAACCTGCTGGCCCTGCGGTCCACGCACGGCGTGGACGTCCGTGTCTCCTTCCGCGCGCTGCCCTTCACCCCGCCCGTGAAGCTGTACCTCCTCAACGGGCAGGAGGCGCTGTTCGCGTACTACACGGTCCAGCGGAAGGAGGCGGAAGTGGACAGCGAGCACCTGGAGATGTACGACGCCGAGGGCACCCAGTCCATGCTGTTCGCCTTCGAACAGGGCGCGGCCGCCGCCCCGCGGGACACGACCTTCGTCGAACAGTCCCACCTGTGGTTCAACGCGCTGTGGGAGACGATCAGTTCGGATCTGCTGCTCACGAGCTGACGGCGGGCCCGGCGAAGATCAGTGTGAGGATGACCGCGCCGATCGAGCTGCACGTGTGGTTCCTCGCCTTCAGCCCGATCGTGAGGAACAGCAGACCGACGATTCCCATGGTGCCGAAGCGCCACTCGACGAAGCGCTGGAAGGCGACGACGGCGATGGCGGAGATGAGGGCGATGGCGGGCATGGTGGTACCTCCTCCGAGGGGTTGTGAGCGGATGAGCTACTTGCTGGTTGCCGCTACTTGCCATCCATCCGCGAGAGGAGGCAAAACCTCCGCCAACTCAACCAAGTTGGCAACCAACTTCGTTTAAATGGTTCCCACTTGGTCAAGGTTCATAACCACCTTGCAGTGAACTCCACAAAGATGGATGAGAGTTGTAGCGTTTGGTCGTGACCCAGGAGAACGTTGCAGTGAACGGCAGCAGAAAGATCTCGTCCAGGGAGATCGCCGACACCCTGCGGGACCGCATCCACAGCGGAGAGCTCGGGCGCGGCGAACGCCTGCCCACCCAGGCCGAACTCGCGGAGGAGTTCGGCGTCGAGCGCGGCGCGGTCCGTCAGGCCCTGCGCCTCCTGCAGGAGGCCGGGCTGCTGACCAACGTGAGCAAGGGGAGCCCGCCCAGGGTCGCCGAGGCCACCCCCCACGCCCCGCGTGACGACGAGCCGCAGCCGACGATGGTGGGCCTCGCCCCCCGTCTGACCGAGGCGTTCTCCACGCCGCACGTCCGCATCGACGCGGCCTGTCTCACCGCCGAGACCCTGATGCTGGCCCTCGGCGAACCGGTCCGCCTCATCCATGAGGGAACGATCCGCCCCGAGTCCATCGACGTACGCATCCTCCTCCCCTCCCGGAAGATCAACCTGGCGTTCCCGGTCCCGGTGGAGGCGCGGGGCGAGGCCGACGAGGAAGACCCCGTCCACAAGCGCTGGCTCGACCAGCGCAACGCCCAGATCCGCGTCCTGCGCCACAACCTCCAGGCCCTGCGCACCTCCCACAAGCTCGACGTCCGCGTGACCTTCCGCGCCCTCCCCTTCACCCCGCCCGTCAAGCTCTACCTCCTCAACGGCGAGGAAGCCCTCATCGCCTACTACATGCTCATGAAGCGCGAGGAGCAGATGGACGACGGCCCGCTGGAGATGTACGACGCCTTCGGCACCCAGTCCCTCCTCTTCTCCTTCGAGAAGGGGAGCGGTGCGCGCGACGCCGCATTCGTGGAGCAGTCCCAGCAGTGGTTCGACGCCCTCTGGGAAACAATCACCACTGACCTCACACTCGCCTAGTGACTTCTTCGGCGCAGACTGAACCGGTGACGGTAGAGACAGAGATCCTGCGGGAACTGATCGCCCCTGTCCGCTTCGTGCTCTGGGACCTGGACGGGCCCATCTGCCGGCTGTTCGCGGGGCATCCGGCGCATCAGGTGGCGGTGAATCTGGTGGAACAGATCGAGAGACGCGGGCTGGGCGGGCTGCTCACCGAGCGGGAGCGCCGCGAACGGGATCCGCTCGCCGTGCTGCGCGGCCTCGGCGACCGGCACCCCAGCAGCGACCTGATAGCCGACCTCGAGGAATGGCTCACCCAGCAGGAACTCGTCGCCGTTCCGAAGGCGTTCCCCACCGAGTACGCCGACCCGCTCATCAGAACCTGGTCGCAAAGGGCCCGCTTCGCCGTCACGACCAACAACTCGGCGCGCGCCGCAGCGCGTTACATCGGCATCCGGGGCCTCACCGACTGCTTCCCCTTCGTCTACGGCCGCACGCGGAACCTCGACCTGATGAAGCCCCACCCCCACATCCTGCGCCAGGCCCTGAGCGCGATGGGCGCCGACCCGGCGTTCACCCTGATGATCGGTGACGCTCCGACGGACTTCGAGGCGGCCGAGGGGGCGGGAGTCCGGTTCCTGGGCTACGCGCGTCGCGAGGACAAACTCGACGAACTGAAGACGGCGGGCGTCGCACCTCACCACATTGTGAGTTCTTTGAAACCTGTTCGGGAATTGGTGAAGGGCCTGCGTTGATGGTCCACTTCGCCACATGTGACGCTCGGCTTGCCAGATGAATATGCCAGTGACTTCAGAGGAGTAAAACTCGGGTAGCATGCGCGAACCGCTTAGGGGAGCCACCGCTTCCGGTGCCGCGAGTGACGGCCAACCCGCCGTGATCCCGGGCAGCCCAGGACGGCAGAAAGAGTGGCAAACCACTCCGAATGGCCTGTGAATTTCGGTCTCTGCCCTCCAGAGCGCGCCCCATGGATTTACCTTTGCCTCACTTTTCCCAGCCCTCGCGCAAGCCCCAGGAGCGACCAGTGGGCGCATCTCCTGTTCCCCGTCCTCCGGGCGACGTTCTCCACCGCTTCGTCAGCAGCGCCCGTGAACACGGCCAGGCGAACTGCGGCCACCACAACCAGAACTACGTCCACCCGCTGACCCGGGACATGGCCCGCTTCATCGGCCGCGAGACCGGCACCCTTCTGGAGCCCAACACCTCGGTGATCGTGCGGATCCGGCGCGCCGACGCGCTGCCGGTCACCATCCGGACCTGGGAGAACGAGGCCGAGCTGCTGAGAGCCCTGCGCGGCACCCTGCCCCATGCCCCCGAATGCCTCGTCTCCCGCCCGGGTTTCGCCATCCACAGCTATGTGGAAGGGGTCACGCTCTCCAGCATCTGCGGGAACGGCAAGCCCGTGGACAGCCTGGTCGTCACGGGCCTGGCGGGCCTGCTGGCCCGGATGACGCACGTACGCAGGGAAGCACTGCCCCCGCTGCCCGCGCACTGGCCGCGCGACGACAAGGACAGCCGCGGTTTTCTGCGCACCCTCGTCCATCTGGCGGACCGCCGGATCCGGCGGCGCAACTGGGACGTGTTCGGCGGGCTGTTCGCCGCCCTGGGCGTCCCCGAGGACGCGCTGACCCGGCTGGCCGAACGCGTACCGGCCATGGCCCGGCGCCCGTACAGCCTGCTCCACACGGACCTGCACCGGGACAACGTGATCGTCAGCTATCTCGGCGACCCGCCCCTGATGTGTGTCGACTGGGAACTCGCGACCTACGGCGACCCCCTGCACGACCTGGCCACGCACCTGGTCCGGATGGAGTATCCCGAGCACCAGTGGGACGAGGTGATCGACGCCTGGGCGCGGGCCATGCGGACGGCCCGGCCGGCGGCGCTCAACGGCCTGGACAGGGACCTGCGGCACTACGTCGACTTCGAGCGGGCCCAGTCGGTCTTCCCGGACGTCATGCGCGCCGCACGGACCCTGGAGACCTCGCGGGACCAGCAGAGCCTGGACGAGGCGACGTCCGAGGTGCACCGCGCGCTGGAGGCGGCGGCGGAACCGCTCGGCCTGACGGACGTCCCCGACATGGCCGAGGTCGAACGCGTCCTCTACCGCTGGCAGGCCTCATGGCGTGGACGGCACGACGGTGAGGGCCCCGGCATGAGCTGGCGGCCGGACAAACGATTCGACGAACGCCCCGAGTTCCCGCACACGGCCGTGCTGGCGGCGCTGGCCGCGGAGGGCACGGCACCCGCGGGCCGGGTCTTCAAGGGCACGGCCCACCTCAACACCGTCGTGCGGGTGCCCGACGTCGACCACCTCGTGGTGGTACGCCGCAGGGCGCGTTCCTTCTGCCGCCGCGAGCCCAGCTTCCTCAACGAGCACGCGGTGCTCGGCGCCATAGAGCGGTCCGGGGTGGAGGTGGCGGCCCCGAGAGTCCTGGCGCTCGGCGAGAGCTACCTCGACGACCCCTTCACCATCCACACCTACGTCGGCCCGCCCGACGGCGACCGGCCCCCCAGCCACCCGGTCAACGGTCTGCGGCCGCACGAGGCGGACGGGCTGGTGGACCAGCTGTGCGCCCTGACGCAGGTCGACCACGAGGCGCTGGGCCAGCCGCCCGAGCCGGACTTCTACGGCTGGCTGTGCCGGCAACTGGTCCATCTCGTCGCGGAGTTGCCCAAGGAGCCCCGGGAACTGGCGCGCGTGCTGGGCCTGCCCGACGCCGACCGGCTGCGCCAGATCCTCGGCAGGCACCGGCTGACCGACCGGCGGCTGTCCCTGCTGCACGGAGACCTGAACCCCTGGAACCTCGTACGCCGTGACGACCGCTTGGCCCTCACCATCATCGACTGGGAGATGGCGATGGTCGGCGATCCGCTGTACGACCTGGTCAGGCACATGCACCTCACCCCGACCCGGCCGGAGATCCGCGACCGTATGTTCCGCCGCTGGGTGAGCGGCCTCTCCGCCGCCCACACCAAGGACTGGGAGCGGGACTGGCTCGTCTACCGGCGCATCGAGATCGTCCGTTCCGCCTACGTCGACCTCGACCGCCTGGTCACCGGAGCGAGCCTCGACGCCCCCAACGTACGCCGGGCCGTGGACTCGTACGCCATGACCCTCGCCGCCGCCCTGGCCGCGCTGGGCCTGCCCGCCCGCTCCACGGAGAACCCCTACCTGGCCCGCGCCCTGCCCCGGGGCGAACGCGGCGGCCCCAAGGAGGCCGGGGTCCCGGTGGGCGTGTGACGCGCACCGCCGCCGCGTACGGGCCTGCGTAGGCTCGACCGCATGAGTGAGACCGGCCTGCGGGAGCGCAAGAAGCGGCGGATGTACGAGACGGTGTCGGAGGTCGCGATCCGGCTCTTCCTGGAGAAGGGCTTCGACGCCGTGTCCGTGGCCGAGGTGGCCGCGGCGGCCGAGATCTCCAAGCCGACCCTCTTCCGCTACTTTCCGGCGAAGGAGGACCTCGTGCTGTACCGGATCGCCGATCACGAGGACGAGACGGCGCGGGTGGTCGCGGGGCGGGCCGAGGGGGAGTCGGTGGTGGGGGCGGTGCGGGCGCACTTCCTGGACGGGCTGGCCCGGCGGGACCCGGTGACCGGGCTGAACGACCATCCGCAGGTGCTCGCCTTCCACCGACTGCTGTACGGGACGCCGTCGCTGGTCGCCCGGCTGTACGGCCATCTGGAGCGGGCCGAGTCCGCGCTCGCCGAGGCGCTCGGGGGAGGGCTCGACGCGCGGGTCGCCGCCGCGCAGATCGTGGCCGTACGGCGGGTGCTGGCCGAGGAGAACTGGCGGCGGGTGGAGCGGGGGGAGCCGGTGGAGGAGATCCAGGGGGACGCCGTCGCCGCCGCCGAGCGGGTGTTCGGGCGGCTGGAGGAGACCTGTATGAGATTCGGTTAGGAATTTAACTCGGTAACGTTATTCGGTAGGGTCAGTGGAATGACGCCTCCCGAACCCGTCGCCGACCCTGCCCTCCGGCACGCTCTGGCCCACGAGCGCGCGTACCACGACACCTGCCGCGGCGCCCTGGCCGCCATGGTCGAGGGGGCGGGGGAGCAGGTCGTCGTCGGCGAGGACGTCTCCGCGTCGGGCGCCGACGCGGAGGTGCTCGGGTATCGGCTCCGCAGCCGCGCGAAGGAGATGCGTGAGCTGCCGGAGGGGCCGCTGTTCTTCGGGCGGCTCGATTTCGCCGATCGCATGGAGGCCGAGCACACCGACGCCGATCGCGGGGACGCCGGTGACGCCGACCCCGATCGCATGGACGCCGGTGACGCCGACCCCGATCACGCCGGGCAGAGCTATCACATCGGGCGGTTGCGGATCAGCGAGGACCCGGCCGTGCCGCCCCTCGTCGTGGACTGGCGGGCGCCGGTGTCGCGGGCCTTCTACCAGGCCAGTTCCCGTGACCCCCGGGGCGTCGCCGTCCGCCGCCGCTTCGGGTGGGCGCCGGGCAGCCGCGGTGACTCCGCCGACCTGACGGGGCTGGAGGACGAGTACCTGCACCCGGATCGCCGGAGGGCCTCGGACGGCCAGGGCTCCGTCTCCCCAGCCCCCGTCTCCCCAGCCCCCGTCTCGCCGGCCCCTGTCTCCCCAGCCCCTGTCTCCCCGGGCAGCCTCCTCGCCGCCGAGATCGAGCGGCCCCGCCTCGGCCCCATGCGGGACATCGCCGCCACCATCCAGCCGGAGCAGGACGACCTGGTCCGCGCGGATCTCACCGTTTCCGTCTGCGTGCAGGGCGCCCCCGGCACCGGCAAGACAGCGGTCGGCCTGCACCGCGCCGCGTACCTCCTCTACACCCACCCCCAGCGCATCCGCCGCGGCGGACTGCTGATCCTCGGCCCGAACCGCACCTTCCTCTCGTACATCGCGGAGGTCCTGCCGACCCTGGGCGAGACGGGTGTGCGGCAGTCGACGGTCACGGACGAGATCGCTCGGCACCCGGTCGCGGCGGAGGACGACGAGCGCGCCGCGATCGTGAAGCACGACGCCCGGATGGCGGAGGTGCTCCGCCGGGCCCTGTACGCCGGTGTCGCGGGCGGCGATTCCGCCGCGTACCGCGACTCCCTCGTCGTCGCGGACGGTTCGTACCGCTGGCGGGTCTCCGGTGACGAGCTCCGGCGCATCGTGGCGGACGTACGGGCGGAGGAGCCGGAACCGCCGTACGACATCGGGCGGGAGCGGGTCCGGGCGCGCGTCGTACGGCTGCTGCGGGAGCAGGCGGAGCGGCGGGCCGGCCCACGCCCGGGCGCGTGGCTGTACCGGCTCTCGCGGTCGCGGCCGGTCGCCGCGTACGTCGACGCCGTATGGCCGAAGGTCCGGCCGGAGGAGGTGGTGGCGCGGCTGCTCGGCGACCCCGACGCGCTCGCCGCCGCGGCGGACGGACTGCTCGACGCGGACGAGCGGAAGGCCCTGACCTGGGCGAAGCCCCCTCGGACGTGGCGGTCGGCCCGTTGGTCGGCCGCCGACCTCGTCCTCCTCGACGAGGTCGCGGGACTCCTCGAACACCCCGCCGGCTACGGCCATGTCGTCGTCGACGAGGCCCAGGACCTCTCCCCGATGCAGTGCCGCGCGATCGCCCGCCGGGCGGCCTACGGTTCCGTGACCGTCCTCGGCGACCTGGCCCAGGGGACGACCCCGTGGGCCGCCCACGACTGGCCTCGACTCCTCGCCCACCTGGGCAAGCCGGACGCCGTCGTCGTACCTCTGACCACCGGTTTCCGGGTGCCACAGGCCATCGTCGGGCTGGCCAACGGGTTGCTGGGGCGGCTGGGGGTGGATGTGCCCGCCGGTCGATCCCTGCGGCGGGACGGGGAGTTGCGGATCAGGAGGGTGGAGGGGGAGGAGGCTGACGGCGAGGGCGTCGTCGCCGAGACCGTCATCGCCGAGGTCGTCGCCGCTGTGCGCGACGCGCTCGCCCGGGAGGGGTCCATCGGGGTCATCACGGCCGACGGTCCGGATGTCGTACGGCTGCGGAAGGCGCTCGCCGAGGCCGGCGTCGCGACGGGCGGCCCGGACGAACTCGGGGCGCGTATCGCGGTGTTGGGGGCCGGAGCGGCCAAGGGGCTCGAGTACGACCATGTCGTGGTCGTCGAGCCGGCCGCGATCGTGGCGGCGGAGGGGCGAGGGCTGCACCGCCTGTACGTCGTGCTCACGCGGGCGGTGTCGCGCCTGGACGTGGTGCATGCGCGGGCGTTGCCGTGGTGACGGGAGCGGTGGCGAGGGAGGTCGTGTTACCGGAAGGCGGCGGAGTCATGACCGTACCGGCACCTTGGTGATCGGGTCCGTGGCTACGGTGATCGGTGCCGGTGAGCGGCGGAGCACGCGAGCCCGATCTCCCTCCCCCAGGGGGCTCGCGCGCCGCTCACCGGTTGATCACGCGGCTGTGCGCGGCGCGTTCTCCCGCGCCCCGCGCCCCGCGCCCCGCGCCCCGCCGCCCGCCGCTCAGGCCTACGTCGCCACGGCGTCCAGCACCGGGATCAACTGTTCCTCCTCGTAGGTGAGGTGAGCCTCCAGCTCGGCGATGAGGCGCTCCATCTCGGGGAGTACGGCGCCGGGGTCCGCGTTCTCGGCCGTCACGACCCGGCGCAGTTCCTCGGCGAGGGCGGCGATCCGCTCGTGCTCCTCGTGGAGACGGGTGAAGGTCGGGGCCAGCTCGGGGTGGCGGTCGGCGAGGAAGGGGAACAGACCGATGTCCTCGCCGGTGTGGTGGTTGTGCAGGCCCTGGCAGAACGTGAGGCAGTTGACGCGGAGCTGTGCGCCGAGGCCCGGCTTTCCGCCGCTGTCGGTCAACTCCTTTTTGATCAGGGCGAGTTCGCGCCGGAAGGCGTCATGGACGACCTTGATGGCCTCGCCCATGGACCCGGCGTTGATGTTCGGCGGTCCGGCCACGGGGACCTCGCGCAGGGCGACGACCGGGATCGTACGGTCCGTCTTCGCCTGGTACTCGGCCCACCCCGGATCGGACTCCACCGCCCGCGCGAACGCCCGGTCCCGCTCCTCGCCGTCCAGTACGGCGGCCTCGGCCTCGTACGTGAACGCCCCGCTCTCCACGGTGACCCGGGGGTCGGCCGTGATGTTCCGGAACCAGTCGGGGTGCTTGGGCGAGCCGCCGGCCGACGCGATCACCAGGATCGTGCCGTCGCCGTCGGGGAGGTAGCCGAGGGGAGTGGTGTGCCGGTTGCCGGTACGGGCGCCGGTGGTGGTCAGGAGGATCAGGCGGGCGCCCTCGAAGAAGCCGCCGACCTCGCCGTGACGGGCGCGGAACTCATCGATGACTTGCTGGTTGAAAGGGTTGGGCATTCTCTGCTTTCCATGGATCGCGGAATTCGGGCAGGGGTGATTGCCGCAGCGCGTTGCGGTGCATTGCCGTTGCGGTGGGGTGCATTGCGGTGCATTGCGGTGCGATGGGGTGGGTTCGACGCGCGCGAAAGGAACACCTGGAACACGGAAAGAAGGGAACGGTGTTCGGCGCGTGGAACTTCAGCAGGCGGGCCCCTGGCCCGCCCCGACCTCACTCGGAGGCCGGGCAACCAATCCGCTCACGGCTCAAGGCCGACCCGGCAGTCATGGGATCAACGGTATAAGGGAGGAGTGGAACTGGGCAATGCGTATTCGGCCTCTCGATGGCCGGCGTCACGCCTTTCGGTCGGCCTCCTCGGCCGCGCGTTCCAGTCGGCCGCGATAGTCCTCCCACCACGCCGGGTCGCTCGACGGCAGGCTCGTGTTGCCCTCGTTCATTCCGGCCGCGCCGTCGATGAGTTCCCGGAGGATGTCGGCGTGCCCGGCGTGCCGCTGGGTGTCGGCGATCACGCGGACGACGGCGTGGTGCAGCGTCACCTCGTCCTTGCCGTCGGGCCACCACGGCACCCTGCCGACGGTGTCGAGGGCCAGCGCCTCGATCGTCGCGTCCGCGTGCGCCCATGCCCGGCGGTAGAGGCCCACGATGTCGTCGCGGGACTCGTCGGGGGTGGCCCACATGTCCGCGTTGGGCTCGGCGTCACTGTCGAGCCAGGGCAGTGGAATGCCCGACGGCCGTCCGAAGGTGTCGCCGAGATAGCCCAGTTCGACACCGGCCGCGTGCTTCACCAGCCCCAGGAGGTTGGTGCCGGTCGGCGTCAGCGGGCGGCGGGCGTCGTACTCCGACAGCCCTTCGAGCTTCCACAGCAGGGCGTCGCGGGCGGACCGCAGATAGAAGCGGAGGTCGGCCTTGGCGTCCGACGTGGCGGGAGTCATGGGCTCAGTCTGCCGCGCACGTGATCTCTGTCCACCGGGTTTCCGCCGCACCGCCCGCCCCTCGATGACGCGTGCCGGTCAGTAGGCTCATGGCCATGGATGCGTTCTTACCGTTCCTGATCTCGATGGGCGGGCTCGCCGCTGTCCTGGGCCTCTTCGTGTGGCTGGCGGCGCGCATTCGCCGTCGGGGCCTCGCCGGCGGGGCGATGAGCGCGGCCCTGGCCTCGTACGAAGAGGCGTTCCGCACCACCGCTCACGCGTCTCACGTCGAGATCCGGGCCCAGGCCGACCGCAGGGCACCGCTGCTGTCCCCCGACGATCACTGGGGCCGACACCGTGCGGCGGCCGGCCGGGTTGACGTGAGGAACCCTCCGCCTCCTCGGTCACGTCCTCGCGGCTCACGCCGAGGGCTTCGCCGCTGGGCAGACCGCCTGAAGGCCGGGCGCTGATCCATGGACACCGTGCTGCTGATCGCCGGAGGCGTCGTAGCGGTCGGCGTCTTCGTCCTTCTCGCGGATCGGGTTCTGCTGGCGATGGAGGCCAGGGGCTGGATCTACTGGCGCAAAACCAAGACCCTGTCCTCCCTCGGCGCCGAACTGGTCCAGGAGGCCGACCCCGGGGCCCAGGCCGTCAAACGCGGGATGGAACAGGAACGTGTACGGAAGAACGTCAGGCCGGCGGAGGACCCGCCCTTCCAAGTGGACCTCGACAGGGGCAGGGTCCGCATCCGCCGCCCGGCCGCTCCCGGGACACAGGAACCGCCCCCTCCGTAGCCCCGTGGCCTGATGCCGGTCTAGTTACGCATGAGGTCGGCCTGCTGTGCGGTGACGAAGACGTCGGACCCGTCGTCCATGCCGTTCGCGATGAGGTGGGCGATGGGGCGGAACCGGGAGGCCTCGGTGATGGCGATGATGTAGCGCAGCATGCCGCGCGCCTGGGCGGTGCGGTCGGTGCCGCGGATGCCGAGGTCCCTGAGGCTGTTCTCCAGGCTGGACTCGCTCAGGTTGACGGTGGTCAGCGACTGGTTCGCGACGCGGGCGAGGGCGTCGTGGCCCTTCTTGCCGATGAACCAGTTGTCGTCGGTGGCGTCCGCCTTGTGAGGGACGTCGGAGGCGAGGTTCAGGACGAAGTTGTGCGGGGTGTCCCTGGAGAAGAACCGCACCACGGAGAAGTCGCTGAGCCGTACGATCGCATGCACCGTGGGGGTGTGGTCGCCGCTGCTGATCACAAGGTCGGCGAAACGTCTGACGTGGCCGTCGGCCGCGGTCTCGGCGAGGTTCCGCAGCTGGTCGAGCATGGTCAGATAGGCGCCCGAGCCGCGGTTGATGTTCCAGCGGACCTGCGGGAAGTCGACGTCTTTCTCGCTGGCGACGGTCTCGGTGTCGACCGTCATAGGGTCCGCCGCCGTCGAGGCGGATGTGTCGGTGTCCCCGGACCCCAGCATGATCACCAGTACTCCGAGAAGGACGGACAAGGCGACCGCGATGAGGACGCTGGTGGGCATGGTGTGCTCCGGTCGTTCGACGTGTAGCGATGTCACGACCGACGCTCACAGCCGGGAGGTTGTTTGGCAGGCCCCTTTCGCCGCCGCATACAAACCCGGAGAAGTGAGTTCCCTACGGACCGGGACCGGTGACCGGCACCTCGGGAGCCGTCGGCGCCGCAGTGGACCTCGGGGGCCGCATCGCCCTACCAGCCCCGAGGCGCACGGCCGGCCGTCATGGACGCACGACGACGGTCCATCCGGGGTCGTAGGTGTCCGGCACCGGAGAACGTTGCCAGTCGCGCGCCCCCTCGGCCGGGGCAGCGGCCCGCCCGGTCAACGGGTCGGGAAATCCGACGGGAGAGCTGTCCATGAAGATCCGGAAGACCGGCCGCCGCCGAACGGCCGTGCTGGAGACGGTCAGGGGCAGACCCGCCTGTACGGCCGGTCCGGAACGTAGGTGCGCCACTGCGCCCGTGTCAGCTCCGTGTTCCCGGCACGGGCGCAGACGAGGGATACCGCTCGGTCTGGATCAACGACGTACCGCTGCAGCGGGACGTGCACGCCGCCCGCGTACAGCATGGTGCTGTCCGGGCTGAAGGCGAGCGTGTCGACGCTTCCACCGGGGGTGGGCAGCGAAGGACCGAGAGGTTGCTGGGTCGCGATGTCCCAGAGTTGGACGGTGCCCGAGTCGCCGCCGACGGCGAGCGTGCTTCCGTCCGGACTGAACGCGAGAGCCGTGATCGCCTCGGCTGGGTCGGAGGACGGATCGACGGGCACCGGAAAGACGTTCCTCAGGATGCCCGCTCGGTGCCGGAGGTCGCCGTCCCAGACGGCCACCCGCCCTGTCCAGTCGCCCGCCGCGAGGCCGGAGCCGTCGGGAGCGAAGGCGATGGCACCTATGCCGTCGTGCAGGACGAGGTCATGAGTGTGGGACCGGCCCGCTCGGACGACGCGGTTGTCGGTCACGAGGAGCCCGCCGTCCGGGCTGACGGCCAGATTACGGCCGCCCGGGCCGGGGAGGAGCGCCGTCCTCCGCTGCCGCGTGGTGTCCCATGTCTCGTTGACGTAGCCGTCCTCGGTCAGACGTGCGGTGAGGAGCGTACGACCGCCCGGTCCCAGGGCGATCGCGTCCGTGGATGCCGCGGACGCCGGCGCCAGGTCCACCGTGGTCTTCGCGTGTCCGGCGGCCACGTCCCACACCGTCACGCGCTGGGATGCCGTGTCCCAGGGGGCGGAGACTCCGTACGCGAACATGCCTCCGTCGGGGCTGAAGGACAGCAAAGGCTCGGTGATGTCCGCGGGGACCGTCGGTATGCCGGTACCGCCGACGGGAAGGGACGGGGCCGGCAGAGTTCGCAGCAGACGGCCGTCGCGCGTGTTCCGCAGCTGGACGACGTAGCGTTCACCGATACGTTCGGCGGTGGCGAGCGTCCTGCCGTCAGGGCTGAGCCGGAGCCCGGCGAGCGGACTCTTGCGCCAGGCGCGGGTGAGCGTCGTGGTGAGGTCGAGGGTGTGGACCGTGCCCCCTTCGAGGTACCGCAGCAGGGGCCGCGAGGAGTCCCAGGCGAGACCGGAGAGCGACGCGTTGTCCAAGGAGTGCCGGAAAACGGGGGCGTCGCCGTTGGCCAGACGCCACACTCTGATCTCCTGGCCGCCGCCGGTCGCCAGGAACGAGCCGTCCGCGCTCACGACGGCGGCATCGGCACCCGGGTGGGCGACGTCGGCGAGCTCTCGTCCCGACGTGGTGTCCCATACCCGCACCCGGTCCCCGGTGAGAGTGAGGAGCCTGCTGCCGGTGAGGCCGAGGAGGGTGCGGTCATCGTCACAGACGCCGCGAGCCCTGGTCCAGGCGCCGGACCGGACGCTGCGCGCGGAGGTGTCCCAGACCTGCGGGGCCCGGCCACGCGGGCAGACGGCCAGCAGCCGGTCGTCGGCCGCCGCGGCGGCGTGCTCCCCGCTGCCGGCCGACGGGGTCCGGAAGACCAGATGGCCGTCGGTGGCGGAGTAGAGCCCAGCCCAGTCGTCGAACATGTTCGTCACCAGGTAATTGCGGCCACTCGCCCCGAAGCTCACGAGGTACCCGTTCGGCAGGGGGCCCCCGATCCAGCGCCTCCTTCGGGTGTCCCACAGCCGCTGGGTCTCGTCAGTGGTCTGGATGACGAGCAGCCGGCCGCCCGGACCCGCGGCGAGTAGCGACCCGTGAGGGTACTGCCCCGAGGCGATACGGCGGTGGGTGTCCACATCCCACGTCCGCCAGGTGTTGTCGCCGGCGCTGAGCAGAGTGCGCCCGGAGGCGTCGAGGAACCGCGCCGGTCCGTCTCCGGGCGCCGGGTCGGTGAAGGTGTCCAGTTCGGGCTGGGCCAGCCCGCCCAGCAGGGCTCGGCGGGACTCCGGCAGCTCAGAGATGCGCCATGCGGCGACGCCGAGCAGCATCGCGGTGCGCGGGTCGGTGGTGCGCAGCGCGTCGGCGACCGCGGCCACCCGGCGGGCCGCCGTGTCGGTGGTCTTCTTCTCGCTCTCCTGGTGCAGTCGCAGGGCGGTCAGGCCGACGAGCAGGGCCACCGCCAGCACGGCGCAGAGCAAGGCCGTGAGCGTGCGGCTCCGCCGCCGGGCCCGGGTGGCGGCCCGCTCCTCCGTCGCCCGCTGCTCCGCCGCGGCGACCAGGAAGGCCGTCTCCTCGGACGTCAGACCGTCGTAGCCGCCGTCGTCGCCCGCGAACAGCTCCTCGGCCCGCGCCAGGCGGGTGCCCCGGTAGAGCGTGCCCGGGTCGCGGTCGTGCTCCAGCCAGGTGCGGGCGGCGTCGGTCAGCTGCCGGTGGTGGCGCAGCCGCTCCCGGTCCGCGTCGATCCACTCGCGCAGCCGCGGCCAGCAGGTGATGAGCGCCTCGTGGGCGAGGTGCACTCCGTCGTCGTCGGTGGTCAGCAGCCGGGCCCGGGTCAGCCGCCCGGCGACCGCTCGCACGTCGGGGTCCTCCCACCGGGCCATTTCCTCACAGCTGAGCGGGCGGCGCGTGTCGGCGTTGCCCTGGCCGGGCTCGACCATCCGCAGGAGCAGGTGCCGGGCGGCGTGTGCCTGCGCCGGTGAGAGCTCCCCGTACGCCTCCTCGGCGCTGGCCGCGATCGCGCCGCGCACCCCGCCGGCCGCTTCGTACGCGGCCAGGGTCAGCATCCGTCCCTTGCGCCGCCGCCAGGTCTCCAGCAGGGCGTGGGACAGCATCGGCAGTCCGCCGGGCTCGTCGAGCACGTCCTCGACGATCCGTGCGGTCAGTGCCCGCTCCACGATGAGCCCGGCCGCCTGCGCGGGACCGATCACCGCCTCGCGCAGCTCGTCGGCGGTCATGGACCTGACCAGGAGCCCGCTCCCGTGCAGCGCCTCCGCCAGCCGCGGGTGCTCGGCACACCGTGCGTAGAAGTCGGACCGTACGGCGATGAGCACGCGCAGCCGGCTTCCCGGGTCGCGCGCGGCGAGCAGAAGGTCGAGGAAGCGGTCCCGCTCGGCGCGCTCACGGCAGAGGGTGAAGATTTCCTCGAACTGATCCACCACCACCCAGCTCTCCGGATCGTCGGCCTCCGGCGCCAGCAGATGTCCGTAGGTGGTGGCGGGCCGGGCCCCCGGTGTGAGGATCCGAAGCACCGCCGTACGCCTCTGCCGCGCGGCCCTCTCCCGCAGCAGGGGAATCAGACCGGCCCGCAGCAGCGAGGACTTGCCGCTGCCGGACGCCCCGAACACCACGGCGAACGGGGACCCGCACGTCAGCTCGCTCAGCTCGTCGATCAGTCGGTCCCGGCCGAAGAACAGCTCACGGTCGTCCGGCTCGAAGCGCGCGAGGCCACGGTAGGGCGGCGTGGCGTCGGCATCCTCCTGCCTCTCCTCCCCGGCCAGCGCCTCGGCCTCCGCCCACCGCGCCTCCCACGGAACGGGGTCGGCGCCGCATGCCCGGACGTACGCCTGCAGCACGGCCAACGACGGAAGCCGCTCGCCGCTCGCGGCTTTCGCCAGGGTCGTCACCGAGAAGCCGGCCTGCTTCGCCATGGTCCGGTACGACACGCCACCCGCCGAACGGCGCAGCTCCCGAAGATCATGGGCGAGTCGCTGCACGGGACCGGCCGCCGCGTCGACCGGCCGTTCGGGACGCCCCATCGCAAGCCTCTTTCACCTACAGGAAGAAAAGCTGATCGGCAGCACAAGGTACTTTTCGTCCCCGTCGGGTGAGAACACTGGGTTGACCGAGACGCAAGCCCAGATGGCCCAGACGGACCGAGACTGGCCCATCTTCAGCGAGACGGGTCACCAGGCGAGCGGCGTGCGCATCGCGTTGGCTTCAAGCAGGCGTCCCAGCCTGCGGTGCGGGCAAGGTCAGCACCGCGCGCTCAGAAACGCGAGATACCGGCTGAAGGCTTCGTGGCTGTCGGGGGTGAAGCGCCACTCCAGCAGGGCCGACCGCAGCTCCGGCTCGGTCGGCCAGCCATGCCAGGCGACCTCATCTGGATCGGCGGCCACGGCGTCCGGCATCACGGCTTCGTGCACGCCGAGCCAGTGAGGGCTCAAACCGCTGCGGTTGATGAACGTGAACAGCAGGCGTGGCAGCACACGGACGCCCAGCTCTTCGGCCAGCTCCCGCCCGGCGGCCTGTTCATAGGATTCGCAGAAATCCACGGCGCCACCGACCACGACCTCGTAGAGCCCTGGGAAGCGCGACAGCTGCTCCGACCGCCGGTGAACGAGGATCCGGCCACGCTCATCACGACACACCGTCACGGCGACCCGGTGCAGCCAACCTGACCTGTCTCGATGGATCTGAGACATCGTGGCTTTCTGACCGGCGGTGGTTCAGATTGAGTGAGACACGGATCCCGAGGTCGTCTCGCTCAACCTGAGCCAGCGGGTTTGGAGTCGTAGACCGGCCTCAACTCATGATGTGCTGGGGGACGGCCAGGTCCGGGTGGGCGAACAGAC
The DNA here is from genome assembly GCF_053592095.1 of Streptomyces sp. NPDC002787. Lineage (NCBI taxonomy): Bacteria > Bacillati > Actinomycetota > Actinomycetes > Kitasatosporales > Streptomycetaceae > Streptomyces > Streptomyces sp. NPDC002787. The sequence continues at coordinate 187,833 of NZ_JBSFVC010000012.1, read as the reverse complement.
GGGTCAAGGTCCGCGGTTCGTCCTTGGAACAGGCATCGGCGACCACGTCGATCAGCTGGTCGTAATCGGGTCCGGTCTTGCCCTCGTAGGCCGCGGTCATGCGACCCCACTCGTCCCAGTTCAAAGTCTCCTGCTTGCAGAGCGCGGCGAGGTCGCGGACGACGTTGCCGCTGATCTCATGCGGTCCCCAGGCATGATCGGTGCCAGCAGTGCCGAACATGTGCGGATCGATCATGTCGCCTCGGTATTGAGCCCATGCCTCGCTGCCGGTGAGGAACTCGCCGGGAGCGAGATCGTCTGGTCGGGCGACGAAGTCCTTGCCGAGATGTTCGGTATCGACGCGCACCCATCGGCGCTGGTCATCATCCCAGTACTCGGTGATCCAGTGGTCGAAGCCGCGTCCTTCCTGGAAGTAGGTGCCGAAACCGCACCGAGCGCGGGAGGCGACACCTTTCGTCCGCAAGATCGCGCAGGCGATCGTGGCGAAGTGACGACAGGTGCCGATCACCCGCGTTTCGGGCGTTCGAGGCTGGTGTAGTGGAGCCGGATCCAGGGCAGTCAGTGCGGCAATCAGTTGGTTGACTGGCCGGATGTTCTTCTCAGCGATCCGGTCCTCAGGAATCCCTGACGCCGCGGCGTCAGTGGGCTGGATGACCAGGGCCTGCACTGCGGCGCAGATGCCGACGGGATCGTCTGGTAGTCCCTTGATGAGCGGGAGCTGACTCGCGTCCAGAGTTGTGAAGGGCCCGGGCAGCGAGTAGTTGAGCACGTCATCGGTCATGACCGAGCATGGTAAGGGCTTGCTGCGGCATTCGGGTCTGCTCAGTCCGCCCCGGCGCTGTGGTCAACTTCGACGCTCGGGGTGGCCAGTTGAGAGGTCTCAGTCACACTTGGGCTGTCTCCGACAGGGTGTTGCGCAGCGTCCTGGATGGTGTGCGCGATCATGCGGAGTCGGTGGATGAACCACGGCTTGGCGGTGGTGCGGAGGGAGCTTTCGTTGGGGAGTCGCCGGATGAATTCGGCGTGGAAGGCCCGGAAGTCCTCTTCAGCGCCGGAGAGTGCCAGGCTGCGCCAGTGCGGAGCTGCGTAGAACACCATGGCTTTGACGATCTCGGGATAGATCGCCGCGTAGCGCTTGGGGTCCCAGGGTCGGACGGTGCGGGCAGGGCGGGGCTGGAGCCGGGCGAGCCGCTGTGTGAGGTCGCTGATCCGGTAGCCGTGCTGGAGGAGGGTGGTCCAGAAGCGGGAGGTCTGTTCGTAGCAGACGTTGATCACGTCGGGGCCGTAGCGGCGAAGGAGCCGGTAGTGACGTTTCTGGGCGGCGACGATCTCCGGTAGGCCGGTGAGGTCGAGCTGGTTGGCGGGGGCTTCGACGGCCCGGCCGATCCAGAGGCGATGGGGGATGCAGACCTGGTCGTGGTGTTTCGACAGCCAGACCATGACGCCTTGGCCGGGGGTGCCGGTCCTGCGGGCGACACAGCGTCGGCACGCCCATCGGGGAGTTGCTGCGAAGGGACCTTGCGGAATGTTCCACGCCTGTCGCTCCCAGCGGGGGATCGCGTACCGGATCGAGGTCTGAGGCTGTCCGCTGAGGACACTGAGCCGGCCGACCGGATCCAGACGGGATTCCAGCCAGTGGGAGGGCCGCTGAAGGCGTTGGACGGGCATCGCGTTGGCCGTGGCGAGGCGGTCCAGGAACGAGGCTTCGGTCTCCTGCGGGAAGGGCTTGAGCGGACGCGGCAGCGGACGGAAGACGACGGCCTTGAACGGCCTGTTCACCCTGCTTCCCTGCCTGAGTCAGGCGGGGAGTCCGACTCGCTGTTGTGGTCGATCCGGATGTGTCGCAGGGAGGCTTTGGTGATGCGCTCGCTGCCGTCGAGGATGGCGGAGATCGCCGCGGCGCGGATCAGGTGGGAGAGGCTCCCGATCATGCCGCCGGTTCGCTGGTGCAGGTATTTCGAGAGACCGGCCAGGGTGTCGGGCTGGTGACGGTGCAGGCGAAGCGTGCTCTCCAGCGAGGCGATCAGGGCCTGCCACTCGGTGTTGCGGGGGAAGGCACCGGTGCGGACCAGGATGCAGCGGCCCCCGAGCTGCTTGCCGCGGATCCCGGTGAACAGCCCGGACTTCTCAACGTTGATGCCCGCATAGACGAAGGTCGCCGGCAGGTGCTCGGTGAAGTACTTCAGGTGATCGGAGAGGTCCTCGCCTGCGGTGGTCGCGTGGTTGAGCAGGTGGATCTCGTCGACCAGGACCAGCTCGGTGCGGGCCTCGATCATCACCTGGCAGACGGCGCTGGTGACATCGATGGTGTTGTGCCGCGGGTTGATCACGGGCAGGCTTAGGAACCGGGCGAACTCCAGGGCGAGTTTGCGAGGGGAGCCCTTGGGCGGGGCGGTGATGTAGACAACGGGAATGCGGTCGCTGCCCGGATACCGCTGCTGGACACGCAGTTCGTGGGTGCGGCCGAGCTGTTTCAGCGCCGTGGTCTTCCCGGTCGTCCACTGGCCGGAGACGATCATCCCGCGACGGGCGCCGTGTTCCCGCTGGTTGAGCAGGGTCAGCAGCCGTCCCTGATGCGCGATCTCCTTGACCGTGGGCGTGCGCACGACCTGCAGCTCGGAGTGGTAGGCGATCCGGGCCTCGTCGTAAGGGCCCGGGAGGCCGGAGAGAGTGCCTGCCACTGCTGATCGGGCAGCAGCTCGAAGGCAGCCGGGTCGGTCTCGACGAAGCGCCGCCAGCCCTCCAGCCGTGTGGAGGGATCGGTCCAGTCGTCCGGCAGTCCGTCGCTCTCTCCCGCCGGACCTGCGGGGGTCACCACCATTTCTCGGCCTCCTTGCGCGCGTCGAAAATCTCCAGCGGGACGACGTCGGCAAGCTCGGCGCCGTCCTCCTCATCAACGGACACGCTCTCCGGCTCCGGCTCCGGCTCCGGTTCGGGTGCCGGCCGGGGCCAGGCGGGCTCGCTGGTGGCCCGTGTGCGCGCGGCGACCTTGCGGTCGCGCCGCCGTGCCGGCCGGCCCTTCCCCGCCGGCCTGCGGCCAGAACCGAGGTCGGGCCCGTCACCGGCCCGATCCAGCAGAGCCTCCGCGACTTCGGCGACGGCTTCCTCGTCCGGCTTGTGCTGTCCTCGTTCTCGCAGGATCTGGTGGGCCCGGTCGAAGACCAGCTCGCCCATCGGGACGGGAGTGGTGCGCAGGTGGCGCCAGGTCGCGGTGATCCAGCCCGTGTCGTGGTGGTTGCGAATCCAGACGCAGGAGATGTCGTAGGGGTCGTAGTGGACTGCCCAGCGTTTGCCGTCCGGGCCCGCGCCCGAGGACTGCCGGCGGAACGGGGTGAGCGCCGGTGCGTCGTAGGTGCGGTTGTTGATCCGCACTCCGCTGCGGCCGATGACCCGCCATTCACGGGGCATGAGCTGGATGTACTCCTCCGGGCTGAGCGAGACCGGGACGTATCCGGCCGCCGACACCAGCGCGGAGTACTTCTCGTTCGGGCTTAGCGGCCGGTCCGGCATCAAGGGGTCGCGCAGCCCGTCGTGTGGCCTGGACTGCCAGATGACGATCCACTCCTGAAGGAGTTCCTGGAGTTCGTGGATGGACCAGACGGCCTGAGCGGCCGGGGCCTTGCCCCGCGTCTCGACGTTGCGTCCCGTGTAGCCGGCCACGTACTGGGCGAACATCGTCGACACCGAACCCAGAGTCCGCTCGATGTGCGGCCTGTCGGTCGGTGTGTCCGGGTGCGCGGGCTGGAACGAGATCCCCAAGTGGCGGCAGGCGTTGCGGAAGTTGTCCGAGATGAACGCCTTACCGTGGTCGCAGACCACCGTCTCCGGAACGATCACCGGGACCGCGGCGGCCTTGTCCAGCCGCTCGTCCAGCGGCAGCAAGGAGGCGTAGGGCAGTACCGATCGCGACATGCGCAGAGCGTCGGACCAGCCCGGACGTACCGGCTCCGGGGTCATGGCGCGGGCCAGCAGCAGCGCGGCATCCACCGCCTTCGTCGACGGCCGCAGCACCATTGCGGACAGCGTCCTGGTCGCCAGGTCCACCAGTCCGGTCACCTCGCAGCGGTCCACCGTCCCGTCGTCGTGGATGACCATGACGTCCAGCGGCGAGGAATCGATCTCCATCACCTCGCCCGGCCTGGCCGCCGTCAGCTGTCCGAACATCCGCTTAGGCTGCTTGCCCAGCGAGCGACGGGTGCGGGCCGACCCGAACAGGTGCTGCCCGGCGGTGACCGCCTCCAGCAGACGGTAGAACGCCGCTCTGGACGGCATCCGGACGGTTCCGGCTCCGTGCTCGGCGACCAGGAGCCGTTCGACCTGGCGCCGCAACACCTGCGCGGAGACGGTCGGCTCGTCGGTCCGACTGCCCGCGACCCTCGCGATCGCGCCGACCACCCGGGGATCGGCCCGGCCCGTGCCCGTGGCCGGCCTGCGCATCCTGCCGTCCACCAAGCCCGCCACCCCCTCGCGCTCGAAACGCGACCGCATCCGGCGCAGCGTGCTCAGCCCCACCTCCTCACCAGCGGCCCGCAGCTCGGCCACCTTGGCCAGCTCCCGCTGCCGCAGCGAGTGCACCACCGGGTCGTACTCGGCCCGCCTCGTGGCGGCAGCATCGCCGTCCGGGTGGCCGGTGAGCAGCTCGGTCAGGTGCCTGCGCCACCATTCGGCCCGCACCACCGCCTCCTCCGGCAGGCCCTCCAGCACCCCGGCCTCCGACAACGGCGGGCGGCTCAACGCGGTGCCGAGCACGGCGAACCCCTCGGACGCCAGGAGATGCCCCAGCAGCACGACACTGGCGGCCTGGGCATCATCAACCAGCCGCACCGAAGTGCCGTGCAGGGCGGCAACCGTGTGCTCCCGCCCGTCATAGCGAACCCGGTCACCCAGCGACAGCAGCTTCGGACGCGCCGGCATCTCCACTCGCCTCCCCCGCGACTACGGAGGCCGGGCGAACCGTCGTCGCCGCCGACAACAGGCCCGCCTCCAAATCCACCGCCAGCTCCCGACACCACAGCAGGTGGAAGAGCACCGGCAGCACGGCAATCGGATCGCCCACCGCACGAGCACCGGCCAGCAGCCCCCGGGGACGGGTGAACACCGCCCGCAACCTCGCCGCCACCGGCTCGCGCCGTACCCGCGGATGCCGGTAGCCCGACAACCAGCGCAGATTCGCCGCCAACACCGGATCGAGCACACCAACCCGCTCGAAATCCCAGCCCAACACGGCGCAAGCCGCCGCCGTGGCCGCGAACTTCACGGCATCCTCGGGCTCGATCCGGTCATCGGGACGCACATCCAGCACCACGGCGGTGCCGTCCCGACGGCGCACGAAGTAGTCCGGCGTATGACTGATCCGCCGGGCCTGGTCATCCGGTCGCCATGAGAGCCGGAACGGCTGTGACGCGACGGCCACCACGTCCGGCTCGGAGTCCAGCCGCATCAGATGGCCGAGCTCCACCCACGACTCGAAGCCCACCAACTCGCCGCTGGTGGCGGCCCAGTACCAGCCGGGAAAGTTGCGCTGCCCCCGGTACGACGGGAACGTCCGCACCTGCCCGGCAGCCTCGAAACGCGTCGACCACATCACCCCAAGCGGCCCCTCGTGAAGCTCACCGCGAGCGTCGACGTACTCCAGCGAGTAGTCCTCAGGCTCCACCAGCCACCCCCGCCCGGCGCTGACCACGTACAACGACCATAGGGAGCCGGGTACCGCCGTGGCTCAGAAAGAGCGAGACGGATCGGTAGATGGCCCAGGTCGACCGGGACGCAAGACCAGATGACTCAGATAGACCGGGACTGGCTCACTTTCAGCGAGACGGGTCACCGAGAGCCGCTGTATGGAGTGGCGTGGCGCACTTTTGCAAGCAGGTGCTTGCAAAAGTTAGCGCGGGTCGTGCATGGTGGAGGCATGGCATCGCTCAACGTCGGCAATCTCGGTGAGTACCTGCGTGAACAGCGGCGAAACGCGCAGCTGTCGCTCAGGCAGCTCGCCGATGCCGCCGGGGTGTCCAATCCGTATCTGAGTCAGATCGAGCGCGGGCTGCGCAAGCCGAGCGCGGAGGTGCTGCAGCAGGTCGCCAAGGCGCTGCGGATCTCCGCCGAGACGCTGTACGTGCGGGCCGGCATCCTCGACGCCGAGCGGGACCGGGACGAGGTCGAGACGCGCGCCGTCATACTCGCCGATCCCACGCTGAGTGAGCGGCAGAAGCAGGTGCTGCTCCAGATCTACGAGTCCTTCCGCAAGGAGAACGGGTTCGAGATCGACCTCGGTGCCGGCGTGGTGACGGACGCCGAGGAACCCTCGGCCCCCGGTTCTCGTACGGACGACGACGGCGATGCCGGTCCGCGTCAGACCGCTGGTTGACGCTGATCGACGGTGACTTGATGACTGAGACGACCTCGACAATCTCGATGACTTCGATGACTTCGATGACTTCGACGGCGTCGGCGACTTCGGCGGTTTCGACCGTGCGGTCGGCTCGGCGAACGGCGGAGCCCGTCGGACGTGGACCGGAATGACACAAGACACGCGGACCGGAACGACCCCAAACCCTCAGCTGAAAGCAAAACGGAGGACCAACACCATGGCCATCACCGACGACATCCGCAAGGCCGTCACCGACCCGACGCCGTTCTACTTCGCCGCCGGCACCGCCGACCTCGCCCTCCAGCAGGCGAAGAAGGTCCCCGGCATCGTCGAGCAGCTGCGCGCCGAGGCCCCGGCCCGGATCGACGCCGTACGCCAGACCGACCCCAAGGCCGTCCAGGAGAAGGCGACCGCCCGGGTCAAGGAGACCCAGGAGAACCTCCAGACCAAGGTCACGGAGCTCATCGGCACCCTCGACACCGACCTGAAGAAGCTCGGTGAGACCGCCCAGGACCTCGCGCTGCGCAGCGTCGGCGTCGCCGCCGAGTACGCCGTGAAGGCCCGGGAGACGTACGAGAAGGTCGCCGAGCACGGTGAGCAGGCCGTGAAGACCTGGCGTGGCGAGGCCGCGGAGGAGATCGAGGAGCTCGCGATCGCCGTCGAGCCGAACTCCCAGCCGGTCGAGGTCAAGCCCGAGCCGGCGGCCGCCAAGCCGGCCGAGGCCCAGGCCACGCCCGCCTCCGTCGCCAAGAAGGCCCCGGCGAAGAAGGCTCCGGCCCGGAAGACGACGACCGCGAAGAAGACCACCCCGCCCGCCAAGTAAGCGGCAGGCGGACTGCCGGGTGGGCGACATAGCCGATGACGGAGTCGGCGACAGACAGAGCGGTACGAGAGGTGCGAGCGGTACGAGAGATGGGCGTGTAGTACCTCTGGTAACTCACGGTACGGAGACGGGCCGGGCACCTTTGGGGTGACCGGCCCGTTCTACGGGTACGGTGGCCGCGTAGGAGAAACGGTCGGCCTTCGGAAGAGCGAACGGAACGGGTGGTGTGGGCGGCATGCTGATGACGGGCTTCGCGGGGTTCCTGGGACTTCTGAAGATCGTCCTGATGGCTCTCGCCGCGTTCGGGCTCTTCGACGCCGCGTTCCGGCGTGAGGACGCGTTCCGTGCGGCGGACAAGCAGACCAAGGTGTTCTGGCTGATCATCCTCGGGATCGCCCTCGTCGTGAGCTATCTGTTCTCGATCCTGTCGTTCCTGCCGATCATCGGCGTCATCGCGAGCATCGTGTACATCGTGGATGTGCGGCCCGCGGTCAAGCAGGTCTCCGGAGGCGGGGGCGGCGGTCGCCGCGGCTCCAGTAGCGACGGTCCGTACGGGCCGTACAACGGCGGTCGTTGACCCCGAGTGAGCCGGGCAAGTGCGACAGCGGAGCCGGGGCAGGGCGGGGCAGGGGTCGCCGGGGGCTGTTGACCTCCGGTCAGCCCTCGCGGTCCAGCAGGAGGACCGCCACGTCGTCGGTCAGTTCGCCGCCGTTGAGGTCGCGGACCTCGTTCACCGCGGCGCGCAGGAGTTCCTCGCCGCGTAGGCCCTCGGCGAGCTGGCGGCGGACCATCTCCACCATGCCGTCCTGGCCCAGCCGCTCCTTGCCGTCGCCGATCCGGCCCTCTATCAGGCCGTCGGTGTAGAGCATCAGGCTCCAGGCGGCGCCCAGCTCGATCTGGGTGCGGGGCCAGCGGGCGTTCGGGAGCAGCCCGAGGGCAGGGCCGCCGTTGTCGTACGGCAGCAGCTCGGCCGGCGGGGTGGGCCGGATGCCCTGGCCGTGGCGGACTATCAGCGGGGCCGGGTGGCCGGCGAGGCAGAGGCCCGCGCGGCGGCCGTCGGGGGCGATGTCGACCGTGCAGAGCGTCGCGAAGATCTCGTCGCTCTCGCGTTCGTGCTCCAGGACGCGCTGCAGCGTGGAGAGCAACTCGTCGCCGCACAGGCCCGCGAACGTCAGTGCCCGCCAGGCGATGCGCAGCTCCACGCCGAGCGCCGCCTCGTCGGGGCCGTGCCCGCAGACGTCGCCGATCATGACGTGGACGGTGCCGTCGGGGGTGCGGACCGTGTCGTAGAAGTCGCCGCCGAGCAGGGCGCGGGAACGGCCCGGGCGGTAGCGGGCCGCGAACTGCAGGGACGAGCCCTCCAGGAGTGGCGTCGGGAGCAGGCCGCGTTCCAGGCGGGCGTTCTCCTGGGCGCGCAGCTTGGACTCGGTGAGGCGGCGCTCGGCGGTGTCCGAGCGCTTCCGCTCCACGGCATAGCGGATCGCGCGGCTCAGGAGGCGGCCGTCCAGTTCGTCCCGGAAGAGGTAGTCCTGGGCGCCGACTCGTACCGCCTCCGCGCCGCGTTCGGCGTCGCCGGAGTCGGTGAGGGCGAGTACGGCGTGGCGGGGGGCCAGTTCCAGGACGTGTTTGAGGACGGCGAGTTCGTCGTCGGTGCGGTCGGCCGCCTCGGTGTCCGCGTCGGTGGGGCGGGCCGGGGCCGGGAGGGCCAGGTCCAGGAGGATGCAGTTGACGTCGTCGGTCAGCAGCCGCTGGGCCTCGGTGAGGTTGCGGGCGGTGCGGACGCGGATCGGTTTGCCCGCGGAGTCGAGGAGCCCGGGCACGTTGAGGGAACCCGCCGGGTCGTCCTGGATGAGGAGGACCGTGAGATTGGTGGGGCTGCCGGGCTGTGCGGTCGGGCCGGCGGGGCCGGTCGGGCCGTGGGGGCCGGGCGGGTTTGTGGAGTTGTCTGCAGGGGCCAAGGCCGGGGCGTTCAGGGCTGCCCCCTCTCCGGATGGGCCGCTGGGTGCGGACACGGCGTGCGCCTGACCACTCTCCACGGCCGGGATGGCTCTCTGCCGCGGTACGGGTACGGGCATCGTCTTGGGTTCCTTCCCTCCCCCCGAGGGCACGGTGGGGCGAGAAACCTCGACCCACCGACGGGGACCTTAGCGTCAGGCGCCGCCGCAGCGGAATGGTTGGCGGGGCGTCGGGTGGCAATCAGCCAGCGTCATATGCCGCATCCTGTACCGCAGTTGGACATGGCGGGGCTTCTCCTGGGATGACGAATGTCACGCGGCTGAGGTTGTGTCCGGGGCGGAAGGTGGTGAGAGTCACGTGGGGCGGGTCACGGGGGGGGTGGGGGTGGGTTTGTGGCGGGTTGTGGCCCTTCGGTGGCCGTCCTGCCGGGGTTCGCCCCCGTCGCTTCTACCCGCCGTTCTCATCCCCAGGGGCTGCCGCCCCTTCGACCCCGCAGCAGGGCGGGCACCTCTCTGCCCGCCGAAGGGGGTGCTGCCTCTTCGGCCCCGCCGCGGGGGCGGGCACCTCTTTGCCCCACTGCGGGGGTGGCCGCCTCCTTGCCCCGCCACGAGCGCGGCCGCTCTTACGGCCCCGCCCGAACCGCGCCGTCACGGGGCTCCGCCCTGAACCCCGCCAGGGGCGCTGCGCCCCTGGACGAGATCTGGTGAGGCGCCTGCGGGTTCGCCGAGGCGCCCGCCGGTTCGCTGGAGCCCGCGGCTCGCCGAGGGCCCTGTGGCTTCGCTGAGGTCCCGCCGCTTTACTGCGCTGCCCGCTGCCCGCTGCCCGCTGCCCGCTGCCCGCTGCCCGCTGCCCGCTGCCCGCTGCCCGCTGCCCGCTGCCCGCTGCCCGCTGCCCGCAGCCCCGCTGAGAAGCCCCACAGCCCCGCAGCTCTGCCGAGAAGTTGCCCGCTGCCGAGAAGCCCGCACCTCTGCCGAGAAGCGCACCTCTGCTGAGCAACGGCCCGCTCCGCTGGAGTCAGCCTTCGGTCACGCGTCCGGGCGTACGACCCCGAGGATCTGCATCGTGCCCGCTCCGGCGATCGTGATCGTGCGGCCCGGGCGGGGAGCGTGGATGATGGAGCCGTCGCCTATGTACAGGGCTACGTGGCTGGCGTCGGAGTTGTAGATGACGAGGTCGCCGGGGCGCATGTCCTGGATGTCGATGTGCTGGAGCTGCTTCCACTGCTCCTGCGAGGTGCGGGGGATCGTCAGGCCGGCGGCGGCCCAGGCCTGGCTGGTGAGGCCGGAGCAGTCGTAGGTCTTGGGACCCTCGGCAGCCCACTCGTACGGCTTGCCTATCTGCTCCGTCGCGAACTTCACGGCCTTCTTGCCCTGCGCGGTCGCCTTGCCGTTGATCTCGTCGAGGATGCCCGAGTCCAGCCAGGCGGCCTGTGACTCCTGCGCGGCGTCCTCCTCCAACTGCGCCAGCCGCTCCCGCTCGTCGTCCTCCAGCTGCGCTTCGAGTTCCTCGGCCGCCGCGATCTGCTTCTTGATCTTCTTCTTGGCCTTCTCCTTGGCCTTGCGGTTGGCCTCCAGCTTCTCCCAGCGCGCGGAGGCGTCCTTGGAGTACTGCTGCAAGTCCTGCTGGGTCTGGTTCATGTCGGCGAGCAGCCCCTTGGTCGCGAGCTGGCCCTGCCGCAGGCGGTCCGCTCCCTCCAGGAAGTCCTGGGGGTTCTCGCTCAGCCACAGCCGCACCTCCGGCGGGAGGCCGGCGCCACGGTACTGGGCGCGGGCCGCGGCGCCGATGAGGTCCTGCAACTTGTCCAGCTTCGCCTGGCCCTCGACGATCTCGTGGGCCAGATCGACGATCTCGGCGGACTGCTTGTCGGCCTTCTCCTCAGCCGCGTTGTACGCGTCCGTGGCGACCGCCGCGTCGTGGTAGAGGCCCTCCAGCTTCAGGCGTACGCCCTCCAACTCCTCGTTCGTCACGGGAGTCGAGTCCGTGCCCGGAGTGCCTGGAGTACCCGGAGTGCCTGGAGTACCCGAAGGGGAGGGTGTCGGGCTCGGGGTCGGCTCGGTCGGTTTCGTCTGGCTTGCGTACGCGGTGACCGGCGCGCCCAGCACGGTCATCGCGCAGACCACGGCCACGGCCACCATGGTCAGATTCCGCTTGCCGGCTCCCATACCCCTTGCCCCCAACCCCAACAGAAACAGAACAGATCAGAACTGGTTAACCGTCAGTAACTTTCCAGCGCCCGGGTGATCGTGTCATGGCGTCGCGCGATACGACAGAGGTGGGCGAGAACTGACTTCTCCTCACTTCTCCTTGCTCCCCTCTGCTTCACCTGCATGACAGTGGCCCCGCCTGTGTGACGAACGGCCCAGGGCGATCGTTCCCGTGCGTGAGGGGAATGTCGCTCTGCGTTACGGAAGCGGCTTCCGGTAGCGGGGAGAGGGTCGGAGGGGAAGCCGGGATGGCGTGGGGCGGTCACCTTCGCGGCGCCAACGCCTCCCACGCCACGGTCACTTCACCCTGCCGCCACCGTGCGACCCCGTCCCGCACCGGCCAGTCCGTGCTCAGGCTGCGGACCGTGCGGATCCAGCGCTGGCGGGCCCCGTACGAGGCGTACGGGGCCGCGGCGGCCCAGGCGCGGTCGAAGTCGCGGAGGAAGGTGTGCACCGGTTCGCCGGGGACGTTGCGGTGGATGAGGACCTTCGGGAGGCGTTCGGCGAGGTCGGAGGGGCGGCCCAGGGAGCCGAGCCGGGCGGCGAAGGTGATCGTGCGGGGGCCCTCCGGGCCCAGGGTGACCCACACGTGCCGACGGCCGATCTCGTCGCAGGTGCCCTCGACCAGCAAACCGCCGGTGGAGTGGCCCCCGGTGAAGCGGGGGCGGGGGGAGTCCGTGCCGGCGGTGGGGCGGTGGCCGTCGGCGGAGGGCGGGGCGAGCCGGGAGGGCGGGGTGAGCGGGGTGCGTGGTGGGGGCGGCGTGCGCGGTGTGGGTGGTTCGAGGCGGGCGCACAGGCGTTCCCAGACGGCGGTGACCTCTTCCTCGTCGTACTGGCGCAGGACGTTCGCCGCCCGGATGAGGGTCGGGCGGCCCGGAACCGGCACCTCGAATCCGCCGTGCCGAAAGGTCAGGCCCTCGCACTCGTACGGTTTCGCCGCCGTGACCCTGGCCGGGTCGATCTCGATGCCGACGACCTGGGTGCGGGGCGCTGTCGCGCGGAGGCGGCGCAGCAGTTCGACGGCGGTCCAGGGGGCGGCGCCGTAGCCGAGGTCGACGGCTAGCGGGGTGGTGGCGCGGCGGAGTTCCGCGCCGTGGGTGGCGGCGATCCAGCGGTCCATGCGGCGGAGGCGGTTGGGGTTGGTGGTGCCGCGCGTCGCGGTGCCGATGGGGTGGGGGGTCATGGGGTCGAGGGTATGCGGGAGGGGGGGCACTGGGTGCCGCCAGTTTGTGTGGGCCTCGTCTCTGGGGCTCACCCTCCCCCCACTCCCCAAATGCTCGAACGGTTGATCGACCCTCGGTAATATTTCTGCAAAGAGGAAATGGAACTGGCTCCTCCGGCGTTCCCGCACACCAGAGGGCTCGGGACGCCCTCCGAACGGCATGCCCGGAGCGAGGAGGAACGCCAGTGAGCCACTACGTCAGCAGGCTCGGGCGACGCTCCCCGGCCGCCGCGGCGCGGCTGAGGCTGCACCGGAAGCCGCGTCGGGTCGCGATGCTGTCGGTGCACACGTCGCCGCTGCACCAGCCGGGAACCGGCGACGCGGGCGGCATGAACGTGTACATCGTGGAGCTGGCGCAGCGGCTGGCCGCGCAGGGCATCGAGGTGGAGATCTTCACCCGGGCCACGACCGGCGCCCTGCCCCCGGCGGTCGAGCTGGCCCCGGGTGTCCTGGTCCGGCACGTCGACGCGGGCCCGTACGAAGGGCTGGCCAAGGAGGATCTTCCGGCCCAGCTCTGCGCGTTCACCCACGGGGTGATGCAGGCGTGGGCGGGCCACCGCCCCGGCCACTACGACCTGGTCCACTCGCACTACTGGCTCTCCGGCCAGGTCGGCTGGCTCGCCGCCGAACGCTGGGGCGTCCCCCTCGTGCACGCCATGCACACCATGGCCAAGGTCAAGAACGCCGCGCTCGCCGCCGACGACACCCCCGAGCCCGCCGCCCGCGTCATCGGCGAGACCCAGATCGTCCGCGCCGCCGACCGCCTCATCGCCAACACGGCCGAGGAGGCCGGCGAACTCGTACGCCACTACGAGGCCGACCCCGCCAAGGTCGCCGTAGTCCACCCGGGCGTGAACCTCGACCGCTTCCGTCCGGCCGACGGCCGCGCGGCGGCCAGGGCCCGGCTCGGCCTGCCGCAGGACGCCCTGATCCCCCTCTTCGCCGGCCGTATCCAGCCGCTGAAGGCCCCCGACGTCCTCCTCCGCGCCGTCGCCGTCCTCCTCGACGAACGCCCCGAGCTGCGGTCGCGGATCGTTGTCCCGGTGGTGGGCGGGCCGAGCGGCAGCGGCCTCGCCAGGCCGGAAGGTCTGCAGAAGCTGGCCGCGCGGCTCGGGATCGCCGATGTCGTACGGTTCCGCCCGCCCGTCGGCCAGGAGCAGCTCGCGGACTGGTTCCGGGCCGCGTCCGTGCTGGTCATGCCGTCGTACAGCGAGTCCTTCGGGCTCGTCGCCATCGAGGCGCAGGCGGCCGGTACGCCGGTGCTGGCGGCCTCGGTCGGTGGTCTTCCGGTCGCCGTACGGGACGGGGAGACCGGTTTCCTGGTCCAGGGCCACGATCCCGTCGCGTACGCGCGCGTGCTGCGCGACTTCGCCGACACCCCCGAGCTCCCGGCCCGTATGGGCGCGGCCGCCGCCCGCCACGCCGAGTCCTTCGGCTGGGACATGTCCGCCGCCACCACCGCGGACGTGTACACGGCGGCCATGCACGACTACCGCCGCAACCGGGTGCGGGCCCATCACGGGTGAGCCGTCGCGCATCAGGACCCACCACGGGGAACCGTCGGCCCGCTCGTACCGGCGGGTACGCTCGCCCCATGGCTGACGCAGCGTCGATCATCGAGCAGGTCCTCAACGAGGCCGAACTGGAGTGGGAGAGCCCGGACCCCGGCACTTACGTCGTCAAACTCCCCGGCACCCGCAAACTCTCGACGACCGTCTCCCTCATCGTCGGCAAACACTCCCTCTCCCTCAACGCCTTCGTGATCCGCCACCCCGACGAGAACGAGGCGGGCGTCCACCGCTGGCTCCTGGAGCGCAACCTCAAGCTGTACGGCGTGAGTTACGCCGTCGACCGGCTCGGCGACGTCTACGTCACGGCCCGGCTGCCGCTGTCCGCCGTCACCCCCGAGGGGATCGACGGCCTCCTCGGCCAGGTCCTGGAGGCGGCCGACGGCGCCTTCAACACCCTCCTCGAACTTGGCTTCGCCTCCGCGATCCGCAAGGAGTACGCGTGGCGGGTGTCCCGGGGGGAGTCGACGCGGAACCTGGACGCGTTCAGTCACCTGACGCGCGAGGCGGCCGACCGGTCCGATAGCGGCCAGGGGTGACACCCACCCACCGCCTGAAGTGCCGCGTCAGATGCGCCTGGTCGTAGAACCCGGCCTCCGCCGCCGCCTCGCTCGGCCGCATCCCCTGCAACAGCAGTCGCCTGGCCCGCTCCACCCGCCGGGACATCAGATACTGGTGCGGCGCGATACCGAAGGCCGCCCCGAACGCCCGTACGAGATGCGCGGGATGGGCATGCACGGTCCCCGCGGCCTCCTCCAGCGTCACCCCGTCAGCGACCCGCTCGTCGAGCAGTTCCCGCAGCCGATGGGCGACCGTACGCGCAGGACCGTCCGGCCGGGGTTCCTGGGCGGTCCGTGGCCGTAGATGCCCCCGCAGCCGCTCCCCGACGAGCGCCAGCCGGCTCTCCGCCTCCAACTCGTCCCCCGGCCGCGCGAGCGCCGCGTGCAACTGCCCCACGCGCAGCCGCAGCAGCGGATCCCGCAGGTCGGGCTCGTCCACCGCCGCCCCGATGAGACTCTCGTCCAGCGCGTTCGCGTCCAGGTCCAGGTACAACACCCGTTTACGGAAGCCCGCTTCCGTGACCGGCGCCCCGTTGTGCGGCACGTACGGCGGCAACAGCGACACCGTGTCGTTCGGCGTCCCGTGCTCATGCCGGTCCAACTCGTACCGGACGGCCCCGTCGTCGACGATCAGCAACGTCCAGACGCCGTGTACATGCATCGGGTACGCGTACTCCGTGTAGTGCGCGTGGAAGACCTCGACGATGCCGGGCACACGCGGCCGCCAGGCGGATACCTCGCGCCGAGGGGACGTCGGCCTCAGGGGGCGCATGCAAAGAACGTACAAGACGGCGCCGTACGCCGGTCGGCAGTCTCACCCCATGAGCAGCGAGACCCCTGTGGACATGCCACCCATCCGGTTCGACACGAAGATCGCCGTCCTCCTCCGCGACGACCTGGAGACCTGGCAACGCCTCAACGTCACGTCCTTCCTGGTCAGCGGCCTCGGATCGACGGTCCCCGAGGTGATCGGCGACCCGTACGAGAACGCCGACGGCACGGCGTACCTCCCGATGTTCCGCCAGCCGGTCCTCGTCTTCGAGGGCACGAAGGAGGTACTTAAGGCGGCCCACGCCCGAGCCCTCTCCCGTGCCCTGCCCCGCGCCCTCTTCACCTCCGACCTCTTCGCCACCGGCAACGACCGCGACAACCGCGCGGCCGTCCGAGCCGTAGGGGCGGGGGAGTTGGACCTGGTGGGGCTGGCGGTCTACGGCCCGCGCAACGGCGTGGACAAGGTGGTGAAGGGGGCGCGGATGCATCCGTGAGGTGTGCGGATGCCTCCGTGAGGTGTATGGATGCTTCCGTGAGGTGTACGGATGCCTCCGTGGGGATGCTCAGGACGAGCCGGTACTGGCCTTGGCCTCGGCGGCCCCACCCAAGGCAGGCTCCCCGGCGGTGGACTCCTCCTCGGGCATCCGCCGCATCAGTGCCCAGTAGCCCACCCCCGTCACGGTCCCGATCACCGCGCACAACCCCCACAGCCACTCCGCGCCCCACCGGTCGATGACGACCCCGGACATGAGCGGAGCGACGAGCGCGGCGACGGACCACGACATCGTGTACATGCCCTGGTAGCGGCCGCGCCCCCGCGCGGGCGAGAGCCGTACGACGACGCCGGTCTGGGTGGGCGCGTTGACGATCTCGGCGAGGGTCCACACGCACACGGTGAGGGCGAAGACCCCGATGGACCCGGCGAAGGCGGTGAGGCCGAAGCCGTACCCGGCGAGCACGGACGAGATGACGAGGAGCCGTCCCGGGTCGCGATGCTCGATGAAACGGGTGACCGGGATCTGCAGGGCCACGATCAGTACCCCGTTGACGGCGATGGCGAGGCCGTAGTCCGCCGGTGTGAACCCCGCGTCGCCCATCGCGACCGGCAGTCCCACCGACCCCTGCTGAAAGATCAGCGCGACGAGGAACGACAGCCCCACGACACCCATGAACCGCCCGTCGCGGACCACGGTCCCCAGCCCGACCTCGTCCGTGCCGCCGCCGGCCTTCTCCGCCGCCGTACGCTCCGGCCGCGACTCCGGCAGCTTCAGGAACACGACGATCGCGCAGGCCAGCGTCATCCCTGCCTCGAGCAGGAAGCCGGCGAGATAGCTGACCTCGGCGATGAACCCGGCGGCCATGGAGGAGATCGCGAAGCCGAGGTTGATGGCCCAGTAGTTGAGGGAGAACGCGCGGACGCGGTCCTCGGGCCGGACGATGTCCGCCATCATCGCCTGCACGGCGGGGCGGGAGGCGTTGCTGGCGGCACCGACGAGGAAGGCGACGCCGGCGATCGCGACGGGATGCTCCACGAAGCCGAGGAGCGCGACCGACAGGGCCGTCGAGACCTGCGCGACGAGCAACGTGGGCCGCCGCCCGAGCCGGTCGGCCATGACCCCGCCGCCGAGCGACGAGACGACCCCGCCGAGGCCGTGCAGCGAGGCCACGAGCCCGGCGTACGAGGCGGAGTACCCACGGTCCAGCGTCAGATACAGCGCCATGAACGTGGCGACGAACGCCCCCAGCCGGTTGACGAGCGTGCTGGTCCACAGCCACCAGAACTCGCGGGGCAGCCCCGAGACGGACTCCCGGACGGCACGTCTGGCAGCGACGAGTGGCATGGAGCAGGTCCCCCCACGGACGTAAGCGGCTAAGGCGGCGGACACACCTTACGAACGTGCTGGGAGACCGGGCCACCCAATTAGCAACCCCAGTCAACTGTCGGCGGCACAGGGGCCGATGCGCGCGGCCGATGGCGCCTGGTGTGAGGGGATGTGTCCGCCTGTCGGCCAGGTGGGTGACGATTCCCGGCTGTCTATTACGCTCGGGGCCATGGCCGACGCACCGTACAAGCTGATCCTCCTCCGCCACGGCGAGAGCGAGTGGAACGAGAAGAACCTGTTCACCGGCTGGGTGGACGTCAATCTCACGCCGAAGGGAGAGAAGGAGGCGACGCGCGGCGGTGAGCTGCTGAAGGACGCCGGCCTGCTCCCGGACGTGCTCCACACCTCCCTCCAGAGGCGCGCCATCCGCACCGCGCAGCTGGCCCTCGAATCCGCCGACCGCCACTGGATCCCGGTCCACCGCAGCTGGCGCCTGAACGAGCGCCACTACGGCGCCCTCCAGGGCAAGGACAAGGCGCAGACCCTCGCGGAGTTCGGCGAGGAGCAGTTCATGCTGTGGCGCCGCTCGTACGACACCCCGCCGCCCCCGCTCGCGGACGACAACGAGTACTCCCAGGCGGCCGACCCCCGCTACGCGACGATCCCCCCGGAGCTCCGCCCCCGCACGGAGTGCCTGAAGGACGTCGTCACCCGCATGCTCCCCTACTGGTACGACGGCATCGTCCCCGACCTCCTGGCCGGCCGCACGGTCCTCGTCGCCGCCCACGGCAACAGCCTCCGAGCCCTCGTCAAGCACCTCGACAACATCTCGGACGCCGACATCGCGGGCCTGAACATCCCCACCGGCATCCCCCTCTCCTACGAGCTGGACGCCGACTTCAAGCCCCTGAACCCCGGCGGCACCTACCTCGACCCCGAGGCCGCAGCAGCGGCCATCGAGGCGGTCAAGAACCAGGGCAAGAAGAAGTAACCAGAGCCGAACAAGCCCCCTACCTGCGGGTTGTCCGCTGGTAGGGGGCTTCTTGGTGGGGCTGGGCCGTCTGTGGGCCGTCAGGTGCGACGGCGCAGGCGACGGACGCGGATGTCGAGGACGATCAGCACCGCCACGGGGACGGCGATCTCGGCCGGGGCGTCAGCCCAGAGAGCGAGCGCGCCGCCAGCCGCACCGATGAGCGCGATCGGCACGTCGCGAGGACAGATGTCGACGGTGACACCTGCGCGTGGGACCATGGGGCCTCCTTCTGTGGTCGGTTCCTTGCTAGGGCTTCCGAACGCGGAAACGGAAACGAATGCCGCCCCTGGCCGGGCGGCATTCGCATGTGGTGAGACTTTCGCACATGTCTGCTTCGCGATACAAACGTGCAGCTAGGAGAGGGCTGCTACTTCTACAGTGGAAAAGTAGAAGAGCGGGGGGTGGATCATAGAGGGCTATTCAGCGAGTTGAACGCCTTGTTCCATGCGTTGAACTGCGGGAACCTTGCTTGCGAGGGAGGATGGTTTCCTGCGGTGCTCGTTTCTTCTAGCTCTTTACCTGCGTGCTAGCTAGCTAGCTCATAAAGCGAGCATCGCGTGCTTAGAAACTAAGCTTGCGATGCTCGCTTTATGAGCTTCACGGGGTCTTTCGCTGCCCTAGAAGGTAAGCCCGAATGCTTCGTATGCTTGAGCGACCGCCTTTCGTGTGCGCTCCTGGCTGGAGGGCATCAAGTGCGCGTAGACCCGAAGCGTGAGACCTGGGTCCGAGTGACCCAGGTACTCAGCCAAGGCCTTGACGTTCTCTCCGGCATCTAGCAGCACTGACGCGTAGAAGTGCCGGAGCGCGTGCATACCGTTCTCTCGGGACTCGGCGTAAGGCTGGCCCCGTTCCGGAACCGGTATGACCCCGGCAGCGGCGAGCGCAGGCTTCCACGCCTCCTCATTGAGCGAGGTGCGCCAGACATGCCCGCCGCGCGGACCTGTGAAGATCAGCCGCTTGGTCACCGGAGGCCCGTCCGCCACCTTCCACGGCAAGGTGATCTCGACCGGCGGGAACCGTTTCATGTGTTTTCGCAGCGCATCAGCGACCGGCCCAGGAAGCGGTACGTCCCGCAGCTTGCCGCCCTTGGGCGGAGCGAACACGGCCTTGCTGCGGCTCAGCTTCAGTTGCTGGACCACGTGAAGCGTGTCCGACTCGAAGTCGATCGCGTCGACGGCGACGCCGAGGATCTCCCCCTGACGAAGCCCGCAGCCGCCACCCAGGTCGACCATGGCTTGGTACCGCTCGGGCATGGCGTCCTGGACAGCGAAGACCCGTTCCGGCGTCCAGGGAGCGATCCGCTTGACGTCCACCGTCGGTGGCCGGACCGAGCGAGCAGCGCACGGATTCCGGGGAAGGTGCCCGTCATCCACGGCTGCACTCAGCGCGGCACGCACGTTGGAGTAGATCGTCCGGGCGTACGAGCCCCGGACGCCGTTCTCTTGCAGCTTCCCCACCCAGTCACGGATGTGAGCAGGCTGGAAGGAACCGAGCGGACGCGAGCCCAGGTAGGGGAAGGCGTGCAGCCGAAGCTGTGACTCCATCGACGCCTGGGTGTTCGGGTCCGGTGCGTGAGTCACCCACTTCTCGGCGTACTGCTCGAAGGTGATTCGAGCCGCACGCGGGTCGATGTACTGCCCACGCGCCATGTCGGCCTCAGTGTGCGCCAGCCACTGATCAGCGAGCCGCTTCTGCCGGTCGGGGAAGCTCTTGGACTTCTCGGTACCATCCGGCCCGATGTACCGGGCCCGGTAACGGGACCCAGTGCCGTACCGCTCCGTCTTGACCTTGCGAGCCTTCCCGTCCGGCCCGGTCTCCGTTCTGTACCAGCGGTCTTGGACGTGCCCGGCCATCAGGCAGCAGCCCCTTCCATCAGGGACTCGACCCACGCCCGCACGTCCACAGGGTCGTAGCGCAGATGCCGGCCAACCCGGAAGCCACGCGGCCCAGTGCGCTTCCGCCGCCACTGGTAGACCGTCTCGACCGGCACGCCCAGAATCTCGGCAACGTCCAGAGGAGTCAGGAACCGCGAAGGCAGAGCGCGCGGTTCGGCAGCCGCTTCTACGACGGCGAGATGGCGCTTAGCCATGGGTCGGCTCTCCTTCTGTTCCGGGTGCGGGTTCGAGGGATGCGGCAAGCCAGGCTTCGCTGTCGGAGAGTCCGGTTCCGGCGAAGACCCAGTGCGCGAGGACGTACGTCGTAGCTGTCTCGTGTTCTGTTGCCGGGGTGTGGTGTTGTGCGCGGCGCCATTCGGCGCGGGCGTCGCGGAGGGCGCCGAGGGTGGTGGAGTAGCGGCGGGACTTGGTGGAGAAGTGGCCGCGGAAGCCGAGCATGTGGGCCCAGGCGCGGAGGCGGAGGTGTTCGAGGCTCTTGCGTGCGCCGAGGGTCCATGCGGTTCGGATGAGTCGGCGGGCGTGGTCGCTGATGTCGAGCTGAGCGAGTTCGGCGGCGAACTTCAGCGGGCGGTCGAGAGCTCCGGTGGCTGTCTCGGCGCCCTTGGTGGCGTATTTGGCGATGTACGCGGCGACCGTGCGTTCGGTCAGCTCTTGGCCGTCGTTGAAGTCGGCGGAGCGGATGGTGCGGACGTCGAGTTGGCGGCCGAAGGTGAAGGTGTGGGTGCGTCCGTCGATGGCCGGGCCGTCCACGCGGACCTTCGCTGCCGCTGTCTTGATGGCGTCGGTGAGGAGTTCGGCGGTGGCCCAGGCCGGGGGTGGGGTGTCGCCGCCGGTGGGGCCGTCGATGCGGATGACGGCGTGGAAGTGGACGGCGCCGCGTTTCTGGTACTCGGCGACCTTGGCGAAGGAGACGCGTGCGTGGTCGCGGAAGCGGCGTTGTGACAGGCCCGCTCGCTTGGCGACTTCCCGGCGGAGGTAGGTGGAGAAGCGTCGCCAGAGCGGACCGGCGTGGGCGTTCCAGAGAACGGCCGCTTCGTAGTCGTAGGTGTCTGGGTCGAGGGCGGTGCCGAGTTCGGCGTCGTCCTGGTCGTGGCGGGTGCCGCAGCGGCAGGGCCGTCCGCTGGAGGGTCGGTTGTGGACCGGGCCGAAGCTGGGTGCGGTGAAGGTGGCGAAGACGCGGGGGTGTGTGGCGACGTGTTCGGGGGTGCCCTTGCCGCCGCGCAGGCCGGAGGTGATCAGGTGGAAGGTGTCGCGGCGGTAGACCTCGGAGCAGGCCGCGCAGCGGGTGGTGCGGCGGTTGTTGCAGCGGACGAGGAGTTGGCCGGCCGGGAGGTCGGTGGAGTCGAGGTGGTGGAGGACGCGGCCGATCTCGCCGGTCGTGGTGTCGACGTCGTGCTCGGTGCGGTGGCCGTCGAGGCGGATCGGGTTGGTGCAGCCGCCGAGGCCGGAGAGTTGGCGGAGGATACCGGGCAGGGTGCCGTGCTCCGCGAGCTTCGCGAGTTCCGGGAGCGGGGGCGGTGTGGTGCGGGTGAAGATGGCGGTTCTCCTTCTGACTGGCTCGGTCAGGAGTGATGGCCCCGGGGCGGCGGATGCCTGGTCGTGTGCGCCGCCCCGGGTGTCGTGCGCGTTCAGCGCCGGTTCTGCTCGCGGATCAGGGAGCGCAGGACCACGGCCGCGATGGCGACGGAGACGGCCGAGACGGCGACGGCGGCCAGGAGCGCGGTGAGGACGACACCGCCGACGAGCACGGCCGCCACGGCCCCGGGACTGATGTGGACCGCCGGGAGCGAGCGCCGTATGGGCGCCGGATCGGCCGGGGTGTGGGTGTGTGCGGGCGGCGGGGTGGGGCTGTCGGGGTACTTGGGCAGGAACACGGTCGGACTCTCCTCATCTACTCGTCTAGGCATGTTGGCCGTTTATGACGTCCACGCCGGAGCGCGTGCCGGGCTCGATGGCGAGGGCGAGGAAGGTCTGCGAGAGGTAGAAGCCGAAGAGGGCGATCAGTACGACGACCCAGGTGCGGACGCCAAGGAACTTGACCGCTCCCCAGGCGAAGAAGCCGAGGACGACGACGAGCGGCAGGCTGACGGTCACGGTGTACGAGGTCCCTTCGGAGGATCAGCGGACGGGGCAGCGGTGGGTGCGGGCGGCCAACTCGGCGGCGGCGCGGCTGTCGTAGTCGGCGGAGAAGCCGCAGCGCGGAGCCGTACAGGCGGCGGTGTGCTTCTCACGGCCCCGGCCGTCGTAGGACGTGGCGACCTGGACGGGACCGATGCGGGTGCCGTTGCGGAAGCGGCGGTTGGGCATGATCAGTCCTCCTGTCGCAGGCTGGGGCCAGGGAAGTCGTGCAGGATGCGGGCGGCTTCGGCGGGGTCCGTGACGCGGTCGGCGGCTTCTTCGGCGAGGAGCCGGGCCAGCGTGGTCCGGCCGCTGAGGGCCATCTCGCGGGCCGCTTCGAGGTAGTCGGCGGCGGTGTTGAAAGAGAAGAGGGGCACGGGTCAGCTCCCGGTCGGGGCGAGGTGGGCGGCGATGGCTTCGGCCATGGGCGCGGCGACGCCGAGGCGAGCCCGGAGGGTGGGGGTGTCGATGGGTGTTCCGGTGCGGGTGTGGTGTTCGGCGGCGACTTTGCGGGCGTGTTCGACGAGGGCGGCCGGGACGGGCACGGCGGGCCGCTCGGGCGGCGGTGGCTCGATGGCCGGTGGTGTCGGTGGCGGTTCCTCGAGGGCGAGTTCGGGCGCGTGCTCCTGGTCCACGGTGTCGTCCGTGTCCTCGGGGCCCTTGTGGTCTTCGTCGGTTGTCGCGGGGGTGGTGTGGGCGAGGAGTGTTCCGCCGAGGAAGGCGACGGCGGGCCAGCCCGCGACGAGGATGCGCAGCCAGGCCGGTACGTCGTTCAGGTCGAGGAGGCCGGCGGTGGCGACGTTCGCTCCGAGCGAGGCGGCGAGGGCGATGACGAACCAGCACCACCCGGACGCTTTCGCCTCACCGGAGCGCAGTCGGCGCCAGGCGGCGACGAGCAGCAGGTCCACCGAGACCGGGTAGGCCCACGCTTTCCACCCGTCCTGACCGGCAGCCGAGGCGATGTCGTGCAGGTGGGCGAAGGACAGCGCGGCGGCGATGAGCGCCTGGACGAGCACCGCGTCGACACGGGCCAGTTGGGCGCGCATGATGCAGCTCCTTCCGGATTCAGGCATGACAGGGGTAGGAAGTTGGCGCGAGGCGGTCACGCCGACCGGGTGAGGGATGGATGAACGTCAGTCGGTCACCGGGTGCGGCTGCACTGCCGGGGCCGAGGACTCCACGGGCCGTACGGGGGTGTCGGGCTGGAACGGCTTCAGCGCGGGCAGGTCGGGCACCAGGCGGGCCGAGTCCCGGCAGATCTCGGCGGCGGCGCCGAGGGAGAGGTACGGCGTGCGGATGCGGGACCAGCCGCCGGAGGTGTCACCGGCCACGGCCAGGCCGGGCAGTTCGGGAGCGATGGCGCAGGCGGCGGAGACCGCTTCGGGGGCGATGTCGCCGAGGGCCATCTTCGCGGAGGCTTCGTCGTTGACGCGGTGGCAGACGCGTCCGGTGAGCTGGGCGCGGAGCATGGTGGCGCCCTTGCCCAGTTCGGCGCCGAAGCGCTGTCCGCAGACCTCCAGGTAGATGCCGGCGGCGCGGCCGAGCTGGGCGAGGCGGATGAGCTGGGTGACCATCTCGTCTCGGCGTTCCTCGTCCTTCTTCGTGGCGACGAGGAAGAGTTCGGCCACCTCGTCGACGAACAGCACGATCGGCACCGGGCGTTCGCTGTCGGGCAGGCCCCAGATGTCGGAGGTGATCTCTTCGTCGGGGGTGCCGGGGGCGATGCCCTGTCGGGCCTTGATCAGGTCGTAGCGGTCCTCCATTTCCTTAACGAGTACGGGCAGCAGCTCGGCTGCTTCGTCGGGGTCGGTGGCAAGGGCCGAGAGCCGGGAGGCGAACGGCGCCAGCTCCACACCGCGCTTGCAGTCGATACCGACCAAGGCGACGGGTTGCCGGGCAAGTCCGCTGATCAGGTGGCGCAGGTACATGGACTTGCCGGACAGCGTGGCGCCGAGGGTGAGCTGATGGGGAATGGTGCGGTAGTCGCGGACGAACGGGGTCGCGTCTTCCCGCAGCGCCACGGGCACCTTGAGGAGTTCGGCGGTGGCTTTGCGCGGCATCCGCACGTTCCGCAGCACGTCGAAGCCGACAAGGCGCAGTTCGACCACGCCCGGCTTGACCGTCGTCACGTACACGGCATGGACGCCCCAGGCATGCCGCAGCCGTTCGGCCGAGGCAGCGACATCGGCAGGTTCCTGCCCAGGGGCGAGCCGGAGCCGAATCCGCAGCCCGGTCGAGGTAGGTCGGATGATCCCCCGCCGGGGCGGCACCGGCCGGACCTCCCGCCGGGTCGTGGCCTTGACGGCGAGGACTCGCAGCCGGGACGGCGCCACGGTCAGCCCGCACGCCTCCATGACCGAACCGTACGAGCCGAGCAGCCGCGCGGTGGATATCGGCAGACCGACTGTGGACCAGTACACGCGGGGGTGCTTGGCCCGGGTGTAGGCGGCCCCGCCACCGAGCGCGGCGACAGGACCACCCACCTCCAGAAGAGTCACCAGATCGGACATCAGGCGGTGGCTCCCATGGCGGCCGGGAAGGCGGCCGGAGTCACGGCGGCGGCACGGAAGGCGATGCCATGCCGCTGCTGCCCGTTGAACACGCTCTCCCACGGCCGGGCAACCAGCCCCGGCAGCGAGACCGGCGCCCCCAGCGCCAGCCCCTCAGCCACACCGCCCTCAGGAACGGTGATCTTGACCAGCGACGACTCCCCGTCCTCGATGTAGACGACGCCGAGCGTCATCAGCGCCTCACCGCTGACGGCGTCCTTGGCGATCTCGCCCGTCTGCCGGTCCCGGACCTTGGGCTCAGGAGCCTCGGTCAGCAGGATCGTCGCGGCCGAGGTCTCAACACGAATGGTGCGCAAGGCAGTTCACCCATCTACTCGTCTATACATGATGCGGTCTGCGAACCCGATTGCCGGGCTCACGCGGACCACCCTGCCACACCACTTGCCCACTCGTCTATACGAGTATGCCTGTTGGGGTGTACGAGTCGGAGAAGCGCCCCCCGCGCACCACCGCAAATCACCTCATCACGTCGCCGGAAGCTGATACGACAGCACGTACGCATCCGCCGCCATGACCGTGTCGCAGACCTCCACGGCCCGCCCTTCGGCGTCGAAGGCGGTACGGATCAGGTGGATCACCGGCACACCGGAGGCCAGCCGGAGCGTCTTC
The DNA here is from genome assembly GCF_053592095.1 of Streptomyces sp. NPDC002787. Lineage (NCBI taxonomy): Bacteria > Bacillati > Actinomycetota > Actinomycetes > Kitasatosporales > Streptomycetaceae > Streptomyces > Streptomyces sp. NPDC002787. Next base: position 162,314 of record NZ_JBSFVC010000012.1, on the reverse strand, counting down.
ACCTCAGCGGGCGAGGGCATCCGCGCACGGATCTCCTCCTCGAAGTGGTCAAGGCGGTGACCCAGCTCTTCGAGACGGGCGTAGATGCCACCGGGCCCGGGGTTCGGCTCAGCGATCGGCGTACCGCGCGCGATGTCGAGCGGCAGATACGAGGTGGCGAACTCGACCGGCCGACCGTCGAGCAGATACCGGCGCCGACGAGCCAGCACCCGCCGAACGGACCCGAGCCGTGCCGAGACGTCCTGACTGGCCTTTTCTTCCTTCACCTCAAGGCTGTCGACCTGAGGGTGACTGCCGACGGCATTGGCTTCGACAATGAAGGCCGCCTTGCCCTGCTCGCGGTGGCGCCGGGCGAACCGGTCGGAGGCGAGGCGCCGCACGGGCGGCCGGGGCCGGACGAAGACGCCCTTGCCGTGCTCGGCGTGCACGAGCCCTTCGCCCTGGAGGACGGAGAAGGAGTTGCGGACCGTCATCCGGGATACCCCGTAGTGGTCAACAAGCTCAGCTTCCGAGGGCAGTTTTTCACCCTCCTTGAACCGCCCACGGTCAATGGCCTCGCGCAACTGGTCGGCGATCTGCCGAAAGACCGCACGATCACTCGTGGGATCGAGATCACCGAGGAAGCCGGAAGGAAGAGAGGGCACGTGTACTCCTTTAGATATCTAGACGAGTGGGCGATTGTTGTTGCTACGGTGGAGAGCCTAGCCAGCCGAGAGGGCCGAGGAACGTGAGCACTGACCGTCCGCACTCCGTGAGCGTCGCCGGAGTCATCGTCGACGACCAGGGCCGGGCCCTCTTGATCAAACGCCGCGACAACGGCAAGTGGGAACCCCCGGGCGGAGTCCTCGAACGCGAGGAAACCCTCCCCGAAGCCCTCCAGCGCGAAGTCCTCGAAGAGACCGGCATCAAGATCGCGCTTCCCGCGACCCTGACCGGCGTCTACAAGAACATGACCGGGTTGATCGTCTCGCTGGTCTTCCGGTGCGAGGCGGCCGACGGCACACCGACCACCGGTGACGAGACCCGCGCGCTGCGCTGGGCCACCCGTGAAGAAGTCACCGAGCTTGCCGACGAGGCATACGCGATCCGCGTCCTGGACGCATTGGACGCGCCATCCCCGCCGGCCATCCGCGCCCACGACGGCGTGAAACTCGTCTAGCCCGAACCCGCTGCACATGGCGGCCTACCAGCACGAAGGAACTTGTATGCACGAGTATACGAGCACCGCCCGGGTCTGGGGACTCACTTGCCCAGGATTTCCGGAAGAGGTGAGCCGGGCTCGCCGCTGGACCCGCGACATCCTGCGCGGATCACCCCTGGCCGACGACGCGGAATTGATCGTCAGCGAACTGAGTGCGAACGCGATCCTCCACACGGCCAGCGGCATGGAATCCGGCAGCTTCCACCTGGCCCTCGCGGTCTCCCGGCAGGTGATCGCCCTGTCGGTGACAGACGGCGGAGGAACCGGCACGGCCCCCAAGGCCGAGCACCAGGACGCCGAGGCCGAACACGGCCGGGGCCTGGGCATGGTCACCGCACTCGCCCACCGAGTCATCATCCACGGCAGCAAAGGCGGCTACACGGTCACCGCGGAACTCTTCACCGGCACCCGACCGGGAGACCACCTGTGCTGAAGGACGAAGCCCGCCGAGGCTACTGGTGCGAGTGCTGGACCGAAGAACTCACCGACAACGGCGAGTTGGCACTGCGGGCATCCTTCGACGCCTACTCAGCACCGCAGGCCGACCGATGGGTTGCCGTCGCGCTCCGCACGATCTCACCGGCATTCGACCCGGAAGCATCCGAACAGGCATGGCAGTGGCTGTACGACGGCCGCATAGACACCCGACGAGCCCTCCTACGCTCCGAACCCTGCACCGTGTCCGTCACCTTCTTCACCACCCGCATTACCTGGACGATCCGACCGGTGATCTTCCTGCCGCTCGCACACCGAGACAGAGCTGAACTACCGGCTTGTGCATACGAGTTCAAACCGCAACAGGCCGATATCTAGTCGCGGTTGATCGTCGACGGCTGATGCCTGATGTCGTCCTGAGACGATCAACCACAGATAGCGGAGAGGGCTCACTTGAAGATGAAATCAGCGCACGCGACGATCGCTGAGATGACACCCATAGCTACTCCGAGAGTCGCGGTCATCTGTTGCCGGTCCTGCATGAGGGCGGCATGCGGCCCCTGCGTGCCATCCTCTCCAGCACCACGCAGCGCTTTGAAGCCCTGCCACTTGTGCTCACGGATCCAGCACCCCCGCAGCAAGCCTTGGGCGTTGTTGCGGCACCTTCCTTGCCTACCCAGGGCGATGCACCGAAGCGGCGCCTGTAGAAGGAAGTACAGAATCGCTGCTGCCGCCACGAGGATGAGCACCCCCGGCCCGATGATGTCCGCAGCCCAGGCCAAGATCCCCAGCAGGAGGATCACTACGCCCCAACGCTTCTTTAAGAACTCCCCCAGGCCACCCATGGCAAGGACGGTAGAGCACTCAGACCTGCCCCGGTAGACCGCCTGGCGATCACGGCGACAGCGGCTCAGAAATGCGCGCAGACACGCCTGACAGGGATGGTCAGTGGCACACGCACGCTTGGCAGGGCGGCCTGAGCCAGATGGTGAGCCGACAGCTCTGCACCGGGTGCTCCGGATCTTCCCCTGACAACGCCGTCCGAGCGACTGCGTTACAACTTTCTCTACTGGTTCAAGGCGGCTCGCTCCGCTCCCCGCGCGCGGCCCGGCCCCCGGCCGGGCCTGCGCTCCTGCCTACGTCCCGCTCCAGCCCGGCCGGCGCCCACGCCGCGTGCACAGCAATCAGTCACCTGATGCCAGAGAAGGTGTACGTCGTGGCTGGGGGCTCCACGGCTTTAGCCACCTCCCCGGTCCGGGTCCCGCGTCGAGCAAGACCAGGGGGCCACTCGTGCACATTGCGGGCAGGTCCAAAGCCTGCCCGAGTTGCCACCCAGCGTACGGCCCCCTGATCATGCTCGACCCCAGACCGGGCAGGCCACCGGCCAAACCCGTTCCGCCGACCTCTAACCGTCTGGTCACCCACTACAGAGCCATCAGTGTCAGTAGGGCTACATACGCTAACGGTATGCAACGCGGACGAAGCATCCACCGCCAGGCAGCGGACCACATGGCTGAGATGTGGGCTGAGACAGACTGGGGGGCTCGGCGGCTGGCAAGCATGTACCGGTGGACGCGGGATGAGGACTTGTCAGCTCTCGTCGCGGCACTGGGACAACCTTTCAGCGGCTGGGATATGGGACAGCTTTTCTCCCTCAACTGCCTTGCAGAGTTGTGGACGAAAGGCCTACTCACCGTCGTCGAAGTAGAGGTAGGGGTCACGCCGAAGAGGGATGCCGAGCGCCAAGTGAACCAGGCAATGCTTGATCGCCTCCCCACCGGTGTGTCAGCAACTGTTGACGCTGATCAACGCGGGTCAGATGACGACGGCTTGGTAAGTTGGGAAGTTCCTTTGCGTGGGCATTTTAGCGATCCGGACACCTGGGAGTCGGAGGCTGAAGCGCTCGCTCCGGACTGGGCCCCCCTGGAAATTGGTAACACGGATGCGAGTAACACTTGCTTTCACCTCGCCCGCTACGGAGCTGTGGCGCGCTGGCCATACGGAATTGAGACATTGACGGTGATACAGACCCGACCTCGCACGCTCATTTCAGGGTGGCGCGACGGTCCCCCCGCGCCCAGCCGGATCTTGGATGATCTCGTGCAGTTCAGCAACTGGATAGCGTTTGGTCGGTTGCTCGGCCCGAAGAGGATGCGGGCGATGATGGGCAGAGCAGAGTAAGCCGACGCGCTTCCCTCGCTGGCGGCACTACCGAGCTAACCGTCCGATGGCGCAGACCGACGCAATGCCCGAATCGTACGGACAGCCACTGACAACGCCCGTGCACCACAGGCGCACCAGACCGGGCGGGAACAGCGGGGAATCGCGTAAAACGCGGCCCAGCCCGACGGCGTGGCAGATATGCGGTTCCTCCAGGTCAACGCCCCAACCGCTCTCAAACGCTTGCAACTTCCCAAGCTGAGGGCTCGGACGATCTCGTCAAGGTCCGGCTGTCGCGGCTTACTCTGGTCGACGACGCGCCCCGACAACGAGGCTGGGGCAGGTTGGGGTACAGCGAGGCACACGCGCACCTGATCGGTTGGCGACCCGCCGCTGCCGGCTGACTTTCGTCGGCTGAGGCAGTTGAGGGCTATTCCGGCTCGGTCCTGGAGTTCGACACCATAAATAGATCAACTAGGAGAAGTGCATGCTCAAGCGGTTCTTGTACCTCGATACCGATGCGCTCGCCGACTATGTGAGTGCGCTTGAGGACGGAGTTCGAAATTCCCTTGAGCGCCAGAGTCAAGGCGAAAGGAGCACGTTCACGGATACTCCGCAGGCGCAGTTTGAGCGCCTGTTGTCACTGGCAAATTCCGAACCCGATCTCGCGGGCTGGCTTCCCATTGATGCTGAAACTGACCTGAGCGAAATTAAGGTGGGTCACCTGGTCGATGCCGAATGCGAGATCTATATCCCTGACATCATTAAAGCACTGTCACCCCACGGCGGGCTAATGGAAGCCCTGAGCCAGTTTCAGTCAATCATGCCAGCGATGTCTGCATTTGGTGTCGATGAGGTAGAAGACCTGCCTAGTCGGGAACAGGTTGACGCTATGAAGCTATTTTCTAATACCTTGGGGGGAAAGCAGATCGCGGTCGGCGAGTTCGATGAATCTGAACTGCGACTCACGGGGCAATTGACTCCTGAATATGTGAAGTCCGACGTGGAGGGGCGCGCTCGGCTGATTGGCAAAGTGTCAAATACTTGGCCCGCTGGGCAGTGGAAACCGCTCTTGGCGCTCCCTGGAACTTCTTTGATCCCTCGGGAGCAGCGTAGAAAGATGGAACGAAGTAAGCCAACGGATAGTGAGCGGGGAAATTACCTAGAAGGTCCAGCCGTTATGCTGGACATTCTTGCCATTTATCGATGACTTCGAGGGCGCCCCGAGCCTGCACGCTAGAAGCGCCCAATGTAGCCCTGAAAGCGACACTAAATCGCGGAATCAAAATCACCAACGGAATGCCAGTCGACGCCTGTAGTGCTTGCTGCACAGCCAGCACTCAGTAGCCGCTGGGCCAACTCCTGGCGCCGCTGCGTTGTGTTGTTCATGTGGATTACGTGACGTCCGCCGATGTCGCTAAATGGGCGGAGCACGCCCAGTTCAACCAATACTGTTCTGTCTGCGTCGCGCCCCATTGCCATGCCTGCCTCAAAAAGAACGTTAGGCCTGGCCTGTCCAGTCGGTTCAGTCTCGTAAGGAGGCTCATGGGAGCCGTGGTGTTCCTCCTTGAGAGACGCCACATCATCCGGCGTCATGAGCACCAGAACGGCAGCTGCCTGGCTAAAAGCTGTGTCGAGAATTTCACCCACATACGGTGAAGGCCTACCCGTAGCAAGGCTGGCCTCATTCCACTCGATGGGGTTCAAGGAAAGCGAGCGCAGAAATGAGAACATAGCGTCGCGCGCCTTGAGGTTGCGCCCGTGTACGACGAATACTTTGCGCGGATCCAGCTTTTCATTAGAGGCTTCTACGTTTTGGGACAACGACGCCACTGCTGCTCCAGGGACCGAGGTGATGTATTTGTCAGTTACGTCATCGCCGTATGCCGCAATGTAGTAGTCATCGCTACGGAAGTCGATGATGCCAGACTGCCGACGCTTCTCTCTCACGATAGGAAGAAGCTGATCAGAAGGCAGATCTGTCTTGTTGATCCGAATTCGCTCCAGATCCTCCATTGGCACCACAGTTCCGCCGATGACGATCGGGCGACCTTCTCGGTACGGCTTCAAAAATCTCTCTTCGAGATCAGTCTCGCTAAGATCCAATCTAACTTCGCTGCGTGACCTGTTCGATTTTGCAGTGACGCGAACATGGAGAGGCATTTTGGACTCCAGGATTGAATGGAATCAACGGCGGCGGAGGTGGCGGCACCAGAAATCAGTACGTAGTGAAGTTGGATTTCATCCCTGGTGTCAAGTCTATTGAGGTGCCGCCAGTTCCGGGTCCGCCGGCGTAGAAGTTGGAACCGCGTTCACCTGGGCAAGCACAGTCGTCAAGCTAGCCCGGTCTCTGTGGTAGTTCCTTGCTCGATTCCAGACATAGGTGAAGTAGATGCCCTGCACTGGCGCGGCTAGCTTGGCTAGCAACTCAACCTTGGCTTCCTCGGACCGCTCCGAGATCATCACCATCCTGGACGCAGCTGCATAACGGGCAGCCACGTCACGCAGCTCTCCGAGCGGCCAGCCAGCGGAGTACGTTTCCACGTGGTCGATCAGCCAGCGTGTAGCGTCGTCAAGCTGCTGCATCCAGCGCTCACGCTCGGCGGCCAGTCGCGCCCTGACCACGTCGGTGCAGTCTGGATCGTCAGGGGCTGGAAGCGGCAAGCTCTGAAGCCGTGCGCATGCCGAGATGATCGTCAACAGGCTTGCGCTAAACGTGTCTCGCGCGATGTGCGCCTCTTGGATGCGGCGCTTTCTGGCTTCGAGGCGAGGGCTGACGAGCACACCAGTCGCAACGGTGGTCACCAAGGCAGTCACAGTGGCGACGAGCACTGTCCACACAGTGTTGGGCATGGCGAGGATGATCCGACAGTCACGCCCCAAACGGAAGCGGACGTCCCATGGCGAAGCCTGGCGATCTCCAGCGATCTGGGCCGTCCCTGGGCCGTCCGAGGTCGCTCGACAGTGGCCAATGACGACCAACGATGACCACCAGGCGCACGACCCCACCGCTCCTGACCAGCAAAAACCCAGCTCACCAAGATCCCCGGCAAGACCCAGGGCAAGAAGAAGTAGGTTGTGTGATCATGCCCCCGACCTGTGCATACGGCGCGGGGCGGGGGCGTTTTCAGCGTGAGTCCCGGGTCGGAGTGCCCGAGGTACTCGCTGACGGCCTTGATGCTCTCGCCCGCGTCCAGCAGCACCGACGCGTAGAAGTGCCTCAGGGCGTGCATGCCGTGCTCCCGCGCGGCGGTGTGCTCCCGGCTCTTGGCCTTCGGGATGACACCCACGGACGCCAGAGCGGGCTTCCAGTGGTCCTCATTCAGCGACGTACGCCAGATGTGACCGCCGCGCGGTCCGGCGAAGAACAGCCGCTTGGTCACCGGAGGCCCGTCGGCGACCTTCCAGGGCGAGGTGATCTCGACCGGCGGGAACCGCTTCATGTGCTCCCGGAGCGCATCGGCGATCTGCCCAGGAAGCGGTACATCCCGCCACCTCGGCGGTTCACCCGGGGCAGCGCCCGAACCAGCCACAAATGATCTCAGCTTCCCAAGCTGCGGGCTTCGATGCCGTAGTTCCGGGGCTGTTGGGTCGCTCACCGGGTGGCCATGCCGGTCATCATCCCGGCCGTTCGGGGGATACGCGGGCGGCCTCGGGGGCGTATCCCACCCTGCGGGGGCATCCCTTGCTGGGACGAAAGGGAGACATGATGCCGCTGTATCTATCGAGGTTCAGCTACACCCCGGAGACTTGGGCGAGACTCATCGGCCACCCCGAGGACCGCGCAAAGGCCGCTCAGTCGTACATCGAGTCCGTCGGCGGCAAGCTCCACGGCTTCTGGTACGCGTTCGGCACCCGCGACGGCTACAACTTGTGGGAGGCCCCCGACAACGTCTCCATGGCCGCGGTCGCCCTGGCGATCAGCGGAGGCGGCGCACTCAGCTCGTTTGAGACGACCGTTCTCCTGACCATCGACGAAACTATGGCTGCCCTGCGTAAAGCCGGACAAGTCCAGTACCGGGCCCCCGGCGCGTAGCGGTCCAGGTGGTCGGCAGCGAGGCAAGTCCCAGTTTTCTGGGCCACCCCTGGGCCGCCCGAGGCCGCTCGTCAGTGGCCAACCAAGAAGAAGTAACCAGACCTGAACGAGAGCCCCCTGCCCGTCGACAGGGGGCTCTTTGGTGAGGGTGGTTCGGGGGTGCCTGTGAGGCCGGCTTCTCGAGTGCGGGGGAGAGTCGTTCGGTGAAGAAGGTCTCGAACGCCTGCTGGGATTCCCAGACCTCGGTCACGTGGAAGCCCTGGTCGTCGAACCAGGCCACGTGGATCTGACCGCCGACCGTCGGGATCTCCTCTCAGTCGACCGTCTCTCGCACCGTGTCGTACTGCTCCGGAGTCACCTCTGCCCAGTGCATCGACATCAACGACATCACGCCAGCCACGTGCACCCCCTAGTGCTCTACCGGTATCGGCATGGGGATGCTCGCAGCTCGTGAACTCTGTCGGACGGGGCGTGCGGAGGCGTACCGGCGTCTGCCGGATGTTCTCGCGCGCTCAGACCGTCAGCGGTACCGGGTGGATCTCGTCCGCCTTGTGGCCGGCGCGTTCGTGGATGCGCTGGACGGCGTCGGCGGAGGGGGCCTCGGAGAGGCAGTAGACGGTGCCGGACTCGGGGTCGGCCCAGGCGCGTTCGAAGTGGACGTTCTCGTCCTTCTCTATGTCCAGGTCGGCCTTGTGGGCGGCCTGCAGCTGGTCGGCGGTGATGCCCTTCATCCCGTGGTGGACGTCCATGAACTTGGTCATGGCCCGTACCTCCTCACTTTCCGTCCGGTTCCCTCCCCCGCTTCTCTTCCCTCCCTCCTCTCATGCTGCGCCCGTGCGCCCGTGCGGGCGACCGCGCGGGAACGGACGGCATCGAACGGCCGTGCGCTAGCGTCACCCGTCATGCGCATGGTGAGAGTGGGGCCGGGCGTATGGGCAGCCGCGGTGATGGTCGTGATGGCGCTCATGGCCGCGGGAAGTCCCGTCGGCTACTTCCTCTTCGTGTACGGATGCGGGCAGGAGGAGGAGCGGTTCGGGGACGTCTTGGCCGGGGACCCCGTGCTGGACGACAGCGTGGTGGGGGCGAGGGCCGAGGAGTCGTATCAGGAGTGCGATGACGACGACCTGTTCGTGGTCGTCGGGAAGCGGTACCGGCACGACGGGGACCGGAAGGGTGTTCTCGTGCGCTATCGGGACGCCGCGCAGGCCCATGGGTGGCGGTACCGGACGAGTGACTGCTTCACGAAGTCGATCGACGGGGCCGTGGCGAGTCTGATGCTCGACGCGCCGGCCGACGGTTCGGTGTACGTCGAGATCGTCTCCGCCCGGGGCGACTCCGAGCCCTGGTGCTGAGCGCCCACCCGTCGTCCCCCGTCGTCCCCCGGGTTGAGTGAAGGGAGCCCGTCACGAGCGACAAGCCCCCTTCTCCGGCGTACGGGCTCCCACCTACGACAGCGGCCGCGTGCCGGTCAGCCGCACTGGCACGGGTTGCCGGACTGACACCCGCAGGCGCATCCGGAGCCGCAGCCGCAGGCGCCGACGAGGGGCAGGGTTTTGATGTCGGCGGGCTGATGGGTGTCCCGGACCTGCGTCGGGTCGGGCGTGCTGGGGCTGGCGGGGGATTCGGCCATGGTCCCTCCTGGAAGGCATCGAAGGCTGGTGCCTGTGCCCATTGGATGCCCCATTGCATGCCCGTTCAGCCGGGCGCATCAACGGCGCATGGAGGCGTCCGCACGCCCTGCCGGACCATCAAGCGCCGCAGCCCCGCGACAGCCGAGTCCCAGGAGAACCACGCCCTGCGGCAACACCACTCGCACCGCCCCCGCAGGAAGCGAAACCCTGTGCGAGCCGACCCGGCGGGGCCCGGCGTACACAGCCGGCCGAAGCCCCGCACCCGCCGCAGCCCGGCCAGGAGCCATCCCCCTGGAGGCCCTACGCCTCCTCCACCTCCGCCACCGGCTGAACCGGCTTGACCGGCTGGATGTCCGCCTGCAGATCGTCCGCGTGCTCACCCGTCACCAGGTACACCACACGCTTGGCGACGGACACCGCGTGGTCGGCGAAGCGCTCGTAGTAGCGGCCGAGGAGGGTGACGTCGACGGCCGTCTCGATGCCGTGCTTCCAGCGGTCGTCCATGAGGTGCTGGAAGAGCGTGCGGTGGAGGAGGTCCATCGCGTCGTCGTCCTGCTCCAGCTGGAGCGCGAGGTCGACGTCCTTGGTGATGATGACCTCGGCGGCCTTGGCCATCAGACGCTGCGCGAGCTGGCCCATCTCCAGGATCGTGGCGTGCAGGTCGCGCGGGACCGTGCGGTCGGGGAAGCGCAGCCGGGTCAGCTTGGCCACGTGCTGGGCGAGGTCGCCGGAGCGCTCCAGGTCGGCGGACATGCGCAGCGAGGTCACGACGATACGCAGGTCCGTCGCCACCGGCTGCTGCCGCGCCAGCAGGGCTATCGCGCGGGCCTCCAGGTCGTGCTGCAGGTCGTCGACCTTCTTGTCGGCCTCGATCACGCTCTCGGCCAGCTTCAGGTCGGCGTCGAGCATCGCCGTGGTGGCGCGTCCGATAGCCGACCCCACCAGTCGGGCCATCTCGACCAGGCCCTCACCGATCGAGTCAAGTTCCTCGTGGTACGCGTCCCGCATCAGGGTGTCCCTCTCTTACGTGCGTCTGCTCGTGGGTATCCAGAAAAGCCCTGCCGAAAGCCGTTCCGCCAGGCCAGGGCAGCCGAAAGAACGGCGACCGGAAGCCCGGACGAACCCCACGCTCCCACGTTCCGGCCCGTACGCGTCCGTTTCCGCCACCCCAAATGAACCAATACTGGCTCCAAGGTGAACTCTGGGCGACGAGTGTTCGAGGTCGCCCTCCGACCGCTGTGGGGATGTCCGACCTCGTGCCTAACCTGGATGCATGGACGTGAACGCGGCTGTCGCCGCAGCGGCAGCGATCGCCGGAGTGCTCACCGGCGTCATCGCCATGCTGGCGTTCCGCATCAGCGAGCGCGAGCAGAAGCGTCCCACCAGGACCTCCCTGCACACCGACCCGGTGCTTCCGCCCGGCGTCGACACCGTGCTGTCCGTGCTGCGCTCCTCCGCGGTCGTGCTCGACGAGGCCGACGCCGTCGTCAAGGCCAGCTCGGCCGCGTACGCCCTCGGGCTCGTCCGGGGCGGAAAGCTCTCCATCGAGCCGATGCTCAAGATGGCCCGCGACACCCGCCGGGACGGCGAGATACGCCAGGTCGAGCTGGACCTGCCCCGGCGCGGCACCGGACGCGGCGAGGCCCTCGCCGTCTCCGCGCGCGTCGCGCCGCTGGGCTCCCGGCTGGTGCTGCTGCTCGTCGAGGACCTCACCGAGGCCCGCCGCATAGAGGCCGTACGACGGGACTTCGTGGCCAACGTCAGTCATGAGCTGAAGACACCCGTCGGGGCCCTCTCGCTCCTCTCCGAGGCCGTCATGGGGGCGTCGGACGACCCCGAGGCGGTGGAACGGTTCGCCGGGCGCATGCAGATCGAGGCCACCCGGCTCACCAACCTCGTGCAGGAGCTCATCGACCTCTCCCGGGTGCAGAACGACGACCCGCTGGAGGATGCCGAGCCCGTACGGGTGGATGAGCTGGTCGCCGAGGCCGTCGACCGCTGCCGCCACCAGGCCGGCACCAAGCAGATCACGATGGCCTCGAACATGGGGGCGCCCGAAGGGCTCGAGCAGGGTGGTGGCGGGCGACGGGCGGGCGGCACCGCCGAGCTGCGTGTCTGGGGCAACCGCGGCCAGCTCGCCGCCGCCCTCGGCAACCTCGTCGAGAACGCCGTCAACTACTCCCCGGCCCGCACCCGCGTCGGCATAGCCGCACGCCGCGTGAACGCGCCCGGTGGGGACCACATCGAGATCGCCGTGACCGACCAGGGCATCGGCATCTCGGACAAGGACAAGGAGCGCATCTTCGAGCGCTTCTACCGCGTGGACCCGGCCCGTTCCCGCCAGACCGGCGGTACGGGTCTCGGTCTCGCGATCGTCAAACACGTGGCCGCCTCGCACGGCGGGGAGGTCACGGTGTGGAGCTCGGAGGGACAGGGCTCCACGTTCACCCTCAGGCTGCCGGAGGCGGGCGCGTCCCGCGACCGCGCGGCCCAGCACCCGGACCTCGACGCCGAGGACGGACAGCCTCACACCGATCCATCCCCGTACGAACCGCTTCCCGCCCCGGAGGTCCTTCCGTGACCCGAGTGCTCGTCGTCGAGGACGAGGAGTCCTTCTCCGACGCCCTGTCCTACATGCTCCGCAAAGAGGGCTTCGAGGTCGCCATCGCGACCACCGGGCCCGACGGTCTCGACGAGTTCGAGCGCAACGGAGCCGACCTCGTCCTCCTCGACCTGATGCTGCCCGGTCTGCCGGGCACCGAGGTCTGCCGTCAGCTGCGCGGCCGTTCCAATGTCCCGGTGATCATGGTGACCGCCAAGGACAGCGAGATCGACAAGGTCGTGGGCCTGGAAATAGGAGCCGATGACTATGTCACCAAGCCCTTCTCCTCCCGCGAGCTCGTCGCCCGTATCCGGGCCGTACTGCGCCGCCGCGGCGAGCCCGAGGAGGTCACCCCGGCCGCGCTGGAGGCCGGCCCCGTCCGTATGGACGTCGACCGTCACGTGGTCACTGTCTCGGGCTCCAAGGTCGACCTTCCCCTCAAGGAGTTCGACCTGCTCGAGATGCTGCTGCGAAACGCGGGCCGCGTCCTGACCCGTATGCAGCTCATCGACCGCGTCTGGGGCGCCGACTACGTGGGCGACACCAAGACCCTCGACGTCCACGTCAAGCGCCTCCGCGCCAAGATCGAGCCGGACCCGGGGGCGCCCCGGTATCTGGTGACGGTCCGGGGTCTCGGCTACAAGTTCGAGCCGTAAACACCGGGTGGGTGTCGGTCGCCGATCGGAGGTCGGCGCAGCACCGCGAAGCCCGCGCAGCGGTGCGAGGGGTGCGTCGGGGACGGTGTTCGAGCCGGACCCGGGGGCGCCCCGGTACCTGGTGACGGTCCGGGGCCTCGGCTACAAGTTCGAGCCGTAAGCCGGCAACCACACGGCCGTCGTGCGCCGATGAGCCAGCGACGCACGGCCGTCGTGCGCCGATGAGCCGGCGACCGCACGGCCGTATACGACAATGAGCTGGCGACCGCCACAGCCGTCACACGCCGAAGGGCGGCACCCCCTGCGAGGGGGTGCCGCCCTTCGGTCGTGTGTACGGGTGTCCGGCGCTCAGTGGCCGGAGGTCTCCTCGGACGCCGAGGTGGACGGGGAGGCCGTCGAGCCGGCGGCGGTGCCCTCCTCCTCCGTGGCGCCCTCGCCGGCGGCCGGCGAGCCCGTGCCGGACGGGGACGGGGAGCCGGAGGTCTCCTCGGACGGGGAGGCGGTGGGGGCCTGGGGGACCTCGGTCGGGCCCCACTTCTCGAAGTAGTGCTCGGCGGGCACGACGAAGGCACGCAGGCCGACCTCGCCGGTCTCGCTGAAGGTGAAGGTGACCTGCTGGGCGTTGCCGTCCTTGACCGCGTCGGTGACGTCCGCCAGGACCGCGGAGGCGTTGCCCTCGCCGCCGAGGGTCACGGAGCCACCGGCCGGGACGACGACCTTGCCGCCCTCGCCCTCACCCTTGACCGGCGTGAGCTCGGCTTCGCCGGCGCCCTCCACCGTGATGGAGTCCAGCGTCTGGTCGGTGGTGGCGCCGTTGAACACGGTGGCGGAGACCACGGCGGGACCCTCGGTCTCGGTGCCGGGCTGGGTGACCACGATCGCGTTCTGGATCTTGATGTCGCCGACACTGGTGGCGGCGTTGTCCGGCCTGATCTCCAGCGTCTGGGCGTTGTTGCCGGCGGCGCACGCGGCGAGTGAGGCGATCGAGAACGCGAGGGCGGCGGCGGCGAGAGCGCCGCGTCGAAGGCTGCTGCTCACGGCGGCGGCAACTCCTTGAACGTCGGGCGGTACGTGGTCTGTAGCGGGCTCAGGTTACCGAGCCCGCCCACCGCCGCCGCACCCGACCCTCCCCAAGTCCCCGACATGTCACGGGAAGCGATTTTGTCGACGCCCCACCCACACGCCCGTCCGGCATTCACATAACCGCCATCGATACCGCCGCCGATCCCTTCACCGCCCTCCCGGATTTTCGGTAAGGAATGCGGGGCGTCACAGAAAATGGATCACCCGGCAGAACGGGGCAGGAACACGGTCCGGTAACGGCCGAACATCCCCCGTGGATCGAACTCCTTGATCAATTCCGGATTCGTCCGGTACCCGACTCCGCTCACCGAACGGAGTAGCGGAAGTCGCACACTTGGAGTCGGACAAAGCGGGACGTTCGGACGCTGTTGAAGCCCTCCGGATGCGTGTAACGTACGCGTTTCACTCCGCCCGGAGAGCCGCTCCGACCTGCGGATACCCACTTCCGTTCGGCCCCCGCAGCACGTTCCTGTTGCTGTTGTCAAGCCCCGAGATATGCCCTGACCTGCGAAAACGCCATTCAGAACCCGCCGTTTCCGTGTTACCCTGGATAGCCACGGAAGGGGTACCTGTCACATGACGTTCAAGGTTGGCGACACCGTGGTCTATCCCCATCACGGGGCCGCGCTGATCGAGGCCATCGAAACTCGCCAGATCAAAGGCGTGGACAAGACCTACTTGGTGCTCAAGGTCGCTCAAGGCGACCTGACGGTGCGTGTGCCAGCGGACAATGCGGAGTTCGTCGGCGTACGTGATGTGGTCGGTCAAGACGGCCTGGACCGGGTCTTCGAGGTGCTGCGCGCACCGTACGCCGAGGAGCCCACGAACTGGTCGCGTCGCTACAAGGCAAACCTGGAGAAGCTCGCCTCCGGCGATGTCATCAAGGTCGCGGAAGTCGTGCGTGACCTGTGGCGTCGTGAGCGCGAGCGCGGACTGTCCGCCGGTGAGAAGCGCATGCTCGCCAAGGCCCGCCAGATCCTGGTGAGCGAGCTCGCCCTCGCGGAGAACACGAACGAGGACAAGGCCGAGGCCCTGCTCGACGAGGTCCTCGCGTCCTGAACTGACTCCTGAGGCAGGCAGCCAGCCCGCTCAGCCGTTCAGCGCAGCACATTGCAGCAAGTGAAATGCCGCGGTGCCCGATGACGTAGTGATGTCGCCGGGCGCTGCGGCATGTTCGTACCCAGATGCCGTACGCCGGAATGGGTCCCCGATACTTGGCGACAACTGGCGTGCCCCGGTACTCGTCAGTGCGGGTGTCCCACGTACTCGTACTTGGCGTGCCGGGCCCGGGCAGCTGGCTCGACCAGATGTCACGGAAGGGTCCGGTCAAGGTGTCGCGCCCGGCACGCTGTGGCCATACCCACGTAGGCCGAGCACACAAACCTGACAGGAACCGATGTCTGACGATTCGCGCCCTTCGCCTTCCGGAACCGGTACGGGAGCCCGTACGGCGGCCGTGATCCCGGCCGCCGGCCGGGGCGTACGCCTCGGCCCGGGCGCCCCCAAAGCGCTACGCGCGCTGAACGGCACTCCGATGCTGATCCACGCGGTGCGGGCCATGGCCGCCTCCCGTGCCGTCTCCCTGGTGATCGTCGTGGCGCCGCCCGACGGTGCCGCCGAGGTCAAGACCCTGCTCGACGCGCACGCGCTGCCCGAGCGGACCGACTTCCTCGTCGTACCCGGGGGTGAGTCGCGGCAGGAATCGGTGAAGCACGGCCTCGACGCGCTGCCCCCCGGCTACGACATCGTCCTCGTCCACGACGCGGCGCGTCCGCTCGTGCCCGTCGACACGGTCGACGCGGTCATCGAGGCCGTACGGGACGGCGCGCCGGCCGTGGTGCCCGCGCTGCCGCTCGCCGACACGGTCAAGGAGGTCGAGCCGGCTGACGCGCCGGGTGCGCCGGAGCCGGTCGTCGCCACGCCGGAGCGGGCGCGGCTGCGGGCGGTGCAGACACCGCAGGGGTTCGACCGGGAGACGCTGGTCCGGGCGCACGAGACGGTCACCGGGGAGGTGACCGACGACGCGAGCATGGTGGAACGGCTCGGGCTGGGGGTCGTGGTCGTGCCCGGGCACGAGGAGGCGTTCAAGGTGACACGGCCGTTGGATCTGGTGCTCGCGGAGGCGGTACTGGCACGCAGGAGGCTCAACGATGGGTTCTGAGACACCCCGGGTCCCCGTGGTGCTTCCCCAGGTCGGGATCGGTACCGACATCCACGCCTTCGAGGAGGGGCGGGAGCTGTGGTGCGCCGGGCTGAAGTGGGAGGGGGAGGGGCCCGGGCTGGCCGGGCACTCCGACGCGGACGTCGTGGCGCACGCGGCCTGCAACGCGTTGTTCTCCGCGGCGGGAATGGGTGACCTCGGGCAGCACTTCGGTACGGGGCGGCCCGAGTGGTCAGGCGCGTCCGGGGTGACGTTGCTGGCGGAGGCCGCGCGGATCGTGCGGGACGCCGGGTTCACCATCGGCAACGTGGCCGTGCAGGTCGTGGGGCCCAGGCCGAAGATCGGCAAGCGGCGGGACGAGGCGCAGAAGGTGTTGTCCGAGGTCGTGGGGGCGCCGGTGTCGGTGTCGGGTGCGACGACCGACGGGCTGGGGTTTCCCGGCCGGGGTGAGGGGTTGATGGCGGTGGCCACGGCGCTGGTCGTGCGGGTGGGGTGACCCCGGGGGGTGTCGCCCCCGCCGCCCCTACCCGTCCCTCCCCCACTCTCGGCTTCGCTCGAGCGGGAGGTGCCCCCATCCAGGGGCTGCGCCCCTTCGACCCCGGGCTCGAATTCAGACGTCCGCCCGGTGGGGGTTCTCGCGCAGTTCGCCGCGCCCCTTTTCGGCCTGCGGCCATCAAAGGGGCGCGGTTCGGCAAGGCCGCCCGGCGGGCATACGTCACGAATCTGTCGTCCTTGGGGTGAAGGGCTCGGGGCATGGGCGCTGGCCCACTACCCTGGGAGCCGTGACTATTCGCCTGTACGACACCAGCGCCCGGCAGATTCGTGACTTCGCCCCGCTCACGCCGGGTTGTGTCTCGATCTACCTGTGTGGCGCCACGGTGCAGGCGGCCCCGCACATCGGGCACATCCGGTCGGGGCTCAACTTCGACATCATGCGCCGGTGGTTCGAGTACCGCGGGTACGACGTGACGTTCATCCGGAATGTCACCGACATCGACGACAAGATCATCGCGAAGGCGGCCGACCAGGGGCGCCCGTGGTGGTCGATCGGGTACGAGAACGAGCGCGCGTTCAACGACGGCTACGGCGTGCTCGGTTGCCTGCCGCCGACCTACGAGCCGCGTGCCACCGGGCATGTGACCGAGATGGTCGAGATGATGCGCGGCCTGATCGAGCGCGGGCACGCGTACGAGGCCGACGGGAACGTGTACTTCGACGTGCGGTCGTTCCCGGAGTACCTGCGGCTGTCCAACCAGGAGCTCGACAACCTCCTCCAGCCCTCCGGGGAGGGCGAGACCGGCAAGCGCGATCCGCGTGACTTCGCCATGTGGAAGTCGGCGAAGCCGGGCGAGCCGACCTGGGAGACGCCCTGGGGACGGGGGCGGCCGGGCTGGCACCTGGAGTGCTCCGCCATGGCGCACAAGTACCTGGGCAGCGCCTTCGACATCCACGGCGGCGGCCTCGACCTGATCTTCCCGCACCACGAGAACGAGATCGCGCAGGCCAAGGCCTTCGGCGACGAGTTCGCCAGGTACTGGGTGCACAACGCCTGGGTCACCATGAGCGGCGAGAAGATGTCCAAGTCCCTGGGCAACTCGGTGCTCGTCAGCGAGATGGTCAAGCACTGGCGGCCCATCGTGCTGCGCTACTACCTGGGCACCCCGCACTACCGGTCGATGATCGAGTACAGCGAGGACGCCCTGCGCGAGGCCGAGTCTGCGTTCGCCCGTATCGAGGGGTTCGTGCAGCGCGTCGTCGAGAAGGCGGGCGGGGTCGTCGAGCCCGCCGCCGAGGTGCCGCCCGCGTTCGCCGAGGCGATGGACGACGACCTCGGGGTGCCGCAGGCGCTCGCCGTCGTGCACACCACGGTCCGGCAGGGCAACAGCGCACTGGCCGCCGACGACAAGGAAGAGGCCGTGGCGCGGCTCGCCGAGGTGCGGGCCATGCTCGGCGTACTCGGCCTCGACCCGCTGGCCCCGCACTGGGCCGGTGACGGCGGTAACCGCGGTGACGACCTGCACGGCGTCGTCGACAGCCTCGTCGGGCTGGTCCTCCAGCAGCGCGAGGCGGCCCGCGCCCGCAAGGACTGGGCCACCGCGGACGCCATCCGCGACCAGCTCAACCAGTCGGGTCTGGTGATCGAGGACAGCCCGGACGGCCCACGCTGGACGCTCGGCCCGCGCTGACCTTTTCTTGATCGATTGTGCCGCCCGGCTGTCCGGGCGGCACACTGCATTGAGCACACACATACGTACACACGCACGCTTCTCACAGATGGGTAGGTCATGGCCGCTAACAACCGCCGCATGTCCGGCAAGAAGGGCGCGCAGGTCGGCAGTGGCGGCCAGCGGCGCAAGGGGCTCGAGGGCAGGGGCCCGACACCGCCCGCCGAGATGCGCAAGAAGCACAAGGCGAACCGCATCGCGAACGCCAAGGCGAAGCAGGCCGCGCGCCGCCCGGTGGCGCGCCGCGGCGGCAAGGGCACGTCCGAGATGGTCGTCGGACGCAACCCCGTCGTCGAGGCGCTGCGCGAGGGCGTGCCCGCCTCGACGCTCTACGTCCAGCAGTTCATCGACAACGACGAGCGCGTGCGCGAGGCGCTGCAGCTCGCGGCCGAGCGCGGCGGCATCAACCTCATGGAGGCGCCGCGCCCCGAGCTGGACCGCATGACCAACGGCCTCAACCACCAGGGGCTCGTCCTCCAGGTCCCGCCGTACGAGTACGCGCACCCCGAGGACCTGGTGGCCGCCGCGTTCGACGAGGGCGAGGACCCGCTGATCGTCGCCCTCGACGGGGTGACCGACCCGCGCAACCTCGGCGCCGTCGTCCGGTCCGTCTCCGCGTTCGGCGGCCACGGCGTCGTCGTGCCCGAGCGGCGCGCGGCCGGTATGACCGCCGGTGCCTGGAAGACGTCCGCCGGTACGGCCGCCCGCACGCCCGTCGCCCGCGCCACCAACCTCACGCGCGCGCTGGAGGCGTACAAGAAGGCCGGTGTCGTCGTGGTCGGTCTCGCCGCCGACGGCGAGGCCGAGGTCGGCGAGCTGGAGGCCCTCGACGGCCCCGTCGTCATCGTCGTCGGCAGCGAGGGCAAGGGGCTCTCGCGGCTCGTCGGTGAGACCTGTGACTTCCGGGTGCGGATCCCGATGCCCGGTGGGGCGGAGTCGTTGAATGCCGGTGTGGCGGCGGGAGTTGTGCTGTACGAGGCGGCGCGGCGCAGGGCGTGAACGGGGCCCTGACCGGGGCTTCGGGGCGTTCTGGATCACCTTGACGCGGTCCGGACAGATCGGGGCGGTCAAAGCAGTGTCCTAACGACACGTCACGCGGTTAGAAGAGTGTGGACACCAGAACACCCCGCACACCCACGGGGGACCGTTCGTCGGGATTCGACTCGGGATTCGACGACGCTCCCGCGCTGAGCATGGTGAAGGTGCCGAGCGATCCGGCGCAGGTCATCGTCAACCACGCGAGTTTCCGGGTGCAGTTGGGCACCTCCACGCGGGCGTCCCCGCGTATCGCACGGCACCTGAGCACCAGCGAGAACACCACGCGCATCCCCGTCGTGGGCACGGCGGACCGTACCGGCGTGCCTGCCGCCGGGCGCCGGCGCGCGCCCGTCGTCTGGAGCGGGAAGTCCGCGCCGGACGACACCGGAGCCCACCGACTCCTCCAGGCGGTCCGCGGCGCGGGCGTCGGCTTCGGTACCCCCGACCCGCTGAGCGACACCGGCTCGACCCAGGTCATCCCCCGCGTCGACGGCCCGGGCAGCGGTGGCTACGACACCGGCGGCGGACGCTACGACACCGGCGGTGGCCGCTACGGCGCCGACCTGACCGTCGAGACGGTCGAAACACCCACCGTCGGCAGCCAGCGCACCCACGGCGACCACGCTTCCCCCGAGGGCACCCGCCTGCTCCCGGCCATGCGTACGGTCGGCAGCGCGTACGACGAGCCCCGGTACGACCAGGGGCCGTACGACCAGGAGCGGCACGGCCAAGACCCCTACGCGGACGGGGACCTCGCGGAGTCGTACGACGACGCCGGCGACGACGACGGCGAGGACGGGCGGAGCGGGCGGCGGACCGGCAACGAGCCCGTCCGCCACGCCTACTACCCCGGCCGCCGGATGAACCTGGGCGTGGTGCTGCTGCCGCTGCGCGTCTTCCTCGGCTTCATCTCCATCTACGCCGGCATGGGCAAGCTCTGCGACCCGC
Organism: Streptomyces sp. NPDC002787; assembly: GCF_053592095.1. NCBI lineage: Bacteria > Bacillati > Actinomycetota > Actinomycetes > Kitasatosporales > Streptomycetaceae > Streptomyces > Streptomyces sp. NPDC002787. The sequence goes on along the minus strand of NZ_JBSFVC010000012.1, from coordinate 142,138 downwards.
ACTACTTCGACGGCGGCAAGCGCGGCTCCATGGTGAAGTGGCTGAACACGCTGCACCCGTGGGAAGTCGCCGAGCCGCTGCGGCAGTTCGCACTCGAGCACCCGGTCGGTTCCGGACTCGTCATCGCCTTCGCCCAGGTCGTCGTCGGTGTGCTGACCGTCCTCGGACTGTGGCAGCGGGTCGCCGCCGCCGTGGGCGCGCTGCTGTCGGCCGCGCTGCTCGTCACCGTCAGCTGGAAGACCGTCCCCGTCTACGAGACGCCCGACATCATCTACCTCGCCGCCTGGTCCCCGCTGGTCATCGCGGGCGCGCCGGTGTACTCCGTCGACGGGAGGCTCGCGGGCGGCGCCTGGCGCACGCTCGGACCGCGCGCCGACATCTGGGAGCTGCGGCGCCATGTGCTGCGCCGGGGCGCGCTCGTGACCGCGCTCGTCGTCGGGCTGACGCTGCTGATCGGGGCCGTGCTCGGCGGTGCCGTGCGGGACGCCGACCGGATCGTCGTCCCCGGTCCCGGGGAGGCGCCGCGCAACGAACTGCCGGGGTCGCCGCTCCCGGGTGAGCCCACGAAGCGGCGCGAGGACATCCCCTCCGCGTCCAACTCGCCCACCGCGGGCGCCACTTCGGCGAGTCCTTCGCAGGAGGCGACGACGCCGGGGGCCACGCGGGACACCGGGGCGGTCACCGCGGGGCAGCCGAGTCAGACACAGGGGACGGCGGGGCAGGCGCCGCCGCAGCAGTCCTCGCCGGTCGAGCAGGTGCCGAGTACGACCGCCGGGCCCAGCTCCAGCGGGGGTTCGGGTGCGGGTGCCTCCGGCGGGGCGACCGGTGGGGCCACGGGGTCCTCCGGAGGGTCGACCGGGGGGAGCTCCTCCGGTGGGCAGCCTGGGCTGGTGGGGGGACTGCTCGGGTAGGTCTTTGTCGGCTGCGCCGATCGGTAGGCCGACCGATAGGGAGATGGGCCCCGCGGGTTTTTCCGCGGGGCCCATTGTCGTGGTGTGCGGGGCGCCTGGGAGCTCGAGAGGGGCTGTGGTCGGGCGGCTGCGGGCCGTTCGTGGCTGGTCGCGCAGGTCCCCGCGCCCCTTGAGTGGCCGGCGGTTACCTGGCGTCCTTGAGGGCACGGCGCCTCGGTGAATCAGCGCCCTGCAACGACTTGGTGTGCCCTCTAACGGCCCAGCGCCGCCAGCTCCTTCGCGGCCTCCGTCAGATCCTTGGCCGTGTCGATGGCTCGCCAGTAGGCGCCCTGGGGGATGGGGAAGCCCGCCAGGCGGCGTTCGCGGGCGAGGCGGGGGAAGGTGGTGCGTTCGTGGTCGCCCCGGGCGGGGAGGAGGTCGGTGAACTCCGGGGAGAAGACGTAGACGCCGGCGTTGATCTCGTACGTCGTGGGCGGGGCCTCGATGAAGTCCGTCACCCGGCCGAAGCCGTCCGTCTTCACCGCGCCCCAGGGGATGCGGGGGCGGGCCAGGGCGAGGGTGGCGAGGGCGTCGCGTTCGGTGTGGAAGTCCGCCATGTCGCGGAGCGAGAAGCGGGTCCAGATGTCGCCGTTGGTGGCGTACCAGGGCTGGTCGGGGTGGGGGAGGTGGGAGGCGGCGTACTTGAGGCCTCCGCCTCGGCCGAGGGGTTCCGTCTCGACGACCGTGGTGACGCGGCAGGGCAGGTCGGCCGAGTCCAGCCACTTCTGCAGGACGTCGGCGAGGTGGCCGCAGGAGACGACCACGTCGGTCACACCCTCGTCGGCGAGCCAGGCGAGCTGATGGCCGATGATCGGGGTGCCCGTCCCGGGGATCTCGACCATGGGCTTGGGCCGGTCGTCGGTGTACGGACGCAGCCGGGAGCCCTGGCCACCGGCGAGGACCACGGCTTGAACGGGGCGCGACGCGGCGTTCGGATCGGTCATGACCGAACTGTACGTGGCGCCCCGTTCGCGGGAGCACGGCCCTGGGGTCGGTATACGAGGAGGCAACGGGTCGGTATACGGGGGGTGCGAGCCCTGGAGCCCCTTGGGGGTCCTGCGGAGCCGCGGAGCCGGTACGAGCCCTGCCGGGGCCTTGGCCGTGCCTGCGGGGCCGTCGGATGTGCCCTGCCTGCGCGGCCGTGCCCTGCCGGCTCGGCTGTGTCCTGCCGGGGTCTCAGCTGTGCTGGGCGGCCACTCCTGTCGCGAAGGACGTGTCGCAGACCGGGCGGGCGTAGGACTGGGCCCGGGTGGGCCCGTAGGCGCGGACGGCGGCGCGGCCGAGGGCGCGGGCGATGGCGGTGCAGTGCTTCGCCAGCGCCGGGCGGCCGTTCACCGCCTGCTGGAGGTGGGTGAGGGCGACGCCCGGGTCCTGCTCCTGGAGCTCCACGAGGAGCTTGTCGCGCAGCACCTCGTGCGGGGCGCGGGCCTTGGCGCGCTGGGAGACCTCCGAGGCGGCGAGGACCGAGTCGGCGGGGTCGGAGCCCGACCAGTTGACCCGGGTGACCGCGAGGGTGCCGGAGAGGACCAGGACGACGGGCAGGACCAAGGCCAGGGAGCGGCCGATCCGGCGGGCGGGGCCGCGGCCGCGCCGCGTCCGTTGGGTGTAGGTGTGGGTGTGCTTCACGCGAGTGAGGGTAGCGCGGGGTAGTGATATGGCGACATTAGGTCACCGAAACGAGGGATGTTGAAGCGCTGTTTTCTGGGTAGTGCGTTGACGCACGGTGGTCGAAATCGATGGGTCTGCCGGGGTAGTTGCGGGCAGCGAAGAGGGCCCCGCAGATGTTTGCGGGGCCCTCTTCGTCAACCTGGGTGATTTGTCCCGGTCCGGTGGTTTCGCGAACGCCTCGCGCCCACGGTGTCCGGATCAGTCGGTGAGGCGCTCGCCCGTGGAGGTCGAGAACACGTGGGTCTCGCCCGGACGCGGGACGACGTGCAGCTGGGCGCCCTTCTCCGGGACCTGGCGGCCGTTGACGCGGACCACGAGGTCCTTGGTCTCGCCGCCGACCTCGGCGGTGCCGTAGACGTAACCGTCGGCGCCGAGCTCCTCGACGACGTTGACGGTGACGGCGAGGCCGGCCGGGGCGTCGTCGGTGTCCTTCGACAGGGCGGAGGCGGCGGCGCCGTTGTGCTCCACGATGTCGAAGTGCTCGGGACGGACGCCGACGGTGACGGTGGTGTCGCCCTTGTCGGAGGCGGCCTTCAGGGCGTCACGGTTGACCGGGACGACGCTGTTGCCGAACTTCACGCCGCCGTCGGTGATCGGGACCGCGACCAGGTTCATGGCGGGGGAGCCGATGAAGCCGGCGACGAAGAGGTTGGCCGGGCGGTCGTACATGTTGCGCGGGGTGTCGACCTGCTGGAGCAGACCGTCCTTGAGGACCGCCACACGGTCGCCCATCGTCATGGCCTCGACCTGGTCGTGGGTGACGTAGACGGTGGTGATGCCGAGGCGGCGCTGCAGCGACGCGATCTGCGTACGGGTCGAGACACGGAGCTTGGCGTCGAGGTTCGACAGCGGCTCGTCCATGAGGAAGACCTGGGGCTCACGCACGATGGCGCGACCCATGGCGACACGCTGGCGCTGACCACCGGAGAGGGCCTTCGGCTTGCGGTCCAGGTACTCGGTGAGGTCGAGGATCTTCGCGGCCTCCTCGACCTTCTGCCGGATCTCCGCCTTGTTGACGCCGGCGATCTTGAGCGCGAAGCCCATGTTGTCGGCGACGGTCATGTGCGGGTAGAGCGCGTAGTTCTGGAACACCATGGCGATGTCCCGGTCCTTCGGCGGCAGGTGCGTGACGTCGCGGTCACCGATGCGGATGGCGCCGCCGTTGACGTCCTCGAGCCCCGCGAGCATGCGGAGCGAGGTGGACTTGCCGCAACCGGACGGGCCGACCAGGACGAGGAACTCGCCGTCCTCGATCTCGATGTCGAGACCGTCCACGGCGGGCTTCGTGGAACCCGGGTAGATCCGGGTCGCCTTGTCGAACGTAACTGTGGCCATGGGTCGTAGGCCCCCTTCACCGGCAGGAACGTGCCGGACGATCCGAGTAAAGGTGGTGATCCACCACGGACGGTTCCGCGGTGGTGTAGTCCACGGGAGTGGATTGGGTCAGGACGGTACCTGGCGTTCACCTGGTCTGTCAGTACCTGGACGGCTGTGAACTTCGCGGAAATTTTCGACGAGGGTGCCCCGCGACGTGGGTACACTGCACGGGCGCCCCCGCGAGGGGCCACGCCTCCTTAGCTCAGCTGGCCAGAGCAACGCACTTGTAATGCGTAGGTCGTCGGTTCGAATCCGACAGGGGGCTCCGGGGATCCCGGGTCGCGTTCGTGGCCCGGGATTTTTTGTCGGAGGGTGGGGGTCAGCGGAGGCGGCGGGCGAGTTCCAGGTCGTCGGGGTCGAGTGGGCGGTTCTCCTCGATTTCCCAGATGGCGTTCTGGAGGAGGCGGGCCAGGGTCCAGGCGCGGGCTCGTTCGCGGTTGAGGCCGAGGGTGTTTGTCATCGCGTCGAAGCGCCAGCGGACCTCGGTGGGGTCGAAGCGGTTGTTCAGGGCCGGCCAGAGTTCGAAGGCGGGGTCGCCGGCGAGGGGCTTGGGGTCGATGGCGAGCCAGGGGGCGCGGTCGGCGCCGAGGACGTTGTCGAAGTGGAGGTCCCAGTGGAGGAGGCGGTCACCGGGTTCGGCGATGACCTCGCGCAGGGCCGCCGCGCAGTCGGCGATCAGACGGCGGTCGGCCGGGTCCGGGATGCGGGTCAGGACCGGTGGGGTGCGGTCCAGCATGTTCGCCGCGATGTCGGCGAGGCGGCGCACGGTCGGTGGGGCCGGGGTCGCCGTCAGGTGGGCCAGAAGGTCGGCGATGACCTGGACGGCCTTGCGGGTGTCGGGCTCGTGGGACAGCATGCGGGCCGGGTCGAGGCGTTCGAGCAGCATGGTGCCCGTGCCGGGGTCGTGGTCCAGGAGTCGTACCGCGCCGTCACCGTCCCAGGTGCGCAGGGCGACCGGTTCGCCCTCGCTCTCGTCGTCGAGGATCTGGAGTTTGAGGACCGCCGGGGTGTCGTCGGTCGTCCGGACCACCGGGAGGACCAGGGCGCACATGCCGTGCATGGGCCGGCCGTCGAGGCGTAGGTCCCAGCGGTCCAGGAAGTCGGCCGCCAGGGCGGGGAGGGCCGCCGCGAAGGCCAGGCCCTTCTCCTCGTAGAACATCTCCAGGGTGGCGGCCAGTTCTTCCGGGACGGAGATGTCATCGGTCATGCGGGTGACACTACGTGCGTGCCGTCCTGAGGTCCTTGGGATTTCGGGCCGGGTGAGGGCTCGTGCGCGACGAATTCCGAAGGGGACAGGGCGCGGTGGCGCGGGTACCGTCCGGCCATGAGCAGCACGGACGTGGTCGCGGGCACGGTCAACGGTGGGATCTCCTTCTGGTACGCGCAGGCCGGTGTTCCCGTACCGAGGGAGCCGCTGGCCGGGGACGCGTCCGCCGATGTGGTGATCGTGGGGGGTGGGTACACCGGGCTGTGGACGGCCTATTACCTGAAGAAGGCCGCCCCTTTTCTGCGGATCGTGGTTCTGGAGCAGAAGTTCTGTGGGTACGGGGCTTCGGGGCGTAACGGGGGCTGGCTCTACAACGGGGTCGCGGGGCGGGACCGGTATGCGCGGCTGCACGGGCGGGAGGCCGCCGTGCGGCTGCAGCGGGCCATGAACGACACGGTCGGTGAGGTCGTGCGGGTGGCGGCGGAGGAGGGTGTGGAGGCCGGTGTCCATCGGGGCGGGGTGCTCGAAGTCGCTTGCACGCCCGCGCAGTTGGGGCGGCTGAAGGCCTTTCACGAGCACGAGCTGGCGTACGGGGAGGACGACCGTGAGCTGTACGGGGCGCGGGAGACGGCGGAGCGGATCAGGGTCGCGGACGCGGTGGGGTCGACGTGGACGCCGCACGGGGCGCGGCTGAATCCGGTGAAGCTGGTGACGGGGCTGGCGGCCGTCGTCGAGGGGCTCGGGGTGACCCTTCACGAGCTGACGCCGGTCACCGAGATCCGGCCGGGGCACGCGGTCACGCCGTATGGCACGGTCCGGGCGCCCTATGTGCTGCGCTGCACGGAGGGCTTCACGGCGAGCCTCAAGGGGCAGCGGCGGACCTGGCTGCCGATGAACTCCTCGATGATCGCGACCGAGCCGCTGACCGCCGAGCAGTGGGCGCGGATCGGCTGGGAGGGGCGCGAGACGCTCGGGGACATGGCGCACGCGTACATGTACGCCCAGCGCACCGCCGACGACCGCATCGCCCTCGGCGGGCGCGGGGTGCCGTACCGCTTCGGGTCGCGGACGGACAACGACGGGCGTACGCAGGCGGCGACGATCGAGGCGTTGTACGGGATCCTCGTGCGGTTCTTCCCCTCGCTGACCGGGGTGAAGGTCGAGCATGCGTGGTCGGGGGTGCTCGGCGTGCCGCGTGACTGGTGTGCCTCGGTCACCCTGGACCGGTCGACAGGGCTGGGCTGGGCGGGCGGCTATGTCGGCTCCGGTGTGGCGACCGCCAACCTGGCCGCCCGCACGTTGCGGGATCTCGTCCAGCAGGACTCGGGGCAGGCCGGGGCGACGGAGCTGACCTCGCTGCCGTGGGTGAACCACCGGGTGCGCAAGTGGGAGCCGGAGCCGTTGCGTTGGGTGGGGGTGCGGGGGATGTACGCCACGTACCGCGCGGCCGACCGGCGGGAGACGGCCTCGCGGCGCGGGGAGTCGTCGCGGTTGGCGCGGCTGGCGGATCGGGTGGCGGGGCGGCACTGAGGGGCGCTGACGGAGGACGGCGGCGAGGACGCCCTGGAGAGCGCGGGTGGGGCACGGCGTCCCGGGGCCTCCGGCCGGACGGCGGGGGTGTCATGGCTCCAGGACCACCTTTCCGGTTGTGCCCCGGTTCTCCAGGGCGCGGTGGGCGGCGGCCGCCTCGGCGAGGGGGAAGCGGTGGACGGCTGGGGTGAGGTGGCCGGCGGCGGCTTCGGCCAGGGCGCGGAGTTCGAGGGTGCGGATGGGGTCGGGGCCGCCTGCCCGGCGCCGCATCTCCTCGCCCAGGACCGTCTCCGAGACGCCCTCGACGAGGTACGGTCCGCCCTCCTTGATCCCGTCCGCCGACCAGCCGAAGACGAGGTGTCTGCCGCCGGGGGCGAGCAGGGCGACGGACTCCCGTGCCACCGCCCCGCCGACCCCGTCGTAGACGACCGTGACCTTCCCCCGGTACGCCGTGACCTGCTCCGGCCACGCCGGGTCCGTGTAGTCGACGGCGAGGTCGGCGCCGTTCGCGGCCACCCGGGCCGTCTTCTCGGGCCCGCCGGCGAGGCCGACGACCGTGGCGCCCGCGTTCTTCGCGTACTGCACGAGGAGTGTGCCGAGACCGCCGGCCGCGGCCGGGACGACGACCACGTCGTGGGGGCCCGGTTCGGCGAAGAGCAGGATTCCCATGGCCGTACGGCCCGTGCCGATCATCGCCACGGCCTCGGCGTGGTCGAGGTTCTCCGGGGTCTCGTGCAGTCGTCCGACCTCTGTGACGGCCAGCTCGGCGTAACCGCCGGGGACGAAGCCGAGGTGGGCGGTGACCCGCTTGCCGAGCCAGCTCTCCGGGACGCCCTCGCCCAGCGCGTCGACGACTCCGGCGACCTCACGGCCGGGGATGGTGGGCAGTTCCGGCGCCGGACCGGGCCCCGGGTGGCCCTCGCGGAGGGCCGCGTCCAGCAGGTGTACGCCCGCCGCGGCGACGGCGATACGCACCTGGCCCGGGGCGGGGTGGGGGTCCTCGACCTTCTCGTAGGTGAGGTTCTCGGCCGGGCCGAAGGTGTGCAGACGGATGGCGTGCATGAAGGGCTCCCCCTCGGGTGTACGGGAAACGGACGGGCTCACGGGAGAACGGGTTCTCGGGAGCTGGTTTTCGGGAAACGGGTTCTCGGGAAACGGGTTCTCGTTCCGTGAGGTCAGCTTCCGACCTCAAGCGTGCTTGAGGTCAAGGGAGTTCTTCGACCTCCTGCCCAGCGCCAGCGAGACGGCCGTGAGCGCGCTGTTGAACGAGACCTCCGAGAGCACGCCCGGCGCCGCGACCTGGTCGCCCGCGAGGTACACGCCGTCGCCCCGGTCCACGGCCGGGCGGTCGCGCCAGCTGGTGCCGGGCAGGTCGACCGCGCCCGTACGGCCGTTCGCGGTCGCCTCGCGCCGCCAGGTGACCCGGTCCCGCCAGTCGGTGAAGGCCAGGCCGAGCAGATGCTCGGCCCGGGCGACACCGTCGGCCCGCGACTCCCGCGGCCCGATCGGGAACTGCCCCTGCAGCAGCTGCTCGCCCGCCGGGGCCAGCGAGCGGTCCTGTGTGGTGAACCGCTCGATCCAGCCGGGCGCGTCCAGGTCGGACACCGCGAACGGGTCGCCGCGGCGGGTGCGCAGGGCGAGGTCGACGAGGGCCGTACGGCCGCTCGGCCAGGTCAGCGAGTCGTCCTCGAGCAGGCGGCGGGCGGCGTCGAGGGAGGTCGCGACGATGACCGGGCCGTGGTCGCCCGTAGGGAGGGCGTCGAGGCTGTCCACCCGGCTGAGGGTCTCCATCCGTACGCCGAGGTTCCATGCGCGGGCCGCCATCCGGTCGATGACGCTCGCCCAGCCGCCGCGCGGGTAGTGCGCCTCCGGGGGCAGCTTCGTGGCCCGCCGCAGCCGTTCCCGCACGAACGCGGCGGACAGGGAGCCCGGGTCGTGGTGGAACAGCGCCACCGCCGAGTAGTTGGCGGCGGCCCGCGCGGCCTCCTCGCCCGCCTGTTCGGTCGCCCAGGTGAGGAAGTCGACGTCGACGGGCGCCTGTTGGCCCGTACGGCGGGGGCGGATGAGCTTGAGCATCCCGAACGGCGGGGTCCGGCGCAGGGCGCCCCTGTGGTGCAGGCGCAGCCGGGTGGCCTCCAGGGGCGGGAGGGGCGCGAGCGGTCCGATCAGGTCCCGCCGGCCGAGCCAGGTCCAGTGCGGGCCGCCGCTGTACAGGGCGTGCGGGCCCTCGTTCGTGCGGTACGGGCCCTCCGTGGTCCGCGCCCGGCCGCCGAGGGTGTGGTGCGCCTCGTAGACCGTGACCCTCGCGCCCGCCTCGGCGGCGGTGATCGCCGCGGTGAGGCCGGCGAAACCGCCGCCGATGACGGTGAGGGGGGTGGGGGCGGGGCGGGTTCGGGTGCGTGTGTCCGTGCGGGGACTGGTGGTCGTGCGGGAAGAGGGGCGGTGCATGGCTGGGGCTCCCTCGGGTCGGTGGGCTTCGCGTCCGGAAGTACGACGCCTTGAGGGAGGCGGAATGTGACATGGGGCTGTCGGAGAGGGCTCGGTTTGTGTGTTTTCGCAGGTCAGGGGGATTGTCGGTGGTGGGGTGCACGATGGGGGGATGGTGAGGGCGAGGTCGGTGGTGAAGGCGGCGCGGCGGCCGGAGGTGCGGTTGCCGGTGCTGGAGGCGTACGCGGGTGGGGTGCTGGAGCCCGATGGGGACTACGACGGGCTGGAGTTCCGGGAGGAGGACTTCGTCGGGCAGGACGGTTCGGGTGCCCGTTTCATGGACTGCGCGTTGACGGGGTGCGCGCTGGACGAGACGCGACTGCGGCGGGCGCGGGTCCTCGACTCGGTCCTCACGGGGATACGGGGTGTGGGTACGGATCTGGGCGAGGCGAGCTTGCGTGATGTCGAGCTGGTCGATGCGCGGCTCGGTGGGGTGCAGCTGTATGGGGCCGTACTGGAGCGGGTCCTTGTCCGGGGCGGCAAGATCGACTACCTGAATCTGCGTGAGGCGCGGCTCAAGGATGTCGTTTTCGAGGACTGTGTGCTGGTCGAGCCGGATTTCGGGGGTGCGCGGTTGGAGCGGGTGGGGTTTGTGGGGTGTGCGGTGAAGGGGGCCGATCTGAGTGGGGTGACCTTGGTGGATGTGGATCTGCGGGAGGCGGCGTCGGTGGAGATCGCTCGGGGGGTGGATCGGCTGTCGGGGGCGGTGATCAGTGCGGCTCAGTTGGTGGAGTTGGCGCCTGTGCTGGCGGGGGAGATGGGGATTCGGGTGGAGGGGTGACCTTTGGGGGGCGGGGTGTTTTCTCGCCCCCGCCGCCCCTACCCGTCCCATCCCAGGGGCTGTGCCCCTTTGACCCCCAGCCGCGGGTCCGGTGGGGGTTCTCGCGCAGTTCCCCGCGCCCCTGAGAAGCAGGGGCTGTGCCCCTTTGACCCCCAGGTGTGGGTTCGTCGTGGTTGCTCGCGCAGTTCCTCGCGCCCCTGAGAAGCAGGGGCTGTGCCCCGTGCTTTTCAGGCCCGCAGAGCCGGTCTTTTGTCTTGTCTCGCCAATTAACGGACTCGGGGGAAGCGGGCCTGGAGGGTCCAGATGGCTGGGTTTTCGGACAGGGCTTCGTGTAGGTCGCACAGGTCGGCTACGACATCGTGCAGGAAGTCCCTCGCCTCTCTGCGGAGCTCGGCGTGGGAGAAGGTCAGCGGTGGCTCTTCCGCCGGCATCCAGTCGGCCTCGATGTCCACCCACCCGAAGCGCCGCTCGAAGAGCATGCGGTCGGTGGACTCGGTGAAGTCGAGTTCCGCGCGCTGGGGCCGGGAGGCACGGGAGCCCGCGGGGTCCTGGTCCAGCAGCTCCACGATGTCGCACAGCGCCCACGCGAAGTCCAGCACCGGCACCCATCCCCAGGCTGTGGACAGCTCCCGGTCCGCCTTGGTGTCGGCGAGGTAGACGTCACCGCAGAACAGGTCGTGCCGCAGCGCGTACACGTCCGCGCGGCGGTAGTCCGCCTGTGGCGGGTCCGGGAACCGGTTGGAGAGGGCGTAGCCGATGTCGAGCACGTAGGCGATGGTGTCATGTCCTCATAGGATCGCCGACGTGTCCCGATCCGGATCGGTGGTCCCGGCCGCCCTGCTCACCGTCACGCTGGCACTCACCCTCACCTCGTGCACCGGGGGCGGCGGCACCGCCGAGCGCGGCGCCGGGACCGACGGCACCAAAGGTTCCGCCGGCCTGCGGGACCCGTACTTCCCGAGGCTCGGCAACGGCGGCTACGACGTCACGCACTACGCCCTCGACCTCACATACGAACCCCCCTCCGAAACCAGGAACGAGGGCGAGGGCGGCCGGCTGCGCGGTACCGCCGTCATCACCGCACGGGCGGCGCGCGATCTCGACACCTTCAACCTCGATCTGAAGGGGACGGACGTGGAGTCGGTCGCCGTCGACGGCTCGGCGGCGCGTTGGAAGCGGTCGGGGCAGGAGCTGACCGTCACCCCGGGGGGCGAGGGGCTCGCCAAGGGGGAGACGTTCCGCACGACGGTGCGCTACTCGGGCGCCCCGGAGACGATCACCGACCCGGACGGCTCCCGGGAGGGCTGGCTGCCGACCGCAGACGGCGTTCTCGCCCTCGGTGAGCCGACGGGCTCGATGACCTGGTTCCCCGGCAACCACCATCCCTCCGACAAGGCCGCCTACGACATCGAGGTCACCGTCCCCGAGGGCCTGCGAGCCGTCTCCAACGGGGAGTTGAGGAGCGAGTCCACCAGGAACGGCCGTACGACCTACTCCTGGCACACCGCCGAACCGATGGCGAGCTATGTCGCCACGATCGCGATCGGCGCGTACGAGATCCGGACGAGCAGGGGTGGGCCTTTCCCGGTGTACGTCGCCGTGGATCCCTCGCAGGTCGAGGACAGCCGTGCGGTGCTCGGGCGGATTCCGGAGGTCATGGAGTGGGCGGAGGCGAACTTCGGCCCGTACCCCTTCTCCTCCACCGGCGCGATCGTCGACCGGCCGGAGGACGTCGCCTACGCGCTGGAGACCCAGAACCGCCCCGTCTTCCCCGGCGCCCCCCACATCTCGCTGCTCGTCCATGAACTGGCCCACCAGTGGTACGGCAACTCCGTCAGTCCGAAGAGCTGGCGGGACATGTGGCTCAACGAGGGCTTCGCCACGTACGCCGAGTGGCTGTGGCAGGAGGACCACGGTGGAGACAGCGCCCAGGAGATCTTCGACGCGCTGTACGAGGGCGACCCCTTCGCGGACGGCGCCTCCGCTGACGCCGCCTCGAACGAGGCTCTCTGGGGCTTCCCGCCCGCGAAGCCCCCGAGCGCCGCGCGTATCTCCGACCAACCGGTGTACGACCGTGGCGCCATGGTCCTGCACAAGATCCGCCAGGCCGTCGGCGACGACGCCTTCCCCGGCCTCCTCCGGGGCTGGGCGACCGCTCACCGTCACGGCAACGCGGACACGGCCGACTTCACGGCGTACGTCGAGAAGTACGCGGGCAGGGTCGCCCCGGACGCCGACTTCACCTCGATCTGGGAGGAGTGGCTGTACGGGGAGGGGAAGCCGCCGAGGGCCTGACGGCTGACGGCTGTCGGCGGTCAGGTGGTCGCGTTCCGCTGTCTTGAGCTCTCGAACTCCGTGAGCAGGCGGGACAGTTCGGGTGGCCAGACGGCCTCCGGCGACCTGGTGAGGTCCTGGCGGGTCCACCAGCGCCAGGTCAGGATGCCGTCCTGGGCGTGGGCGGCGCTGAGGTGGTCGCCGGTGGGTTCGCGGCGGGGGCCCCGGGCCACGTAGATGTGCTCGTGCTGGTGGACGGGGGTGCCGGAGTGGGTGAAGTCGTGTTCCCAGGTGCACAGCAGGGGGCCCGGCTCCAGGTCCGTCCAGCCCGTCTCCTCGCGCAGTTCGCGCAGGGCGCCCTCGCGGGGTGTCTCGTCCGCCTCCAGGCCGCCGCCGGGCATGGCCCAGTGGACGCCCACCTCGACGTTGTCGTACCGGAAGAGGAAGACGGCGCCGTCCGGGTCGAGTACGGCGACCCGTGCGGCCCGGCGCGGCGTACGCAGTGTCTTGCGCAACACCGCGCAGGGGCGGCCGAGTTGGCGGTCCCGGCGGTGATCGATGACCTCGTAGCCGAGGGACGTCCAGAAGGCGAGGGCGCCGGGGTTGTTGTCGAGCGCGGCCAGCCGTACGGCGGTGCGCCCCGCCCGCCGGAACCGTTCCTCGACCAGTGTCGCCAACTGCCGTCCGTAGCCCTGCCGTTGCGCCGCCGCGTCAACGAGCAGCAGGCCGATCCAGGGGTCGGGGTCGGCCGGATCGGGATGACGCGCGAGGGTGATGGCGATGCCTACGAGCCGCCCGGCGGCAGGGGTAGGGGCAGGGGCACCGCTGCCCCTACCGCCGCTGCCGTCGCCGTCCCCGCCGCCGCCGTCGCGTGCGAGCAGGATCTCCACGTGTGGGTCGGCCAGGTCCGCCGCCAGGGCCGCGCTCACCTGTTCGGGGCGGATGTCGTTCGCGTCCGGGAAGTCGCCGCTCAGTGCGTAGAAGTCGCGGTTGGAGGCGTGCAGGGCGGTGAGTTCGGCGAGGAGGGGGCCGGGGATGGTGCCGTCCTCGGCCGTGCGGAGGGTTTCCAGCAGCAGCATGCCCCGCACGCTATCGATCAGGTGCGCCACCGGCTTCCGGCCTAGAGTTCATCCGGCGGTTCGGCGGTTCGGCGGTTCGGCCGGGCGTACGGGATGCGAGGAGGCGTGTGGAACAGCGGGTGCGTGTGCACAGGGTGCGGCTCGGGGGCGACGAGTTCCGCGTGGTGCGGCCGGCTTCGTCGCCGGTGCGGGTGGCGTTGCGCGACGACCATCACTGGCTGTCGATGTATGTCGACCGGGGTGGCGCGGAGCAGCTCGTCGCGATGTGGGCGCTGGCCGCCCGGTCCGCCCGTTCGCTGGTCCATCTGCCGATCCGGGCCAACGCCGTTCCCGAAGGTGTCGTGGGTGAGGGCGAACCCGTCTCGCTGGATCTGGTCCCGGTCCACCACAGCCTGGCGTTCCCGACGGCCTCATGGAAGCGGGTGCGGTCACGACTCGGCGCGGGCACGCCCCACACGACGGCCACTCCGGATCAGGATTTCCCGGACGAGGCCGCTATCGACCACCGGAGGCGGGAGTACCGGTCGTACCGCGACCACCTCGCCTTCGACATCGCCGCGCACACGCTGTTCGTCGTGGGCAGTGCCACGGCCTTCCGCGAGCAAGGCACCATGCTGCGCGGCCTCGTCGAGCAGGCCCCGTCGTACCCGCACGAGTACCCGAACGCCGCGCACTTCTGTGTCGAAGTCAGCCCGGGCCCCTGGTCACGGGCCCGGACCCGGCGACACGTACCCGGCCGGCTGCACATCCAGTACTCCGCCGACTGGCGGGTGCGAGGGGAAACTCACGGGGAGGGAACGGCGGCCGTGACGGCCGAAGGCCCCGCCGCGACGGTGGGTGCCTGGGTTCTGGCGGTCGTCGCGGCGAGGCCTTCGTGGAGTGGGGCGGGGCCGGTGGGCCCGGGCGTCAGACGCTGACGCCGAAGTCCTGGGCGATGCCGACGAGGCCCGAGGCGTAGCCCTGGCCGACCGCGCGGAACTTCCACTCGGCGCCGTTGCGGTACAGCTCGCCGAAGACCATGGCCGTCTCGGTGGCGGCGTCCTCGGACAGGTCGTAACGGGCGATCTCGGCGCCGCCGGCCTGGTTGATGATGCGGATGTAGGCGTTGCGGACCTGGCCGAAGTTCTGCGAGCGGTTCTCGGCGTCGTAGATGGAGACCGGGAAGACGATCTTGTCGACGTCGGCGGGGAGGCCCGCGAGGTTGACGTTGATCGCCTCGTCGTCGCCCGCGCCCTCGCCCGTGCGGTTGTCGCCGGTGTGGACGATCGTCTGGTCCGGGGTCTGCTTGTTGTTGAAGAAGACGAAGTGTCCGTCCGAGTAGACCTTGCCCTGCGGGTTGACCGCGATCGCGGAGGCGTCGAGGTCGAAGTCCGTGCCGGTGGTGGTGCGGACGTCCCAGCCGAGGCCCACGGTGACGGCGGTCAGGCCCGGAGCCTCCTTGGTGAGCGAGACGTTGCCACCCTTGGACAGGCTTACAGCCATGGTTGGGAGTCCTTCCCTCGTTACGTACGTGCCTTACGGGCTTCGTGCCGGGGACGAAGCTACCTGTACCCCTATGAACGTCGGGAGGGGCGCCAGAGGTTCCAGCGGTTTTTACTTTCTTTACCCGCGGCTCTTGTGGCGAGTGTCGCCGCGTGCGGTGAAAAGGGCGTGACGCGGACCGGACATTCGCGCGACCATGGGGGCATGTCCGGTCCTTACGTCATCCGCGGCTCCGTCTCCCTCCCGGAGGCCGAGCTCATGTGGCGTTTCTCCCGGTCCTCCGGCCCCGGCGGACAGCACGTCAACACCAGTGACTCGCAGGTCGAGCTGCGGTTCGACCTCGCCAACACCGAGGCGCTGCCCGAGGTGTGGAAGGCGCGGGCGCTGGAGCGGCTCGCCGGGCGGCTCGTCGACGGGGTCGTCAGTGTGCGGGCCTCCGAGCACCGTTCCCAGTGGCGGAACCGGGAGACCGCGGCCGTACGGCTCGCCGCGCTGCTCGCGGAGGCGACCGCGCCGCCGCCCAAGCCGCGGCGGGCGACCCGTATCCCGAGGGGGATCAACGAGCGGCGGTTGCGGGAGAAGAAGCAGCGGTCCGACACCAAGCGGGGGCGGTCGGGGCGGGACTGGGGCTGAGTCCCTCGTTCTGTCTCATGGGCCTGCCCCACATGTCTGTCTCATGGGCTGTCCCACATGCCTGTCCCACATGTTTGTCTCGTGGGCTGTCCCACATGCCTGTCCCACCTCCTGTCTCATCGGGTGTCACATCTGTGGGTCGTTCTGCGTCATAGCGAGTGACGGCGCATCACGACTACGGGGAGCCATGCGATGAGTGACGGCGGAGTGCGTGAGGACCATGAGTTTCTTGCCCGGCGGTTCGAGTCGTACCGGCCTCAGCTGCGGGCCGTCGCCTACCGCATGCTCGGGTCGCTCGCGGAGGCGGACGACGCGGTGCAGGAGGCATGGCTGAAGCTGAACCGGGTGGACGCGGACGAGGTGCAGAATCTGGGCGGTTGGCTCACCACCGTGGTCGGCCGGGTGTGCCTCGACATGTTGCGTACGCGGCGGTCGCGGGCCGAGGAGGAGTACGCGGGGTATGAGGGTGAGGCGCTGCGGATGCCCGAGCCCGTCCTCAGTCCCGTGAGTGGGGTCGATCCCGAGCAGGAGGCGCTGCTCGCCGACTCCGTCGGGCTGGCACTGCTCGTCGTGCTGGAGAACCTGGGGCCCGCCGAACGGCTCGCCTTCGTGCTGCACGACCTCTTCGGCGTTCCCTTCGACGACATCGGGCCCATCGTCGGCCGTACGCCCGCCGCGGCGCGGCAGCTCGCGAGTCGTGCGCGGCGGCGGGTGCGGGGCGGGGCGCCGGTGCCGGACGCGGATGTAGCGGCAGCGGGAGGTTGTCGACGCGTTTCTCGGGGCGGCGCGCGAGGGGGATTTCGAGGGGCTGGTGGCCGTGCTCGCGCCGGATGTGGTGGCTCGGTCGGCCGCCGGGGTGATCCGGGGGGCGGTGGCGGTGGCCTCGCAGGCCAGGATGTACGGGCGGCCCGGCGGGGGCGCGGCTGTTCGGGCGGCGCTGGTGAACGGGGCGGCGGGGGTTGTCGTGGTGCGGGACGGGAAGGTCGAGCGGGTGTTGGCGTTCACGGTGGTGGAGGGGCGGATCGCGGCGATCGATGCGGTGACCGAGGCGGAGTTGTTGGGGGCGTTGGATGTGACGGTGCTCGGAGGGTGACCTCGAGGGGGCTCGCCCCCGCCGGTGGGGAGAGGGTGGCTTGGGCGGGTGGGGAGCTGTCGCAGCGTGGGGGCTTGTCGCGCACTTCCCCGCGCCCCTGAGGGCGGGCGCGGCCCCGTCTACGGAGGCGGCCCCCTCTACGGAGGCGCCCCGCCCCTCAGCCCAACTGCCGGTACCGGCCCCGGAAGTACGTCAGCGGGCCGCTGTCCGAACCCGGCACCGTCGCGGTGAGGACTCGGCCGATCACCAGGGTGTGGTCGCCGGCGGTCACCCGTTGTTCGGTGCGGCATTCGAGGGTGGCCAGGGCGCCGTCGATCAGGGGGGCGCCGGAGACCGGGCCGTGGGTGTGGGGGAGGGAGTCGAAGAGGAGGCGGTCGCTCACCCGGCCCTTCATGGCGAAGCGGCCGGCGGTGGTGCGTTGGTGGTCGGCGAGGAGGGAGACGGCCCAGAGGGGCTGCTCGGCGAGGAGGTCGTCCATGCGGGAGCCCTCGCGGAGGCTGACCAGGACGAGGGGCGGGTCGAGGGACACGGACATGAACGAGGTGGCGGTCATGCCGACGTCATCGCCGGGTGGTCCCTCCGGATCCAGTGCCGGCTCGTGCGCGGTCACCAGGACCACACCGGCCGCCAGCCGGGACATCGCGGCACGGAACTCGTCTTCACTCACCCCCTCAGCATGCCCGCCGGGGGCGGAACCGGGGGTGACCGGGGTGCCCTCGGCGGCGATCGCCGAATTTGCGGGAGGAACGAGGGCGGGCGTCACCGTGAGGGCGACTGCGGCCGACGCCAGGGCCACGGCCGCAGGTGGGGCCGCCGCCTGGGGTGAGCGCGGTGCGGGTCCCGCGGGCGATGGCACCGGCGGAGCTGAGGCTGGAGTCTTCGGCACGCCCGCACGCTATTTCGCGCGGGCCGTCCCCCACATCGGGCGGGCGCCCGACCCGCTACCCGGACCTCCGACCTAGGACGGCCGGCATGTCCCCGCACGCTCCGCCATCCCGCGCCCGCCCGCGCATCCCGCGCCACGCCCGCGCACGCCCCCGACCACGCCGTTCCGCCCCGCGCACAGTGCCTACACAGAGTTCTGAATTCTGTTCAGGAAGCGCACGAGAGAAACGCATAAACTCCACTCAATTGCTCATCTTCTGTTGTGACTTGAGTCACAGGAGCCATATTTTGTTGACCCTGTGTACCGAGTGGGCTTCGCGCTGTGATTCAGTGGCGGGGACGCTGCAAGCTGTAAGCGGGAACTGTAAGCGGTAGTAAGCCCGCGAGTTAAGCAGGTTACCTGGAGCCTGGAGCTGCCACGAGATCTCGGGGGGAGGGCGAATGGAAACCGAGTCGGAGCCTTACGTCCGTCTGACGACGCTGCGGCAGCTGCACCAGGTGATGGCGGACATGAACACCGCGCGCAGCCTGGCCGACACGCTGCAGACCGTCGCCGACGGTGTGGTCAACGGTCTGGGCTACGAACTGGCCTGCGTGAACCTCGTGCGCCCCGACGGCGACCTGGTCGTCGCCGCCCTCTCCGGGAACTCCGCCGCCGAGGCCCTGATCACCGGCCGCGTCGGCTCCCGCGCCTCCTGGGACCGCCGGCTGAGCATGGGCGAGTCCTGGGGCGACCTGCGGTTCATACCGCACACCGAGGGCTGGGTGCTCGACGAGGACGATGTGCCCCAGTGGTACACCGACGGGCCCGCGCCCCGCTTCGAGGACGAGTGGCACCCCTCCGACCGGCTCTTCGCGCCCATGTACACCCCGGGGGCACAGGGTGCCTCCTGCGGTGAGCTGCTCGGTGTCATCTCCGTGGACCGGCCGCGAAACGGTCGGCGACCGGGCGCATGGGGGCGGGAAGCGCTCCAGATGTACGCCTTCCAGGCCGCCATCGCGATCAGCAACGCGCGTCTACGAGCAAACATGCAGCGTGCACTGGTCAGGCTCGAAAGGGAGCAGCAGGCGCTGCGCGCCAGCGAGGAATCCTTCCGGCAGGCCTTCGAGTACGCCCCGAGCGGTATGGCCATCGCGGAGATGGGCGGCGACCAGCACGGCCGGATCCTGCGGACCAACGACGCCCTGTGCCGGCTCCTCGGGCGGCCCGCCTCCGCCATGCGGCGGTACGCGTTCTCCGACCTCGTCCATCCCGAGGACATCGGCACACTCCTGCGGACCTCCGCCGAGGGCGGGCGCGCGGAGCTGCGGCTCGGGCGACGTGACGGGACGTACGTGTGGGTCTCGCTGCGCAACAGCGTGGTCGCGGACGCCGCCGACGGGCCCCGCTTCCTGCTGACCCACGTCGAGGACATCGAGGAGCGCAAGCGGCGTGAGCTGCAGCTCGCGCACCGCGCCTCGCACGACGCCCTCACGGGCCTGCCGAACTCCGCCGAGCTGCGCTCGCGCCTGTCCGCCCGTATCTGCCAGCGCCCCCAGTCGCTCCCGGCGGGCGCGGCGGCCGACTCGGCCGACTCGATGAACGCGGCCTTCGCACAGTTCGGGCAGTTCGGGGAGCAGGGCGAGTTCGGCGGCGAGCACGGCGACTTCGGGGAGTACGGCGCGGGTGAGCAGCCGGCGAGGCTGCCGCACCCGTCGTTCGACGCCTACGAGGCCGGCGGGCACACCTTCGACTTCCACGCGGCCAAAGGGCCGTACGACGCCTTCGACCACCATGTGCACGCCGTCGCGCCCGAGGACGAGCGGGACGACGGTACGAAGGGGCTCGCGGTGCTCTTCTGCGACCTCGACGGGTTCAAGTCGATCAACGACCGGTTCGGGCACAACGCGGGCGACGCCGTCCTCATCGAGGTGGCCCGGCGGCTCAGCCGGGGCGTGCGCGACGGTGACACCGTGGCCCGGCTCGGCGGTGACGAGTTCGTCGTCCTCGCCGACGGCCTCGGCCGCGCGGACGCCCAGGACCTCGCCGTTCGCCTCCGCAACGAGATCATCCAGCCGATCCGGGTGGACGGGCGCACGATGCGCGTCGGCGCCAGTTTCGGCATCGGATGGGCGCACTGCGGAATGACGGCGGACGAGGTGTTGAAATCAGCTGACGAGCGGATGTACGTCGAGAAACGATCTCGTCCCAGACAGCACCGGCGGGCCGGGTAGCGGCCGGAGTGACAGCCGTGACATCCGGAGAGAAGCCCAGGTCAGAGGCGGGCCGCCGGGGAAGAACAGCTGGTGGGCGGGGGGTCGGTCCGGCGATGAGGTCCGAGTCACCCGTTTGGGCCATCGCGAGCGGGTAGGCTCGCTCTCCTACACCCCGACGCAACAACCCGCCACCTGTACGCGCATGTACCGCACCGCTGAGGAGACCTAGGGATGACGCCCGGCAACAACGGCGCGAGCACGCCCGAGGACGACGACCCGTTCGGCTACCTCTACGCCGACGGGCAGGCCCGAGGAGCCCAGCCGCCCACCGGGAGCTACGGCTACCCCAACGCGGTCAACCGGGTGCGACCGGTCGGCGAACGCCAGTACGGGCAGCAGACCCAGCAGGCTCCGCAGGCGCCCACCGCGCAGTACGGGCAGGTCCCGCAGCAGCAGTACGGCCAGCAGCAGGGCGGCTACGGCCAGCCGAACGCGCACTACCAGGCGCCCGAGAACATCCCCGGCGGCCCTCAGCCGACCCGTCAGCAGGGGCACGGCAACGGGGGCGGCGGCCGTGGCCGTGGCCCCAACACCAAGGGCCTCCTCATCGGCGCGATCGCCGTGGTCGCCGCCGTGGTGATCGGCATCGGCGTGGCCATGCTCGGCGGTGACGACGGCGACAACAACGCGGGCAACGACACCGGGGCGTCCACCACGCCGACCACCCAGGAGAGCACCGACCCCAGCCCGTCGGCCAGCAAGTCGAAGGACGCCGAGCCCACCGAACTCCCCAAGGCGGAGGCCAAGACCCTCCTCCTCGGCGGCACCGCGGCCATCGCCTCGGACGTCCCCGGCGCGGAGTCGGAGGGCGGGTTCTACGTCAGTAACTTCAACTCGGTCGGCTCGTCCATCACCTGGAAGATGGAGGACGTCCCGGCGAGCGGTAAGTACACGCTCTACGTCCTCTACGGCGTTCCGGGCAAGGACGCCAACGCCACCCTCACGGTCAACGGCACGGCCCAGGGCCGCGCGCTCAACCTGGCCAACTTCGCGAAGGGCCCCGAGGGCGACTACGAGAAGGGCTGGACGAACACCTACGCGTCCATCCAGCTCAACAAGGGCACTAACGAGATCAAGATCTCCTGCGAACAGGGCAATAACTGCGACGTCAACTTCGACCAGCTGTACCTGGAGAAGGGCT
Source organism: Streptomyces sp. NPDC002787 (assembly GCF_053592095.1). Taxonomy (NCBI): domain Bacteria; kingdom Bacillati; phylum Actinomycetota; class Actinomycetes; order Kitasatosporales; family Streptomycetaceae; genus Streptomyces; species Streptomyces sp. NPDC002787. Next base: position 121,295 of record NZ_JBSFVC010000012.1, on the reverse strand, counting down.
GGAAGTGAGGCCCCGCCCTCAAGGGCTGAGCCCGCTCACGCCGCCGTGACCTCCCCCGTCACCGCCACCTGCCCCACCAGTTCCTCGTAAGTCTGACGGTCGAACTCGCCTGCCGCCGGCGCCAGTACGGTCGCCGCTGACAGGGCCACGGCGCGGGCCAGGCGGTCCGGCCAGGGGAGGCGGTCGACCAGGCCCGACAGCAGGCCCGCGACCGCCGAGTCGCCCGCGCCGGTCGGGTTGCCGCGGAAGCGGCGGGGTGGGACGGCGCGCCACTGTCCCTCGGGGGTGTGGGCGAGGAGTCCGTCGGGGCCGAGGGAGGCGACGACCGCCTGGGCGCCACGGCGGCGGGCGTCCCGGGTGGCCCGGGACGGCTCGTGGGAGCCGGTCAGTTCCGCCAGCTCGTCGGCGTTCGGCTTCACCAGGTCCGGGCGTGCCGCCACACCGCGCCGGAGCGGCTCGCCGCTGGTGTCCAGCAGGACCGGCACGGACAGGGTGCGGGCCGTACGGACCAGTCCCGCGTATGCGCCCACCGGCACCCCCGGCGGCAGGCTGCCGCACAGGGCCACCGCCGAGGCGGAGCGCAGCAGATCGACGTACGCCTCCTGGAAGGCGGACCACTCGGCGGGGGCGATGAGCGGGCCGGGCTCGTTGAGCTGAGTCGTGTCACCGCTCGCGTCGGCCACGGCGATCGTCCGGCGCGTGGCGCCCTCCACCGGGACCAGCGCGTCCACCACACCCGGTGTGTGCGTGAGCCGGTCCCGCAGGGCCCGGCCGGTCGCGCCGCCGACGAAACCGGTGACCGTCACCTCGTGGCCGAGCGCCGCGAGGACACGGGCCACGTTCAGGCCCTTGCCGCCGGGGCGTTCGGTCACGTCGGTCACCCGGTGGGTGGCGTGGGGCCTGAGGTCCCGTACGCGGTAGGTGATGTCGAGAGCGGTGTTCAGCGTGACCGTGAGGATCACCTGGTCCTACCCCCTTGGGACTCGACAGCGCGCGTTCGGTCTTCCTCGACCAGAGTGCGAGCGCCGGAAGCTGTTGCGGAGGCTCGATCATGCCAAATGAGCGGCGGTCGGCCCAGTCCTCCCGGGCCAACCACCGCACACCGCACCGCATGTCAACAAACGGGCGGAAGGCGTCAGTTGGGGATCGATCGGCCGAGGGTCAGCCGCCGAACGGGTCCACCACCCACTCGCCCTTGCGCAGCACTCCCTTGAGCTCGAAGTCCGCGTCGAGGAGTACGAGATCGGCGTCCTTGCCCGGTTCCAGGGAGCCCACGCGGTCGTAGAGGCCGAGGAGTTTCGCGGGGTTGGCGCAGAGGGCGGCGACCGTGTCCTCGACCGAGAGGCCGTCGAGGGTGACCGCGCGTTTGAAGGCGCGGTCCTGGGTGAGGGTCGAGCCCGCGATCGAGCCTCCCTCCACGAGGCGGGCCACACCGTCGGAGACCTCCACCTCCAGCGGGCCGAGCATGTACCGGCCGTCGCCGAAGCCGGCCGCGTCCATGGCGTCCGTGATGAACGCGACCCGGTCGGCGCCCGCGTGACGGAACGCCAGCTGGAGGGAGGCCGGGTGGAGGTGGGTGCCGTCGTTGATCAGCTCGACCGTGATCCGCTCGTCCTCCAGGAGCGCGGCGATCGGGCCGGGCTCGCGGTGGCCGAGCTGGGGCATCGCGTTGAAGAGGTGGGTCGCCACGGTCGCGCCCGCGTCGATGGCCTGAACCGTCTGCTCGTACGTCGCGTCCGTGTGGCCGATCGCGGCGATGACGCCGTGTTCGGTGAGGAGGCGTACGGAGTCGAGGCCGCCGGGGAGTTCGGTGGCCAGCGTGACCATGGCCGCCCGGCCGCGGGCCGCGTCGATCAGCTTGCGGACCTCCGCGGGGTCGGGGTCGCGGAGGAGTTCCTCGGAGTGCGCGCCCTTGCGGCAGGGGGAGATGAACGGGCCCTCGAAGTGGATGCCGGCGAGGTCGCCCTGCTCGGCGAGTTCGGAGAGGAGGCCGGCGCGGTGGGCGAGGCCGTCCATGTCGCCGGTGACGGTGGAGGCGACGAGGGTGGTGGTGCCGTGGAGGCGGTGGGTGTGGATGCCGCGCAGTACGTCGTCCACCGTGCCGGAGGTGAAGGAGGCTCCGCCGCCGCCGTGGTTGTGGAGGTCGACGAAGCCGGGGACCACCCAGTGGTTGTCCACGGCGATGGTGTGGGCGTTCCCTGGGGCGCTCGCGGTGATTTTGGTGCCGTCGATGGTCACTCGGCCGTCTTTGACTGTGCCGGTGGGGAGGACGACGTTGGCGCCTTCGAGGACGTAGGGGCCCTTGCGCGGCGGCTGCGGGTTGGTGGGGGCTTGTCGCGCCCCGCGGCGGAGCCGCATGTCGGCACTGTCCCGCGCCCCTGAAGGCGCGCTGCTCGTACCGGAGTCGGGAAGTTGCTGTTGGGGTGGCATCAGGTGCGTACCTCCGAAGGGTGGGGGGTGATGAGGTCCCAGGCCATGAGGCCGGCGCCCAGGGAGCCGGCGGTGTCGCCGAGGGTGGCGGGGACGATGGCCGGCACCTTCTGGAAGGTGACGCGGTGGCGGATGGCGGCCCGCAGGGGGGTGAACAGGGTTTCACCGGCCTCGGCCAGGCCGCCACCGATGACGAGGGTGCGGGGATCCAGCAGGGTGAGGGCGGTGACGAGGCCGTCGGCGAGCGCGTCGACGGCGTGCTGCCAGACGGCCTTCGCGCGGGGGTCACCCGACTCGACGGCCTTGGCGCAGTCCGCCGCGTCGGCCCCGGGATCGCCGGTGGCCTCCGCCCAGGCCTGGCTGACGGCCGCCGCGGAGGCGAACCGTTCCAGACAGCCGTGCTGGCCGCAGGGACAGGGGGTGCCCCCGGGCCGTACGACGATGTGGCCGATCTCGCCCGCGAAGCCGTGGGCGCCCGCCTCCACCCGGCCCTCGACGCCGATCGCGCCGGCGATCCCGGTGCCGAGCGCGACGAAGAGGAAGCGGTCCGCGCCCCGGCCCGCGCCCACGCGCCCCTCGGCGAGCCCGCCGGTGCGCACGTCGTGGCCGAGGGCGACCGGGACGCCGAGGCGCTCCGCGAGCAGCGCGCGCAGCGGGACGTCGCGCCAGCCGAGGTTGGCGGCGTAGACGGCGATGCCCCGGTCGGAGTCGACGATGCCGGGCACGGCGACACCGGCGGCGGCCGCGGGCTCGCCGAAGCGCCGCTCGCCGAGGGCGCGCAGCTCGGCGGCGAAGTCGAGGATCGACGCGACGACGGCGTCCGGCCCGCGCTCGCGCCCGGTGGCCAGGCGTGCTTGATGCAACAGCTCGCCGTCGGCCCCGACCAGCGCGGCCTTCATCCCGGTGCCGCCCACATCGAGGGCGATGACATGTCTCACGGGTGACAGTGTGACCCGTCGACCCGCGAGAGGTCTAGTCCACTTACGTGGTGTAGACCTTATGGAGAAGTTCGAGAAGTTAAGAGATTGACGGGCTTGGACGCTGAGCCTGTGATCCAGGCTGTTGCGTGCGGGGCCGGGCGACAGGTTGGGGCAGTACGAGTGCGACACGGGCAGCGGCGGACGAAGACCGGCGTCAGGAACAGCGGGACGGCGGCACTGGCCGCGCTGGGGCTGATGGCGACGCTTGCGGGCTGCGGAGGCTCGGCGTCCGACGGGCCGGGGGTCACCCTGAAGCTGGTCGCCGCCGACTACGGCGACTCCGAGTCGAACGGCTCCCAGAAGTACTGGGACAAGCTCGTGAAGGCGTACGAGAAGAAGAACCCCGGCGTCACGGTCGACGTCAGCGTCTACTCGTGGAACGACGTCGACCGCAAGGTCAGGGAGCTGGTCGCCGCCGGTGAGGCGCCCGACATGGCGCAGGTGGGCACGTATGCCGACTACGCCTCGACCGGCAAGCTCTACGAGGTCGACGACCTGCTCTCCATCCCCGTCCAGGCGGGCTTCCTGCCCCAGCTCGCCGACGCGGGCAAGGTGCGCAGGGTCGCGTACGGGATGCCGTTCGCCGCGTCCACCCGCGTCCTCTTCTACAACAAGAAGCTCTTCGCCGAGGCGGGCATCGACAGCGCCCCGCGCAGCTGGAGCGAGCTGGCGGCGGACGCCGAGGCCCTCGGCGAGGCCGGTGTCGAGACCCCGTACGCGCTGCCGCTCGGGCCCGAGGAGGCCCAGGCCGAGACGATGCAGTGGCTGCTCAGCGGCGGCGCCGGCTACACCGACAACGTCGGCACCTACCGGATCGACTCCGAGGAGAACGTGCGGACCTTCACCTGGCTCAAGGACGAACTCGTCGACAAGGGCCTCACCGGGCCCACCGCCCCCGCCGAGCTCAACCGCGCCGACGCGTTCGCCGCGTTCGCACGCGGTGAGGTCGGGATGCTCAACGGGCACCCCAGCCTGATGCGGATGGCCGCCGAGCGGGGTGTCGCATACGGGACGGCCGTCATGCCCGGGCGGGACGACCGGGACCATCCCACGATGGGGGTCACCGACTGGATGATGGCGTTCAAGCAGAACGGGCACGGCGAGGAGATCGGGGACTTCCTCGACTTCGTTTACAGCGACGAGAACGTGCTCGCGTTCTCCCGTGAGTACGACCTGCTGCCGGTGACCGCGTCGGCGTCGGAGGCGATGGCCGCGTCCGAGGACGACGCGGATCTCGGGCCGTTCCTGGACGCGCTTCCCAGCGCGGAGCTGTACCCCGTGGGCAAGACCTCCTGGGCGGATGTCAGCGCGGCGGTCAAGGAGCAGATCGGGCGGGCGGTGCGGCCGGACGCGAAGCCGGGGGTCGTGTTGGAGCAACTGCAGCAGACGGCGACCGTCGCGGACAGGGAGGACTAGGGCGCGGCGGGGCGCCTCATAGCTCGGGGGTGCGGGTGCGTCGGCGGGTGCGGGTGAGTGGGGGCTGGTCGCGCAGTTCCCCGCGCCCCTGAAAAGCAGGGGCTGCGCCCCGCTTTTCATCGGCCCGCAGGGCCGTCTTTCAGGGGCGCGGGGAACTGCGCGAGCAACCACGAACCACCCGCACCCGCCGACGCACCGCACCCCCGCGAACCCCCCGGCGCGATGTCACACCCCTCCGCTACGGTCGTCCCATGGACGAGCTCGACCCCCGTGAACAGGCCATCCTCGCCCTGGAGCGCCAGGGCTGGCCCCGCCCCGGCGCCAAGGAGCGGGCCATACGGGAGCGGCTCGGCCTCGCCCCCGTGCGGTACTACCAGCTGCTCAACGCCCTGCTCGACGACCCACGCGCCCTCGCCCACGACCCGGTCACCGTGAACCGGCTGCGGAGAGTGCGAGAGGCCCGCCGGGCCGAGCGATGACGGATAGGGTCGGAGACATGGGCAGCCACAAGGACGCAGAGAACCCCAAGGCCACCTTGCCGACACCCGTGACCCCGGCCGGGCGGGACGCGCTGGACGCGATCCTCGCCGACCCCGGCCGTACGGTGATCGCGCTCGACTTCGACGGCACCCTCGCCCCCATCGTCCCCGACCCCGAACAGGCCCGCGCCCACCCCGACGCGGTCGCCGCGCTGGCCGCACTCGCCCCCAAGGTCTCCTCCGTCGCCGTGGTGACCGGCCGCCCCGCCGCTGTCGCCGTACGCCACGGCGGCTTCGCCGGTGTCCCAGGCCTGGAACACCTCGTCGTCCTCGGCCACTACGGCGCCGAACGCTGGGACGCCGCCACCGGCACCGTCACCGCCCCCGCCCCGCACCCCGGCGTCGCCGCCGTCCGCGCCGAACTGCCCGCCTTCCTCGACGGCGTCGGCGCCCGGCAGGGCACCTGGATCGAGGAGAAGGGCCGCGCGCTGGCCGTCCACACCCGCCGCGCCACCGACCCCCAGGCCGCCTTCGAAGCCCTCTGCTCGCCCCTGACCGACCTGGCCACCCGCCACGGCCTCATCGTCGAACCCGGCCGCCTCGTCCTCGAACTCCGCCCCCCGGGCATGGACAAGGGCGTGGCCCTGCGCGAGTACCTGACGGAGACCGCCGCCGAGTCCGTCCTCTACGCCGGCGACGACCTGGGCGACCTCCCCGCCTTCGCCACCATCGAAAAGCTACGCACCGAAGGCACCCCCGGTCTGCTGGTCTGCAGCGGCAGCGCGGAGGTCACGGAACTGTCGGAGCGGGCGGACGTGGTGGTGGAGGGCCCGGAGGGAGTGGTGCGCTTGCTGGCAGCAATCGCCGAGCACGTATAACGAGGGGGTGCGCGCGGTTCTTTTCAGGGGCGCGGGGAACTGCGCGGGCAACCACACACCACCCGCACTCGCCCGATGCACAGGAACCCCCGAGCTGTTAGGCGCCCCTCACTCCTCCAACGCCCGCAACTGATCCAGGAACCACCGCGTCGGCGGCAACGCCGTAGCCGCGGCGGCGAGCCGTTTCGTACGCTCACCCCGCTCAGCCGCCGGCAGGCACAACGCCTCGTGCAACGCCTCCGCCGTACCGACCACGTCATAGGGGTTCACCCCCACCGCGTCGTCCCCCAGCTCCTCGTACGCCCCGGCCTCCCGCGACAGCACCAGCGCACACCCCTCGTCGGAGACCACCGGCACCTCCTTGGCGACCAGGTTCATACCGTCCCGGATGGGGTTCACCAGCGCCACGTCCGCCAGCCGGTACGCCGCCAGCGACCGCGCGAAGTCGTCCTTCAGATGGAGGATGACCGGGGTCCAGTCCGGCGTGCCGTACCGCTCGTTGATGTCGTCCGCGACCCGCTGGACCTCGGTCATGTAGTCCCGGTACACCGCGAGGTCCTGCCGCGACGGGTACGCGAGGGCGACGTGGACGACGCGCTCGCGCCAGGACGGCTGGTCGTCGAGGAGCTGCCGGTAGGCGTGCAGGCCCCGCACGATGTTCTTGGACAGCTCCGTGCGGTCGACGCGGACGATCGTGCGGCGCGGGGTGCCGTCGGGGGCCGTACCGATCTGCTCCCGCAGCGCGGCCATGCGTGCGTCGACGTCCGCCTCGTGGGCGCGGGCCCGCAGGAAGTCCGCGTCGGCGCCCAGGCCGTGCACGCCGATCCGGGTGCCGGAGGAGATGCCGGGGCCCAGCACGGCGTGACAGCACTCGGTGAACGCGTCCGCCCAGCGCTGTGTGAGGAACGCGGCCCGGTCGGCGCCGAGGATGCCGCCGAGCACCTTCGCGGCGATGTCGTCGGGGAGCAGCCGGAAGTACTCCACCGGCGCCCACGGGGTGTGTGAGAAGTGGCCGATGCGCAGGTCGGGGCGGAGTTCGCGCAGCATGCGGGGGACCAGGGTCAGGTGGTAGTCCTGCACGAGCACGGCCGCGCCGTCCGCCGCCTCCTGCGCGAGCGCCTCGGCGAAGGCGTGGTTGTACGTCTCGTACGAGGCCCACTGGCGCCGGAACTCCGCGTCGAAGGACGGCTCCAGCGGGGTCTGGTAGAGCATGTGGTGCACGAACCACAGCGTGGAGTTGGCCACGCCGTTGTAGGCGTCGTGGTGCACGTCGGCGGGGATGTCGAGCATGCGGACGCGCTGCCCTCCGGTCGCGTCCACGGAGAGGTGGGCGCCGGAGGAGCGCCGTACCGCCTCGCGGTCGCCGTCGCCCAGCGCCGAGCAGACCCACACCGCGCCGACGTCCGGTCCGATGGCCGACAGGCCCGAGACGAGCCCGCCTCCGCCGCGCTTGGCGGTGAGTGCGCCGGTTTCGTCGAGCGAGAAGGAGACCGGGCCGCGGTTGGACGCGACCAGGACTTCCGCGCCGTGCGTTGATGCCATACGGCTCAACCTAGCCAGCGGTGGAACCGGTCAAACGTACGGTTCGGCCGTATACAGGAGCGCCCCGGGGGGTGGGGGGTGCCTGTGGGACGGCGAGTGCGGGTCCGGTGGGGGCTTGTCGCGCAGTTCCCCGCGCCCCTGAAGACCAGGCCCTGCGGGCCTGAAAAGCACGGCCCGCCACTCGACCGCTCGACCCCTCGCTCAAGCGGCCCTCCGCCGCGCGTACTCCGTGATCTCGATCATCGGCGGCCTCTCCTCCAGGTCCACCGAGTACGTCCGCGGCTCGAAGCCCTCCGCACCCCGCTCGAACTGGGTCAGGACGGGCCGGACCAGGTGGCCCCGGGCCAGCCGGAGCTGAGCCGTTCGATAGATCGCCGCGGACATGCGGCCGAGCGCCGCGCCGTCCTGGTGGCGGTGCTTGCGGACGCCCACGTCGACCTGCGCGAGCGCGTCGAGGCCGACCAGGTGGAGCGCGTCGATCAGCATGCCCAGCTCCACGCCGTAGCCCACCGGGAAGGGGAGCTGTTCCAGCAGGGATCGGCGGGCCGCGTACTCGCCGCCGAGGGGCTGGACGAAGCCGGCCAGCTGGGGCCAGTGCATGTTGAGGAGGGGGCGGGCCATGAGTTCGGTCACACGGCCGCCCTGGCCGGCGGCCGTCGTGCCGGAGGCGCGCCCGTCGGACACCGTGAGGGGGCGGTCGTACATCGCCTTGACGAGGTCGACGCCGGGATCGGTGAGCAGCGGGCCGACGATCCCGGAGACGAAGTCGGAGGAGAACTCCTTGAGGTCCGCGTCTATGAAGCAGACGATGTCGCCGCTCGTGACGAGGAGGGAGCGCCACAGGACCTCGCCCTTGCCGGGGGCGGTGGGCATACGGGGCAGGATCTCGTCGCGGTGGACCACCGTCGCCCCGGCCGCCGCGGCCACCTGGGACGTACGGTCGGTCGAGCCGGAGTCGACGACCACGATCTCGTCGACGAGCGGGACCTGCAGCATGAGGTCATGGCGGATGATCGCGACGATGTCGCCGACCGTCGCCTCCTCGTTCAGCGCGGGCAGGACGACGCTGATCGTCTGTCCCGAGGCCCGTTTCGCGGCCATGATCTTGTGGAGCGGGCGGTCGGCCATGGACCAGGAGCGGGTGCTCAGCCAGCGCTCGACTTCTTTCAGCACAGTGCGCGGCTCCTCTGCGTTCATCTCGCGGTTCGGACGGCTCTCTCAACTGTCCTGGCCTTCGGTTACAGTCTTGGACAACGCTGGTGACCATCGCATGTCGGTGTTCGTGTGCGTATACAACCAAATACCGCTCATCCAGAGGGGCAGAGGGATACGGCCCGATGAAGCCCCGGCAACCCTCCAGCCGGTCTCGTGACGATCACTGTCGATCACCCCGCGAGGCTCCCGGCTAGGGAAGGTGCCAAATCCGTCTCACGGCGAGATGCGTCGTGAGGAAGATGAGGAGAAAGGGCCTCGCCTCACATGGCTGCGCAGACTGTTGTAACCGAATCCACGAAGACCGTCGACCTCGGCCCCGCCGCCGCCCTCAGCTGTCGCGAGTGCGGTCACCGCGTTCCGCTGGGACCGGTCTTCGCCTGCGAGGAGTGTTTCGGGCCGCTGGAGATCGCGTACGACTACTCCGCCTACGAGGCGGAGGAGCTGCGGAAGAAGATCGAGTCCGGGCCCGCCAACATCTGGCGTTACGCGCCCCTGCTGCCCGTCCCGGCCGATGTCGCCGACAAGCCGAACATCAACCCCGGCTGGACCCAGCTCGTCAAGGCCGACAACCTGGCGCGTGAGCTGGGCGTGACCGGCGGGCTCTACATCAAGGACGACTCCGGCAACCCGACGCACTCCTTCAAGGACCGCGTAGTCGCCCAGGCCCTGGAGGCGGCCCGCGCCTTCGGCTTCACCACCCTCTCCTGCTCCTCCACCGGCAACCTCGCCGGTGCCGTGGGCGCCGCCGCCGCGCGCGCCGGTTTCCGGTCCTGTGTGTTCATCCCGCACGACCTGGAGCAGGGCAAGGTCGTCATGGCCGCGATCTACGGCGGCGAGCTCGTCGGCATCGAGGGCAACTACGACGACGTGAACCGCTTCTGCTCCGAGCTGATCGGCGACCCGGCCGGCGAGGGCTGGGGCTTCGTCAACGTCAACCTGCGGCCGTACTACGCGGAAGGGTCGAAGACGCTCGCGTACGAGATCTGCGAGCAGCTCGGCTGGAAGCTGCCGGACCAGCTGGTCGTGCCGATCGCCTCCGGGTCGCAGCTCACGAAGATCGACAAGGGTCTGCAGGAGCTGATCAAGCTCGGGCTCGTCGAGGACAAGCCGTACAAGATCTTCGGCGCGCAGGCGGAGGGGTGCTCGCCGGTGTCGGTGGCCTTCAAGGCCGGGCACGACGTGGTGCGGCCCCAGAAGCCGAACACCATCGCGAAGTCGCTCGCGATCGGCAACCCGGCGGACGGGCCGTACGTCCTCGACATCGCCCGGCGTACGGGTGGGGCCGTGGAGGACGTGAACGACGAGCAGGTCGTCGAGGCGATCAAGCTTCTCGCGCGGACCGAGGGGATCTTCGCGGAGACCGCGGGCGGGGTGACGGTCGGAGTCACCCGGAAGCTGATCGAGAACGGGGTGCTCGACCCCTCGCTGACGACGGTCGTCCTCAACACGGGGGATGGTCTGAAGACGCTGGACGCGGTGGCCGGGACCGGGCTCACCGCGACGATTCGGCCCAACCTTGATTCGTTCCGTGCGGCTGGTCTTGCGTAAGGCTCGTTACCGCTAGTTGTTCGGCTGCGGGCCTGTGAGGGCTGGTCGCGCAGTTCCCCGCGCCCCTCAGGTTCGCTGCACTTCCCGGAGGTTTCACATCATGTCCGTCAACGTACGCATTCCTACCATCCTTCGTACCTACACCGGTGGTCAGGCCGAGGTTCAGGCCGAAGGAGCGACCCTCGCCGAGGTCATCGCCGACCTGGAGAAGAACCACAACGGGATCGCCGCCCGGGTTCTGGACGATCAGGGCAAGCTGCGGCGGTTCGTGAATGTGTACGTGAATGACGACGATGTCCGGTTCGAGCAGGGGCTGGAGACGGCCACGCCCGACGGTGCGGGCGTGTCGATCATCCCGGCCGTCGCGGGCGGCTGACCCGCGGTCAGTACCGGCCGGTAGTAACCGTCGGTAACAATGATTACCGAGCGTTCATCGAATTGCCCCCTCCGCGAGAGAAGCGGAGGGGGCAATTCTCTATGATTGAGCACGGTACAGTTGGGGAACCCGGGCCGATCACCGTAGTGATTTCATGCCGGGCGCATATTTGATCGCGCCGCACGCCCTATATGAAGTAGCCAAAGTGTGCATGACTTTTGCGTGTTTCATTCCTTTTGTGGGGCCCGACTTGCCCTGAATTCGGGGGAATTGTTCGTACATTCCCGACCGGTCGTGTCCAGAATTCTCGTCCGATTGCCCTGTTGCAGAGGGCAGTTGGACAGATACATTCGGCCGCGGTCGACGCGTTCCGGCGCACACCCCCAACCGTTGGGGGGTGAGGTCTGACCCGGATCCACGAAGTGTGGATCTGTGCAAGGGCCAGTAATAGGGGAGTTAGGCATGGCTCAGGGCACCGTCAAGTGGTTCAACGCGGAGAAGGGGTACGGCTTCATCGCGGTCGACGGTGGTGCGGATGTATTCGTCCACTACAGCGCGATCCAGATGGACGGTTACCGCACCCTGGAAGAGGGCCAGCGGGTCGAGTTCGAGATCTCGCAGGGTCAGAAGGGGCCGCAGGCGGACATGGTCCGGCTGGCGGCCGGCTGAAGTACGCGCCGGGTTTCAACGCAGCGACGTTCTTCGTTCTTTTCGGGAGGGCTCGCACCCCGTACAGGGGTGCGGGCCTTCCTGCGTGTGGGGGTGACCTAGAGGCTCCGAGCCGCTGACGAGCCGCGTCGAGCCGCTGCCGGGAGGGCGCGCGGGGGCGCGTTCACCTGCGGATCACCGAGAGGCGCTTGCACTCGCAGGGGGCGAGTGCTAATCATTGGCGTTAGCACTCTGAAGGTGAGAGTGACAACGAGGACCGGGTCGGTGAGGCCCGCAGGCCATGTGGGGCAAGGAACCACGAGGCAGGCAGGCCGTCCGTCGCGGGCGCCAGCGCGGTCCGGAGCAATCCACCCCAGTCCGGGAGGACCACTTCACATGGCCAAGATCATCGCGTTCGACGAGGAGGCGCGGCGCGGCCTCGAGCGCGGCATGAACCAGCTCGCGGACGCCGTCAAGGTGACGCTCGGCCCCAAGGGCCGGAACGTCGTCCTCGAGAAGAAGTGGGGCGCCCCCACGATCACCAACGATGGTGTGTCCATCGCCAAGGAGATCGAGCTCGAGGACCCGTACGAGAAGATCGGCGCCGAGCTGGTCAAGGAAGTCGCGAAGAAGACGGACGACGTAGCCGGTGACGGCACGACGACCGCGACTGTCCTCGCCCAGGCGCTCGTCCGCGAGGGCCTGCGCAACGTGGCGGCCGGCGCCAACCCGATGGCCCTGAAGCGCGGTATCGAGAAGGCCGTCGAGGCCGTCTCCGGTGCGCTGCTCGACCAGGCCAAGGAGGTCGAGACCAAGGAGCAGATCGCCTCCACGGCCTCCATCTCCGCCGCCGACACCCAGATCGGCGAGCTGATCGCCGAGGCCATGGACAAGGTCGGCAAGGAAGGCGTCATCACGGTCGAGGAGTCGCAGACCTTCGGTCTGGAGCTCGAGCTCACCGAGGGCATGCGCTTCGACAAGGGCTACATCTCCGCCTACTTCGCGACCGACATGGAGCGCATGGAGGCGGTGCTCGAGGACCCCTACATCCTCATCGCCAACTCCAAGGTCTCCAACGTCAAGGACCTGCTCCCGCTCCTGGAGAAGGTCATGCAGTCGGGCAAGCCGCTGCTGATCATCGCCGAGGACGTCGAGGGCGAGGCCCTGTCGACCCTGGTCGTCAACAAGATCCGTGGCACCTTCAAGTCCGTCGCCGTCAAGGCCCCGGGCTTCGGTGACCGCCGCAAGGCCATGCTCGGCGACATCGCCATCCTCACGGGCGGCGAGGTCATCTCCGAGGAGGTCGGCCTCAAGCTGGAGAACGCGACCCTGGATCTCCTGGGCCGCGCCCGCAAGGTCGTCATCACCAAGGACGAGACCACGATCGTCGACGGCTCCGGCGACACCGACCAGGTCCAGGGCCGGGTCAACCAGATCCGTGCCGAGATCGAGAACTCCGACTCGGACTACGACCGCGAGAAGCTCCAGGAGCGCCTGGCGAAGCTCGCGGGCGGCGTGGCCGTCATCAAGGCCGGTGCCGCGACCGAGGTCGAGCTCAAGGAGCGCAAGCACCGCATCGAGGACGCCGTTCGCAACGCGAAGGCGGCCGTCGAGGAGGGCATCGTCGCCGGTGGTGGCGTGGCCCTGCTCCAGGCCTCCACGGTCTTCGAGAAGCTGGACCTGGAGGGTGACGAGGCGACCGGCGCCAACGCCGTGAAGCTCGCCCTGGAGGCCCCGCTCAAGCAGATCGCCGTCAACGGTGGTCTCGAGGGTGGCGTCATCGTCGAGAAGGTGCGCAACCTGCCCGTCGGTCACGGTCTGAACGCCGCGACCGGTGAGTACGTCGACATGATCGCCGAAGGCATCATCGACCCGGCGAAGGTGACCCGTTCCGCCCTGCAGAACGCCGCCTCCATCGCCGCGCTCTTCCTCACCACCGAGGCCGTCATCGCCGACAAGCCGGAGAAGGCCGCCGCGCCCGCCGGTGGCGGTATGCCGGGCGGTGACATGGACTTCTGATCGACCCTGGTCGATCACCGTCCCGCGTGTACCGAGGGCGGCACCCCCTGCCGAGTCAGGGGGTGCCGCCCTCGGGCGTGTCCGGGGTCACAGTCGGTGGGATGCCGCGGTGGAATTCCGTGACGGGCGGGGTGGTTGAGCAGAGAAGAACTTACATGCGTGCGCATGTAGTGCATCTTCCGCTCGATGTCCGTACGACCCACCGAGGAGCCCCCACGTGACCACCGCCTCCACCTCCCGTGCCGCCGAGGTGCTGTCCCGCCCCGTCACGATCAACGGTCTGACCATCCCCAACCGGATCGCCATGGCCCCCATGACGCGGGTGTTCTCGCCCGGCGGTGTGCCCGGCGCGGACGTGGCCTCGTACTACGGGCGGCGGGCTGCCGCGGGGGTCGGGCTGATCGTGACCGAGGGGACGTACGTCGGGCACGAGACGGCCGGAGACCTGGACGGGGTGCCCCGGTTCGCCGGGGAGGAGCAGCTCGCCGGGTGGGCGAAGGTCGCCGAGGCCGTGCACGCCGGGGGCGGCACGATCGTGCCGCAGCTGTGGCACATCGGCACCGTCCGGCAGCAGGGCAAGCTCTTCCCGGACGCCCCGGTGTTCGGTCCCTCCGGACTGAAGGTCGACGGCACCGAGGCCGAGGGCGGCCGGGCCATGACGCAGGCCGACATCGACGAGGTCATCGCGGCCTTCGCCAAGTCCGCCGCCGAGGCCGAGCGCATAGGCATGGACGGCGTCGAGCTCCACGGCGCCCACGGCTATCTGATCGACCAGTTCCTGTGGGAGCGCACCAACCGCCGTACGGACTCCTACGGCGGTGACCTCGTCGCCCGTACGAAGTTCGCGGCGGAGATCGTGGCGGCCGTACGGGACTCCGTGTCCGCGACCTTCCCCGTCATCTTCCGCTACTCGCAGTGGAAGCAGGAGGCGTACGACGGGCGGCTCGCCGAGACGCCCGAGGAGCTGGAGGCGCTGCTGAAACCGCTGGTCGCGGCCGGTGTCGACGCGTTCCACGCCTCCACGCGCCGCTACTGGCAGCCGGAGTTCGAGGGCTCCGAGCTCAACCTCGCGGGCTGGACGAAGAAGCTCACCGGCAAGCCCACCATCACCGTCGGCTCGGTCGGCCTGGACGGCGAGTTCCTCGCGGCGTTCACCGGTGAGGGGGCGACCCTCAAGGGGATCGACGACCTGTTGGACAGCCTGGAGGCCGAGGAGTTCGACCTCGTCGCCGTGGGCCGCGCGCTGCTCCAGGACCCCGAGTGGGCGGCGAAGGTGCTCGACGGCCGCTTCGGTGAGCTGAAGGCGTTCGAGCCGGCCGCGCTGGGCTCCCTCAGCTGAGGATCTTTCGCCAACTCTCCTCATTACCTGGCGGTAGTGATCTAATTCCGTCATATGCGTCGTTGTAGGGTCGAGCCCGCAGCGTCGCCCGGCACCCCAACGGCCGCTCTTCCGGTGGCAGTTGGGGTGTTCTGTTGTGTGCGGCCGCTCCCCTTCACCCCCCTCCAGGAACGGGACGAGAGATCCAATGGCACGACACAAGCTCACCCTCAGGAGCAAGCGCCTCATCGCGGCCGGTGCCGCCGTGGCGGCCGTGGCGGGCGGTCTCGCCGTCGCCGCCACGGCGGGAGCCAGCGAGACCGTCGGGAAGGCGTCCGCGAACGCGTCCGTGGACGCGTCGGTGAAAGCGTCCGTGAAGGCGCCCGTACAGAAGGTCGTCGTCAAGACGGTCTTCGCGCCGGCGGACACCGCCGACCTGGCTCCGGCGGTCACCTACAACACCGAACTCGTGCCACTAGCCGGGCGGGTGCAGGTCAAGGAGGAGCTGCGGCGGGACGGCGGTACGCGGATCGAGTTGCGGCTGCGGGACCTCGTCGCGAACCGTACGTACGGCGCCCACGTCCACACCAAGCCGTGCGGGAAGCTGCCCGCCGACGCCGGGCCGCACTACCAGGACAAGCTGGACCCGAAGCAGCCGTCCGTTGACCCGGAATACGCTAACCCCGAGAACGAGGTGTGGCTGGATCTGAACACCAACGACGACGGCTCGGCGCGTTCCGTCGCGGTCGTCGACTGGCGGTTCCGTGACGGCGGGGCCCGTTCCGTGGTGCTGCACGAGACGGCCACCTCCACCCACGAGGGCCACGCGGGCACTGCCGGTGCGCGGCTGGCCTGCGTGAACGTTCCCTTCAAGTAGTCCGTTTCCGGCTTCAGTTGGTTGACTCAGGCAAGCTCGCTGGGCTTGGGTGAGGCGGAAGACCGCTTCACCCTCAGCGAGGAGTCGACGAATGACAGCAGTCGGTGATCTTGTCGTGCGCACCCGGGCCGGTGCGGTGCGCGGACGGGGAGAGGATGGTCTCGCCGTCTTCCGGGGGATTCCGTTCGCCGAACCGCCCGTGGGGGAGGCCCGGTTCGCGGCGCCGAAGCCCGTGCGTGCCTGGGAGGGGACCCGGGAGGCGTACGACTTCGGCCCGCCGCCTCCGCAGGAGTCGGGCATCCAGGGCCGAATGGGCACACTGGACGGGCCCCTGGGTGACGACTGGCTGACGGTCAACGTCTGGACCCCGGAGGCGGACCCGGCCGCCCGCCGCCCGGTGATGGTGTGGATCTACGGCGGCGCCTACAAACTCGGCCACTCCGGCAGCCCCGGCTACGACGCGCGGCATCTCGCGCGGGCCGGTGATCTGGTCGTCGTCACCTTCAACTACCGCGTGGGTATCGAGGGTTTCGCGAGCATCGACGGGGTGCCCGCGAACCGGGGCCTGCTGGACCAGGTCGCCGCGCTGGAGTGGGTGCGGGACAACATCGAGGCGTTCGGCGGTGACCCCGGGCAGGTCACGGTCTTCGGGGAGTCGGCGGGAGCGGGTTCCGTCGCCTCGCTGCTGGCCATGCCGAGTGCGCGCGGTCTGTTCGGGCGGGCCATCGCGCAGAGCGTGCCCGGTACGTTCTTCTCCGACGCGCTCGCCCGGGACATCGCGGCCGAGATAGCCAAGGAGGCGGGCCTCTCCCCGACGGCCGCCGCGCTGTCCTCCGTCGATCCGCGCCAACTCACCTCGGTGGGCGAGGCGGTGGGCGCGAAGATGCGACAGTACGAGGACCGGTGGGGGCAGGTCGCGCCCACCGCCACGCCCTTCTCGCCGGTCGTCGACGGTGAGGTGCTGCCGTGCACCCCGTGGGAGGCGCTGGCGGCGGGTGCGGGCCGGGACGTGGAGCTGCTGGTCGGCCACAACCGCGACGAGTTCCGGCTGTTCCTCGTCCTGGCCGGGCAGCTCGACAAGATCGGCGAGGAGCAGGCGGCCTGGGCCCTGCGGACGTTCGCGCCGGGCGGCCCGGACGGTGAGCGGGCCTACCGCGCGGCCTACCCGGACGCCACGCCCGCCGCGCTGTTCGAACGCGTGCAGACGGACTGGCTGTTCGGCATACCCTCGCTCCGGCTGGCCGAGGCGCAGGTCGCGGGCGGCGGCCGGGCGCACCTGTACGAGCTGACCTGGCCGGCCCCGGGCTACGGCGGTGTGCTCGGCGCGTGCCACGGCCTGGACATCCCGCTGGTGTTCGGCACGTACGAGGCGGACCTCGGTCAGCTGCTGTTCGCGGGCAGCGGGGTCCCGCCGGAGGCGAAGGCGCTGACCGACCGCTTCCAGACGGCGTGGACGGCGTTCGCGCGCACCGGGGAGCCGGGCTGGCCGGCGTACGAGGGCGGCGACGGTGGCCGGCTGACGCAGGTGCTGGATGTGGAGCCGGAGGTGAGGCCGTATCCGGAGGAGGTCTCGCGGCGGCTGTGGCAGGGGTACGAGTTCGCGGCGCTGCCTCTGCGGTCGGCTCCCTCGGCCTGACCCGCGCTCATGAACCTTCCCTTGGATTCCCGCCAAGATTGCTGACAGGACGGGGCGAGCGATGATGCCGGTCCCGCGAGTGCTGCGGGCCCGGCGCCGTGGATCAGGCGTAGTCCTTGAGCTTCTCGGTCTTGAGGGTGATGTTGACGGGGGCGGGTAGCTCGACGGTTGCCCCCCAAGGGTAGGTAGCGGCCTGCTGGTAGCGGCCGTCCTTGGGCTCGCTGAAGACCTTGAGGGTGTTGTCGTCGCGGTCGATCAGCAGGTAGACGGGGATGCCGGCCGCCGCGTAGCCGAGGGGCTTGTCGGTCCTGCGACGGTGGTTGGTGTCCTGGTCCCGTGAGGTGATCTCGAGAGCCATGAGGAGTCCGTCGGTGTCGGACCACTCGCCGTGGCCCTTGAAGTGGCCCCGAGGGGCGAGGATCCCGTCCGTGCGGGTGCGGCCGTTACGGTCGGCCTCGCTCCTGACGCCGGAATTCGGGTAGAGGCTGAGGTCCGGCCGAAGCTGCAGGAACCGACGGCACAGCCACATGTAGATGCAGCTGTGAGTGCCGTCCCCCGGCAATTTCACCTGCAGCTTCCCGCTGATGTACTCAAGCCGGAAGGTCTCGGGGCAGCGGCGCTCCAGTTCCTCGAACTCCTCGACGCTGAGGGGCTCTTTCGTTCGGACCTGCCCGTCGACGAATTCGAGGCGTACGTGCGCCGGGGCCGCGTCGGCCAGTTCCTCGAAGTCCTCAGCAAACCACTTCGGGCCTTCCGTCATACAGGTGTCCTGTCTTGTCGGCGGTTGTACATAGCGGCACGGATCTCGGCTGCGTGGGTGTGGACTGCCGCTGCGGGCAGGGGCGTGTTGGCGTGGGCGGGGGCGCGTTCGCCTCGGCAGGCGCCGCACATGCCGCCCGGCAGGGCCTCCGGGGGGCCCGGCGTGCCGCACTCGGCGCACTCCAGCATGCGGAGGGGCGGGCGTGCCGCTTCCGGGTTTCGTTCCGGTTCCGGTGGGAGCTTGCTGAGGAGACGGGTGCGGAGGATGGCCGCCGGGCTGTGGACCGGGGTGGGGAGGCCGGCGGTGAGGGCCCGGTGGATGGACTCGTCGGTGGCGCCGCGTTCGAACCAGGGCAGCAGGAGCGGGGCCAGCGCCGCGCAGTCCGCCTGGGAGAGGGAGAGCGCGGGGGTCGCGCGGCCCAGGGCCGCGAGGAGGATGTGGGCGCGGGAACGGGTCGGGGCCTTCTCCGGCTCCCGCGGTACGTCGCCCCGTGTGAACCTCGCCCACCAGTCGTCGTCCCGTGCCGTCCGGGAGAACCACGATCGGGTGATCCAGCGCTCACTGCCCGAGGCGGCGGTCACGCGCTCACGGCCCCGGCGCAAGTGGCCCGCCTCCTGGAGCCTGTTGAGGGCGGTGCGCAGGGCGCACTGGCCGTACGGGAGGGTCTTGGCCAGCGTCTTCACGCTGATGTCGGCGCCGTTGGGGAGGCGGTCGATGAACGCGGCGATGGCTGCTTCGCGGGGTGGGAGATCGGCGAAGTCGTGGGCCGTACGGGGAAGTTGGCCGGGGGCGGCGCGCTTGCCGTAGCCCGGGTTGGCCATGGGGTGGCGGGTATCGGGGGCCGGGAGAGCGTGCGCGGGCAGGAAGGCGGCACTAAGCTTGGCAGTAGCCATGGGGATCGAACTTGTCCTTCGATCTCGTAGGTCAAGCCCCCGCAGGTGCTGGTAACACCTGGCGGGGGCTGTTTCGTCTGCGCGCACGCTATCAGCAATGTCACCGTGCGTGGCAAGCCGAATGCGGCAAGTCAACACGCCGGGTGGGAGGGTGGGTTGAGGCCCACCCTCCCCATCCTTACAGAGAGGGCTCGGGGCTCGGGGCTTGAGCTTCGGGGCCGGTTCGGCCGGTTCGGTCCGTGCGTCAGCCCATGCTCTTGGCGCCGTCCAGGGACTCCCGGATGATGTCGGCGTGGCCGGCGTGCTGGGCGGTCTCGGCGATGATGTGCATCAGCGTCCTCCGGGCCGACCACCATGCGTCGCCCTCGAACCACGGGGCCTTGGGCAGCGGATGCGAAGCGCCCAGGTCGGGCAGGGCGGCGACGACTTCGGCCGTCCGGTCGGCCGTCTCGGCGTACGCGGCCAGCACGTCGGCCAGCGTCTCGCCGGGCAGCATCCGGAACTCGTCGGCCCGCCGGGCCCAGTCCTCCTCCGTCATGGCGGTGAAGTCACCCATCGCCGACGGGCCGTTCTGGATGAAGTCCACCCAGTTCCGTTCCACCGACGTGACGTGCTTGATCAGGCCGCCGAGGCACAGTTCGCTGGCGGTGGTCCGCTGCCCGGCCTGCTCGTCGGTGAGGTCGCGGGTGGTGAAACGCAGGAAGTGGCGGTTGTTGGCCAGCGTTTCCAGCAGGTCGGTGCGCTCGTCGGTGGTCAGGGCCGGGGCGTTCTCGGTGGTGTTCATGACTGAACGGTAGGGGCCATGTAGGCCAGATCCTGACCGCTTGGGTCGGGAGTGCCGGAGATCTTCGACGAACGCGGTCCAGGCCTGGGCCCGGAACACGAGCTTCGGGCCGAGGGGGTCCTTGGAGTCGCGCACGGGGATGAGGGCGGCCACGGTTCTACCCCGTGGACGTACGTGACGGCCGGCTCGGCGAGGTGATGGGCCGCGAGGGCGGTTACGTACAGCTGCGGCCCGTCGGCGGCGGCCGGGAGTGGGACTGCCCGCCGGACGCCTTGCGGGACGTACCGCCGCCTGAGCTGCGGCCCAGGTCGGTTACCGGTTCACCTTGAAGTGGTGAGTGGCCTGCTCGTTCATCCAACTCAGGCGGTCGATCTTGGCGTCGAGGTAACCCGCTGCGAAGAGCCGGGCGACGATTCCGGTCGGGGTCCGGTACGACTGCTCGTCGCGCTTGTGGCGTTGTATCGCCTGGTCGAGCCAGACCTCGGGAGGGGTCTGGTGCGCGTTGCGGAGTTCCGTTCGGCGCATCCGGGGCGCGTCGAAGCCGAGATGGGCGTCGAGCTGCGCGACTGTACGCAGGTGGTCGAACCGTTCCCACGCGTCCGCGTACGCGGCCTCGCTGAGGGCCAGGTGTTCGGTGAAGACCGGGCGGAGCTGTCCGTGCAGATGCTCGGCGCCCGCCTGGCGGCCGAGCGTTCTGCGGGGGCCGAGGAGCAGGGCCGCGGGCCCCGGCTCCCCGCTGACCGGCGAGTGGGCCTGGGGCTCGGTGAGGACGCGGACCAGGGTGTGCCAGCGCTCGGCGGCGAGCGCGGCGACCCCGGCCGCGTAGATCACCGTCGTGGCGGAGGCCCGCGCGAGCAGCAGCAGGGCCTCGTCGCCGTCGCCGTCGACGGACTTGCCGAGCTGCTCGATGTCCCGCATCCACCAGCGGTCCGTCGTCTCGCCGCCCCAGTACGCGGCGGTGGCGACCAGGGAGAGGAGGAGTTCGGACTCGGCCTCCAGGACCTTCAGCCGGCGCTGGTGCTCGGCCTCGGCGTCCGGGACTCTCCAGGGGCCGGTGGTGTGGACCGGCAGGGTGGCGATGCGGCTGAACTCGCGACGCAGGGTGTCATGCAGGGTGATGGCCTGCTGGGTGCCGGACAGGGCGCGCTTGGCGGAGGCGACGGCGATGGCGATGCTCGCGGGGTGGCGGCGCTCGGTGTCGACGAGGGCGTCCACGGCGTCGGCGACCTGGCCGAAGAAGGTGTCGGCTTCGGCCTGGACGTACGTGGCGCGGCGGTGCGCGAGCAGGTCCTGGGCGTGGGTGGAGAGTTCTTTCGGGTCGGTCCAGTAGGAGGCGAAGACGCGGTCGGTGCTGCGGGCGAGCGCGTTGCGCAGGGCGGGGTCCCAGGTGGCGGACCAGCCGGTGACGACGAGGCCGTAGTCGGCGAAGACGCGGTCGAGGAGCGCGTCGACCTTCGGCGTGTAACGGTCCAGCTCCTCGGGGGTGTTGAGCATGCTCGTCGGGTTGAGGTAGTCGCCGTGGACATGCACCACGAGGCAGTTGAGGGTGTGCGGCGGGGCCAGGCCGACCGCGTCGTCCGGGTGCGCCACGACCGTCGGCTCGACCCCCGCCTCGCGCAGCGCGCTCTCCATCAGCCGGTCGAAGTTGGTCGTCAGCACGATCCGTACGTGCCCGGCGGCGACCAGGCGCGCGATCGCCCGGTGCGCGGCCGTGGGCTGCTTGCGGCCCTCCTCGCGGTCCTGCTCGTTCGGCTCGAAGTAGGACCGCAGCAGCGCCTGCCGCTCGTACGGGGTGCTCGTCAGCGCGGCCAGCAGGGAGTCGTAGGTGGCGGGGTGGCCGAAGCGCTCCTCGTACCAGGCGTGCGGGTCGCCGATCTCGGTGGCGCCCTCCGCCGACGCCAGCCGCTCGATCAGGTCCTGCTGCACGTCCCACGCCGACGGCATTCCCGCCGAGATCGAGGCCCCGGCCCCGAGCAGGACGGCGTACCCACCGGGGGTGGCGCGCAGGGCGAAGGCGAGTTGTACGTACGGTTCCACGGCTGACCTCCACGTACGGCGGCACGACGGGGCACGACGGGGCACGGCGGGGCATGACGGAACGGCGGTCGCGCGAGGGCGGGACGTCCTGCTGTCCAGCTTACCGTCATGCTGACGAGAAGTGGAGGTGTGAGGGATCGTGTGGGGCGTCGTGCGGGGCTCCATGTGGTGGTGAAGTCCCGTGGGATTGCTACAAGTTGCCCAGCGGTTCGATGTCCATGCGGATCGGCTCGCCCCAGATGCGCAGCACCTCGTAGTCGGTGAACTCGTAGACCAGGCGGTAGGCGATCGCCGGGCGGGGGCCTCTGCGCTGGGCGGCGAGGTAGAGCTCGGCCTCGCGGCGGTCGCGGCGGGGGGTGCCGCAGAGCTGCCAGACCTGGCCGTTCCACGCCTCCGGGAGCCAGCGCTGCTGGGGTTGGGGGCGGTCGTCCCGAACGCCGTAGCGGGACGGGGTCGGGGTGGCCGGGCCGGTGGGGCGGGGCGGACCGTAGCTGTCGTTCAGCTCGGTGCGGCGGGCGGTGCGGCGGCGGGTCTCGCAGAGCAGGCAGAGGTCGGGGGCCTCCTCGTCGACCGGGCCGTTCGGATGCTCCGCGCAGCGCGTCGTCGGAGCGGCCGTCGAGACCGTGTCGTCCAGCAGCTCCAGGGCTCGTCTGATGTCGGCCTTCACCTCGTGCAGCCGCGCGTCCGGCGTGTCGGCGTTCAGCGCCTCGCCGTGCTCCCCGAGCAGACGCAGGGCACGGCCGAGGGCGGTGAGCTGGGCGTGGTTCACGGGGCTCGGTCCTTCCCTGGGAGACATCCGAGACATCTGAGATATCCGGGACATTCGAGATGTCGGAGACGTCAGCGATCCCCACCACCGTGCCACACGCCACTGACAGTGGCCCCGGAGGCCGGGCTTCCGCCTGCCTCGCCGCGCGGGCTCAGCCCCTGGCCGCCGCCAGGGCCGCCCGCAGGTGCCCCTCGTTCTCCGTCAGCAGGCGGGTGGCCGTGGGCGCGTCCACGCCGCTCAGGAGGATGAGGATGGCGTTCTTCACCTGGCCGCCCGAGGCGGTGAGGGCCGTGTCGATCTCGTCGTCCGTCGCGCCCGTGGCGAGGGCGACGATGCGGTGGGAGCGGGCGCGGAGTTTGTCGTTGGTGGCGCGGACGTCGACCATCAGGTTTCCGTAGGTCTTGCCGAGGCGGATCATGGTGATCGTCGAGAGCATGTTGAGGACCAGCTTCTGCGCCGTGCCCGCCTTGAGACGGGTCGAGCCCGTCACCAGCTCGGGGCCCACGACGATCTCGATGCCGTGGTCGGCGGCGGCCGCGAGCGCGCTGGCCGCGTTGCAGGACAGGCCGACCGTCAGCGCGCCGGCCGCGCGCGCGTGCTCCACCGCGCCGACCGCGTACGGCGTGCGGCCCGAGGCGGAGACGCCGACCACCGTGTCGTCGGGCGTCAAGCCGAGCGCGTCGAGGTCGGCGCGGGCCAGCTCCGCCGAGTCCTCCGCCCCCTCGATCGAGGTGACCACGGCCTCCCGGCCACCCGCGATGAGCCCCACGACCTGGGACGGCGCCGTATTGAAGGTCGGCGGGCACTCGGAGGCGTCCAGAACTCCCAGGCGGCCCGCCGTGCCCGCGCCTGCGTAGATCAGCCGGCCGCCCCGGGCCATCCGCTCGGCGATCGCGTCGATCGCCGCCGCGATCAGCGGCAACTGCGCGGAGACGGCCGTCGGCACCGCCGCGTCCTCGGTGTTCATCAGCTTCGCGATGTCGAGGGTCGGAAGCTGATCGATGTCCGCGAGCTCCGGCCGGAACGCCTCGGTGGTCAGCGACTCCAGCTCGGCGCGCACGGAGAGGTGGTTGGGAAGAGCGGAGGCGTTGGGGGAGGTGGCCATGGTGACTCATTCCGTACGGTGCGGTGCGGTGCGACTGTGTCTTCAGGGCGGACGCCGTGGTCGTCTGCGGGGGCGGGGGCCTTGCGGTCGTCTGCGGGTGCGTCGTGGTTGGTCGCGCGGTTGCCCGCGCCCCTGACGGGGCCCTACCGCGAAGGCCCTCCGACCCGGTGCCGATGAGCCAGCGCCTCGTACGACGCCGACAACGCCGGGGCCGCCGACTCGTACGTCTTCTGCGCCACTCCGATGAACAGGCAGTCCACCACCAGCAGTTGGCTCGTCCGGGACGACATCGCCGCCGGCCGCAGCTCGCTCTCCCGGGCCGTCGACGTCGTCAGGACGTGGTCGGCGTACTGGGACACCGGCCCGTCCGGCCGCCCGGTGATCGCGATCGTGGTGGCCCCGTGGTCGAAGGCGACCCGCAGCGGCTCGATGACGTCGCCCGTCGAACCGGAGTGGGTGATCGCTATGGCCACGTCCTTCGCGCGGAGCTGCACGGCGTTGGTGACGGCGAGGTGCGGGTCGCTGTGCGCGTGGGCTATCAGCCCGATGCGGAGCAGTTTCTGCGTGAGGTCCTGGGCGACGAGGCCGGACGCCCCGACTCCGTAGATGTCTATGCGGCGGGCCCCGGCGAGCGCCCCGACCGCCGCGCCGAGCTGGGCCATGTCGAGTCCGGCCGCCGTGTCCGCGAGGGTCTGCTGCTCGTCGTAGGCGAGCTTGGCGACGACGTCCGGCAGCGGGTCGTCGACCGCGATGTCGGCCGTGACGGAGGGTGCGCGGCCCGACTCCTGGTGGGCGGCGAGGCCGGCGAGGGCGAGGCGGAGGTCGCGGTAGCCGGGGTAGCCGAGGAGGCGGGCGGTGCGGACGACCGTGGCCTCGCTGGTCCCGGTGAGCTCGGCGAGGCCGGTGACCGTGAGCGCCGCGCAGCCCGCCGGGTCGGCGGCGACGGTCTCCGCGACGCGCTGCATCGAACGGGTCATGGAAGGGGCCAGCGTCCGCACCTTCGCCGCGAGGGCGGCGGGGGCGGGCGGCGCGGACGTGCCGTGCCCTCCGGCCGGGCGGCCTGCGGCTTCCACCGGTCCTCCAGGTGCGAAAATTTCCTTCACGTCATCGCTCACCTTATGAAAGATATTTTCTGTTCGGTCGTGTGGTCAAGGGTGCGCACAATGGACGCATGAGTACCGGCAGTGACCCCGTGAGCCCCCTTGAGCAGGCGCTGCACGCGGCCCGCGCCCTCGTGATCGCCGATCTGGTGGCCGGGCAGGTCGCCGAGGCGGACGTCGTGTCGATGGTCGAGGAGTCCGTCGTGCAACGCCGCTGGTGGGTCGAGCAGTGGCCGGACGGCGCGGCCTACGTCGCCGGGCTCGTCGCCCAGGACGTCCAGGACGCCCTGCTCGAACGGTACGGCCGTTGGCCCCTCTGCCCGGTCTGCGGCGCCGGCGACCCGCACGCGCTCGACGTGGAGCCGGCGCTGGGGCCCGACCCGCAGTGGGTGTGCCACAAGGCGGGCGTGCGGGTCTCGGCCGTGGGCTCGCTGGCCACCGCCTCCGGAGGGGCGCCGCCCTCGTGACCCTCTACATCGACCCGCCCACCTGGCCGGGGCACGGGCGCATGTGGTCCCACCTCGTCAGCGACGTGTCCTTCGACGAACTGCACGCCTTCGCCGGGCGACTGGGCATCCCCGAGCGTGCCTTCGAACGCGACCACTACGACATCCCGTCCCACCGCTACACGGAGGTCGTACAGGCGGGCGCCGTCGAGGTGGGCTCGAAGGAACTCCTGCGCCGACTGACCGGGGCGGGCCTACGCAGACCGAAACGCCGGGGGCCACCGGCCTGAGGGGGCCGGCCGGCCCCGGTCAGCCGACCGCCGGGCCGCCCGTGTACGCCCGGCCCCTGCCTCAGGCCCGCAGGCGCAGTTCGTATGCGTACTGCTGTCCGTGTTCGGCGTCGTCCCAGTCGTCGCTCACCTTTTCGAAACCTGCCCGGGAGACCACGCCCTGTGACGGGGTGTTGGTCTTTTCGACGACTGCGAACAGGGAGCGCACGTCTCCCCGCTCGCGGGCCCGTTCCCGCGCCCAGGCGGTCAGTGTGCGGAGGGCCTCCGTCGCGTAGCCGCGGCCGCGCGCCCCCTCGACCAGGTCGTAGCCGATCTCGACGCGGCCCTCCTCGTCCGGCGCCCCGTGGTAGCCGAGCGCGCCCACGGCCAGCCCGTCCTCCTTGCGGACCAGGACGAACATGCCCCACTCCGGCCGGTGCACCCCCGCCTCGTACGCCTGGAACACCAGGCCCGCCCCGACCCGCGTCCCCTCGACCGGTCCGCCCTCGATCCACTCGAAGCCGCCCGTGCCGCCCTCGGCGAGATCGGCCGCGGCCGCCGGGTGGACGCCCTGGAGGACGACGCGCTCGGCGTCGATGTGCAGTGGGTTGCTCCACCGCCACTCGGTGACGGGCGCGCGCCCCGGCAGCTCGCCCCGGCCGGTGGCCCACAGCAGCGTCGCCCAGGGGTCGTCACCGGGCCTGACGTGCGGGAAGAGACGCGCGAGAACGGTCTCGCACAGCTCGACGGGCGGTACGGACGCGGACGCCGGGAGCCCGAGGCCCTCCGCGATGTCGTACGTGTGCAGCAGCACCTCGGTGACACCCATCGCCGCGAAGCCCTCACGGTCGGCCGCGCGGAACGGATACGGATGGAAGGCCCGCACCGAGCGGGGGGTGGTGTGCAGGGTGGCGGCGAACAGCACGCCGGTCGTCCGGATCACCTCCAGCACGTCGGCGTTGCCCTCGCACTCCTCCATCGCGATCTCGAACGGTACGTACCGCCCGGTCGGCCGCCCGGCCAGCTGCCCCGCGTACGCGATCAGATCGGACGCGATGTGCTCCGCCGTCCCACGACAACTCCACTCCAGACGCCCGGCCCTGGTCCCCTCCCAGTCCCGCTCGACCACCGTCCCCAGCACCGCGAGGCTGTGTTCGACGGCTTCTCGTACCTGTTCCCCACCCATTGGTCGCATGGCGGCGAGGATAGGAGGCATCAGCGGTCGGTACGTACCGGATTTACGGCGCCGGCGCCGCTCCCGGCCACGAGACGGGACGCCCTCGTACGGCGGTGCAGGCGCAGCGACACGGCCGTCGTCCCGACGGCGGCCGCGGTGATCGCGCCGCCCGCCCAGGCCGTGGACGCGAAGCCGAAGCCCGCGTCGATGACCGCACCGCCGACCCAGGGCCCGCCGGTGTTGCCGAGGTTGAACGCGGCGGTGGTGGTGGCACCGGCGAGGGTCGGCGCGGCGCCGGCGACGTTGAACATACGGGCGTTCAGGGCGGGCGCGGTGTAGAAGCAGGACACCCCGAGGAGGAAGGAGAGCAGGACGGCTGCGACGGCGTACTGGGCGAGCAGCGCCAGGGCGACGAGGAGAACCGTCGACGCGGCGACACCGCTGAGCAGCACCCCGAAGAGGTGCGCGTCCGCGAACCGCCCCCCGACCGCCGTACCGAGCAGCGCACCGATCCCGAACAGCGCGAGCACCGTCGGCACCCACCCGGCGTCCAGCCCCGCCACCTCCGTGAGCAGCGGCGCGAGATAACTGAACGCGCAGAAGACCCCGCCCGCGGCCAGCGCCACGATCGTGATGGAGAGCCAGACCTGGGGTTCGCGGTAGATCCGCACCTCCTGCCCCAGCCGGGGCCGTTCCTCGGGCCGGGGGATGGCCGGCACGAGCGTCACGACCCCGACGAGCGCGATCGCCGAGGCGACGGTCACCGCCCAGAACGCCGACCGCCACCCGAAGTGCTCCCCGAGGAACGCCCCCGCCGGCACGCCCAGCACATTCGCGATCGACAGCCCGCCGATCATGATGGCCAGCGCGCGGGCACGCGCGTTGACCGGCACCATGGCGACGGCCACGGCCGCCCCGACCGCCCAGAACCCCGCGCAGGCGAACGCGCTCACGATCCGGGAGGCGAAGAGAACACCGTAGTTGGGCGCGACGGCGCCCGCGACCTGCCCGAACCCGAAGACCGTGATCAGCGTGATGAGGGTCGTACGGCGGGGGAGGCGCAGCGTCGCGACCGCCAGCAGGGGCGCCCCGACGACCATGCCGATCGCGAACGCGGAGATCAGCAGCCCCGCCCGTGGAATGGACACGTCCATGTCCTCGGCGATGGGCGGCAGCAGCCCCGAGAGCATGAACTCGCTGGTGCCGAGCGCGAAGACGGCGAGCCCGAGGACGTAGACGGAGAGGGGGACGCGGAAGCCGGGACGCTGGGGACGGTGGGGATGGTGGGGGCTGTGGGGACGGCCGGGATGTCGGGGATGGTCTTCCGGAGCGGCGGAGGAGGACATGTTCATGGGCAACCGGCGGCTCCGGGAACGCATTCCCCGGCTATAGGGGAGGCGTGACGGGGCACTCGTGTTCTCCCGACCAGCCGAGGGAGCAGAATCTTGATCATCGCCATCATCGTCGGAGTGTGTGTGGTCCTGGCCGCGCTGGCCTTCCTCGTCCCGCGTCTGTCCCGCCACCCCGAACGCGGTACCCAGCGTTCGCTCGGCACCGGCGCACGGGCCGGTGGCAAGGCGCCGGGCGTGCTGGGCAGGCTGTTCAGCAAGCCGTTCCGGACGAGTTCCCGCGCCGTGGGCCGCAGCGGCGCGGCCGGCCGCCGCACCCGTGGCCGTATGCCCTTCTGACCTCCATACTGAGCGGCAAGATCGCGTTCCTCGTCCGGCCGTAGGAACGAACAGGAGGAGACGCGCTCGACAGGAGGAGCCGTCCCGACACGAGGAGACGCTCCCGACAGGAGGAGACGCTCTCGATGGGGACCGTTGTGCATGTCCCGCAGACGCGGGACATGATCGGGGACGAGCTCTCCGGGGACGAGGCGCTCACCGCGCTGCGGCACTACGGAGGCCGTCGGCTGCTCCTCGACGCGTTCGCCCGGTTCCGCTACGCCGACGGCTTCACCAACTCCCGTTCGCTCGCGTTCCAAGTGGTCCTGGGACTGGTGCCGTTCACCATCGCGCTGGTCGGTGTGGCCACCACCGTGCACACGGAGAGCGTGGGACGGATCATCGAACTCACGCTGGGCCGGATCGTGCCGGGCGCGAGTGCGAGTCTGGTCGAGGACGCGCTGGACGCCACCGCGCGCAGCGCCGGTTCCGGGGTGTGGAACGCCGTCGCCATGTGGCTGGGGCTGGCCTTCGCCCTGCTCAACCTCGCTTCGGCGATGGGGCAGGTCGAGCGGGGCGCCAACCGCATCTACGGCATCGAACGGGACCGGCCGTTCCTGGCCAAGTACGGGCGGTCCCTGCTCCTCGCCCTCACGGCGGGCATGCCGATGGTCCTGGGGTTCCTCGTGCTCGTCGCGGGGGACGCCGTCGGGGAGGCGGTGGTTCAGGCCCTCGGCTGGCCTCAGGGCCTGCTCGACTGGTGGCGGCCCCTCGAAGTGCCCCTGGGCGTGGCGCTCGCCTGGGTCGCGTCGGCGGTGATCTTCCGCTGGGCTCCGCGCAGGGACCAGCCGGGCTACACCTGGCTGGCGTTCGGCTCGGCGGTCCACCTGGTCCTGTGGATCACGGCCACGTGGCTGCTCGCGCTCTACGTGGCCGAGAGCGGCTCCTTCGGCGCGGTATACGGCCCGCTGACAGCGTTCGTCGCCCTGCTGCTGTGGGCCAACCTGACGGGTGTGGCCCTGTTCCTGGGCATCGCCTTCGCCGCCCAACTGGAAGCGGCCCGGGCCGGCATCACGGAGGCCATCCAGCCGGATCCGGGGCCGGGTCCGTGACACCGGGCCGCGGGGCCGGGCTGTGAAGCTCGGTCCGCCGTCGAAGCTCAGGTCGCCGTCAGCTCGGTCAGCTCCGTCCGCAGGTTCTCCCGTGCCCGGTCCTCCCACTCCCGTTGCCCGTACGGTGTCCTGAACAGCCGTGGCAGGGCGAGGAGTTGGCCCAGTACGGCCGCGCGCCCCGTGCGGAAGGCGTCGTCCGGGACGAACCCGTACTCCTCGCGGACGGCGGCGGCGTAGGCGGCGTACGCCTCCGGTGCCGACGCGAGAATCGCGAGATCCGCGTCGCAGAGCACCTGCCCGTTCGGGTCGTCGTCGGCCGGGTCGTGCGTGACGGTGAGGCGCACCAGGCGGGCGACCTCCGCCACCTTCTCCTCCGGCACCCCGGCCTCCGGCAGCGCCCGCTCCGCGAGCCGCGCCGACCGCTCCTCGTTCGTCGACCGCTCCGGCAGGTACACCGCGTCGTGGAACCACGCGGCCAGCCGCACCAGGTCCGCGTCCGCCGCGTACTCCTCCAGCAGGTCGATGTGGTCCAGCACCGCCGTCAGATGCTCCACTGTGTGGTACTTCCGCTGCGGCTCCGACCACCGCTTGATCAGATTCGCCGAGTAGGGCAACGGGTCCGGGTGGCACGCGCCCTCGCGGGCGGAGAGCAGAGCCTGAAGCCAGCGGGCTTCCAGCGGATCGAGGGACATGGGGCCATTGTGCCGTGGCGGGAAATCCCGGGCGCCCTGGCCCCGACGAGGCCCTAGCGTGGATCCCATGACTACTGCTGACGCACACGACGTACGTGACCCCGAGCTGCCCGGGCGGCTGCTGACCGGTGAGCGGGATGTGCTGGTGCCGTTGTTGCGGGGGCGGCCGGAGGGGGACTTCGGGGCGGGGACCTGTTGTCCGGGGTGGAGTGTGCGGGATGTGCTGGCGCACTGCTCGGCCGCGCTGTCACGGGTGGTGGAGGGGCGGTTCGAGGAGGGCGTGTTCAGCCCGGAGTCGAACGGCCGGGACATCGCCGAGCGGGACGAGTGGCCGGTCGCGCGGATCGTGGACGAGCTGGAGCGGGGCATGACCGACGCGGGCCCCGTCATCGCCGAGGCCGGCGGCGCGCTGGACGGCATCGCCCTCGGGGAGTGGGTGCACGCCGGTGACGTACGCGAGGCCTGGAACCTGCCCGGAGCGTACGGCGGCGCGCAGCTCGGGCCCGCTCTGGAACTGCTGGCCCACCTCACGCGCGTACGCGGCACCCTGCCGCTCCACGCCGACCTCGACGACCTGGACGAGCCCCTGCGGCTGGGGGCGGCGAGCGGCGACGCCCCGCCCGCGCGCTACATCGGCGATGCCACCACCCTCGTACGGCTCTGCTCCGGGCGGCGCCCGCCCTCCGGCACGGCGTACGAACTGGCCGGCGCCACCGAGGCCGAACTCAACCTGTACGGCTGAACCCGGCCCTGGAGGCCGCGTGCGTCAGCCCCAGACGGCCAGGAACTTCGCCGCGTAGCCCTTCTCCTGGCCGGCCGCGTTGGGGTGGAAGGACGCCGTCGCGTCGGACGTGTTGACGCCGTGGACCCACGGGTCGGTGCCGCAGGCCCCGTGGCCGGTGAACTGCTTGCGCATGTCGACGCGTACTCGGGGTTGGCCGCCGCCCACAGACGCGGGTAGTTCTTCGCATTCCCCGCTGTTGCCGCCGCTGTAGCTGCTCTTACGCCATGCCGCGGTCCTCCGTCCTTACGTACGCCCCACTGATGACATCGCCGCCCCCAGATCTCCTGGGACATCCCGGCCCGCTCGTGCCGGTGGCGCAGTTCCGCGCCGGGCATCGCTCGCGTGGACTGGGACGGTCGATGGTCTTGGGCTTCGGTATGGGGAAACTCCCTCTCGCGCAGCCGGACTTGTTGCGGCGCGCCCCAACAAGGGTAGACGCGGAGGGTGGTCGTCCGCGTGCGAACCGTGACGGCCGCGTCCAACACTCCGGGTTGTTGCTAAATTGGACTAGACCTGTTGTCGTCCTTCGTAGCCCGACGGAAGGGGCCCCATGACCACGCGCGCGCTTCTGGAGGTGATCGCCCTCGACGCCGAGGACGCCGTCGCCGCCCAGGCCGGAGGTGCCGACCGGCTGGAGCTGGTGGCGGACATGGCGGCGGACGGGCTCACCCCGGCGGTCGCGACGTTCGTGGAGGTGCGGGCCGCCGTGGACATCCCGGTACGGGTCATGCTGCGGCTGGCCGACGGGTTCGCGGCGGGGAACGTGGACGCGCTGGTGCGGGTGGCGTGTGACATGCGGGCGGCCGGGGCGGAGGAGTTCGTGCTCGGCTTCCTCGACGCGCGGGCCGAACCGGACCTGCACGCGGTGGAGCGGGTGGTCGCCGAGCTGGACGGGCGGCCGTGGACCTTCCACCGGGCGATCGACCGCGCCGCCGACCGGGACGCCCTGCGCAAGCAGCTCGCGGACCTGCCGGGGCTGGACACGTACCTCACGGCGGGTTCGGCGAAGGGGGTCGACGACGGCCTGCCGGTGCTGCTGGCCGAGGCCGCGCTCCGGGGTGAGCCGGGCTATGCCCAACGTCTCCTCATCGGCGGGGGCCTCCGCCTCGACCACGTCCCCGGCCTACGCGCCGCCGGGGTCGACGCGTTCCACATCGGCGGCGCGGCCCGCCCCGCCGGCTGGACCACACCGGTCGCCGCCGACGCCGTACGGCAGTGGCGTACGGCCCTGGACACGCGCGTCGGCCGCGCCGCCCGGACGGCGTCACGCTGAGCGTGGCTGTTCCGAAAAGCAGGGGGCGCAGCCCCTGCTTGTCAGGGGCGCGGGGAACTGAGCGAGCAACCACGCACCACCCGCAGTCGCCCACGTACCTCAACCCCCCACCCCCTCACCCCCCGAGCAACCCGCAGGGCTTACGCGTTCGGGTCGAACGAGATCCCCGACGGCATCGCCGCCGCGAGGTTGGACGCGAAACTTCCGTCCTTGAGGCCGAAGTTGGCGCTGCCGAAGTTGTACGCGACGAGGGTGTCGCGGATGGCGGTCGACGGGTAGCCGTTCCAGCCGACCAGCGGCGGGTACTGCCACGTGCCCTCGTGGTTCTCCGGCGGCTCGTCGTTCGAGCCCGCGAGGCGGAAGCAGTGCGTGCTGATGCCGTCCTTGTGGTAGACGATCTTCGGGTGGGTGCCGTCCCAGCGGACCGAGGACGCGGCGTGCACGGTGAAGTCGCCGTGGTTGGACGTCGAGACGTACCGCGCGCTGCCGTTCTGCACCCAGACGACGACGTGCTCCCAGTCGTGCCGGTGGCCGCCGATGCTGCTGTTCGCGAGCGCCTGGTCCTTCTCGAAGTAGAGGTCGTACATGATCGCGCACCAGCCGTTGTTGCACTTGTGGCGCGAGTAGCCGTTGGTGTTGTTCAGGTCGGAGGCGTCGCGGCAGTCCCCGCTGAGTGAACCGGTCGGGCGGAGGCCCCCGTTGACCGTGCCGGTGGAGCCGATCGCGGGGGTCGGGTAACAGCCGTCGGTGTCGTAGTCGTACGCCGGCTGCCAGGTCGTCTCCAGGGCCTCCGCGTTGGCGGGCAGCGCGGCCGGCGGAGCCGCGTACGCGCTGCCGGCGATGCCGACGACCAGCGCGAGGGCGCCCCCGACGGTGAGCACGGATCTTCCTGTGCGGGAGCTTGTCTTCACTGCGTCCTCCTGGTGGACGGCGGCGTGGGGGATGCCTGCGTGGGGATGGCGGGATGGCATGCGCAGGTCAGATTCGCCGTACTCGCCGGTAGTCCACAAGTGTCGGGAGGTGTCGGAGTGATGAAGAATCAATCAATGTGGAAACCCTGTGAGTTGGGCTTCCGAGGCGCGGAGGGCCCCGCCGCACGGCGTGACATGACGTCACATCACGGATCGATATCCGCCACGTAGTTGTTGTGTGCGAAGTCGCCGCGCGGACCGTCCCGGAGATCATTTCGCGCCCGCCCACGTGCATAGTTGTCTCGCCCCAGCCAAGCGGGGGCATGACAAGTTTCAGTCACACGGGGACGGGCTCCATGCCATTCATACGCCGCCGCGGCCTCACGGCCGCAGCCGCCGTGATCGCCGCGATCATGGTCACCACCACTGCCTGCAGCAAGACCGAGGAGAACGGGGCCCAGGCCTCGTCCTCGACGACCGCCCAGGCGGACGCGGGCGACAACATCGACACCGGCGAGAACGAGAGCGGCGGTGACACGACCGTCGGCGGCTTCAAGCTCCCCAAGGGCGTGCCCACCGACCTCACCGGTGACGATCTGCAGAAGTGGAAGAACGGTGGCTGGCAGGACTTCGGCGACTGGGCTTCGAAGGCGGAGGACTTCGCCAACCCGTACATCGAGAACTTCTGGACCCCGGAGCGCATCGCCGAGGCCGAGGAGCGGATGGCGGACCTGCCGAACATCGCGGAGGCGGGCAACACGGCCAAGGGCGGCGGCAAGACCACCCAGGCCTGGATGCCCGACGGCAAGGTCAAGAAGCAGACGGCCACCAAGGTCAAGGCGACCTACCACAAGAACGCCGCCCCGGTCGGCAAGCTCTTCTTCACCACACCCCAGGGGTCGAGCGTCTGCTCCGCCGCCGTCGTGAAGGACCCGGCGCACCCCGGCAAGTCCAACCTCGTGTGGACCGCCGGGCACTGCGTGCACGCGGGCAAGGGCGGCGGCTGGTACCGCAACATCGCCTTCGTCCCGTCCTTCAACAACACGGGCAAGCTGAACATCAGCCAGGCGTCGAAGAACTTCCGCGCGAAGAACGTCTCCCCGTACGGCATCGCCTGGGCCGACTGGGCCACCACCTCCGGCACCTGGATCAAGGGCGGCGCCGCCAGCCAGGGCACCGTGGCCGCCGCGTACGACTACGCCGTCCTCCACGTGAAGCCGGAGAAGGGCTCCAAGTCACTGGAGGAGCGCCTCGGTTCGGCCCTGCCGGTGTGGTTCAACGCCCCCGCCGCCAACAAGGTCAAGAACATGAAGGTCCGGGGCTACCCGGCCGAGGCCCAGTACGACGGCTCGAAGATGTACCACTGCCAGGGCGCCACCAAGCGCTTCGTCCTCGGCTACAGCTACCCGAGCGACTACCCGGCCCAGTACATGGTCGGCTGCACGATGAACGGCGGCGCCTCCGGCGGCCCCTGGTTCATGAGCCACAAGGGCCGCACCTACCTGGTCTCCAACAACTCCCTCAGCGACCGCGCCTCGTTCATCACCGGGCCACGCCTCGGCAAGAACGCCAAGCAGGTCTACCTGGCGACCAGCAACAAGTTCAAGTAGAGCGCCCTCGCACCTGATCGGCCCCTGGTGACCCTCGGTCGCCGGGGGCCGTCGCGCGTGCACGGCCACGTACATTTGGTGGCATGAGCACGTCTGAGAGGTGGGAGCTGTTGCCCGCCGGCATCCGTGAACAGGTCGACGGGTACGTCCTCCAGGACGCCTACTTCCAGGCGGTGCGCGTCGTCTTCAGGGCCGGTCGCGCTCTGGGCCTGGGCCTCCATGACGCCGAAGGCGTCGTCCACGACCGTTACGCCCACCACGGCGACCGCGTCGCCCGCACCCCCGACAGCCCCCTCGACCCGGAGTCCCTGGCCGCCCTCGCCGCCGGCTGCCCCGGCCGCGTCACCGCCATCGAGGCCGTGTGGGACGGCGACACGGTCCACGACTGGTTCGTGGAGTTGCTTGCCCTGACGACCGACCCGTCGGGGGAACACCGGCTGGCCACCATCTACGGGAAGACGGCCAAGCGCTACCTCGGTGAGGAGGGGGAGGGGGCCGGGGGCGGGGGCCACCCGTCGGCTTTGGCCGCCGACCGCTGCGGCCGAGCCCTGGCCGCCCGCCTCTCGGTGCCCTTCCACTTCGCGAGCCCCGACATCCCGGACGAACAGGCCAGGTGGACCGGCTGACCCGTTCGCGTACGGCCGACCTCGTACGGCGACCCGTACGGCGACACCCATCCGGGTGGCCACCGGTCCTCGGGTGACGGCCCTGGCGTCGCGGGAGTAGGCGAGGCGTGTCGTGGCGGCCATCATCTCCCTCATGACCGAGCCGGCCGGGCTGAGCGATCTGAACGGTCTGGCCGGTCTGGCCGGTCGGGCCGACGAACCTCGACCAGCGGATGAAAGGGAGTCACCAGCCATGTCACTCGCCCGCGTCCACAACTTCTCCGTCTCGCTCGACGGCTTCGGCACCGGTGAGGGCCAGAGCCGCGACGCGCCCTTCGGCCATGCCGGTGAGGGGCTGCACCAGTGGATGTTCGCCACTCGTTGGTGGCACGAGGCGACCGGCCGGTCGGGCGGGACCGGCGGCCTCGACGACGCCTTCGCACGGCAGTTCAAACCGGGGATCGGCGCGGAGATCATGGGCGCCGGGAAGTTCGGCTATCCCGGATGGCACGAGGACCCGGAGTGGAAGGGGTGGTGGGGACCCAACCCGCCCTTCCACACACCGACCTTCGTCCTCACCCACCACCCCCGCCCGTCGATCGAGATGGAGGGCGGCACGACGTTCCACTTCCTCGACGCCTCACCCGCCGAGGCACTGGAGGCGGCCCGCGAGGCAGCGGACGGCCGGGACGTACGCATCGGCGGAGGGGTCACCGTGATCCGCGACTTCTTCACCGCCGGGCTCATCGACCACATGCACGTCGTGGTGGCCCCCGTCCTGCTCGGCCGAGGCGTACGCCTCTGGGACGGACTGGAGGGCCTGGAGAAGGACTACGAGGTCGAGGCCGCCTCCTCGCCCAGCGGGGTCACGCACCTGACGTTCACCCGCGCCGGTCTGCCCGCCAAGCCCTAGACGAGGTCCTGGACGAGGCCCTGGACGAGCTGCGGCGGCAGGGGGGCCGCGTGGGTGACGATCAGGCCCGAGACCGCCCGGGTGAGGGTCACGTACAGGCGGCGCAGGCCGGTCCGTTCGTCCGGCTCGCCGTCGACGACCGCGCGCGGCTCGTCCAGCACCACGTAGTCGTACTCCAGACCCTTGGCGAGCGACGCCGGTACGAGGGTGAGGCGCGTGTCGTACGTGGTCTCCTCGCCCGGCGCGAGATGGCCGATCCCGGCCGCCGCGAGCGCCTCGGCGAGCGCGGGCACCCGGGCGTCGGCGGCGATGAGCCCCACCGACCCCTCGTTGCGCAGCAACTCCTCGCAGGCGTCGACCACTTGGGAGTCGTCCGTGCTGGGCCGTACGTCGAAGAAGCCCGGGTTCTCACGCACCGACGCCACCGGCGTCAGGCCCGGCGCGATGTGGGGGAGGAGGCGGGAGGCGTAGGTGATGACGTCGGTCGGGACACGGAAACCGGCGGTCAACTCCTCCACATGGGCCTCTACCTTGCCGAGGTGCGTCAGGGCCTCCTCCCAACTCCGCGTCGCCCAAGGGGTGGTGCCCTGCGCGAGGTCGCCGAGGACGGTCGCGGAACCGGTGGTGCAGCGGCGCCCGACCGCCCGGTACTGCATGGGGGACAGGTCCTGCGCCTCGTCGAGGACGACATGCCCGAGGGAGTGGGTGCGCTGCACGAGGTCGGTGGTCTCGTCGATCAGCACGGCGTCGGCGGCCGACCACCTGGCCGACTTCACGCTCCGCGCGGGCTTCGCCCAGAGGATCGTCTTCTGCTCGTCCTCGGTCAGGATCCCGTCCGCGTGCGCGGCGAGGAAGTCCGCGTCGGAGAGGAGCCGCAGGACGAGCCTGGCGGGCTCGACGGGCGGCCAGATCGCCTTGACGGCCGCCTTCACGGCGGTGTTGCGGGCCACCGCGTCCTGCACCCGGTCGTCGGGCGCCTCGCCGGACCGTTCCATCTGCACCAGCACGGCGTGCGCGATCCGCTGCGGCAGGGCCTCGCGCGCGGCCCCGTAGCGGATGTCCCGGTCCAGCAACTCCCGCACGATCTCCTCGAGTTCGTACGCCGGGACCCGCCAGCGCCGCGAGCCCCGGACGACCACGACGGGCTCGGTGGGGAGGGTGACGTGCGACCGTACGGCCCGCCGGAGCACCTCGGCCATCCGGGCGTCGCCCTTGACGACGGCGGCCGCCGCCTCGTCCGTGCCCCGGACCTCCACATGGGCGACGAGGTCGTCGACGGTGGCCTGCTTGACCTCCAACTCGCCCAGCGCCGGGAGGACCTGCTCGATGTAGTGCAGGAAGGAGCGGTTCGGGCCGATGACGAGGGTGCCGGTGCGGGAGAGGCGCTCGCGGTGGGCGTAGAGGAGGTAGGCGACCCGGTGCAGGCCGACGGCGGTCTTTCCGGTGCCGGGGCCGCCCTGGACACAGAGGCTGCCGGACAGGTCCGACCGGACGATCTCGTCCTGCTCCGGCTGGATCGTCGCCACGATGTCCCGCATCGGGCCGACGCGCGGGCGCTCGATCTCCTGCTGGAGCAGCTTGCTGGTGGCTGCCGCCTCGGACGGGTCGGACAGGTGCTCGTCCTCGTACGCGGTGAGGTCGCCGCCGGTGTAGCCGAAGCGTCTCCTGAGGCCGACGTCCATCGGGTCCTTCTTGGAGGCCCGGTAGAAGGGCTGCGAGACGGGAGCGCGCCAGTCGATGACCATCGGGTCGCCGTCCGCGTCGTGCACATGCCGACGCCCGATGTAGAACCGCTCCCCGTCCGCTCCCTCGGCCTGGTCGGCGCCGGGGGCGTGGAGGTAGTCGAGGCGGCCGAAGAAGAGCGGGGTGTGGCTCAGGTCGGCCAGTGCCTTGATCCGCTCGTCGATCTGGTGCGCCAGCACCTCCGCGTTGACCCAGTTCGCGGTGACGTCCCTGATGTCCAGCGCCTCCACGTCCTCCCGCATGGCGCGGAGGGCTGAACGGGAGGCGGCGAGGTGGGAGCGCTCGCGGGAGAGGGGGTCGGCGGGGTCGGTCGGGCCGGTGGGGTCGGTCGAGTCGGTGGCGCTGGCGGTGTGCGCGGACAAGGGGGTGCCTCCGGGGGCCTACGGGACCTAGGGGTCTGCCTGGCGGTGGGGCTGCCTGGCAGTGGGTTCGCCTGGCGGCGGTGACCGACCGGTTTCCGTCCGGGCGGTGGCGCTCCACGGGCGGGAGGCGGGCAAGAGCGGAGAGTTTAGGTGAGGGGACGGGGCGGAGGCCAACGGATTTTCCGCGCGTGGCCCGGATCTGCCCGCGCCGTACCCCTAGGGGCTTGTACGTCGCCAGTACCACGGGTGGGCAGGACCTGAGGGCGAGCCGGGGCTCAGCGGGTTCACTCCGGAGACCGACGCAATCCAAAGGCGCGCGTTCCACCATGGAGACATGAGTGCAGCGACCTTCATCCCAGCCTCGGCCTCCGGCCGACCCGGTCCGCCGCCCGGCGCGACCGGCCTCGACGACCACCACAACCGCCACCGCCTCGCCGACGCCCTCCGTGCCGTCAAGGTCTTCGCGGGCGCCGCCTTCAGCGTGATCGTCCTCGGCGAGTACGCGGAGGAAGCGGGCATACGCCGCCGGTGAGGCCCCGCCCACCGCACTGAGATCCCGTGAGACCCGCTGAGCCCCGCGCACGACAGGTCCAGCGTCCACGGGCCGACCACCCCTGCAGACCTTCGTCCCGACGGCAGACCCTCGTCCTGACGGCAGACCCTCGTCCCGACGACAGACCCTCGTCCCCGATGACCCGGCACCGCTGCCCGCACTCAAGGCGGCCTCGGTCCTCGGCGACGCGGTACGGCCCGGCAGCCGCCCAGGCCAACGCCCCTCAGCCGCCCGGCCCCGTCCCGCAGCCGCCCCGGCCTCCCCTCAGCTCTCCGTCAGCAGCTCGTCCGCGTCCATGATCCGGTAGGCGTAGCCCTGTTCGGCGAGGAAGCGCTGGCGGTGGGCGGCGAAGTCCTGGTCGATGGTGTCGCGGGCGACCACGGAGTAGAAGTGGGCCTGGTGGCCGTCGGCCTTGGGGCGCAGGACGCGGCCGAGGCGCTGCGCCTCCTCCTGACGGGAGCCGAAGGTGCCGGAGACCTGGATGGCGACGGTGGCCTCCGGAAGGTCGATGGAGAAGTTGGCGACCTTCGACACGACCAGGACGTTGATCTCGCCCTCCCGGAAGGCGTCGAAGAGCTTCTCGCGCTGCGCGTTGCTGGTCTCGCCCTTGATCACGGGCGCGTCCAGGTGGGCGCCCAGCTCGTCGAGCTGGTCGATGTACTGGCCGATGACGAGGATCTGCTGCCCCGCGAACCGGCGGACGATCGCCTCGGCCACCTTCCGCTTGGTCGCCGTCGTGGAGCAGAAGCGGTACTTCTCCTCCTGCTCGGCGGTGGCGTACGCGAGCCGCTCGGAGTCGGTGAGGTTCACCCGGACCTCGACGCAGTCGGCGGGCGCGATGTAGCCCTGCGCCTCGATCTCCTTCCAGGGCGCGTCGAACCGCTTGGGCCCGATGAGGGAGAACACGTCCGACTCGCGCCCGTCCTCCCGGACGAGCGTGGCCGTCAGCCCCAGCCGCCGCCGCGCCTGCAGATCGGCGGTGAACTTGAAGACCGGAGCGGGAAGGAGATGCACCTCGTCGTAGACGATGAGTCCCCAGTCACGGGAGTCGAACAGCTCCAGGTGCGGGTAGACGCCCTTCCGCCGGGTCGTCAGCACCTGGTACGTGGCGATGGTGACCGGCCGGATCTCCTTCCTCGTCCCGCTGTACTCGCCGATCTCGTCCTCGGTCAGCGACGTCCGCTTCACCAGCTCGTGCTTCCACTGCCGGGCGGAGACGGTGTTCGTGACGAGGATGAGGGTGGTCGACTTGGCCTGGGCCATGGACCCGGCCCCGACCAGCGTCTTGCCGGCACCGCAGGGCAGCACGACGACGCCGCTGCCGCCGTGCCAGAAGTTCTCCACCGCCTGCTTCTGGTAGGGCCGCAGCGCCCAGCCGTCCTCGGCCAGCTCGATCGGGTGGGCCTCACCGTCCACGTACCCGGCGAGGTCCTCGGCGGGCCAGCCCAGCTTCAGCAGCGTCTGCTTGATCTGCCCGCGCTCGGAGGGGTGCACGGCGACGGTGTCCGGGTCGATCCGGGCGCCGACGAGCGGAGTGACCCTCTTCGACCGCAGGATCTCCTCCAGCACCGGCCGGTCGGTGGTGGTGAGGACCAGCCCGTGCGTCGGGTGCTTGGAGAGGGTGAGCCGGCCGTAACGGTCCATCGTCTCGGCGACGTCCACGAGGAGCGCGTGCGGCACCGGATACCGGCTGTACTGCACCAGCGCGTCCACGACCTGCTCGGCGTCATGCCCGGCGGCCCGCGCGTTCCACAGCCCGAGCGGCGTCACCCGGTAGGTGTGAATGTGCTCCGGCGCCCGCTCCAGCTCTGCGAACGGCGCGATGGCCCGCCGGCACTCGTCCGCCTGCTCGTGGTCTACCTCCAGAAGCAGCGTCTTGTCGGACTGGACGATGAGTGGACCATTCACGCGCGACACCCTTTCGATTCGGCCCGGACCAGCGGCTGGTCATCGTGGGCTCCCCGGCGCTACGGCCAAACGTCCAGTGTGCCTGATCGTTCCGCCTGGTCGCCGGTCTCCCCGTACGGCCCGCCCCATCTCACCAGTGTTATTGGATGTCTATTCATTCCCCTGAGTGGCGGGAATTCAGATTTGCGGCAATGGTTCCGAAGAATGGCGAACCGTGCAGCCACCCACCCCGGCCGACCCCGCCGATCCGGTCACCCCGTCCGTCTCCCCGCAGGGCACCACCCTCGGCTACGCCCTGTTCGCCACGCGCTGGCTCCAGGCGCCGCTGTACTTCGGTCTGGTGGCGGCGCAGGGGGTGTACGTCTACAAGTTCTTCAACGAGCTGTGGACGTTAATCGTCCGGTGCGTGAGCGGGAGTGCCACCGAGACGTACGTCATGCTCGCGGTGCTCAAGCTCGTCGATGTCGTCATGATCGCCAATTTGCTGATCATGACGATCGTCGGCGGCTATGAGACCTTCGTCTCCCGCATCGGCCTCCAGGGCCACCGCGACCAGCCGGAATGGCTCTCGCACGTCAATTCCAACGTGCTGAAGGTCAAGCTGGCCACCGCCATCGTGGGCATCTCCTCCGTCCATCTGCTCCAGATGTTCGTGGACGTCCACCACACCTCGCACCACTCGCTGCTGTGGGGCACGGTGATCCACATGGCGTTCATCGCCTCGGCCGTGCTCCTGGCGTACATGTCGGGCCCGATGCTGCGCGAGGACAAGGGGCACGAGACCCACCACGGCGCGCCGTCCGGCCCGCCGCCCGGCGATCCGAAGGGCCCGCACGGGCCGAAGGAGCCCACGGAGCCCAGGGATCTGCAGGAACCGCCGGGGCCGGTGGAACCGGCGGAGCCGGCCGGGCCGAGGGCGGCCGGTGCCGCCACCGCCGGGCCGCGGCCCCCGGCCACCCCGGCGGCGCCCCCGGCCCCCGCCCCGGCCGGGCCCTCCGCCCCCGTCCTCTTCCGGGCTCCGCTGCCGATCCCGGCCCAGGCCACCTCGTACGAGAACTACGAGACGTACGAGAGCCGGGGCGCGCCCACCCCCTACGAGCCCTACGAGACACGGTTCACGCAGGGCGGGACGGGGCTCGTGCAGTACGAGACCCGGCGCACGGCCCGCGGGGCCGAGACGGGGGTCGAGGGACGGGTGCGGGCGGCCGGGTTCCCGGCGCGGAAGCTGCTGGAGGAGTTCGACGAGAGGCACCCGCGCTCCTTCGACCGGCGGCTGCTCGCCCGGCTCGGGACGCTGGACTTCGTCGCCGCCGCGCGGAACGTGGTGTTCGTCGGCGCCCCCGGCACCGGCAAGACGCACCTGGCGATCGGGCTCGGTGTACGGGCCTGCCAGGCCGGGCACCGGGTGCTGTTCGCGACCGCCACGGAGTGGGCCGCGCGGCTGGCCCGGGCGCGGGCCGAGGGCAGGCTCGCCGAGGAGCTGTCCGCGCTCGACGCCTGCCCCCTGCTGATCCTCGACGAGGTCGGCTACCTCCCCTTCGACCCCGACACCGCCCGGCTCATCTTCCAGCTCGTCGCACACCGCTACGAGCGGGCCTCGCTGATCGTGACCAGCGACCGCCCGCTCGGCCGTTGGGAGGAGATCTTCGGCGGGGCCGCCCCGGCGATGGTCGACCGCCTCGCGCACCACGCCGAGATCGTCCGCCTCGAAGGGGAGAGCTACCGGCTGCGCCGCGCTACTTCAGCAGGCTGACGTTCTGGATCAACGGCCCCTCCACACCGACGCCCTCGCCCACCAGCGTGCCGAGTTCGGGGAGGGGCAGGGGCGGGTTCGCCGCGGCCGGAGAGGCGAGCGCGCCCACCAGGGCGACGGCGGCGACGGCGGAGAGGAGCGTGGCGAGGGGACGCATGCGTACGGGTAGGCCTTTCGAGCGGAGCGAGTCGATCTCGATCGGACACAGGGTGGCTGCCCCGCCACCCGCGCCACGATGCGTACGCCCCCGCACGACCGCTCATCGGGGGGAATCCGGGGGTTGGCCTGCATGAACGCAGGTATACGTCCGAATGGGTGATGAGCGGGAAACGCCTTGATCAACTCGGTCGAGGCGGTCGAGGCGGTCGACTTGGTCAGATCGCGTCGTCCGCCAGTTCCGCGACGCCCGTGATGCGGTGCAGCGGGTACGTCCGCACCTCGTCCGCCGTGTGGTCGTACGCCGTCACGAAGCCGCCCTCGACGCGGACCGGGGCGATGACGCGCTGGCTGGCGGAGCCCTCGGCGTTGACGTAGCCGATCCACAGGGCCTCGCCGGTGAGGACGGCGGCCTGCATGGTGGCGAGGGTCTCGGCGGAACTGGTGCGGGGCATCTCCCCGGCCGGGGCCATGCCGCCGCCGGTCGTCTTGTGGGGCGTGGTGGAGGCGAGGTCACCGGCGCGGATCGCGCGGATCGCGGCGCCCAGCAGCGTGTCGTCCGGGGACGGAGGGCCGTCCGGGACCGGCTCCGGGGGCGTGCGGGGCGGGGTGCGGCGGGCGTGGGCCCGGGTGATCAGGACATCGCCCTCCGCGGACTCGGCGGCCGGCGCGTACCCCATCCCGCGCAGCCCGTCGAGCAGCGTCGCCGGGTCGGCCTGGGCGGCGAGGACGGTCGGCGCGAGACGGCGCAGCCCGAGCCCCTGCGACCGCTTGTCGGCGAGGATCTCGCTGAGCATCGCGTCGTCGTCACAGCGCACGTACGCGGACGCCGCGCCGATCCGCAGATGGCCGTGGCGCCGGGCGACGTCGTCGATCAGGTACGCGAGCGGCTGCGGAACCGGCGTACGGGAGTGCGCGGTGAGGAAGTCGTGCAGGTCGGAGGCGCTGCGGCCCGCGTCCAGCGCCCGGCGCACCGAGCCCGGCGTGAACCGGTACACCGTCGCGCCACCCTTCGACTCCACGTCCGCCAGTACGCCCAGCATGTCGGCCAGCGGACGCTTCAGCGGGCCGGGCGCGACGGCCGTCAGGTCCGCCTGGAGCAGGACGTGGTCCAGCGGCTCGGGCAGCAGCGGCGCGAGCAGCCGGGCGGCCCGGGAGGCGGCCGCGGCCTGCTCGGCGACGGGGTCGGGAGCGGGCACCGCGTGGGCCGGCAGGGGGACGTGGTGGGCCGGGAGCTTGTCGCCGGGGGTCTCCGGCAGGTCGGCCGGGGCCGCCGGCTCGTGGGGGAGGCCGAGGAGGGCGCGGCCGTGCGTGGACAGGGCGCCGCGGCCGGTGACGCCGAGCGACTCGGCCTCGGAGAGGGTCCACCGGGCGATGCGGGCGCGCAGGTCGTCGGGGCGATGGGCCTGCGCGGCCTGCGGGGACTGTGAGGACTGTGCGGGCTCTGAGCGCTGCTGTGGCTGGGACTGCGGGGCCGGGGATTGCCGGCCGCCGCGCGTGGGGCGTTCCCAGTGGAGGCGGGCCAGTACGGAGTCGGGGGTGGCCGAGGTGCCCTCGGGGAGCCCGGCGAGGAGGGCGAGGACGCGGTGGCGTACCTCGGGCGCCGCGGAACGGTCCAGGCCCGGGCCCAGCGCCGACAACGTACGGTCCTTGGCGTCCCGTTCCCCGATCACGCCCGGCGTGCGGGTCGCCGTCAGCCAGGCCGTGGCGAGCCGCGCCCAGCGCTCGGCGGCGGGCAGCTCCAGCCACTCGTCGTACGCGGGGGTCGCGGCGTACCGTTCGTCGGCCTCGCCGTCCGAGGCCAACAGCCCGGCGGCGTAGGCGAGTTCGACCCAGAAGGCGGCGACCGGCTCGGGCAGGTCGAGGGCCGCGGCCGTCCGCTTCAGGTCCCGCACGCTGAGCCCGCCCGCGCGCAGGACGCCCGGGCCGCCCTCGTCCCAGTCCTTCATCAGCTCCTCCACGGTCGCCAGCGCGGTGTACGCCTGGCCGGCCGCCGTCGCGTCCACAACCTGTGGACGGTGCGCGGCCGAGGCCTCGACGGGCGGGGGTACGGGCTGGACCTCCCGGTGCGCGCGGCCCCCGCG
Source organism: Streptomyces sp. NPDC002787 (assembly GCF_053592095.1). Classification (NCBI taxonomy): domain Bacteria; kingdom Bacillati; phylum Actinomycetota; class Actinomycetes; order Kitasatosporales; family Streptomycetaceae; genus Streptomyces; species Streptomyces sp. NPDC002787. The sequence continues at coordinate 76,467 of NZ_JBSFVC010000012.1, read as the reverse complement.
CAGGTGCAGGGCGACCTCGCGGGGGATGACGACCGTGCCGGGGGCGGTGGGCAGGAGGAGGCCTCGGTCCAGGAGCCAGCGGAGGTGGGGCGCCGGGTTGGCGGTGACCTGGCCGTACGGCGGGCCCCAGACGAGGCGGGAGAGGACGTCGAGGGACTCGGCGGGTGCGGAGGAGAGGAGGGCCGCCATACGGGGGCGGTCGGTGAAGAGGGTGGTGAGGGAGGTGACCGCCGAGACCGAGTCGTGGGTGCTCGGGAGGCCGACCGTCCCGACGATCTCCTGGACCCGGCCCGGTGACATGCCCGAAGTGGCCTCCGCGACGGTCGGGCCGAGGCCGGTGGGGGAGGGGTGCTGGGGGGAGGGGGCGAGGAGCTCGCGGGCCGTGCGGACGAGGCGGAGGCGGGTCTCGGGACCCCAGACGAGGGCCTGGTCGCGGAGCGTGCCGAGGGCGCGGGGCAGGGCGGCGGTGACGGCGGGGTCCGCGTCGTCCCCCGCCAGGAGGGAGGCGAGGTCGTCGTACGACGCCGGGTCGGGGGCGACGGCCAGGGCCTGGGCGGTCTGCAGGGCGAAGCGGTCGAGGCGTTCCAGGGCGCGGACGACCGAGGCGCGGGTGCCGGCGCGGGTGGCCAGCTGGGTCAGGTCGGTGGGGACGGGCGTGATGAGATCCGGCCGTGCCCTGAGCAGCACGGCGAGCGAACGGTCGTCGCGTCCGCGCAGGGCTTCCGCCAACGAACGGGGGGCTCCACCGGCCGGCGCCGCCTCCGTGGGGGTGTGCTCCTCGGTGCTCATCCGGCCAACGGTAGCGGAGGGGTGCCGCCGAACTGGGGCGCCCAGTAGCTCGGGGGCGCGTTCTTGTGTGGCGGGTGGGGGTGCGGGCGTGGGTGTGTGTGCGGGTGCGGGTGCGGGTGCGGCCTAGCTGGTTGGCCTGGCTCCCGCCCAGCCTTGGTCATGAGCTCCGGGTGCGGGGAAGCGATACGGTCGGAGGAGTATGCGCGCCAACCCCGGAGGGGCTTCGTGGGGATTGAGAGCGACCAGGTCGTCTATGAGTACCTGAGCCGGGTCGGTGACCTGGCCCAGCAGCGGCAGTTGCCGTCGGCGACGCGGATGCGGCTCGTGTCGGGGCTGCGGGACGAGATCGACCGGCGGCGGGCGAAGGCGCCGGTGGACAGTCCGGCCGCCGTGCGGCGCATCATCGCCCGCCTCGGCACCCCGGACGAGGTCGTCGAGGCGGTGGGTGCCCCCGGGGACGTACCGGAGCCGCGGGCCGCCGCCGTGCCCGTGCAGCGGGCGACGAGTGGTGAGGGCGAGGACGAGGCGCCGCCCAAGGGGTTGGCCAAGGGCCTGCGGCGGGTCGTTCCCCGGCCGCGGCCCGCGGCCGACGTGCCGCCGCCCGTGATGCGGGACGGGGCCGCTCCTCCGCATCTCGCTCCGCTGCACGAGGTGGGTGGCGGGGATGCGCAGCCCGACTGGTGGCGGGTCGGCGGGGGTGCCGGGCCGGGGGGTGGTGATCTCGGGTTCGGGCTCGGGGATGCCGTGCCGGGGTTTGTCGGGGGTGTGGAGATTCCGGAGTTGTTGAAGCCGCCGCCGGTGAAGGAGGAGGGGGAGGGCGAGGGGAAGGCCGTCGAGAAGGCGGAGGTTGCCGCGGCGGTCGTGGCGGAGGAGGACGGGGGGCGGCGGCGGTGGGTGCCTCTGCCGCGGTTGCGGCCCGCGGGTGGGGGGTGGAGTAATCCGCTGTTGTTGCTGGCCGCCGCGTTGTTGGTGGCGGGGGCCGTCATGGGGAGCCTGGTGCCGTTGGGGCTCGGGTGGTTGATCGCCTATCTGTCGCGGCGGTTGTCGGCTGCCGAGTCCAAGTGGGCGGTCATGGGGATCCCGGGGGTTGTGGCTGGTGGGTGGGTGGTCTGGTTGTGGGGGCGGAGTGAGGGGCGGTGGGGGGATCCGATCGCGCGGGGGCATATGAACGACGCGCTCGTGGAGACCTGGCCGTGGGTGCTTCGTGTGGCTGCCGTGTCTTCCGCGCTGTATCTGCTCTGGCGTTCCCAGCGGGCTCTGTGACCAGGGGTTTTTCTCGCCCCCGCCGCCCTTACCCGTCCCATCCCCAGGGGCGGTGCCCCTTCGACCCCCGTCCGCGGGTTCGGTGGGGGTTCTTGCGCAGTTCCCCGGGCCCCTGAAAAGCGGGGGCGGTGCCCCTTCGACCCCCGTCCGCGGGTTCGGTGGGGGTTCTTGCGCAGTTCCCCGCGCCCCTGAAAAGCAGGGGCTGGGCCCGTGCTTTTCGTCACCACGACCCACCCGCACCCGAGTCGCGGCCGCCCGCCGACCACAATGGGCGCATGGACTCTCGCGTGTTGACCGTCGGGTTTGATCTCGACATGACGTTGATCGACTCGCGGCCGGGGATCCACGCCTGTTACGAGGCGCTGGCGGCGAGGACGGGGACGTACATAGACGCCGACCTGGCGATCACACGGCTCGGGCCGCCGCTGGTGGACGAGCTGGCGTACTGGTTCCCCGCGGCGGACGTCCCGGCGATGGCGGACCTCTACCGGGGGATGTACCCGGCGATCGCGATCGCCGCGACCCCCGCGATGCCGGGCGCGCCGGAGGCGATAGCGGCGGTCCGGGCCGCCGGTGGACGGGCGATCGTGGTCACCGCCAAGTACGAGCCGAACGCCAAGCTGCACCTGGAGCACCTCGGCATCGAGCCGGACGTGGTCGTCGGCGACCTGTGGGCGGAGGCCAAGGCGGCGGCGCTGCGCGAGCACGGCGCGAGCGTGTACGTCGGCGACCACACCGGCGACGTACGCGGCGCCCGCACGGCGCGGGCGTACGCGGTCGCCGTCGCCACCGGGCCCTGCGACGAGCGGGAGCTGCGCGAGGCCGGCGCCGATGTCGTCCTCACCGATCTGACCGGCTTCCCGGAGTGGCTCACCGGGCACCAGCGGACGCGCTCCCGGTAACGCCTAGAAACGCGCCTCGCGCGCCCTTCTGCGCCCCGCCGCGACGGACTGGAGGACTCCGGCGCCCGCGAGAAGGAATCCCACGCCCATGAGCATGCTCAGGACGAACATGTAGGTGGGGAACGGAGTCGTTCCGAGGAACAGCGGGGCCACGGTGACGAGTGTGGCCACGGCGCCGACGATGAAGACGACGCCACCGGCACGGATCAGTCGGTCACCGGGTTCGGCGGAATTCGGTTGGGTTTTGTCACGCACCCGACCAGGGTAGTTCCCAGCGCGAGGGAACAGTCGGCCGACGTCTTGTCACCTGCCGCCGGACCAATAGGCTGGGACCGGCGGGTCCGACGACCCGCTGTAGCGCTGTCCAGAGCAGTTTGCGCACACCCAGAACACCTTCAGAACACGTTCACCACACCTTTCAGACGCAGTTTCCGACGAGTACGAGGACGAGGACAGACGTGCCTACCGGCAAGGTCAAATGGTTCAACACTGAGAAGGGCTTCGGCTTTCTCTCCCGCGACGACGGCGGTGACGTCTTCGTCCACTCCTCCGTACTGCCCGCCGGTGTCGACACCTTGAAGCCGGGCCAGAAGGTCGAGTTCGGAGTCGTCGCGGGTCAGCGCGGCGACCAGGCGCTTTCCGTGACGATCCTGGAGCCGGCCCCCTCGGTGGCCGCCGCCCAGCGCAAGAAGCCCGACGAGCTCGCCTCGATCGTGCAGGATCTGACGACACTCCTGGAGAACATCACGCCGATGCTGGAGCGGGGCCGCTATCCCGAGCGGACCGCGGGCAAGAAGATTGCGGGGCTACTGCGCGCTGTCGCCGACCAGTTGGACGTGTAGCCCCGCCGACTCCCGGAATCCTCAAGGGAATTCGAGCGCGTCCGGGCCGAGGGGCGGTACCAGCCCCTCGGCCGCCGCGCGGGTGAGCAGTCCCCTGACCGCCGCGTAGCCGTCCTCGCCCAGGTCCGCCGTGAACTCGTTGACGTACAGGCCGATGTGCTGGTCGGCGACGGCCGGGTCCATCTCCTGGGCGTGTGCGAGGACGTACGGGCGGGAGACCTCGGGGTCGTCCCAGGCCGCGCGGACGGACGTACGGATCGTCTCGGCGACCTTCCTCAGCGTCTCCTCGCCCAGCGAGCGCTTGGCGATGATCGCGCCCAGCGGGATCGGCAGGCCCGTCGTGTCCTCCCAGTGCTCGCCCATGTCGGCGAGCTTGTGGAGCTTGTAGTTCTGGTAGGTGAAGCGGGCCTCGTGGATGACGAGACCGGCGTCGACCTTCCCGTCCCGCACCGCCGGCATGATCTCGTGGAACGGCATGACGACGATCTCGCCGACCCCGCCGGGCAGCGTGTCCGCCGCCCAGAGGCGGAACAGCAGATACGCGGTCGACCGCTCGCTCGGCACGGCCACCGTACGGCCGGTCAGGTCCGTGCCCGGCTCCCGCGTCAGCACCAGCGGGCCGCAGCCCCGGCCCAGCGCGCCGCCGCAGGGCAGCAGGGCGTACGTGTCGAGGACGTACGGCAGGACGGCGTACGACACCTTCAGTACGTCGAGGTCGCCGCGCTCGGCCATGCCGTTGGTGATGTCGATGTCCGCGAACGTCACGTCGAGCGCGGGCGCGCCGGGGATGCGGCCGTGGGCCCAGGCGTCGAAGACGAAGGTGTCGTTGGGGCAGGGCGAGTACGCCATCCGCAGGGTGGCGGTGGCCGCGGGGCTCGGGGGCGTCGTCTCAGGGCTCATGGGGGTCCCAACTCTCCAGTACGGGCGTCAGCTTCCCGAAGGCCTCGGTGAGTGCGGTGAGCGCGTCGCCGATGCGCCAGGCCGCGCGGTCGCGGGGGCCGACGGGGTTGGAGACGGCGCGCAGTTCGAGGACGGGGGTGGTGTGCGCGGCGGCGGCCTCGGCGACTCCGAAGCCCTCCATCGCCTCGGCCAGGGCCCGGGGGTGACGGGTGCGCAGGTCAGTGGCGCGCGCGGCGCTGCCGGTGACCGTGGAGACGGTGAGCACGGTGCCGGTGCGGGCGGCGGTGGCGGTCGCGGCGGCGCGTACGAGGGCCCGGGGCGGGTGGTGGGTGACGGTGCCGAAGCCCAGGTCCGTGACCGGGAGGAAGCCGTCCGGCGTCTCGGCGCCGAGATCGGCCGCCGTGATCTCGTCGGCGAGGACGAGAGAACCGAGGGGTGCCTCGGGCAGGAAGCCGCCCGCGATACCGGCGGACACGACCAGCCCGTACGGCCTGCCCGCCAGCGCCGCCGCGGTCAGCGCGCCGGCGGTGGAGGCGGCGGCGAGGGCGGGGCCCACACCGGCGGCGAGGAGGTCGACGTCGTGCGGGGGCGTCCCACGGCGGTGGAGCGTTGCCGCCGGGAGCCCCACCTCGGTGGCGGGGCCCGGAAACGCCCGCGCCACCGCGTCCCGTTCGGCGGGGACCGCGGTGGCTACGAGGATGCGCATGGGCGGCGGGCGGGGATCAGGCGTCCGGGTTCGTGAGCTTGAAGTTCCACACGCCCTTGATCGCCGTGCCCTCGGGGTTCTGCTCGACGACGCTGATCGTCAGCGACTTCTGGGCGGTCTGACCGGGCTGGGTGGCGAAGAGCGCGGCGTCCTCGAAGGACCAGTACGTCTCCTTGTACGTGTTGCTGGTGGCCTGCTCCCCGTTGATCCACAGGGCCCAGCCCGTCTTCGCTACCTCCGTGTCGACACCGATGCGCAGGACCTCGCCCTGCGCCAGCTCGATCGACTTGGAGGGCTTCTTCTCCGCGCACTCCTTGGCCGCGGCGGCGTCGAGGGTCCGGTAGCACGCGGCCTCGGAGCTGATCGAGTCGGTGCCGATCGTGACGGTGGCCATCGGCGTCGGCTCATCGCAGGCCGACAGGACGAGAAGTCCGGCGGAAACAGCGCCGAGAGTGGCTGCGGCGCGACGGGAACGCTGGAGGGTCATGGGCGAAGGCTATCTGGCCCGTCCAGGGGTGCCCCTACGTGGGGTACGGCGTGCCGGGTCCGGCGGCGGGGCGGGCTCCGTTTCACCGGGTCACACGGGCCGCGGCACGGGGCACGGGGCGAGGTGGGTCGTCCGCGCCGGGTCAGGCCACGCGGGCGCGGGGTGCGCCGCCGTGGCGGGCGGAGGAGAGGAGGCCGCGGACCGTGGTGAGCCAGCCGGCGGCGACGATCACGGCGGCCACGGTCAGACCGAGGGTGCCGTTGAGGGGGAGGGCGATGCCGACGGCGCCGCCGACCACCCAGGACATCTGGAGCAGGGTCTCGGAGCGGGCGAAGGCGGAGGTCCGGACGAGTTCGGGGACGTCCCGCTGGATCAGGGCGTCCAGGGACAGCTTGGACAGGGCCTGCGAGAAGCCGGCGACCGCGGCGAGGCAGGCGATGAAGAACGTGCCGAAGAACAACGCCGCCGTGACCGCCACGGCGAGTTCGCCGGCGACGACGGTCACGATGATCAGTTCCGGCGAGCGCTGCCTCACCCATGCCCCGACGGCCGTGCCGAGCGCGTTCCCCGTGCCGGCCGCCACGGCCACCATGCCCAGCGAGAAGGCGGCGCTCTGCCCGTGCAGCGGGTGGACGCGCAGCAGGAACGCCAGGAAGAAGATCAGGAAGCCGGAGAGACAGCGCAGGGCGGCGTTCGCGCCGAGCGCGTGCGTGACCGCCGGGCCGACCGTCCGCAGCCCCGGGCGCTTGAGGGTGTTGCTGCGGTGCGGGCCGTGCAGATGCTCGGGGTCGGCGGCGAGCAGGGCCCGGTCCTCGCCCTTCGCCGAGTCGACCTTCGCGGGGAGCGTGAAGGAGAGGAACGTACCCGCGACGAAGATCACGAAGGCGCCGTAGAGCGGCCAGCGCGGGCCGAGCGCCTGCAGTCCGGCGCCGATGGGCGCGGCGACGCCGGTGGCGAGCAGACCGCACAGGGTGACCCGGGAGTTGGCCTTCACCAGGGAGAACCCGGGCGGCAGGAGCCGTGGCACGACCGCGCTGCGGACCACGCCGTACGCCTTCGACGCGACCAGGACGCCGAGCGCGGCGGGGTACAGCTCCAGGCCGCCGGTCTCCACCGCGCCGACGAGGATCAGGGCGAGCAGGGCGCGGGCCAGCATGGCGCCGGCCATCGCGGCGCGGCGGCCGTGCGGGAGGCGGTCCAGGAGGGGGCCGATGACGGGGGCGAGGAGGGCGAACGGGGCGAGGGTGATGGCGAGGTAGAGGGCGACCCGGCCGCGGGCCTCGTCGGTGGGGACGGAGAAGAAGACGGTGGAGGCGAGGGAGACGGTGATCATCACGTCGCCGGCGCCGTTCACTCCGTGCAGTTCGATGAGTTTGCCGAGGCCGGATTCACCGGCGCCGTGGGCGTGGGTGGCCTTGCGGATGCCTCGGGCCGGGCCGGTGAGGGGGAGGTGCAGGGCGCGGCCGACCGAGCGGACGGCGCCGGTCACCCGACCCGATCCGCCCGCTCCGCTTCGCTCGCCGGCGGTCACCTCGTCATAGTGCCCCGAGAAAGGGGGACGTAGTGCGTTTACCGCTCGGATGGCCCCGGGCACGGGTGGGTGCGGAGGTGTCCGGAGCGCGTTTGCCGTCTGCGGGTCTGAAAAGCACGGGGCGCAGCCCCTGCTTTTCAGGGGCGCGGGGAACTGCGCGATTAGCCCCCACTCACCCGCACCCGCCCCACAACCCCACGCCCCCACCCCCTCCGCGGCCAAAGCCGAGCGCAGCGGAATCGCGGAACCCTTACGTCGGTGTGGGCGCCGAGCCTCGGAGAAGGTAGCGTGCATAGCGCGCCTGCGGCGGTTGTTCTCGGCCGCGCGCCTCTCGTTCATCCCGCAGAATGGATGACATAGGTGCGCCCGAGTGCGATCGGGCGCGGACGTCGACGCGGCCCTCCGGTCCGCTCCGTCCGCACCCCCGCCGAGGGAGGCGCACTCGTGAGACGGCGTAGGAGAGAAGCGATACCTGTGAGCGCAGCGACCACGCGAAGCCGCACCCCCGACCGCCTGTGCGCCGAGGCCGTCGACCTCGCCCGCGCCGCCGCCGAGGAAGCGGCCGCACCAGGGGTGGTGGGTGAGCACGCCGGCCTCGTCTCCGAGGGCGACCGTGTTGTGACGCACTTCTTCGAGTGCAAGGAGATGGGGTACCGCGGCTGGCGCTGGGCCGTCACCGTCGCCCGGGCCTCACGGGCGAAGTTCGTGACGCTGGACGAGGTCGTCCTGCTGCCCGGCCCGGACGCGCTGCTCGCGCCGGAGTGGGTGCCGTGGAGCGAGCGGCTCCGGCCCGGCGACATGGGGCCCGGCGATCTGCTGCCCACCGACGCCGAGGACCTGCGTTTGGAGCCCGGGTTCTCCGGCGAGGACGAGCCGCTGCCGAACTCCCCGGTCTCGCACGACATGGCCGAGCTGGTGGAGGCGGAGGACGCCGAGGTCACCGCCGGGGTGCCGGCGCATCTGCCGCTCGCGCCGACCCGTGGATCCATCGCCGCCGTCGCCGAGGAACTGGGCATGCGGCGCGCCCGCGTCCTGTCGCGGTACGGGCTGCACACGGCCGCGGACCGGTGGGAGGAAGGGTTCGGGGCGAAGACCGCGATGGCCCAGGCGGCGCCCGCGTCCTGTGTGAGCTGTGGGTTCCTCGTACCGATCGGGGGGTCGCTCGGGCAGGCCTTCGGGGTGTGCGCGAACGAGTTCGCGCCGGCGGACGGGCGCGTGGTCTCACTGACGTACGGATGCGGCGGGCACTCGGAGGCGGCCGTGATGCCGAAGCCGCCGCGGCCGGCCCCGCCGCGCCTGGACGAGACCCGCGTGGACCCCTTCCCGCTGCGGCCGTCGCCGGACTCCGGGTCGGTGCCGGTGGAGGAGGCCGAGTCCGAGGCCGACCTGGGGCACTCGTAGGCCGCCTGCCGGGAGAAGTCAACCTGCCCTTCTGGACAATGTGTGCCGCCTGGGAAACCTGCTGTGATGTGTACACGCCCTGAGCGTCGCCTCGGGGCCCACACACAACGGGGAGTTCCAAGTGAAGACCAGACTGACGGCCGCTCTCGCCACGACCGGTGTCGCCACCTCGCTGCTGGTGGCCCTGCCCGCGGCGGGCACGGCCAGTGCGGCTCCGCTGATCTGTGAGCCGGGCTCGCGGTCGGTGAGGTGGGTGACCACCGACCGGGCGCGGGTGCTGACGCACAAGGTGAAGGGGTACGAGAAGGGCTACTCCGGCGGCAGCCGGACCGTCTCCCGGACCCTGGGCCACGACAAAACCGTCACCTCCGGTTACAGCATCGGCGGCGGTGCCAGCGCCGGATTCGGCGTGAAGAAGGTCCTCGTGAGCCTTGACGCGAACGTCGAGGGCTCTTACACGCACTCGAAGTCGAAGACCACGACCAGGAGCGTCACCGTCACCGACACGCTGACGAAGAAGGGCCAGTACTTCTTCTACCGGGGCACGGTGAAGGCCTCCGGCACCTGGCAGGGCTTCTACTGCGACAAGGGCACCAAGTGGATCGAGAAGACGTGGGGGAAGGCCCAGACCTTCAGCGCCCAGGTCGACGGCGCCGTCCGCTGCGGTGAGAGCGTGAACAGCAAGAGTCTCGGGCGCCTGGTCCAGCAGAAGTACTGCTAGCGATGTGAAATTTCCCCGCGCCCCCGTTTCGTCGGAGGGCCGCAGGCCCTCCAGGGACGCGGGGAACTGCGCGACCAGCCCCCACCGACCCGCACTCGCCCGGACGACCCGAGCCCCCCACCCCCTGGGCGCCCGGCGTAAGCGGCGCAGCCACCCGGTACCTTCGTGCACCAGGCGACAGGGAAGGTGAACCGTGAGCAAGTTCGTGCGGCCGGCGGCCGAGGGTGCGGACCCGTTCGGGACGGCTCGGCTGCGGCGGGGAGTGCTGGACGCCTGGGCGACCAGTCCGGCCCGGTTCCGCGAGGACGCCAACGCCGAGGAGGATCTCGTCCTCGGCGGTTACCGGGACCGTCTCGTCGTGGAGCTGGCGCAGAACGCCGCCGACGCGGCGGCCAGAGCGAAGGTCCCCGGGCGGCTGCGGCTCACCCTCCGGGACGGCGTCCTCGTCGCCGCCAACACCGGCGCCCCGCTCGACGCGGCCGGCGTGGAGTCGCTGTCCACGCTCCGCGCCTCCGCGAAGCGGGAGCCCACCGATAGCGCTGCCGGCGCGGTGGGACGGTTCGGCGTCGGCTTCGCCGCCGTGCTCGCCGTGACCGACGAGCCCGCCGTCGTCGGGCGGCACGGCGGTATCCGCTGGTCGCTCGGCGAGGCCCGGCTGCTCGCCGCCGACACCGCCCGGCACAGCCCCGGCCTGGGGGACGAGATCCGCCGGCGTGACGGGCATGTGCCGCTGCTGCGGCTGCCGTTCGCGGCCGAGGGGTCCGCCCCGGACCCGTACGACACCGTCGTCATCCTGCCGCTGCGCGACGCGGCCGCCGCCGATCTCGCCGAGCGGCTGCTGCACGCGGTCGACGACGCGCTGCTCCTCGCCCTGCCCGGCCTCGACGAGGTCGTCATCGAGGTCGGCACCGGTGACGTACGGACGTTGCGACGGAGCGTGGAGGGGGCGCACGTCGTCGTGGAGGACTCGCGGGACGGGGTCACGCGCTGGCGTACCGTCGCCGCGCACGGGGCGATCGAGGCCGGGCTGCTCGCCGACCGGCCCGTCGAGGAGCGGCTGCGGCCGCACTGGTCGGTGACCTGGGCCGTACCGACCGGGCCCGACGGCGCGCCGGTCCGGCCTCGCACCAGCCCCGTCGTGCACGCGCCCACACCCAGCGACGAGGCCCTCGGCGTGCCCGCGCTGCTCATCGCCTCCTTCCCCCTGGACACCACCCGGCGGCACGCCGCGTCCGGGCCGCTCACCGACTTCCTCGTCCAGCGCGCGGCGGACGCGTACGCCGAACTCCTCGCCGCCTGGGAGCCGGTGAGCGAGGGGATCATCGACCTCGTGCCCGGCCCGCTGGGCAAGGGCGAGCTGGACGGCGCCCTGCGCCAGGCGATCCTGGAGCGGCTGCCGCGTACCGCGTTCCTGCCGCGTGCGGTGGCGCCCGCGCGGGACGGCCGCCTCCAGGACACCGCGGCGGCGGTGGAGGCCCCGGAGGCCGACACCTGGCCCGACGTCCCCAACCCCTTCCGGGGTCACGAGGACTCCGGCGCCCCGTCGGTGGAGGGCGCCGAGGCCGACGAGTGGGCCGACGCCCCCTTGGCCCTCCGCCCCCGGGACGCCGAGGTCGTCGAGGGCGCCGGTGCCGAGACCGTACGGGTCCTCGCCGACGTCCTGCCCAGCCTGCTGCCCGCCGGGCTCGAACGGCGCGCGGAGTTGCGTACGTTGGGTGTCGCGCGCCTGCCGCTGGGCGACGCGATCGACCGGCTCGCGGGGCTGGAGAAGGCGCCCGACTGGTGGCGGCGGCTCTACGACAGCCTCGCCGGGGTGGATCCGGACCGCCTGTCCGGCCTTCCCGTCCCGCTCGCGGACGGCCGCACGACCATCGGGCCCCGGCAGGTGCTCCTGCCGACCCCCGACGGGCCGCAGACCGCGCCCGAGACCCTCGCCCGCCTCGGTCTGAAGGTCGCCCATCCGGACGCCGCGCATCCGCTCCTGGAGAAGCTGGGCGCCCTGCCCGCGACCCCGCGCGCCGTGCTCACCACCCCGCAGGTACGGGCCGCCGTGGCCGCGTCCCTGGACGACGACGGCGGCGTGTGGGACGAGGAGGACGGACGGCCGGACGCCGACGAACTGGCCGACCTCGTCCTCACCCTGGTCCGCGACGCCGCACTCGACCCCGGCGACGAACCCTGGCTCGGCGCCCTCGCCCTGACCGACGAGGACGGCGAACTGGCCCCCGCCGGTGAACTCGTCCTCCCCGACAGCCCCTTCGCCCGCGTCATGCGCGAGGGCGAACTCGCCTTCGTGGACGCCGAGTTGGCCGACCGCTGGGGCGAACAGCCCCTGGCCGCCTGTGGAGTGCTGGCCAACTTCGCCCTCGTACGCGCCACCGACGTCGTCCTCGACCCCGACGAACTGGAGCCGCGAGACGGGGACTTCGCCGAGCCCGACGACGCCGGGCTGCTGGACGCGGTGGACGTGTGGTGCGAGGACATCCTCGACCGGTTCCCGGACAGCCCCGTACCGCCCGTCGCGACCGAGATCGTCGCCGTGCGCGACCTGGACCTCGTCGACGAGGACCGCTGGCCGGAGGCGCTCGCCCTGCTCGCCCGCCCGCCGCTGCGCGACGCGCTCGTCCAGCCGGTACGGATCCTGCTGCCGGACGGCACCCACGAGGTCGTACGGCCCTACACCGCCTGGTGGCTGCGCGGCCACCCCGTCCTCGACGGCCGCCGCCCGGCGGGCCTCCTCGCGGCCGGCGGCGACCCGCTCCTGCACGGCCTGTACGACGAGGCCGACGCCACCGGCTTCGACGACGAGCAGGTCCTGCGGGCGCTGGGTGTCCGTACGTCGGTGGCCGCGCTCCTGGACGAGCCGGGTGGCGCCGCCGAGCTGCTGGACCGCCTGGCCGACCCGGACCTGCCCGTGGGAGCCGCCCAACTGCACGGTCTGTACAGCGCGTTGGCCGAGCTCGACCCCGAACAGGTGACGCTTCCGGACGAGTTGCGTGCGGTGGTGGACGGCGAGGTGACCGTCGTGGACGCCGCCGACGCCGTGGTCGTCGACTCGCCCGACCTGCTGCCCTTCACCTCCGGCGTGCCGCTCCTCCCCGTACGGCCGTCGCGGACCGCCGAGTTGGCCGAGCTGTTCCAGGTGCGGCGGCTCAGCGAGTCGGTGACCGGGGAGGTGGACTCGGAGGGCACGGAGCACGACGTACCGGAGCCGGTACGGGTCCTGCTGGGCTCCCGGACCCCCGCGAGCTACTTCGAACACGAGGAACTGATCGTGGACGGCGTCGAGCTGGACTGGCGCAGGACCCGGGACGGCGTCCTGCACGCCGCCACCCTGGAGGGCGTCGCGGCCGGCCTGGCCTGGGCGGCGGGCCAGTGGCCCCGTCGCTTCGAGGTGGCCGCGCTGCTGGAAGGCCCCTCCAGGACGGAGGAGTTGGCGCGGGACCGCTGGTTCGACTGAACATGTCCGAACAGCGGGCCGAATCCGAGAACGTACGGGCAGGAGAGGCGGGTACCACGATGGCCGCACGGGTCACGGCGGTGAGCGCGAACGCGACGTACTCCTTCAGCAAGCCGAACCGCACGAGCATCACGCTGCTCACCGGCCTCGGCGTCGAGGGCGACGTCCACGCGGGCGAGACCATCAAGCACCGGTTCCGTATGACGTACGAGCCGGACGCGCCCAATCTGCGTCAGGTGCACCTCATCCACGAGGAACTCTTCGACGAACTGGCCGCGAAGGGCTTCACCGTCGCGGCCGGTCAACTCGGCGAGAACGTCTCCACGCGCGGGATCGACCTGCTCGGCCTGCCCACCGGCGCGCTGCTGCACCTCGGCGACGAGGCGATCGTGGAGGTCACGGGGCTCCGTAACCCGTGCTCACAGATCAACACGTTCCAGAGGGGGCTGCTGCAGGAGGTCGTCGAACTCGACGCGGTGACGGGGGACTTCACCTTCAAGTCCGGGATCATGGGTGTGATCAGGCAAGGGGGCACGGTCCGCCCCGGCGACGCGATCGACGTCGAACTTCCCGTCGGCCCGCATCGTCCGCTGGAGCGCGTATAGCGGCTTTTGCCGGAGGTGGGGGAGGCCACTGTGATCCGGGCAACATCTTCACGAGAACCGCAAAACTCGTACAACCATTCGCAACACTCGTGGATCTGATCACCCGAGCCGACGGCTTTCTCCGGAGTCACTCGACTCCCGGAAGGCGACCGGGGCTCATCAGACCTGAACCGGATCCCGCGCGACCGACCTGTCCGCGAGATCCCTTCCACGTGGGGAACACATTTTGCACAAGCGTGCCATCGTGGGTGCCGTCACCGGCGCCCTGGCTCTGACCGCCTTCATCGCGCCGGCCGCGCAGGCGGACAACATCACGAGCGGCAACACCAAGATCTCGAACGTCGTCGTCAACGGCGGCAAGTCCGTCGTCGTCGGCGCGACGGCCAAGAAGTCGGTCAAGCTCAAGTTCACCGTCACGGACAACTCCGGTGTCTGGCGGGCCGCCGCGTTCCTGTACCGCGGTTCGAGCACCAACAGCATGGACACCGCCGCGCCGTCCAGCGGGACCTGGATCAAGTGCACCAAGGTCAGCTCCACGAAGGCGACCTGCTCGGCGACCTACACCATCGAGGCCGGGAACAACGCCTTCAACGCGCACGCCGGCACCTGGAAGACCTGGGCGATCGCCCAGGGCAAGGACGCCGACTTCGTCGAGCGGGAGAACATCAAGTCCTTCAAGGTCCTGCGCGCCGGCCAGCTCGTGGGGACGAACGCCGCGCCGGAGCCGGTCGCGAAGGGTGCGACCGTCACCGTCACCAGCAGGCTGACCCGCGCCAGCTGGGACGCCGGCAGGAACGCCTCGTTCGGCGCCCAGTCGGTGCAGCTGCAGTTCAAGGCGAAGGGCGCCTCCGCCTACAAGACGGTCAAGACCGTCAAGTCGGCTGCCACGGGTGACCTGAAGACCACCGTCAAGGCGACCGTGGACGGTACCTACCGCTACGTCTTCGCGGGCACGTCGACCACGGCGGGCGCGACGGCCACGGGCGACTCCATCGACGTGAAGTAAGCAGCGAGCCCAAGGGTTCACCCCCTCTCGGACGCCATGGCGTCCTGAGGGAGGCAGGGGGGAGGCGCCGGGCGCACCGGTGCCTCCCCCCAACCTGCCGGATCACGCGGGTCAACGGACCCGCGGTCACCCCGGGCCCGATGTGACGACGACCGTCGGGCCCCACTTCTCCACCGGGGGAACACATGCGTATTCGAGCCACCGTGGCCGCCGTCTCCGGCGCCCTCGCTCTCTCCGCCCTCGCCGTGCCGGCCGCGCAGGCCGACGACTCGGCGGTTCCGGCGTGGGGGACGGTCTCCGCCGGTGCCGGGCAGTCCGCCTTCGGCGCCGCCACCGCCGCCGACGCGGCCGTCGGGGACCTCGACGTCTCCTTCTCCGCCATGAAGGTGAACGGCGGCAAGCCGATCGTCGTCGGCGCCACCAAGCACCGCAAGGTGTCGGTCACCTACAAGCTCACGCACGCCGCGGGCCTCGACATCACCTCCGAGGACTTCGCCAACGGGCCGTTCCTCTACCTCAAGTCGATGCCCGGCTCGGTGCTGGACGACTTCGAGGAGCCGGTGCTCTTCGGCGACAACGCCGCGACCTGCAAGGCCGCCTCCTCGACCACGGCCACCTGCAAGGCGGTCATCGACATCAGGCCGGGCGCGGGTGACCTCACTAACGCATACGCCAAGACCTGGAAGGTCGGTGGCCTCGCCATCCGCGGCGACGAGGCCACCGGCCAGCTGGACGAGGCCTGGCAGGGCAACCTCGGCACCGTGAAGCTCCAGCGCGAGACGAGGCTCACCGGCGCCAACGCCGCCCCCGAGCCCGTCAAGAAGGGCAAGACCATCACGGTCACCAGCAAGCTGACCCGTGCCAACTGGGACACCAACAAGTTCCCGGGTTACGGCGGCCAGCCCGTGAAGCTGCAGTTCAAGAAGAAGGGCACGTCCACCTACAAGGACGTCAAGACGGTCAAGACGTCCTCCACGGGCGCCCTGAAGACCACCGTCAAGGCCACCGTCGACGGCACGTTCCGCTATGTCTTCGCGGGCAGCTCGGGCACGGCGGCCGTGACCTCGGCGGCCGACGCGATCGACGTGAAGTAGATCGCGGCAGCCGTAGGAGGAGTTGGCGCCGGCTTCGGGTTCTCCCGGGGCCGGCGCCCTTTCCGTAAGACGGGAATCCGATCTCCGTAAGAGCTGCGCCAAGGGTTTCGTATACGTGATCCAAGAGTGCGTATGTCCGGGCCAAATTCCCGTCTGCGGTGGATTCGCTCCGGGGAACGCGTGTTCAGATCATCCGGGCCAACAGGCCCCACGATCACTCTTTCTCCACTTGGGGAACATATGCGCACAAGAGCCACTGTGGCTGCCGCTGTCGGCGCCCTGGCCTTCTCCGCCCTCGGGGTACCGGCCGCGCAGGCGGCGGACTCGGCGGCGGCGAGCGGTACTCCGTACACGCTGAACGTCAGCTTCTCGAACTTCAAGGTCGCCAAGTCGGTCAGGGTCGGCGTCGGCGGCAAGGTCAGCACGGCGGTCTCGTTCACGCTGACCCACGGTTCCGGCGTCGACATCACCGCGAAGGACTTCTACGCCGAGCCGTTCCTGTACCACGGCACCTTCGGCGACGACGACACCCCGCAGCTCTTCGGCGACGACTTCGCCACCTGCGAGGTCACCTCGTCGACGACCGCGAGCTGCACGGGCACCATCGACATCCGGCCCGGCGAGGGCGATCTGCTCAACTCGCAGGCCGGGACCTGGAAGGCGGGGGCCGACGCCATCGCGTTCAACGGCCAGGACCCCGCTCAGGGCCAGATCGACTACGGCAAGGTCGGCTACAAGGAGCAGGGCGGGCTCGCGTCCACCCTCGTCCAGCGCCTCGCGAAGCTCACCGTCAACGCCGGGCCGGAGCCGGTCGTGAAGGGCAGGACCGTCACCGCGACGGGCCGGCTCACCCGCGCCGACTGGCAGAGCCACACCTACAAGGCCTTCGCGAAGCAGCCGGTGAAGCTGCAGTTCCGCAAGGCGGGCACCAGCACGTACACCACGGTCAAGACGGTCTACTCGGACGCCTCCGGCAATGTGAAGGCCACCGGCACCGCCAGGTACGACGGCTACTGGCGCCTCAGCTACGCGGGGACCACCACAACCGCGCCGGTCAACGCCACGGGCGACTACGTCGACGTGAAGTAGGCCGTGACGTAGGACGTGAAGCGGTGACGGGACAGGGGGTGGGCCGTGGCGGTCCTACGCCGGGAACCGCCGGTCCACCCACTTCCACAGGAACTCCAGGGCGGCCGAGGCCGTCGCCGCGATGGCGACCGCTGTCCACGGCATCGTCGTGCCGACCAGGCGCAGGGCGAAGAAGTCCTGGAGCCAGGGGACGACGAGGACCAGCAGGAAGCCCGCGCCCATGGTGGCGACCAGGCCGAGGCGCCACCAGGTGTAGGGGCGGGCGATGATGGCCAGCACCCACATGGCGATCAGGAAGAGGGTGAGGGTGGCGGCGCTGGTCTCCGCCTCCAGCGCGCCCTCGCCGGTGTAGTGGTGGCGGGCGATCAGATACGTGGCGAAGGTGGCCACGGCCGCCAGGACGCCGCCCGGGATCGAGTAGCGCATGACCCGCCGGACGAAGTGCGGTTTCGCCCGCTCCTTGTTGGGGGCCAGGGCGAGGAAGAAGGCCGGGACGCCGATGGTGAGGGTGGAGAGCAGGGTCAGGTGGCGGGGGAGGAAGGGGTATTCGACCTGCCAGCAGACCACCAGGATGGCCAGGAGCACCGAGTAGACCGTCTTGACCAGGAAGAGCGTCGCCACGCGGGTGATGTTGCCGATCACCCGGCGGCCCTCCGCCACCACCGACGGCAGCGTCGCGAAGCTGTTGTTGAGGAGGACGATCTGGGCCACGGCCCTCGTCGCCTCCGAGCCCGACCCCATCGACACACCGATGTCGGCGTCCTTCAGGGCCAGGACGTCGTTCACTCCGTCGCCGGTCATCGCGACCGTGTGGCCGTGGGACTGGAGGGCGCCGACCATGTCCCGCTTCTGCTGGGGGGTGACCCGGCCGAAGACCGTGCCGGAGTCGAGGGCCTTCGCCATGTCGTCGCGCTCGGCGGGGAGCCGGCGGGCGTCGACGACCTCGCCGCTGAGGCCCAGTTTGCCGGCCACCGCGCCGACCGAGACCGCGTTGTCGCCGGAGATGACCTTCGCCCGTACGTCCTGCTCCTCGAAGTAGCGCAGGGTGTCGGCCGCGTCCGGGCGCAGCCGCTGTTCGAGGACGACGAGGGCGGTGGGGTGCGCGCCCCGGGCGACCTCGGGGTCGTCCAGGTCCCGCGTCACGCGGGCCAGCAGCAGGACCCGCAGTCCCTCCTCGTTCAGGCGGTCGGTCTCGGTGAGGGCCGGGTCGTCGTCGGGGAGCAGGACGTCGGGTGCGCCGAGCAGCCAGGTACTGGACTGGCCGTCGCCCTCGCTGAAGGACGCGCCGCTGTACTTGCGGGCCGAGGAAAAGGGCAGCGACTCGGTGCAGCGCCAGTCCTCGCTGTCCGGGTAGGCGTCGATGACGGCCTGGAGGGAGGCGTTGGGGCGGGGGTCCGACTCACCGAGCGCGCCGAGGACACGGCGTACGTACGCCTCGTCCGCGCCGTTGAGGGAGCGCAGCTCGGTGACGTCCATGCCGCCCTCGGTCAGCGTGCCCGTCTTGTCGAGGCAGACGGTGTCGACGCGGGCGAGGCCCTCGATGGCCGGCAGCTCCTGCACCAGGCACTGTTTGCGGCCGAGGCGGATCACGCCGATCGCGAAGGCGACGGAGGTGAGGAGGACCAGGCCCTCGGGGACCATCGGCACGATGCCGCCGACCGTGCGGGCGACGGAGTCCTTGACGTCGTTCTCCTTCACGATCAGCTGGCTGATGATGAGGCCGACCGCGGTCGGGACCATCATCCACGTGACGTACTTGAGGATCGTGGAGATGCCGGAGCGCAGCTCGGAGTGGACGAGGGTGAAGCGGCTCGCCTCCTCGGCCAGCTGGGCCGCGTACGCCTCGCGCCCGACCTTCGTCGCGGTGAACGCGCCGCCGCCCGCGACCACGAAGCTGCCCGACATCACCTGGTCGCCGGGTTGTTTGACGACCGGGTCGGCCTCGCCGGTGAGCAGTGACTCGTCGATCTCCAGGCTGTCCGTCTCGACGCACTCGCCGTCGACGACGATCTTGTCCCCCGGTCCGATCTCGATGAGGTCGCCGAGGACGATGTCGGAGGTGCCGACGGAGGCGGCGACCCCGTCCCGCCGGACCGTCGGTTTCGCCTCGCCGATCACCGCGAGGGAGTCCAGGGTCTTCTTCGCCCGCCACTCCTGGATGATGCCTATGCCCGTGTTGGCCAGGATCACGAAGCCGAACAGGCTGTCCTGGATCGGCGCGACGGCCAGCATGATCACCCAGAGCACGCCGATGATCGCGTTGAACCGGGTGAAGACGTTCGCGCGGACGATGTCGACGGTGGAGCGGCTGCTCCGCACGGGGACGTCGTTCACCTCGCCGCGGGCCACTCGTTCGGCCACCTGGGCGGCCGTCAGACCCGGCGCCCGCCCCGGGGCCGTCCGGGAGGAGGCGGCGGTGGGGTGCACGGGATCGAGGTCGGTGCCCGCGTCGATGTGCGTCATGCATTCGACGGTACGTGCGGAGTTGGGGGTTCACCCGCCGAGTGCGCCAAAGATCCGACCAGGGGAGGACCGGGGGGAGGGCGGGATGGTGCCGTGGTCGTACGAGCCCGTGAGGCCCCCTACCGGGGTGCTACTCGACAGGTTCGACCGGCGTCACGCCGGCCGTGTCCGCCTCGGCGGTGGCCTTCCGCTCGGCCTCCCGCCTGAGGGCCGCGTCCCGTCTGCGCACGTAGTAGATGCCGATGAACCCGAGCCCGCCGCCCGCCAGGCAGGTCCACACCCACCACGTGTGCCCGTGGTCCTCGTACCAGCCGTAGAAGGGGAGCTGGACGACGAAGAGGACGAGCCACAGGATCGTGCCGCCGATGATGGTCGGCACGATGGGGCCCTCCAGGGGCTCCGGTGCCTCGTGCTTGGGGGTCCACTTCGCCATGGGCACAGCTTACGAGGCGCATGGGTCTACGCGCGGAGATGGCGTCGGCCGCATCATATGTTCATACTGAAACGGTTTCTGGTCGACTGCTTTCGTTCGTAGAAAACTCCAACAGCATCCGGGGGGCCTGTTGGGGATGAGGTTCCCCGCATGTCCACCTCGGCTCCCGCCAAGGTCCCCGCGCAGAGCGCCCTCGATCGCCACTTCAGGATCTCCGAACGCGGCAGCACGCTGTCGCGCGAGGTCCGGGGCGGTTTCGCCACCTTCTTCGCGATGGCCTACATCATCGTGCTGAACCCGATCATCCTGAGCAGCGCGAAGGACATGTACGGGCACCAGCTGGACTACGGCCAGCTGGTCACCGCGACCGCGATCACCGCCGCCTTCACCACGCTCCTCATGGGGGTCATCGGCAATGTGCCGATCGCCCTGGCGGCGGGCCTCGGCGTGAACACGGTCGTCGCGCTGCAGCTCGCGCCGCGCATGTCGTGGCCGGACGCGATGGGCATGGTCGTGCTGGCCGGCTTCGTCGTGATGCTGCTGGTGGCGACGGGTCTGCGGGAGCGCGTGATGAACGCCGTGCCGCTGGGGCTGCGCAAGGGCATCTCCATCGGTATCGGTCTGTTCATCATGCTGATCGGGCTGGTGGACTCCGGCTTCGTCACCCGCATCCCGGACATCGCGAAGACGACCGTGCCGCTCCAGCTGGGCGCGACCGGGCATCTCAACGGCTGGCCGGTGCTCGTCTTCGTCCTCGGCGCGCTGCTGACGCTCGCGCTGATCGTGCGCAAGGTGCCGGGCGCGATCCTCATCTCGATCGTCGCGATGACGCTGCTCGCGGTCGTCGTCGAGGCCGTCGCCAAGCTGCCGGCCGGTTCCTGGGGCCTGACGACCCCGAAGTGGCCCGGCAACCCGATTGCCACCCCCGACTTCGGGCTGCTCGGCGAGGTCAGTCTCTTCGGCGGCTTCTCCGAGGTCGGCCTGCTGACGGGCGTCCTCTTCGTCTTCACGGTCCTGCTGTCGTGCTTCTTCGACGCGATGGGCACGATCATGGGCGTCGGCGACGAGGCCAAACTGACCGACGCGGACGGTCAGATGCCGGGCATCAACAAGGTGCTTTTCGTCGACGGCATCGCCGTCGCGGCCGGTGGTGCCAGCTCCTCGTCCGCCACGACCTGCTTCGTGGAGTCGACGGCCGGTGTGGGGGAGGGGGCGCGCACCGGCTTCGCGAACGTCGTCACGGGCGCCCTCTTCGCCGTCGCGCTGTTCCTCACGCCGGTCGCCACGATGGTCCCCTCCCAGGCGGCGACCCCGGCGCTGCTCGCGGTCGGGTTCCTGATCCTCGCGAACTCCGTCCGGGACATCGACTGGGCCGACTACACGATCGCGGTCCCGGCCTTCGTGACGATGGTGATGATGCCGTTCACCTACTCGATCACCAACGGCATCGGCATGGGCTTCATCACCTTCGTCGTCCTGCGCCTGGCCGCGGGTCGCGGACGCGAGGTCCCGGCCGCGATGTACGTGGTGTCGGCGGTCTTCGGCTTCTACTACCTGATGCCGGCGCTGGGGCTGACGTGAGCGGCGGATCGCCGCGGGCGCGCCGGGCGCGGGCCGGTCACGTCACCCCGTAGAACTTCTCCGTCTCGTCGACGGCGGTCTGGAACCGCTCGTCGAAGTCGTCCCGGATGAGCGTCCCGATCACGTAGTCCTGGACGCTCATTCCCCTTTTCGCCGCGTGGGTGCGGAGCCGGTCGAGCAGCTCCCCGTCTATCCGCAGGCTGAGCACAGTGGTCCCCATGGGTACCAGGGTCGGGTGCGCTACGGCCCTTCGTGTCACGTTCTGCGTACTAGTCACTCATATGAGTGACGTGATCGCTGGGGTGGCCTGAGTGGCGGGTCTCACGGGCGTCGCTGCGCCGTTCCGGTGGTCTTTAGCGAGGGTAATGAGTTAGGCTAAAGAACATGCCTGATCTACACCATGGCGACGACGAGGCCGCCGTGAACGCGCTCCGCTCGGCCGTGATGCGCCTGTCCCGCCGGCTCAAGCACCAGCGGGTCGACGAGTCGCTGAGCCCGACCGAGATGTCGGTCCTGGGCACCCTGGCCCGCTGCGGCACCGCCACCCCCGGTGAGCTGGCCCGCAAGGAGCATGTGCAGCCGCCGTCGATGACCCGCATCGTCGCCCTGCTGGAGAGCAAGGGGCTGGTGAAGCTGGAGCCGCACCCCGAGGACCGGCGGCAGAAGGTGGTCACCCAGACCGAGCGCGCCGAGGCGATGTTGGAGGAGAGCCGCCGCAAGCGCAACGCGTTCCTCGCCTCGCTCGTCGAGGGCCTCGACGAGGACGAGTGGGAGAAGCTGCGCGCGGCCGCGCCGGTGCTGGAGAAGCTCGCGCATCTCTGACGGGGCGCCCGGCCGCCGGGTGCGCCGGAGACCAGGGGCGCGCCGGATCGGACGCCGGTACGCCCCGGCCTACAGCCTGTGCGCCGTCCGGTGACGGGCATGCACGGACCCGAAAACCAGCAGACAGAACAGGAGCGGTGAGGCTCACGCAACCGCAGGACACGCACGCGTACCACGCAAGGAGGCGAACCCTTTTGAGTACGGGCCCCGGAGCAGCTTCCGTCCCCGCACCCCCGACCGCCCACGAACCCCCGCCCACCCCCGACGTCCGGGAAGCACCGCCGGATACCACCGGCCCGGTGAAGAGGGACCCCGCAGGCTTGCTGAAGCGGAACCCCGCCGACTCCACGACGCCGACCCGCCCCGCCGTGCCGGAGCAGGCCGCCCCTGCCGTGCCGAGTCCGACCGCTCCTGCCGTGCCGAGCCCGACCGCTTCTGTGGTGCCGGAGCAGGCCGCTCCTGCCGCACCGAGTCCGACTGCTTCTGTCGTGCCGGAGCGGGCTGCTCCCGGCGCTTCGGTGCCGACTGCTCCCGCGCTTTCGGCGCAGGCTGCTTCTGGGGCTTCGGTGCCGACCTCTCCCGCCGTGCCGACGCAGGCCGCCCCCGCCCCGTCGGATACCGCCCCGGCCCCCTCGGGAAGTGTCTCTGGCTCTTCGGCCGGTGACTCCGGACCCGCCGCCTCCGCGACGGCCGTCGCTTCCGAAGCCCGCGCCGCCTCGTCGGCGGCCGTCGCTTCCGAAGTCCCCGCCGACTCCACGACGCCGGCCCGTCCCGCCGTGCCGACGCAGGCCGCCCTCGCCTCGTCGGGAACCGGCTCCGCCCCCTCGGGAAGTGTCTCCGGCTCTTCGGCCGGTGACTCCGGACCCGCCGCCTCCGCGACGGCCGTCGCTTCTGAAGCCCCCGCCGCCTCGTCGGCGGCCATCGCTTCCGAAGCCCCCGCCGGCCGCGAGCGCGTGTCCATGTTCCGTTCGTTGCGGATCCGGAACTACCGGCTGTTCTTCGTGGGGCAGGTCGTGTCGAACATCGGCACGTGGATGCAGCGGATCGCGCAGGACTGGCTGGTCCTGAGTCTGACCGGGTCGTCCACCGCCGTCGGTGTGACGATGGCGCTGCAGTTCCTGCCGATGCTGCTGTTCGGGCTGTACGGCGGTGTGCTCGTCGACCGGTTCCCCAAGCGGCGGCTGCTGTTCCTCACGCAGACGGCGATGGCCGTGACGGGGCTGGCGCTCGCCGCGCTGACCCTCTCCGGACACGTCCAGGTGTGGCACGTGTATGTGGCCGCCTTCGCCGTGGGCATGGCCACCGTGGTCGACAACCCGGCCCGGCAGTCGTTCGTGTCCGAGATGGTCGGGCCGGACCAACTGCAGAACGCGGTCAGCCTCAACTCCGCGAACTTCCAGTCGGCCCGTCTGGTCGGTCCCGCCGTCGCCGGCGTGCTGATCACCACCATCGGCACGGGCTGGGCCTTCCTCTACAACGGCCTCTCCTTCATCGCCCCCATCGCCGGCCTGCTGCTGATGCGGACCCGCGACCTGCACCCCGTCCGCCGCGCCCCGCGCGCCAAGGGCCAGCTCCGCGAGGGCCTGCGCTACGTGGCCGGCCGCCCCGAACTGCTCTGGCCCATCGTCCTCGTCGGCTTCATCGGCACCTTCGGCTTCAACTTCCCCGTCTGGCTCTCGGCCTACGCGGACGACGTCTTCCACGCCGACGCCGGCTCGTACAGCCTCTTCAACACGCTCATGGCGGTCGGCTCGGTCGCCGGCGCGCTGCTCGCGGCCCGCCGGGGCACCGCCCGGCTGCGCGTGCTCATCGGGGGCGCGCTCGCCTTCGGCCTGCTGGAGATCGTGGCCGCGCTGGCACCGGCGTACTGGATCTTCGCCCTGCTCATGGTGCCGCTGGGGATGTTCGGCCTGACGGTGAACGTCACCACCAACACGGCCATCCAGATGAACACCGACCCCGCGATGCGCGGCCGCGTCATGGCCCTCTACATGATGGTCTTCCTCGGCGGTACGCCGCTGGGCGCGCCGATCGCCGGCTGGGTCACCGACGCGTACGGCGCCCGGATCGGTTTCATCGCCGGCGGCGTCGTCGCCACGGCGGCCGCCGTCACGGTGGGGCTCGTCCTCGTGCGGGCCGGCGGGATGCGGCTGTCGGTGGGGTGGAACCAGGGGCATCCACGGGTGCGGGTCCTGTCCCAGGAGCGGGCCGACGAGAAGAAGCCGGTGGCGGTCTGAGCGGTGCGCTCCGCCGGGGGGGGCGGCCGTGACGCCAACAGCGGTGACGCCAACGGCGGTGACGCCAACGGCGGTGACGCCGACGGGGGTGCCGCGATGGGCCGTCGGGCGTCTGTGGCGTCGGGCGGCTGCGGCGTCGTCGTGGTCGGTCGCGTGGTTCCGCGCGCCCCTCTCGGGCGGCGCGGTGGTCGCCGAGGGATCCGGTGCCCTGAAAAGGTGGCGGGTATGAGACTGTTCGCCGCTGTGCTCCCGCCCGCTGACGTCGTCGATGAACTCGGCCTGGCGGTGGGGGAGTTGAAGAGCCTCGCCGGTGCGGACCGGTTGCGGTGGACCGGCCCGCCCGGCTGGCACTTCACGCTCGCCTTCTACGGCGAGGTGGACGAGGACGTCGTACCGGAACTGTCGCGACGGCTGGAACGGGCCGCGCGGCGGAGTGAGCCGTTCCCGCTGGCGGTGCGGGGCGGCGGGCAGTTCGGGCACGGCCGGGCGCTGTGGGCGGGGGCGGAGGGCGACCTCGACGCCCTGCGGCTGCTGGCCGACCGGGCGGAGGCGGCGGCGCGGAAGGCGGGGGTGCCGATGGGTGAGCACCGCCGGTACACGCCCCACCTGACGGTGGCTCGCAGCCGGGAGAGCTTCGACGTACGGCCGTACGTCGCGGCTCTCGACGCGTTCGCCGGACGTACGTGGACGGTGTCCGACCTCGCGCTGGTGCGCAGCAATCTGCCGACGTCCGGGGTGGCGGGGGAGCAGCCGCGCTACGAGGCGGTGGGGCGCTGGGAGCTCGGGGCGGCGGGATAGCCGTTCGAGCGGCCGGTTAGTCTCGAGGGGTGGACCCGAAGACCCGTAACCGGATCATGGCCGGTGTGCTTGTGCTGATGTTCGCCGTGGTCGCTCTCGCGGCGGCGCTCGGTAAGTAGCCGTACCCTGTGGCGGAGCCGGGGAACCGCGCGTTGTTCGTCGGCTGCTGCCCGGTGGGGGCTTGTCGCGCAGTTCCCCGCGCCCCTTACGGGGCCCTACCAGGCGAAGGCCTCCGGGGACGGGCCCGGGCCCGGGAAGATCTCGTCCAGGCCGGTCAGGACCTCCTCGCCCAGCTCCAGCTCGGCCGCCCGGATCGCGGACCGGAGCTGCTCGGCCGTGCGGGGGCCGACGATCGGGCCCGTGACGCCGGGGCGGGTCAGGAGCCAGGCGAGGGCTGCCTCGCCGGGTTCGAGGCCGTGCTTGTCGAGGAGGTCCTCGTACGCCTGGACCTGGGCGCGTACGGCGCTGTCGGCGAGGGCGTCGGCGGCACGGCCGGAGGTACGGCGGCCGCCCTCGGCCTCCTTCCTGATCACCCCGCCGAGCAGGCCGCCGTGCAGCGGTGACCAGGGGATGACGCCCAGGCCGTACTCCTGCGCGGCCGGAATGACCTCCATCTCGGCGCGGCGCTCGGCGAGGTTGTAGAGGCACTGCTCGCTGACGAGGCCGATGGTGCCGCCCCGGCGGGCGGCGATCTCGTTGGCCTGGGCGATCTTGTAACCGGGGAAGTTGGAGGAGCCGGCGTAGAGGATCTTGCCCTGCTGGACCAGGACGTCGATGGCCTGCCAGATCTCCTCGAAGGGGGTGGCCCGGTCGATGTGGTGGAACTGGTAGACGTCGATGTGGTCGGTCCGCAGCCGCTTGAGGCTGGCGTCCACGGCCCGCCGGATGTTCAGCGCGGAGAGCTTGTCGTGGTTGGGCCAGGCGTTGGCGGAGGCCGCCATGTTCCCGTACACCTTGGTCGCGAGCACGACCTTGTCGCGGCGCTCGCCGCCCTTCGCGAACCAGCTGCCGATGATGCTCTCGGTGCGGCCCTTGTTCTCGCCCCACCCGTACACGTTCGCCGTGTCGAAGAAGTTGATCCCCGCGTCCAGCGCCGCGTCCATGATCGCGTGACTGTCCGCTTCGTCGGTCTGCGGCCCGAAGTTCATGGTCCCGAGAACCAGTCGGCTGACCTTGAGGCCCGTGCGTCCGAGCTGTGTGTACTTCATGACTGCTAGCCAAGGCGCTGGAGTGGGCTCTAGGCAAGGGGGATCCGATCGGGCGGAGGAGCCGTATGTCCGACCACTCGCACGACGACACCGAATTCCTCGGTGTCGAAGTCGATCCTGGGTTCGACCTCGATCATGTCGCCGAGTCTCCCGTGCAGGGCCAGCACGGCTCCGAGCTGCATCACCTTCCCACCGAGCCCGGTGTCGAACAGGTGGCGGAACAGGACTTCGGCATCGTCGACGCGGCCGTCCTGGACCAGCGACGCACCCAGCACCTGCGCCATCTCGCAGGCGGCCGCGCGGTGACCGTCTCCCGCTTCGAGTGCGCCGCGGAGCAGGGCAAGGGCCTCGTCGTGCGCACCCCTGCCGACCAGTGTGCGGGCAAGGGTGACGGCCGTTCCTTCCGGGCTGCCGGTGCCGGCGGTTTCCCGCAGCCACGGTTCGGCTTCGTCCGTTGCGAGGTCTTCCCGCAGCAGCCGGGCGGCGAACCGGTCGGCGAGATACGGGCGAATGACGTGGTCGCTGTCGCGGAACAGGTCCTCGGCGTCCTTGGTTTCGCCGTGGTCAGCCAGCGCGAACATGAGGGCGTGGACGGCCCGACCGAGGCCCACGATGCTGACACCCGATATCGCCCGCCACGAGATGTGGGGAGCCGAGGCGATGGCGCTCAGGCTGATGCGCAACCTGTCGGTGTCACCGGCCGCGTGTGCCAGTGCCGCCTCCCACACCGCATCCTGCACCGGCGCCCCGCTGTGGTCCAGCAGATAGTCGAAGGCCACCCACCGATCCCCGTCAGCGGGCATGAGCAGACTCGTGACCCCGTACCGCACGTGCGCCGCCCACTCGAACGCCGCCTCCAGAGGCTCGGGGCGCAGGACGGCCCCTCCCGCCGCCGTGAGGTGGTGTTCGTGCAACTCGGCCAGCAGCTCACGGGGATACGGCCCGCGCAACCCGCTACGTGCCAGATCCACCGCGGCCGCCACGAGCGCCGCACCCCGGGCGTGCCCGATCGAGGTGCGGGCCTGCCGCCAGTCGCGGAGCAGCACGGGGCCCGCCGCCAGATACTCGGCGATCCCGTGGGGCCCGTGGTGGGCGACGGCGTCGGCGATGCGGGAGTCGTCGCAGGCTCCGGCCCGCTCCAGCTCGGCCGTGCTCCACAGGCGGCCCAGTTCGATGACCGAGGCCCGGCGCAGGACCCGGTCGCCGAGGTCGGCCAGGTCGGCAAGGGGATGACTGCCGCCGTCACCGTCACCCGGCGCGTAGAACTTCGCACACTCCTTGCGCCGCATCGTCGCGATCACCGGCACTCCGAGGGCGACGAGTTCATCGAGGACATCGGCTTCGAGGCCGTCCGGGCCGAGGTGCCGTTCCAGGTCGTCGAGCCAGACCAGACACGGGACGCCGGCGCGCTCAACCGCGTCGGGCGCCGCTTTGAGGTGGGCCGAGCGGCTGGGCGGGACGATCACCCGGTGGTCGGGCAGTACCTGCCGTACGGCCTCGAACGCGGCCCGCGTCTTGCCCGCCGTAGAGTCGCCGAGGACCAGTACGAGTCCGCCGTGCTCCGCCGCCGTGCGGACCCGGTCGCGCAGTTCGTCGTCCACGTCGCGGCGTACGTAGGGCGGGAGTTCGGTGCCGTCCTCGCCGGGGCGTGCCCGGTGGGCGCCGGCGGCCCGGGCGTTCCAGACGCGGACGAGGGGCCAGCGGTCGGCGCTCTGGAGGTAACGGGGCAGGACGGCGGAGGCCTCCGCGGTCGAGTGGACGGTCAGGTTCCGGATCGCGCGGGCCTGGACGACGTGGCCCTGGCGGCCACCGGAGACGCTGTTCTCCCCCATGCCTCCCTACGCTAACCGGACTTTGGGTGATCGGCGGGCCACGGGTACCGCCCTTGACGCTGTCTGAAAGTTAGTGCTTTCCTTCGGTGAGTGGCATCTTGAAACTTCAAGTTGCTGTCCGGACCTCAGATGGGAGCATCGTGACCCCCACCACGCCCGCCCGCCGTGCCCTTGTCGCCGCCCTCGCGGCCGTCGCACTCACCTCGACCGTCGCCGTCGTACCCGCCATAGCGGCCCCGGCGGCCTCAGCGGCCGCTGTCGAGCGTGTCTCGTACGGGGATGCCGCGCGGCTCGGCTACCAGAAGACCGTTGCCGTGCGGGTGCTGAAGGGGGTGTTCGAGGACGGGGACACGGCGGTCGTCGACCGGTACGTGCGGCCGGACTACATCCAGCACAACCCGATCGCGCCCGACGGGGCGGAGACGTTGAAGGGGCTCGCGGGGGTGATGAGCCAGCAGTTCCCTGACGCCGCGTACGACGTCAAGCGGGTCGTCTCGCAGGGCGACCTCGTCCTCGTGCACTCCAACGTCGTGCTGGCGCCCGGCACCCGGGGCTCCGCCGTCTTCGACATCTTCCGGTTCCAGGGCGGGCGCATCGCCGAGCACTGGGATGTCGTGCAGGAGGTTCCGGAGTCCTCGGTGAACGGCAACGACATGTTCTCCACGGTCAGCCGGCCGCGTACCGGCGAGCCGGGGCCGGCGTGGCTGACCTCGTACAACGAGAAGCTGGTGACGAAGGCCTTCGACCGGCTGCTGGTGCGCAAGGACCTGTCGGCGATCGACAAGTACTGGGGGCCCGAGTACCACCAGCACAACCCGAACATGCCCGACGGGGTGGAGGGGGTCAGGGCCGGGCTGGGCGGCTACTTCCAGCAGTTCCCCTCCCTCACCGTCTCGCGCAAGCGCGTCATCGCCGAGGGCGACCTCGTCGCCGTCCACAGTCACTACGTGAACGCGCCGGGGGAGCGCGGCCAGGCCGTCATCGACCTGTTCCGGGTGCGCCACGGGAAGATCGTCGAGCACTGGGACGCGCTTCAGGACGTACCGGAGACGTCGGCCAACGACAACACGATGTTCTGACGGCGGTGTTCTGACGGCGACGCCTCAGGACTTCGGGCGGTCCTGGGCGTTCGTCGGCAGCGGCTGGGCGGGACCGGCTCCCGTACCGCCCCGGCGGTGCGGGAGCAGCAGCAGAGGCGTCGCCAGGAGGAGGACACCGGCGACGGTGATCGCGGTGCGGGGGGTGGTGACGGCGGCGAGGAGTCCCCAGAGGGCGGTCAGGGCCGCCGTGGTGAGTTTGCTGGTGACGGACCAGGCGGAGAGCGTGCGGACGACACGGTCCGGCGGGGTCTGGGTGAGGCGTTGCGTGGCCAGTACCGGGGTGAAGACGCCGATGCAGGTGATCAGGCCGAGTTCGACGACCATGACGAGGACGAGGCCGGCGGGGCCGGGCCCGACGAACGCCAGCCCCAGCGGCCACAACGCCCGCAGGGTCCCGGCGGCCAGCAGGACCCGGTGATCGCCGTACCGGGCCACCAGGCGGCGGGACAGGCGCGAGCCGATCAGACCGCCGACACAGGGGACGGCGAACGCGAGGCCGTACTGCCAGGGGGCGAACCCGAGTTGGCCGACCATGAGGATGACCATCAAGGGCGAGCTCAACATGATCAGCCCGTTGACCAGGGTGGTGTTGAGGAAGAGGGGCCGCAGGGCCGGGTTGGCGAGGATGTAACGCCAGCCGTCAAGGAGGTCGCCGGGGTGGAGGCGGGGGGAGGGGCTGGTCCGCGGGCCGGGTTCTGTCGGGGTGGGTTCTGTCGGGCCGGGTTCTGTCGGGCCCGGTTCTTTCGGGGTGGGCTCCTTGTGGGCGATCGTTCGGATGCCCGCCGCTGAGAGGAGATAGCTGACGGCGTCGGTCACCAGCGTGGTCACCGGGCCGAAGAGGCCGATCGCGGCGCCGCCGAGGGGCGGGCCGAGCATGGTGGTGGTCCAGGTCGTGGCCTCGAAGCGGGCGTTGGCGGCGAGGAGGTGTTCCGGGGGGACCAGGGACTTCAGGAAGGCGCCGCTCGCCGAGGTGAAGATGATGTCGGCCGCCGCGACGACCCCGGCCACCAGCAGGAGCTGGGGGAAGGTGAGCACGTCGAGGGCGTACGCCGCCGGGATGGTCAGAAGGGCCGCGCAGCGGAGCAGGTCCATCGCGATCATCACCGGACGCTTGCGGCGGAACTCCACCCAGGGGCCGAGCGGTACGGCCACCGCCGCACCCACCGCGAGGCCGGTGGCCGCCAGTGCGGAGACCTCGGTCGGGCCGACGTGCAGGACCAGCACCGCGAGCAGCGGAACCGCGTCGAACGCCAGCCGCGTACCGAACGCGCTGACCGTGTACGCCCCCCACAGCCACCGGAATTCGCGCCCCAGCGCTCCGCCTCGCCCCGCTCGCGCCATCCCCGCCCCGCCTCCCGCCACCGCGCCGCTCGACGTGGCGTGAGCCATCATGGCCGACCGGGCCGACCGGGCGAGCGGGCGAGCGGGGAAGCGCCGATCAAGTCACCGAGCGCGGGACGGGCTCACCGCGCGATGCGAGGGGTCAGTCGCGCGGGAACTCGTCGGTCTTGAGGACGAGACCGACCACCGTGTCCGAGAGGTCCAGCTCATCGCCGAAGGGGACGGTCGTCTCGGTGATGTAGTCGCCCTTCTTGGGGTTCGTGTAGACGTGGCACCTGCCCTGGTACGGGTCCGCGATCAGGTAGACGGGCACCTCGGCGGTGGCGTACGCCGTCTTCTTGGGACCGTAGTCGTTGGCCGCGGTCCCCTTGGAGATGACCTCGGCGACGAACTCCACGTCCTGGTGTCGCCACTGGCCCTTGGCGTCCTTGACGGCTTCTTCGGAGACGAGGGTCACGTCGGTGGAGAAGCCGTTGAGGTGGCCCGGATAGTCGATGCGGACGTCGGACTTCAGGCGCTTGCGGGGATGACGGGTGCGCAGCTGGTCGTAGATGGCTGCGATGATCTCCCAGTGAGTGTCCCGCTGCGGCGACATGTAGATGGCCCCCTCGACGATCTCTACCTTGAATCCCTCGGGGACGGGCATCTGCTCCAGCCACTCGAACATCGTGTCGAGCGTGAGTTCGTCGCCGTGCTCGGCCATCTCGATCCTGTCTTCAAGGACGGTCATCGTGGCGCTCCTCCCCGGCCGCCCCTGGAGCGAAGGCGGCCGCGCAGTACAACGATACGCACGGTGACCGGGACACGGGCGGCGCGCGACTCCCTTGTGGGGGCGTGTGCCGACCCCGCTCGTCACGGCAGCTCGTACGCTCCTCCGAGCCCCCACGCCTCGTGCATCGCGCTCGCGAAAGCCGCCGCGATCTTGTGTTCGCCGGAGGTGTTGGGATGGGTGCCGTCGTAGGTGTCCGCGTGGATGTCGTACGACGGGGGCGGGGACGCCAGGAGGAGCGGGGAGCGGGGTTCGTCGAGGTCGGCGGCCGTCTTGGCGAGGAGTTCGTTGAACCGGGAGACCTGGGCCGCGAAGGGGGCGTCGGACTCGGCGCGGACGTTCGGGGTGACCGGGAGGAGGACCATGCGGACGCGCGGGTTCGCGTCGCGGGCCGCCGTGACGAAGCGGCGGGTGTTCTCGGCGGTCTGCTCGGCGTTGGTGTAGAAGCCCAGGTCGATGAGGCCGAGGGAGACGAGGAGAACGTTCGCCCGGTGCTCGCGGACCGCGTCGGCGATCAGCGGGGCCATGTGGAGCCAGCCCTCGCCCCAGCCGGCGAGATGGGCGCGGGGGAAACGCGGGTCGGTGTCGGCGTACTCGTACGACGTCGGGGCGTCCGTCGCCTTGTCGTGGAGCGTCTCGCGCGGGCCGACGATCTTGAAGGGGCCGTCGTGTGTCGCGCACAGGTGCTGCCAGAAGCGGTAGCGCCATGTGTGTTCGCCCGCGCTCCCGATCGTCATGGAGTCGCCTACGGGCATGAACCTGAGCATTCGCACATCATGAACGATCGCTACCGGCTGGTAGGGCGTCTTGGGGCCGGGCCGCGCTGTGAACCTTGCCACGTGACGGCGTCGAGTGGGTGTTGAACATGGGGTGTGTTTCGGGATGTACCGAGGACGGGATCCCCGCCTACCGCGTCACCGTCGTCCTGACCGACCTCGAGCGCCGGGCGCACGCCGCGTACTGCCGCCACCCGGCCGTCCTCCCGGCCGACGGCGAGAAGGTGCCGGACTGGGCGCAGACCGGGGTGGAGGACCTGACCCTGCACGTGCCCGCCAGTTGACACGGGCTGACCGGACGGCCGAGGAGATTCACGGAGGGACTGCGGCTCTTCCGCGAGTCGGCGCCCGACATCGCGCTGCTCGACGTCATGCTGCCCGGCCTCGACGGGGTGTCCCTGGCGGCGCACATCCGGGCCGAGAGCGGGGTGCCGGTGCTGCTCATGTCGGCGCGCTGCGACCCCGTCGACGTCGTCCTGGGGCTGGAGGCCGGGGCCGACGACTACGTCACCAAGCCGTTCGAGAGAGGAGGAGGGTGAGGGTCGGCGGGGCGGCCGGAGACGCCGGTGAGGATGTCCAGGAGGGTGGACGGTTGGCGTGGGGGTTCGTCGGTGAGGAGCCGCGCGGCGTCGTGGAGGACGATCGTCAGCGGGGTGGAGCGGGCCACCGCGAACATGGCGTCCTCGAAGGTGTCCCAGTTGTGGCCGAAGTAGCCGGAGAAGCCGAGCGCCTCCGACCACTCGGCGAACACGTCGAGGGTCGTACGGCAACGGTCCCCGCGTACTCGTACGCCGACGGGGAGGGTGTGTCGCCCGGCTTCCACGGCCGTATCCACCGCACGGTCTCTCTCGTCTCGCTCACCCGCACAGCGAATCCACGCCATGTGACAGCGGCCCAACAGCCACATCACAACCACCGATCAGAGCCGGGTGTGCGCCGGCGCCCGTGCCCTCAGGGGCGGGGGGAACTGCGCGACCAGCCACGACGAACCAGCACCCGACCACGTACCAGTACCCCCACGGCGCTCCCCGCCCCCACCCAGCGGAGCGAGATGGCAGGCTTGGGACCATGCGCCGTCGACCCCTCCGCCTCCTCCGCCCTGTCCGCTCTCTCGGCCCGTTCCGCGCCGGCTTCGCCGGTCTCGCCGCGATCCTGCTCGCCGCCCTCCCGGCCGCGCCCGCGGTCGCCGACGACGACGGGTTCACGATGAAGGACACGCGGATCACCGAGTCGAGCGGCCTGGCCGCGTCGCGTCAGCACCCGGGGGTCTACTGGACCCACAACGACAGCGACGACGGGGCCTTCCTCTACGCCGTCGACAGCGAGACCGGCGAGACGGTCGCCACGGTCACCCTGACGGGCGTCGGCACCCCGCGCGACGTCGAGGCGATCTCGATGGGGCCGGACAACAGGCTCTACGTCGGCGACATCGGCGACAACCTCGGCGGCACCTGGGAGTACGTGTGGATCTATGAGCTGCCGGAGCCGAAGGAGCTGAAGGACCAGACGATCCGGGCCACCCAGTACGTCGTGAAGTACGCGGACGGGGCGCGGGACGCGGAGGCGCTGATGGTGCATCCGAAGACCGGGCGGGTCTACATCGCCGACAAGAACGAGGCGGGCGGATCGCTGTACGAGGGCCCGGCCGAGCTGTCCGCCTCCGGCACGAACGTCTTCGAGAAGGTCGCCGCCGTCCCCGATCTGGAGGTCACCGACGGCGCGTTCTCGCCCGACGGCAAGCAACTCGCCCTGCGCGCCTACTTCGGCGGCATCCTCTACGACTGGAACGACGGCAAGATCAAGAAGGCCGAGCGGCTGAGCGTGCCGTTGCAGCGGCAGGGGGAGTCGGTGACCTTCACCCCCGACGGATCGAAGATCATGTACGGCAGTGAGGGGTCCGGCAGTTCGGTCGTGACGCGGGACGTGCCCGGCGGCTCCGGGAGCGGCGGCGGCTCCGGCTCGTCCTCCTCCGACGAGGGCGGCTCCGGCACCACCCAGGCGGACGGCGACGGCACCAGTTCCACCTTCAAGGTCGGCGCCCTCGCCGTCGCCGGGGCCGTCGTGGTCGTATGGGGCTTCAAGCGGCTGCTGCGCCGGCCGTCCTGACGCCGATGCGGTTCCGTTCCCCGGGTGTGGCCGTGGCGGGAGACCATCGGTACCACGGACGGCGGCCGGAGCGCGGGCCGAACGAGGGGACCGGACAGGGGAGTTGGGGCATGGCGGCAGAGAACATCGACGAGGTCGTGGACGGGCTTGCCGGGGTCGTGCGGGAGGCCCGCCGCGCCGGTGACCGGGTCGGGTACTTCGCGGCCCTGTACCGGCAGGTGACCGTCGAGGTCCGCACGGCCATCCACGGGGGGCTGTTCGACGACGGCGCCCGCATGGACCGTTTCGACACGCACTTCGGCAACCGCTACTTCGACGCGTACGACGCCTGGCGCCGGGACCGGAGCGGGCCGCGGTGCTGGCGCGAGACGTTCGGGCTGCTCGACGACACCGACACCGTCATCGTCCAGCACCTGATCCTCGGCGTGAACGCGCACATCAACCTCGACCTGGCCGTCGCCGCCGCGCGGACCAGCCCGGGCGAGGCCATCCACGCGTTGCGGCGCGACTTTCTGCTGATCAACGACATCCTCGCGCGGGTGGCGCTGGAGGTGCAGGACTCGGTCGGCGCCCTGTCGCCGCTCATGTCGCTGCTGGACCAGATCGGAGCCCGCACCGACGAGCGGATCCTCGACTTCAGCGTGCGGCGGTCCCGCGAGGAGGCGTGGTACAACGCCGTCCTGCTCGCCGGCCAGAGCGAGGAGGAGCGCGAGGCCACCATCGAGCGGCTCGACATCCGGGCCGCCGTGCTCGCACGGCTGGTGGGGCGACCGGGCGGCCTCGTCCGGCCGGCCCTGCAGCTGATCCGGAGCACCGAGAGCGATGACGTGCCGGCCGTCATCGCCCACCTGGACAAGGCCGTGGCCCTGCGGAGCAGGCCCTAACCTTCCCCCTCACCCTCACCCTCGCCCTCGCCCTCACCACCCGCCAACCTCCCGAACCGCCTCGCCACGAGCACCTCCAGGCCGTCCAGGAGGCGCTGCAGCCCGAAGTCGAAGTGGTCGAAGTCCGCCTCCGTGGAGAAGGCGTCGTCGGAGAGGCCGGCGAGGAGGGGGTAGCGGCCGGACGCCATGAGTTCTTCGAGGACGGGTGCCTGGGCCTGCCAGAACTCCGTGTCGGTGAGGCCGGTCCGGTGCTCCGCCTCCTGCTGGTAGAGCCGGGTGCGGGCGGCGCCGACGACATAGCCGTCGACGGCGATGATCGCGGAGATCAGCTCGCGGTCGGTCAGGCCCATGGACTTGATGCGTGAGAGCACCTTCTCCATGCCGTCGAGGGCGCTCGGGCCGAGGATCGGGCGGGACTGGTTGACCTGGAGCAGCCAGGGGTGGCGCTGGTAGAGGGCGAGGGTCGCGTGGCCCAGGGCCTCCAGGGCCGAGCGCCAGCCGCCGTCGCCGAGGTCGGCGGGGTTCTCCGAGGGGCGCTGGACGCGGTCGAGCATCAGGTCCAGCAGTTCGGCCTTGCCGGGGATGTAGCGGTACAGGGACATGGTCCCGGTGCCGAGTTCGGTGGCGACGCGGCGCATGGAGAGGGCGTGGAGGCCCTCCGCGTCGGCGACCTGGACGGCCGCCTCCACGATGCGGTCCAGGGTGAGTCCCGGCTTGGGGCCGCGGCTGGGGCGCGGGCCGGTGTCCCACAGCAGTTGCAGGGTGCGGAGGATGTCGCCGCTGCCGCTCGTCTCCGTACCCGCTGCGGTGCCGGAGCCGGTGCCGCCTCCGGTGCCGCGGCCCCGAGCACCGCCCGCGCCGTCGCCCGTACCGTCCTTGCCCCTCGTCATGGGCCCGAGTGTAGATCCTCGCGAAAAAACTGGGTACGTCGTACGCGTAATCGGGTACGCTGTACTCAATTAAGGAGAAGGGGGAGCCATGAACGACGGGAACGGCACCGGAAGCGGTGGCGGTGACGGTGGTGGATACGCGGTGCGGGCGGAGGGCCTGCAGAAGCGGTACGGGGAGAAGCATGCGCTCGACGGCTTCGATCTCACCGTCCGCGAGGGCACGGTGCACGGCCTCCTCGGGCCGAACGGGGCGGGCAAGACCACGGCCGTACGCATCCTGTCCACGCTCCTGCGGCTGGACGGCGGCCGGGCGACGGTGGCCGGCCTCGACGTGGCCCGGAACCCGCGCGAGGTCCGGGCCAGGATCGGGCTCACCGGCCAGTACGCGGCGGTGGACGAGGTGTTGACGGGACGTCAGAACCTGGAGATGTTCGGGCGGTTGTTCCACCTCGGCGGGAAGGCGGCGAAGCTGCGCGCGACCGAGCTGCTCGACCAGTTCGACCTCAGCGACGCCGCCGACAAGGGCGTCGGCAA
This sequence comes from Streptomyces sp. NPDC002787, assembly GCF_053592095.1. NCBI lineage: Bacteria > Bacillati > Actinomycetota > Actinomycetes > Kitasatosporales > Streptomycetaceae > Streptomyces > Streptomyces sp. NPDC002787. The sequence goes on along the minus strand of NZ_JBSFVC010000012.1, from coordinate 39,897 downwards.
GTACAGCGGCGGGATGCGGCGCCGGCTCGACCTCGCCGCCTCGATGATCCTCGCCCCGGCCGTCCTCTTCCTCGACGAGCCGACGACCGGCCTCGACCCCCGCAGCCGGGGCGAAGTCTGGGAGTCTGTCAGGGAGTTGGTGGCGAGCGGCACGACCGTACTGCTCACCACGCAGTATCTGGAGGAGGCCGACAAGCTCGCCTCGCACATCACCGTCATCGACCAGGGGCGCGCCATCGCGGACGACACCCCGGACGGGCTGAAGAACCGGATCGGCGGTGACCGTATCGAGGTCGTGGTCGCCGAGCGGTCGGAGATCCCGCGCGTGGTGAAGGTCGTATCCCGGGTGTCGGACGGCGAACCCGAGGCGGACGAGGGGGAGTTGCGGGTGCAGGCGCCCGTCACCGACCGGGTCTCCGCCCTGACCGAGGTCGCCCGCACCCTCCAGGACGAGGGTGTGCGGGTCGAGGACATCGGGCTGCGCAGGCCGAGCCTCGACGACGTCTTCCTGCGTCTGACCGGACACCGTACCGAGTCCGCCGGGTCCGCCAAGTCCGCCGGTTCCGCGGAGAAGGAGGCCGTCGCATGACCGCCGTAGACCTGACCGTCCCGGCCACGCACGGCCGCCTGTACTGGGTTCTCGCCGACGTCTGGAACGTCGTCCGCCGCGGCCTGACCCACTACCAGCGCCAACCGGTCAACATCGCCTGGCAGCTGGGCTTCCCGATCCTGTCCGTCCTGCTCTACGGCTATGTCTTCGGCAGCGCGATGAAGGTGCCCGGCGGTGGGAACTACACGGACTTCCTGATGCCGGGCATGTTCGTGATGACGATGGCGTTCGGCTTCATCAACACCGCCACCCTCGTCGTCTACGACTCCACGAAGGGCGTCATCGACCGTTTCCGCTCCATGCCGATGGCCTCGTCCGCAGTGGTCGCGGGGCGCGGGATCACCGATCTGCTCGCCGCCTGTGCCGAGTTGGCGATCATGATGCTGACGGCCTTCGCGATGGGCTGGCGCCCGGACGGCGGCCTCGGCTTCCTCGGCGCCTTCGGTCTGCTGCTGTGGCTGCGGTTCGCGCTGATCTGGGTCGGGGTGTGGCTGGGCCTGCTGGTTCCCAACCCGGAGGCCGCCGGTGGCCTGTTCGCCGTAGCCTTCCCGCTCACGATGATCTCCAGCATCATGGTCGCCCCGCAGCTGATGCCCGACTGGCTGGGCTGGGTGGCGGCCTGGAACCCGATCTCCTCCACGGCGGCGGCCAGCCGCGAGCTGTTCGGGGTGCCGGGCACGGTGGTGGCCGGGGACTCCTGGGTCGAGCAGCACGCGCTGCTGATGGCGTGGGTGTGGCCGGTGATTCTGACGGCGATCTTCCTGCCACTCGCGGTACGGAGGTTCCAGAAGCTGAGCCGGTGACTCAGGTCGCCGACTCCGTGTGCCGAGGCGTCCGGTGTCACCCGGTGTACCAGGTGACGCCGGACGCCTTGACGTGTTCATGCGACCTGTCTTCCATGGGAGGTGCGGGTGATGGGAGCGCTCCCATCCGTTCCGGGCCCGCGCCTCCCGAGGAGGAAGCAGCGACATGTTCCGCAGCTTACGGAGAACCCTGGGCGCCCTGTGCGCGGCTGCCGCCGTGCTCGCGCTGCCCCTGACCGGCGGCGCGCGCCCGGCGGTCGCGGCCGTCGCATCGCAGGTCGGCGTGGCTCCCGCGTCGCAGGTCGGCGCAGCCGCCGCCGGCGCCGGTTACTGGCACACCGACGGCCGTCGGATCCTGGACGCGTCCGGCCAGTCGGTCCGTATCGCCGGCATCAACTGGTTCGGCTTCGAGACCGCCAACCACGTCACCCACGGCCTCTGGGCGCGCGACTACAAGAGCATGATCGACCAGATGAAGTCGCTGGGCTACAACACCATTCGGATGCCCTACAGCGACGACATCCTCAAGCCCGGCACCATGCCCGACAGTGTCAACTACTCCGACGGCAAAAACGCCGACCTGCAGGGTCTGACGTCCCTCCAGGTCCTGGACAAGATCGTCGCGTACGCCGGCCGGAGCGGGCTGAAGATCATCCTCGACCGGCACCGTCCGGACGCGGCGGGCCAGTCCGCCCTCTGGTACACGTCGGCCGTCCCCGAGACGACGTGGATCACCAACCTGAAGGCGCTGGCCACCCGTTACAAGGGCGACTCGACCGTCATCGGCATCGACCTCCACAACGAGCCCCACGACCCCGCCTGCTGGGGCTGCGGCGACACGGCGAGGGACTGGCACCTGGCCGCCCAGCGCGCCGGCAACGCGGTCCTCTCCGTCAACCCCGACCTGCTGATCCTCGTCGAGGGCGTCCAGACGTACAACGGCGTCTCGGGCTGGTGGGGCGGCAACCTGATGGGTGTGGCCCAGTACCCCGTGCGGCTGGATGTGGCGAACCGGGTGGTGTACTCGGCCCACGACTACGCCACGAGCGTCGCCCAGCAGAGCTGGTTCAGCGACCCGTCCTTCCCCGCCAACATGCCCGGCGTCTGGGACAGGTACTGGGGCTACATCTTCAAGCAGAACATCGCACCGGTGTGGGTCGGCGAGTTCGGTACGACGCTCCAGTCGACGATCGACCAGCGGTGGCTGTCGGCCCTGGTCACCTACCTGCGCTCGACCTCCACCCACGGCAACGACTCCTTGCACTGGACCTTCTGGTCCTGGAACCCCAACTCCGGTGACACGGGCGGCATCCTGAAGGACGACTGGCAGACGGTGGACACCGTCAAGGACGGCTACCTGACGAGCATCAAGGCCCCGGGCTTCCCGCCGGGCGGAGGCACCGACCCCGGTGACCCGGAAGATCCCGGTGACCCGGGCGGCGGGACCCCCGCCTGCACCGCCGCGTACACCGTCACCAGCGACTGGGGCGGCGGCTTCAACGCCGACGTCAAGGTCACCAACACCGGTACCACCGCGATCAGTTCCTGGAAGGTGACCTGGACCTGGCCCGGCTCCCAGCGGATCACCAACATCTGGAACGCGTCGCACACCCAGAGCGGACCGACGGTGACGGCGACGAACGCCGCCCACAACGGCACGGTACCCGCAGGCGGTTCAGCGACCTTCGGCTTCGGGGGCACGCCCGGGGGTGGTGCTGTGCCGAGGTTGAGCTGTACGGCGATCTGAGGCACGGGCCGTGAGGCAGGGGTGCCCGGTACGTCGCTCCGGGTGCCCCTGGACGCTCCGCAGCCGGGGCCACATCGGCACGTTGATCGTTCGTGCGGACGTCAGCCCTGGGTGAGGTGATCGAACTCCCCGGCCTTGACGCCCGCGAGCATGGCGGCGGTCTGGGCCAGGCGGGCCGAGCGACTGCGGTGGAGTGGGCGGGGGTTGACGTCGCTGCCCGATGAGGAGTGCTGGGGGGCGGGGGCCGGGGTGTCGGGCCGAGGTGCCCGACTGCGGGGCGTGGGGGAGCGCGCACCCGTTGCGTGAGGCCCTGCGCGAGGCGCGTGCCAGGGAAGACCGAACGGTTCGATGAGCTTCGGCTCCGGAGATCCGCCCGGGTGCTCGCGGGCCTCATCGTCGAAGGTGTATCCCGGATCGACGCAACTGCCCCTTCCTGTGAGGCGTTTGAGAGTAATCAATGAATCAGTTCGGTCAAATCTTGGTCGAATGTGTTCTTCTGCGGCGTGCTCTTCCGGAACCATGCGGCACGGGTCGCGTACCTCGCGGCCCGTGAACCCCCCTCATCGTTGCGAGAGAACTCCATGAGAAGAAGCGCAGCCGTGTTGAGCGGCGCCGTAGTCGTCCTGGCGGGGACGCTCACAGCCGTACCCGCCAACGCCAGCGCGTCGCAGTCCGCGAACACCGCCCAGGCCGCCGCCGCGAAGGTCGCCTGGAAGAAGTGCGCCACGGACCAGTACCCGACGCTCCAGTGCGCGTCGGTGAAGGTGCCGCTCGACTACGCGAAGCCGAACGGGAAGAAGATCACGCTGGCGCTGTCCCGCGTGCCGCACACCTCGAAGACGTACCAGGGCCCCCTGCTGGTGAACCCGGGCGGCCCCGGCGGCAGCGGTCTGACGCTGGCCGGCTTCGTCGCCTCCTCGCTGCCGAAGAAGGTAGCGGCGCAGTACGACGTCGTCGGCTTCGACCCGCGCGGCGTGGGCGCCAGCAAGCCCGCCCTGAACTGCAAGCCGGGTTACTTCAACCCCGTGCGCCCGGACTCCGTGCCCAGCACCGCCGCGATAGAGAAGGCGAATGTCGAGCGGGCCAAGGGCTTCGCCAAGGCCTGCGGCACGAAGTACAAGGACGTCCTGCCGCACATCAACACGATCAACGCCGTGAAGGACCTGGACTCGATCCGCAAGGCCCTCGGCGCGAAGAAGATCAACTACTTCGGCTACTCGTACGGCACCTACCTCGGCGCGGTCTACGCCAAGCTCTACCCGCAGCGCGTACGGCGCCTGGTGCTGGACTCGATCGTCGACCCGACGGGCGTCTGGTACGAGGACAACCTCGACCAGGACTACGCCTTCGACAAGCGCCACAAGGCGTTCATGAAGTGGGTCGCCAAGAACAACGCCACGTACAAGCTCGGCACCGACCCGAAGAAGATCGAGGCCAAGTGGTACGCCATGCGGGCCGCACTCGCCAAGAAGCCGGTCGGCGGCAAGGTGAAGGTGGGCGCCTCCGAGCTGGAGGACACCTTCCTCCCCGGCGGCTACTACAACGGCTACTGGCCCTTCCTCGCCGAGGCGTTCGCCGCCTACGTGGGCGACAAGAACGCCGACCCGCTCGTCGAGGCGTACCAGAACTTCGCCGCCGTCGACTCCTCCGGTGACAACGGCTACAGCATCTACACCTCGGTGCAGTGCCGTGACGCGTCCTGGCCGCGCGACTGGAAGAAGTGGACCAAGGACAACTGGGCGGTCTACAAGAAGGCGCCCTTCATGACCTGGAACAACGCCTGGTACAACGCGCCGTGCGCGTTCTGGCCGACCAAGTCGCTGAAGCCGGTGAACGTCGCCAACTCCAAGCTCCCGCCGGTGCTGCTGTTCCAGGCGACGGACGACGCGGCCACCCCGTACCAGGGCGGTGTCACCGTCCACAAGCTGCTCAAGAACTCCAGCCTGGTCGTCGAGCAGGGCGGCGGCAACCACGGCATCTCGCTGAGCGGCAACAGCTGCCTCGACAAGTACCTGGCGACGTACCTCACCAACGGCAAGGTGCCGCGCGGCAAGGGCAAGGTCGACGCCACCTGCAAGAAGCTGCCCGACCCGAAGCCGGCGGTCCCGCAGGAGGCTTCGGCCCAGTCGACGCTGAGCTCGACGCAGGGGCCGGCCGCGACCGGCGGTGAGACCCTGCACGACATCCTCGGCTACCGCGGCTGAGCACGCCTGTCTGAGCATCACCCCGTACGGCAATGAGGGGCGCCCGGCGATACGCCGGGCGCCCTTCACCGTACTTGGACCTCGGTCACGGCGTACCGGCCGAAGCGGGAGCGCAGTCGTTGCCAGATGGGCAGCTGTAGCTGCCGGGAAGCGTTCGGCGAGTTCCGCGAGTTCCGCGAGTTCCGCGAGTTCGGCGAGTTCGGTGTGTCCGGTACGACCGGAGCGTTCGGTAGGGCCGAGAGGGCGTCGGCCTTCGTGAGCCAGGCGTCGAACACGCCGCGGAACAGGGGGTGGGCCTGGGTGGTCGGTATGGAGCGCCTCACGGAAGCCACGACGTTCTCCTCGTCCTCGTAACTGGTTCTCGTACCTGCGAAGTTACTGAGAAATGGCTCGCTGATACCGTCCAATGGCATGCGGGAATCACAGACCAATCTGGCAGGGGACCTCCTGCTCAACCTGGGACGGACCGGCGACGGGCCGCTGCACGAGCGGGTGAAGCGGGCGTTGCGTGCGGCGATCAGGCAGGGGCGGATCGAGGTCGGTACGGCGCTGCCGCCCAGTCGGCAGCTCGCCGCCGACCTCGGCTGTTCGCGGTGGGCGGTGACCGAGGCGTACAGCCAGCTCGTCGCCGAGGGTTACTTGGAGGCTCGTACCGGATCGGCCACGCGGGTGCGGTGGTCGAACGAATCCGAGGTCGACTCCCGGCGGCCCGCGCCGCACCAGGCTCCCGTGGTCCGTTTCGACCTCGCACCGGGCCTGCCGGACCTGCGGGCGTTTCCGCGCCGACGGTGGGCCGACGCGGTTCGCGCGCAGGCGACGACCATGGCGTTCACGGAGTTCGGCTACCCGCCGCCCGGCGGTCACCCCCGGCTGAGGAGGCTGCTCGCCGAGCATCTGGGCCGTTCCCGCGGGGTCTCCGCGGCCCCGCATGACGTGACGGTGTGCACGAGCGTGACCGACGGAGTACGCCGTATCTGCCACGCCCTGCGGGCCCACGGCATCACCGCCGTGGGGTGCGAGGAGCCGGGCTGGACACGGCTACGCGAAGTGGTCGGCGCAGCCGGCCTCGACACGGTGCCCATCCGCACGGACGCCGGCGGTCTGCGCACCGACGACCTGGCCCGGCACCCGGGCCTCCGAGCCGTGCTGACGACGCCGGCGCACCAGTTCCCCCTCGGTACCGTGCTCGTCCCCGAGCGCCGCGCCGCACTTTTGCGCTGGGCGCGCGAAGTGGACGGCGTCGTCCTGGAGGACGACTACGACGCGGAGTTCCGCTACGACCGGCGTCCGGTGGCGACCGTTCAGGGCATGGACCCGTCCCGGGTCGTGTTGTTCAAGTCGCTCAGCAAGATGCTGTCCCCGGCGCTCGGCATCGGCTGGATCGTGGCACCGCCCCGCTGGACCGATCACCTCCACCACACCGACCAGGCGGCGACCCAGCCCTCCACCCTCGACCAGCTCGCCTTCGCCGCACTGCTGGAATCGGGCGCGTACGACCGCCACCTCCGCGCCTGCCGGCAGCGGTACCGCAACCGCCGCGACACCCTCGTCCAGGCCCTCGCCGATCAACTGCCCGACGCCTCGGTCTCCGGCATCGCCGCCGGTCTCCATCTGATCCTCCGGCTGCCCGCGACCGTGGACACCGCGGCCGTCGTCAACGCCGCGGCCTCCCGTTCCCTGCGCGTCGCCGACCTCGCCGCCTACCACTCCACCGGCCACCGCGCCGACCACGGCCTCGTCCTCGGATACGGCAACCTCGCCGACAGCATGGTGAAGGAGGCGGTCCGCCATCTCCGCGAGGCGATCGAGCTCTCCGGCGACCACTGAAAATACGTCGTTGCCGCTGTTGCACGCGAAGGGCGCCCGGCGGTGGTCGCCGGGCGCCCTTCGGTGTCGTACGAAAGTCACTGTCGTACGGGACTCACTGTCGTACGGGAGTGATCAGAGCTTCTCGATCACGTAGTCGACGCACTTCGTCAGCGCCTCGACGTCCGCCGGGGCGATCGCCGGGAACATGGCGACGCGGAGCTGGTTGCGGCCGAGCTTGCGGTAGGGCTCGGTGTCGACGATGCCGTTGGCGCGCAGGACCTTGGCGACGGCGGCGGCGTCGATCTCGTCCGCGAAGTCGATCGTGCCGATGACCTGCGAGCGCTTGGCCGGGTCGGAGACGAACGGGGTCGCGTACTTGCTCTCCTCGGCCCAGGTGTAGAGGCGGGTCGAGGAGTCCTTCGTCCGGGCCGTGGACCAGGCCAGGCCGCCCTGGCCGTTGATCCACTCCAGCTGCTGGTTCAGCAGGAAGAGCGTGGCGAGGGCCGGGGTGTTGTACGTCTGGTTCTTGCGGGAGTTGTCGATCGCCGTGGGGAGGCTGAAGAACTCCGGGATGTGGCGGCCGGAGGCGTGGATCCGCTCGGCGCGCTCGATGGCAGCCGGGGAGAAGACGCCGATCCAGAGGCCGCCGTCGGAGGCGAAGGACTTCTGCGGGGCGAAGTAGTAGACGTCGGTCTCGGTGATGTCGACGGGGAGGCCGCCGGCGCCGGACGTGGCGTCGACCAGGACGAGGGAGCCCTCGTCGGCGCCCTGGACGCGGGCCAGGGGGGCCGCGACGCCCGTCGAGGTCTCGTTGTGGGTGAAGGCGTAGACGTCGACGCCCGCCTCGGCGACCGGCTCCGGGTGCGTGCCGGCGTCGGAGGAGACGACCGTCGGCTCGGCCAGCCAGGGGGCGAGCTTCGCGGCCTTGGCGAACTTCGAGCTGAACTCACCGAAGGTGAGGTGCTGGCTCTTGTTCTCGATCAGGCCGTGGGTCGCGATGTCCCAGAACGCGGTGGAGCCGCCGTTGCCGAGGATGACCTCGTAGCCCTCGGGGAGGGAGAACAGCTCGCTGATGCCCTCGCGGACCTGGCCGACCAGGTTCTTCACCGGGGCCTGGCGGTGGGAGGTGCCGAGCAGGGAGGTACCGGTCGCGGCCAGCGCGTCCAGCGCCTCCGTCCGCACCTTGGAGGGGCCCGCGCCGAAACGTCCGTCGGCGGGCTTGATGTCAGCGGGGATCTGGATATCAGCCACGACCGCGAGCCTATCGGCTCCACGAAACGCGGGCGAAACGTCGTCCGTCGGGTGAGACGGGGCTGCGCCCCTGGGCCGGGTGCCTCATAGCTCGGGAGTTCGGGTTGGTTGGCGGGTGCGGGTGGGTGGGGGTTGTTCGCGCAGTTCCCCGCGCCCCTGAAAGACCAGGCCCTGCGGGCCTGAAAAGCACGGGGCGCAGCCCCTGCTTTTCAGGGGTGCGGGGAACTGCGCGACCAGCCCCCACCGGAGGCGCGGCTGGGGGTCGAAGGGGCACCGCCCCTGGTGGGGCACCTCCCGCTCGAGCGAAGCCGAGAGTGGGGGAGGGACGGGTAGGGGCGGCGGGGGCGATGACGCCGCGCTCAAGCCCCGCGCGCCGGCCCCGGCGTGAACCGCACCGGCAGTTCCACCCACCCCCGCAGCCAAGGCGACGCCCGGCGCCTCAGGGACCTTGCCGGGACGGCGAGGTCCAGGTCGGGGAGGCGGTCCAGGACGACTTCTATACCCGTTCGGGCGATGACCTCGGCCGTTTCCTGGGCCGGGAAGGGGCAGCGGTGGGAGCCGTGGCCGAAGGAGAAGTGGGCGTTGTTGCCGCCGGTGAGGGCGGAGCCGGCGGTGCGGACGCGGGGGTCGGAGTTGGCGCCCTGGAGGCCGAGGAGGACCAGGTCGCCGGCGCGGAGCACGCGGCCGCCGAGCCGGGTGTCACGGGTGGTCCAGCGGCCGGCCGCGTTCTGGATGGGGGCGTCCTCCCACAGCACTTCGTTCATGGCCTCGGCCACACTGCTGCGGCCACCGAAGAGCGACGCCGCGAAACGGTCGTCCGTCAGCATCAGATGCAGGGAGTTGCCGATCCAGTCGGTGGTCGGCTGGTGGCCCACCGCCAGCATCACCATCACATCGTGGGTGACCTCGTCCACCGTGACCTCGTACGCCGGCGCCTTCGCGAGGAGCCGGGAGACCACGTCGTCCCCGGGCCGCCGCAGCCGCTCCGCCACCATCGCGGCCACCGCCGTCCGTAGATACCTCTCGGCCGGCATCGCCCGGTCCTGGCCGTCGAGGATGTCGTTCAACGCCGTCACCAGCCCCGGCCCCTGCTCGTCCCGGAACCCGAAGAGGAAAGCGAGCACCCGTACGGGCAGCAGCGCCGCGTACTGCGCCACCAGGTCCGCCGCGCCCACCCCGCACACCACGTCGATCAGCTCGTCCGCGAAGCGCTCGGCGTGACCCCGCAGTTCGAGCGGGTCGACCGCCTCCAGCGCCTCCCCGATGAGCGCGGCGCGCTGCCGGTGCCGTTCGCCGACCGTGCCGAGGACCGACGGCTGCTCCCGGCTGATCACGGGGAGCAGCGGCCAGTCGGCGGGGATGTTCGGCCACTGGTTCCACAGCTGGGGGTCCCGGCTGAACAGCTCCGGATCACTCGTCACCTGGTGCAGCTCGCGATACCCGAGTACCAGCCACGCCGGTACGCCCCCGTCCAGCAGCACGGGCACCACCTCGCCGTACTCCCGCCGCAACTCCCGGTACAGGGCGCCGGGTTCGGACCGGAAGCGGGCACCGAAGAGGGGCACGGGCTCGGACCCGGGCAGGGGCTCGGGCATGGGCTCGGACACGGGCATGGGCACCGGCTCCGACGCAGGCATGGATGCGGGGACGGATACGGGCATGGATATGGGCATGGATACGGGGACGGAGTGGCCCCCGCCGCTGCCGTTCTCAGAGGTTGCGAAGTCCAACTAGCACCTGCTCCAGAATGTCCAGATCGATCAGCTCGGCCTTGTGCGGATGCCGGGCGCTGACCCGGCCCGCCGTGAGGAGGTCGGAGAGCAGGACCTTGGTGATGCTCACCGGCAGCCGCAGCTTGGCGGCGATCTCCACCACCGCCGTCGGCCGCTCCGTCAGCCGCAGGATCGTCACATGCTCCGACTGCATGCCCGGCACCGGCTGGCTCTCCGCGACCACCAGGGTCACCAGGTCGAACGGCGTCCCGGGCGCGGACCGGCTGCGCCCCCCGGTGAGGGTGTACAGCCGGTCGGGCCGATCGTCCCTGCCGGGCCGGCTCATGACGTACGGGGCCCCAGAGCCGTAGCCGCGGTCGTCGTCGTACCCGTCGTGGTAGTCGTATCCGTCGTGGTAGTCGTACGCGTCGTACCCGTCGTACTCGCCGTAGTCGCAGTGCCTGAAGCATGCGGCGTGGTCGCCCCGCCGGGCCCGCCCGGCCTGCTCGCCCCGTCCGCCCCGCTCGACGTGTGCGGCGCGCGGCGCGGTTTCGCGCTCAGGTGTTCGCCGAGCTGCTCGACCAGCTCGCTCATGTTGTGTCCGACGAGCCCGGCGTCCGCCTCCTCGTCCGTCACCACGGCCAGATGCGCGCCCTCGCCCGCCTCCACGATGAAGAGGACCCCGCCGTAGAACTCCGCCATCGCCGACCGCACGCCACCGCTGCCGTCGCCGAACTCCACGGACGCCCCGTGCGACAGCGACTGGATGCCGGCGGCGATCGCGGCGAGCTGGTCGGCCTGGTCGACGGAGAGTTCCGGCGTACGGCACAGCTTCAGGCCGTCCCGGGAGAGGACGAGCGCGTGCCGGGCGCCCGGAGTGCGTTCCAGCAACCCCTCCATGAGCCAGGTGAGCCTGTCGTCGGCGGTGGTGCCGGTGCCGGTCATGGGGTGTCGTCGCCTTCCGGGTGGGGGTGCGTGCGCGGGTCGGGGGTCCAGGGGGTGGGGCCCCACTCCCCGGACGGGTCCGGGGTGGGGTCAGGGTCCGGCTGCGGGTAGGAGGGGGTGTGAGCGGTGCCGTCGTCCGGGGCGGGGCGTGTGTCCCGTACGGGTTCCCACGCGAGTTCCCGTACCGGGTCGAGCTCCCACTTCGCCTCCCCCACGGGGTCGGGCGCCCACGCCGGCTCTCTGACGGCCTCCGCTTCCCACGCCGGCGCGATCGCCGCTTCCGGCTCCCACGCGAGTCCCCGCGCGGGTTCGGGGTCCCATCCGGTCTGCCATCCGGTCTCCTGTACGGCCTCCGGCTCCGGCTCAGGCTCCGCCTCCCGCTGGGGCCCGGGTTCCCACGCCGATCCCCCTACGGCACCCCACTCGGGCTCCCGGACCGGCTCCAGCTCGGGCTGCCGTCCGACCTCTTCGGGCAGCGCGGCACCCCGTACGGGCTCCGGGGCGGTCTCCCGTCGGGGTTCCAGAGCGGCCTCCCGTACGGGTTCGAGGGCGGCCTCCTGGGCGGGCGCCCCGGCGGCCGGGTTCGGGTTCCCGGTGGCCTCGGTGACCCCGGGGGCTGCCGCCGTCCGCATCCCCGTGGTGTCCTCGTCCCCCGCGGCCGTCCCCTGGACGAACGCCTGGTCCAGGCCGCCCGTGCCGCGTACCGCCCGGCGGAAGCTGCTGAAGCGGACGGCCCCGGTGCTGGCGTCCTCGGCGGGGCTGGAGGTCCGCTGCGCGCGGGCGGAGGCGTCGGCGGCGCGGGCGCGGGCCTCCGCACCGGCGAGGGACTGGCCACGCCGGCGCCGGGGGAGGGCGTCGGGGGCGGAGGACGTCCCGTCGGCGGAGAGCGGAGAGCCGAACTCGGAGCCGGCGCCGGAGCCGAGTCGGGGGTCGGGCTCGGAGCCGAATTCAGAGCTGAACGACGAGGTGAAGGAGGAGCTGAAGGAGGGGTCGAAGGAGGGAGCGGGCGAAGGGGTGGGCGAGGGGTCGAACGAGGGGGCGTACGGGGAGCCGAAGGCCGGCGCGCCCGTCGGGGCCTCCGGCGGGGTCGAACTCTCCGTCCTGAAGCCGGACAGGGAGTCGATCAAGGCGTCGGCCACGGGGTCCGCCACCGGCGCGGCCGGCGCGTCCGTCGGGGACTCGTGCGTGGGCGTCGGCTCGGTGTCCAGGTCGTGCGGGGCCCGTGCGGCGGCGTAGGGACGTGACCGGTCGGCCCCGTCGTGGGCGGCGGGCGCCGCGGACGGGAGCGTGCTCGCGAGGACGTCCTGGGGGATGAGCATGAGCACGCCCGTGCCGCCACGGGCGGACGGCCGGAAGGAGATCTTCAGGCCGTGCTTGCGGGCGAGACGGCCGACGACGGCGAGGCCGAGGCGGGTGCCGGAGAGGCTCGTGAGGTCGGCGGACTCGCCCGACACCGCGCGTTCGGCGCGCCGGAGCTGGACGTCGCCCATGACGAGCCCGGAGTCCTCGACGGAGATGATCGCGCCGGCCGGGACCTCCTCGACGTACACATGGACCTCGGCGGTCGGCGGCGAGAAGTTCGCCGCGTTGTCGAGGAGTTCGGCGAGCGCGTGCATGACGCCCTCGGCGGCGTGGCCGGCGACGGCGGCCTCGCTGGAGGAGTGCAGCCGGACCCGGCGGTAGGCGCCGATGCGGCCCATCGCGCCGCGCAGGATCGACTCCATGGGGATCGGCCGCGCCCAGCGGCGGCCCGAGCGCGCGCCCGCAAGCACGGCGATGGAGTCGGCGAGACGGCCCGCCTGGGCGGTGCGGTGGTCGAGGTGGAGGAGGTCGGCGAGGACGTCCTCGTCGGCGTGACGTTCCTCCATGGCGCGCAGATCGGCGAGCGTGCCGGTGGCGAGGGCCTGCATCCGTCCGGCGACGTTGGCGGTGACGGCGAGGAGGGCGGCGTGGTCGGCCGCGGCCCGCTCGGCGCGTTCGGTGAGGCGGGCCCGCTCCTGGGCGGTCTCCTGCGCCGTACGGTCCCGCTCGCCGGACAGCCGTTCGCGCTCGCGCTCGGCCTCCGTGGTCAGCCGCGCCCGTTCCCGCGCGAACTCGGCCGCGATCCGCGCCCGCTCCTGCACGAACTCCTCGGTCAGCCGGACCCGTTCCTGACCGTACTCCTCGGCCGTCCGGGCGCGCTCCTGGAGCAGCAGGCCGGCGTCCCGGGACACGGCGTTCAGCCGGTGGCGCAGCAGCTTCGCCGACACGCGCGCGTGGACGGCGATCGTGACGGCGACCGTGAGCAGCAGCCCGGCCGCGCCGGCGCCGCCCGCCAGGGGCAGCCGTACGGCCTGCGGAGACAGCGCGACCGAGGTGCCGACGACGGCCGCGGCGAGCACGCCGGTCACCAGGGAGAACGGCAGGACGGAGCGCAGAGTGGGGCGTTCGCCTGGTGAGTGTGGGGGGCTGGGCGCGGTCATCGGCTGGTGTCCTCGGTCGGTTCTGAACTCGGTAACACAGTCGGTTCCTGGAGTCGGTAACTCGGTCGGTCCCTGAACGAGAAGCGACGTCTGGTGCTCAATTGGGCGTCACTATATGGGAGTTCGTGACGGGGGTTGGCCGGTTTCCGGTGAGCTCTCCGGAATCCAGCCAACGTCCCCGGTGAGCGGCGCGCCGTCTTTCCACCGGCCGCCTCGTCACCTCACGGTCACTGTCAGTGGTCGGGTGCATCCTGGGACGCATGACGGAACTCGGGGCTCATGGGGACGCGGCGGAGCTGCGGGCCGCGCTGTCCGCCTCGCTGCGGGCGGCGGGCGTGCGCGGCGAGGCCGGCTTCGACGCGACCGCACGCGCGCTGATGACGATGGACGCGTCCAACTACCGGCGGGTGCCGCTCGGCGTGGTCGCGCCCCGGGACGCGGACGACGTGGCGGCCGTCCTGTCCGTCTGCCGGGAGTACGGCGTACCGGTCGTCGCGCGCGGCGGCGGCACGTCGATCGCCGGTCAGGCCACGGGCACGGGCGTGGTCCTGGACTTCACCCGCCATATGAACCGGCTCGTCTCCCTCGACCCCGAGGCGCGTACGGCCGTCGTCCAGCCCGGCCTCGTCCTGGACCGCCTCCAGGAGGCCGCCGGCCCGCACGGCCTCCGCTTCGGCCCCGACCCCTCCACCCACAGCCGCTGCACCCTCGGCGGCATGATCGGCAACAACTCCTGCGGCTCGCACTCGGTCGCCTGGGGCACGACGGCCGACAGCGTGCGCGAGCTGTCGGTGCTCGGGGCCGGAGGGGCCGCGCTGCGGCTCGGGCAGGGCTGGGCGGGCGCACCGGACGGCCTCCGGCCCCTCGTGGAAGGGGAGTTGGCGCGCCTGCGCACCGGCTTCCCCGACCTCCCCCGCCGTATCTCGGGCTACGCCCTCGACGCCCTCCTCCCCGAGAAGGGCGCGGACGTGGCCCGCTCCTTCTGCGGCTCCGAGGGCACGCTCGGCGTGCTCACCGAGGCGGTCGTACGGCTCGTCGAGGCGCCCCGCGCGCGTGCCCTCGCCGTCCTGGCGTACGCCGACGAGAGCGCGGCGGCAGAGGCGGCCCCCGGTCTGCTGCCGCACCGCCCGCTCACCGTGGAGGGCATGGCGGCGGACCTCGTCCCGCCCGGGGTGACCGGCCTCCCGGCGGGCGGGGCGTGGCTGTTCGTGGAGACGGGCGGCGACACGACCGCCGAGGCACGGGCGCACGCCGGCGCGATCGTCCGCGCGGCCACCGCCTCCGACGCGCTCGTGGATTCCCTCGTGGTGACGGACACCGCCGCCCAGCGCGCGCTGTGGCGCATCCGGGAGGACGCGAGCGGTACGGCCACCCGGCTGCCCGACGGCAGCGAAGCCTGGCCCGGCTGGGAGGACTGCGCGGTGCCGCCGGCCCGACTCGGCACGTACCTGAAGGGCTTCCGGGGTCTGCTCCGAGCCCACGACCTGCGCGGCACGCCCTACGGCCACTTCGGCGACGGCTGCATCCACGTCCGCATCGACTTCGACCTCCTGACCGCCCCGGGCATCGCCCGCTTCCGCCGCTTCTCCGAGGAGCTGGCCGAGCTGGTCACCTCGCACGGCGGTTCCCTCTCCGGCGAGCACGGCGACGGCCAGGCCCGCGCCGAGCTCCTGCCGAAGATGTACGGCCCCGAGCTGGTCCGGCTGTTCGAGCGGGTCAAGGGCGTCTGGGACCCGGACGACCTACTCAACCCCGGCATGCTCGTCCGCCCCGCCCCCCTCGACTCCCACCTGCGCTTCGCGGTCCTGCCGCGCGAGCCGGTGCCGGTGGAGTTCGCCTACCCGGACGACAGCGGTGACTTCTCGGCGGCGGTACGACGCTGCGTGGGCGTCGCGAAGTGCCGTACGACCGAGGTGAGTCCGGCGTCCGGCGCCGTCATGTGCCCCTCCTTCCGCGCCACGGGAGAGGAGGAGCACTCCACCCGGGGCCGGGCCCGCCTCCTGCACGAGATGCTGGCCGGCGAGGTGGTCACCGACGGCTGGCGCTCACCCGAGGTACGGGACGCCCTCGACCTCTGTCTGTCCTGCAAGGGCTGCCGCTCCGACTGCCCGGTCGGCGTCGACATGGCCACGTACAAGGCGGAGTTCCTCCACCACCACTACGCGGGCCGCCGCCGCCCGGCCGCCCACTACGCCATGGGCCGGCTGCCGGTGTGGCTCCGCCTGGTCGCCCGTACGCGCACGGCAGGGCTGGTCAACTTCCTTGCCGGGGTCCGCCCTCTGGCCTCGCTGGCCAAACGGCTGGGCGGGATCGCGGAGGAGCGGGAGCTGCCGCGGCTGGCGAGGGTGCCGTTCGTGCGGTGGTACGAGCGGTTGATGCGGGAGCGGGGGGAGCTGGAGGAGGGGGCGGGAGAGAGCACGGTCGGCGAAGGGGGTCCGCTCCGTCCCCTCCGTCCCGATGAGGCGGCGGACGGGTTCGCCGGGGCGGATGCGGACGGCGACTTCAAGGCCGGCGGCGCTTCGAGGGCCGCCTCCGCTGCTGAGACCGGCGCCGACTCCGACGACGAGGACGACGAGGGGTACGAGGGGCATGAGGCACCAACAACCGTGCTGCTGTGGACGGACACCTTCACGGAGTACCTCTCGCCGTCCGTGGGGCAGGCGGCGCTGCGGGTGCTGGAGGCGGCCGGGTTGCAGGTGATGGTGCCGCCGGCGCTGCGGATGAAGCGGAAGCCCGCCTGGCTGAGGAGGGCGGAGGCGGGCGAGGAGGTCGCCCTCACCCAGTGGAGGCTCACCCGGACCCTGTTCACGATGCGGCAGGGCCGGGTCTGCTGCGGCCTGACGTACATCTCGACGGGCCAGCTCGACCAGGCCCGCGCGGTGCTGCGCCGCACGCTCGACCTGCTCGAAGTGTTCCTGAACCCGGTCCCGCAGTGGATGCTGGACGAGGACCCGTCCCTCGCCGCGCCCCCCATCCCCATCGTCGTCCTCGAACCGAGCTGCGCCGCGACGCTCCGCACCGACCTCCCCGAACTCCTCCCCGACGACCCCAGGGCCCACCGACTGGCCGCCTCGGTCATCACGTTCGCCGAGGCGCTCGAACGCCACGCCCCCCGCTGGACGCCGCCCGCCCTGAACCGCCCGGTCGTCGGCCAGACCCACTGCCACCAGCACGCGGTCCTCGGCGACGCCCCCGACCGCCGCCTCCGCGCCGCCGCCGGCCTCACCGGCGACCTCAGCGGAGGCTGCTGCGGCCTCGCCGGCAACTTCGGCTTCGAGAAGGGCCACTACGACGTATCCGTCGCCTGCGCGGAGGACCAACTCCTCCCGGCGGTGAGGGGCGCCGCCGACGACGCGATCGTCCTGGCGGACGGCTTCTCGTGCCGGACGCAGCTGAAGCAGCTCGCGGGGAGGAGGGGGCTGCACTTGGCGGAGGTGCTGGCCGAGGGATTGGCGGAGGGATTGACGGAGGAGCGGCGGCTGCCGTGACCCCACCCTGGTGATCGTCCCGAGAAAGTCCGGAAATGCACCCTTCGTTGCCGGAGGGGCGAAACAGCGGTCGCCTGCTGTGGGTTCCCGGGCGCCTGAACTCCCGGAGAGGTCTGCGGACGGCCACCCCTCATCACCCCAGCCGTCACGCGACCCCACAAGCGCACCGCGGCGTACTGGACGTTCGCGTTCCTGATCATGTGAGGCACCCTCGACATCATGGAGGCGCCCTCAACATCGCGGAGGCGCCCTCGACATTCGCGGAAGCGGCCACGCCCCGGCGCTAGCTCGCCCCGAGCCCCGACGCGCGCCCCTCCTCGTCCCACCGGACCTCCAGGATCCGCTCGACGGCGTCGCGGTTGAGCGGCCCGAACACATGGGGGAACAGCACGCCCGCTCCGACCCCCGGAGGCGGAGCGGGAGCCGCCGCCTCGAACTCCACCCTGGCGTCCAGCCGTCCCTCGTCGAGGACCAGCACGTGCAACGGCTTCGGCGCGTCCCGGTAGAACGCGTTGACGACGGCCAGAGTCGTCGCCTCATCGGGCGAGCAGTGAACGAAACCGTCCTCCGTGAGCGAGGCGGGGGCGTACGGCCGCTCGGGCCGGGCGTTCCAGGCTTCGAGTGACACGACGTGGTAGATCACAAGCCGGTTATACCGCACCGCCCGGCGACGGCGACGGACAGCGCCCACCTACGCCGGCGCTCGACGACAGACCTCGGCCGCTGCCTTCGCTGCCCTGAGCGAGGGCGCCCGACGTACGGTCGTAGGCATGCGGAGGTCAGCGTGAGCGTGAACAGGTGGGTCAGTACCTCGATGCCGTATCTGACGGCGCGGGAGCAGGGGCAGGGCGATGTCTGGGGTGCCGACGCGGCGGCCCAGGGCCGGCGGGGCACCCAGCGGATTCTGTACGCCGGGGAGGTGCCGGCGCCTGCTGAGGTGGCGCGGCTGTTCGGGCTGGCCGAGGGTGAGACCGTCGTCGTACGCCGACGGCTGATCCTCCTCGACGACCAGCCGAACGAGCTGACCGACACCTACTACCCCGTGGACATCGCCCGCGGTACCCCCCTCGCCGGGACAGCCAAGATCCCCGGCGGAGCCGTCACCCTGCTCGCACGACTGGGCCACGTCGGCGCCCTCGTCCGCGAGGACGTGACGGCCGACAACCCGGACGACGAGGAACGGGAGACCCTGCGGACCGCACCGGGAGAACCGGTGCTCCGGCTGACCAGGGTCACTCTGGACCACGACGACCGACCGATCCAGGTGGACGTCATGGTGATGCCGGCGTGCCGACAGCGGCTGAGCTACGAGATCGCGATCGAGCCCAAGTCGTAGTCCCAAAGCCAACTCCGCCGGTCTTCGCCGTGGCGGTCTCGCCGTCGTCGCGGCCGGGCTCGCCGCCGTGGCTCCGCTGGCGTGCCCGTCCCCGTCCCCGTCCGCGCGTGCGTGTGGCGAGGCAGCGCACCGGTCGGCCCCTACCGCCGCCCTGCCCGGCCCGGCAGTGAGGCGAGCCACGTGGTCAGGAGGTGGTTCGTCTCCTCGGGGCGTTCCTGCTGGACGAAGTGGCCGGCGCCGTCGAGGAGATGGGGCGCGGCGAGGCCGGGGAGGGTGGTGGGGGAGGACTCGATCGCGTCGGCCAGCCAGTTGGTCGAGGCGTCCCGGGTGCCGCCGATGAAGAGGGAGGTCTGGGGGCACCGGCGTGGTCGGCCAGTTCCTCCCCAGTCGCGATCCATGTTCCGGTAGCGGTTCAGGGCCCCGGTCGGGCCCGTGCGCTCGAACTCACCCGCGTAGAAGTCGAGTTCGTCTTCGCCGAGCCAGGCCGGCGCGCGGCCGGTGGGGAACCTGTCGCGTAACCGCCCGCAGCGCCTGACAAAATGCGGGTCGGGGGAGAACTCACCCCGGCACCCCCGCCTTCCCCCGCCCCACCTGCGTCCGCACCGCCCCCATGCTCGCCCCGATGACCAGCGCGATCGCGAGGGATTCCGTGGCGGACAGGGCCTGGTCGAGGATCAGGAACCCGGCGGTCGCGGCGATCGCGGGCTCCAGGCTCATGAGGATCGCGAACGTGGAGGCGGGCAGGCGGCGCAGGGCGAGCAGTTCCAGGGTGTAGGGGAGGACGGAGGACAGTACGGCGACGGCGGCGCCCAGCGCGATCGTCGTCGGGGCGAGGAGCCTCGTCCCGGATTCGATGATCCCCAGCGGCAGGAACAGCACCGCCGCGACCCCCATGGCCAGCGCCAGCCCGTCCGCCTGCGGGAACCGCCTCCCCGTACGCGCGCTGAAGACGATGTACAGGGCCCACATCGCCCCGGCCGAGAGGGCGAAGGCGATGCCCAGCGGGTCGAGGCCGCCGAAGCCGCCTCCTCCGCCGAGGAGGAAGACACCGCAGAGGGCCAGCCCCGCCCACACCAGGTTCACGGCTCGACGGGAGGCGAGGACGGACAGTACGAGCGGGCCCAGCACCTCCAGGGTGACGGCGGGGCCGAGTGGGATTCGGGCGACGGCCTGGTAGAAGAGGCCGTTCATCGCGGCCATGGTGACGCCGAAGACGATCACCGTGCCCCAGTCGGTCCGTGAGTGCCCGCGCAGCCGGGGCCGGCAGATCACCAGCATCACCAGCGCGGCGACCGCGAGCCGCAACGTCACCACCCCGAGCGCCCCGGCCTGCGGCATCAGACCCACCGCCAACGCCCCGCCGAACTGCACCGACACCCCACCGGCCAGCACCAGCCCCACGGGGCCGAGGGCGCGCGGGCCGCGCAAGCCGCGGGAAGGTGTCCTCGGCGTCGCGGCGGCGGGCGCGGACTGATCAGCGCTGGGGAGTGTCACAGGGGCCGTCCAGGTAGAGCGGAGAGGAGTAGGGTTCTTCGTTCAGTATGAGGTACTGCGCAGTCCAAGGCAATGGACTAAGTCAGGTGCGTGGCAGCCTTTACTACTGACATTGACGAAGTGCCCTCCCAGGTGAAATCAAAAATGCAAGCACGCTTGCTTGGTTTCATCCTGGCTGCCATGCTCCCCCCATGGCCGACCCCACCCCAGTGATCGACGATCTCCATGCGGAGAGCGAGGAACTCGACCTGCTCGTAGCCGAGTTGAGCGCGGAGCAGTGGGCGCTCGCGACGCCCGCGTCCGGCTGGACCGTCGCCCACCAGATCGCCCACCTCGCCTGGACCGACCACTCCTCCGTGCTGGCCGTGACCGACCAGGGCGCCTTCGCCCGCGAGGTCGAGAACGCGCTGACCTCGCCCGGGGACTTCGTGGACACGGGCGCGGAGGAAGGGGCGGGGAAGCCGCCCGCACAGCTGCTCGCGGACTGGCGGGCCGGGCGCAAGGCCCTGGAGGACGCCCTGCGCGCGGCCCCCGGCGACGCACGCTTCCCCTGGTACGGCCCGCCCATGTCCACCGCCTCCATGGCGACCGCCCGCCTGATGGAGACCTGGGCCCACGGTCTGGACATCGCCGACGGGCTGGGTGTCCCCCGGACCGCCCCCAGCGACCGGCTCCGCCACATCACCCGACTCGGCGTCCGCACCCGCGACTTCGCCTTCGGAGTGCACGGGCTGACGTCGCCGTTCGAGGAGTTCCGCGTGGAACTCACCAGCCCTACCGGTGAGTTGTGGGTCTACGGCCCCGAGGACGCGAGCGACCGCGTCACCGGCCCCGCCCTCGACTTCTGCCTCCTGGTCACCCAGCGAGCCCACCGCGCCGACCTCGCCCTCCACGCCGAAGGCTCCGACGCCGACCGCTGGCTGGACATCGCCCAGGCCTTCGCGGGGCCACCGGGGACGGGACGAAAGCCCAAGGGAGCCGAGGGGACCGAGGGAGCTGAGGAAGCTGAGGGAGCCGAGGGGGTCGAGGGGGCCGAGGGGGCCCCGCAGTGACCCCGCTCCGCATCGGCAACGCCTCCGGCTTCTACGGCGACCGCTTCGACGCCATGCGCGAGATGCTCACCGGCGGCGAACTCGACGTCCTCACCGGCGACTACCTCGCCGAGCTGACCATGCTCATCCTCGGCCGCGACCGCCTCAAGGACCCCACCGCCGGGTACGCCCGCACCTTCCTCCGCCAGTTGGAGGAGTGCCTGGGGCTGGCACAGGAGCGGGGGGTGCGGATCGTCACCAACGCGGGCGGCCTCAACCCCGCCGGACTCGCCGACGCCGTACGGCAGTCGGCCGACCGGCTCGGCATCCCCGTACGCGTCGCACACGTCGAGGGCGACGACCTCACCGCCCGGCACCCCGGCAGCCTCGCTGCCCACGCCTACCTCGGCGGCTTCGGCATCGCGGCCTGTCTGCGGGAGGGCGCCGACATCGTGGTCACCGGCCGGGTGACGGACGCGGCCCTGGTCACCGGCCCCGCCGTCGCCCACTTCGGCTGGGGGCCGACGGACTACGACCGCCTCGCGGGCGCGGTCGTCGCCGGGCACGTACTGGAGTGCGGGGCGCAGGCGACCGGCGGCAACTACGCCTTCTTCGGCGAGGGCGGCGCCATCCGCCCCGGCTTCCCGCTCGCCGAACTCCACGCGGACGGCACCTGCGTCATCACCAAGCACCCCGGCACCGGCGGCCTCGTCGACGTCGGCACCGTCACCGCCCAGCTGCTGTACGAGACGGGCGGCGCCCGGTACGCGGGGCCCGACGTCACCGCCCGCCTCGACACGGTCAGGCTCACCCAGGACGGTCCCGACCGCGTCCGTGTCGACGGCGTACGCGGCGAGGCGCCGCCCCCGACCCTGAAGGTCGGCGTCAACCGGCTCGGCGGCTTCCGCAATGAGGTCGTCTTCGTGCTGACCGGGCTGGAGATCGACTCCAAGGCCGCTCTCGTACGACGGCAGATGAGGGACGCGCTCGCCAAGTCACCGCCCGCCAAGGTCCGTTGGAGTCTCGCTCGCACCGACCGGCCCGACGCCTCATCCGAGGAGACCGCGAGCGCCCTGCTGCGGCTGGTCGTACGGGACCCGGACCCGGAGAAGGTCGGACGGGTGCTCGGCGCGGCCGCCGTGGAGCTGGCGCTCGCCAGTTACCCCGGCTTCCATGTGCTCTCCCCACCGGGGAAGGGCACGCCCTACGGGGTCTTCGAGGCGGTGTACGTCCCCCAGGGCGACGTCGCCCAGGTGGCCGTCCTCGACGACGGACGCGAGGTCCCCGTGCCCCCGGCCCACGACACCGCCGTACTCGACGACGTACCCGAGCCGGTCCTGCCGGAGCCGCTGTCACCCGGGCCCACGAAGCGTGCCCCGCTGGGGCTGGTCGCCGGTGCCCGCAGCGGTGACAAGGGCGGGGACGCCAATGTCGGGGTGTGGGCGCGGACGGACCAGTCCTGGCGCTGGCTCGCCCATGAGCTGACCGTGGACCGGTTCCGGCAGCTGATCCCGGAGAGCCGCACGCTGACCGTCACCCGGCACACCCTCCCGAACCTCCGCGCCCTCAACTTCGTGATCGAGGGGATCCTCGGCGAGGGCGTCGCCTCGCAAGCCCGTTTCGACCCCCAGGCCAAGGCCCTCGGCGAATGGCTCCGCTCCCGCCACCTGGACATACCGGAGGTTCTGCTGTGACAGCCCGCCGTCCGCGCCGCCCTGAAGGTTCTGCTGTGGCAGCCCGCGGTCCGCGCCGCCCTGAAGGTTCTGCTGTGGCAGCCCGCGGTCCGCGCCGCCCTGAAGGTGCTCCTGTGACAGCCCGCCGTCCGGACGCCCCGGAGGTGCTCCTGTGACCGTCCTCGCCTCCGCCCTCGACCCGCGCGCCCCCGACCACACCGCCAACCGCGAAGCCATGCTGGCCAAGCTCGCCGAACTCGACGCCGAGCACGCGAAGGCCCTCGCGGGAGGCGGCGAGAAGTACATCGCCCGACACCGCAAACGCGGCAAGCTGCTCGCCCGCGAGCGCATCGAACTGCTCCTCGACCCGGACACGCCCTTCCTGGAGCTGTCCCCGCTCGCCGCCTGGGGCAGCGAGTACACGGTCGGCGCCTCCCTCGTCACCGGCATCGGGATCGTCGAGGGCGTCGAGTGCCTGATCACCGCCAACGACCCGACCGTACGCGGCGGCGCCAGCAACCCGTGGAGCCTGAAGAAGGCGCTGCGGGCGAACGACATCGCGCTCGCCAACCGGCTGCCCTGCATCAGCCTCGTCGAGTCGGGCGGCGCCGATCTGCCGTCCCAGAAGGAGATCTTCATCCCGGGCGGCGCGATCTTCCGCGACCTCACCCGGCTCTCCGCCGCCGGTATCCCCACCATCGCCGTCGTCTTCGGCAACTCCACCGCCGGCGGGGCCTACATCCCCGGGATGTCCGACCACGTGATCATGGTCAAGGAACGGGCGAAGGTGTTCCTCGGCGGACCGCCCCTCGTGAAGATGGCCACCGGCGAGGAGAGCGACGACGAGTCGCTGGGCGGCGCGGAGATGCACGCGCGTGTGTCGGGCCTCGCCGACCACTTCGCCGTCGACGAGCCCGACGCCCTCCGCCAGGCCCGCCGCGTCGTCGCCCGCCTCAACCACCGCAAGGCCTACGCCGATCCCGCCCCGGCCGAACCCCCCAAGTACGACCCGGAGGAACTCCTCGGCATCGTCCCCGGAGACCTCCGCACACCCTTCGACCCCCGCGAGGTGATCGCCCGGATCGTCGACGCCTCCGACTTCGACGAGTTCAAGCCCCTCTACGGCACCAGCCTCGCCACCGGCTGGGCCGACCTCCACGGCTACCCGGTCGGCATCCTCGCCAACGCCCGAGGGGTCCTCTTCAGCGAGGAGTCCCAGAAGGCCGCCCAGTTCATCCAGCTCGCCAACCAGCGCGACATCCCGCTCCTCTTCCTCCACAACACCACCGGCTACATGGTCGGCAGGGAGTACGAGCAGGGCGGCATCATCAAGCACGGCGCGATGATGATCAACGCGGTCAGCAATTCGAAGGTCCCCCATCTCTCCGTCCTCATGGGCGCCTCCTACGGCGCCGGCCACTACGGCATGTGCGGCCGCGCCTACGACCCCCGCTTCCTCTTCGCCTGGCCCGGCGCCAAGTCGGCGGTGATGGGCCCGCACCAGCTGGCGGGCGTGCTCTCGATCGTGGCCCGGCAGTCGGCGACGGCGAAGGGACAGCCGTACGACGAGGACGCGGACGCCGCACTGCGCGCCATGGTCGAGCAGCAGATCGAGTCGGAGTCGCTCCCCATGTTCCTGTCCGGGCGGCTCTACGACGACGGGGTCATCGACCCCCGCGACACCCGCACCGTCCTCGGCCTGTGCCTGTCCGCGATCCACACGGCGCCCTACGAGGGCGCACGCGGTGGCTTCGGCGTCTTCCGGATGTGAGGGAACCAGTGATCACTGCTGTGCTCGTGGCCAACCGGGGGGAAATAGCCTGCCGGATCTTCCGCACCTGCGCCGAACTGGGCATCCGCACCGTCGCCGTGCACTCCGACGCCGACGAGAACGCCCTCCACGCGCGCGTGGCCGACACGACCGTACGACTGCCGGGCGCGACCCCCGCCGACACCTACCTGCGTGGCGACCTGATCGTGAAGGCCGCCCTCGCCGCCGGCGCCGACGCCGTCCACCCCGGCTACGGCTTCCTCTCCGAGAACGCCGACTTCGCCCGCCAGGTCCTCGACGCGGGCCTGGTCTGGATCGGCCCGCCCCCCGAGGCCATCGAGGCCATGGCGTCCAAGACGCGCGCCAAGGAACTGATGGGCCTCGAACCCCTCACCGAGGTCACCGAGGACGACCTGCCGGTCCTCGTGAAGGCCGCCGCGGGCGGCGGCGGACGCGGCATGCGCGTCGTACGCCGCCTGGACGACCTGGACACCGCCCTGGAGAGCGCCCGCGCCGAGGCCGCGAGCGCCTTCGGCGACGGCGAGGTGTTCGTCGAGCCGTACGTCGAGAACGGCCGCCACGTCGAGGTCCAGATCCTCGCCGACACCCACGGCACCATCTGGCCCCTCGGCACCCGCGACTGCTCCCTCCAGCGCCGCCACCAGAAGGTCGTCGAGGAGGCCCCCGCCCCGGGCCTGGCACCCGAACTGACCGACTCCCTGCACACGATGGCCGTACGCGCCGCCCGGGCCGTCGACTACGCCGGCGCGGGCACGGTCGAGTTCCTGGTCGCCGACGGCAAGGCGCACTTCCTGGAGATGAACACCCGCCTCCAGGTCGAACACCCGGTGACGGAAGCCGTCTTCGGCCTCGACCTGGTCGCCGAACAGATCCGCGTCGCCGAGGGCCACGCCCTGCCCGCCGAACCCCCACGCGCGCGTGGCCACGCGGTCGAGGCCCGCCTGTACGCCGAGGACCCGTCCCGCGACTGGACCCCGCAGACGGGCACGGTCCACCGCCTGTCCGTGCCCGGTATCCGCCTGGACACCGGCTACGAGGACGGCGACGCGATCGGCGTCCACTACGACCCCATGCTCGCCAAGGCCGTCGCCCACGCACCCACCCGCGCGGAGGCGATCCGCACCCTGGCGGGTGCCCTGGAGCAGGCGGCCGTCCACGGCCCGGCCACGAACAGGGCCCTGCTGGTGAACTCCCTGCGCCACCCGGAGTTCACGTCGGCCCGCATGGACACCGGCTTCTACGACCGCCATCTCACCGCCCTCACCGCCCCCGCCCCCGATCCGCACGCCCCGCTGGCCGCCGCTCTGGCCGACGCCGCCACCGAGGGCCACCCCCGCTTCGGCGGCTGGCGCAACATGCCCTCCCAGCCACAGATCAGGCGGTACGCGACGGCGGGGGAGGAGCACGAGGTCCACTACCGGCACACCAGGACCGGCCTTGAGGTGGACGGGGTCCGTGTCGTCCACGCCGACGCCCGTCGCGTCGTCCTCGAAGTGGACGGCGTGCAGCGGAAGTTCGAGGTGACGCGGTACGGCGACCAGGTGTACGTCAACACCACGCCCCTCACCGCCCTCCCCCGCTTCCCCGACCCCACCACCCAACAGGCCACCGGCTCCCTCCTGGCCCCCATGCCGGGCACGGTCGTACGCCTGGCGGAAGGCCTGAAGCCGGGGTCGCACGTGGAGGCCGGAACCCCCCTCCTGTGGCTGGAGGCGATGAAGATGGAGCACAGGATCACAGCCCCCACAACAGGAACGCTGACAGCCCTGCACGCGACTGCCGGCCAGCAGGTCGAGATGGGCGCCCTCCTGGCCATGGTCGAGGAGCAGCCCACCTAAGGGGCGCGGGGAACTGCGCGACAAGCCCCCACAAGCCCGCACCCTCCGAACAACGACCGGACCCTCCCCCTTAGGAGCCCCCAATGTCCCCGATCCTGGAATCCGAGGAACACAAAGCCCTACGATCCGCCGTCTCCGCCCTCGGGAAACGTTACGGCCGCGACTACATAGCCACGATCAACAAAGAGAACCGCCACCCCGACGAACTCTGGTCCGAGGCAGCCGAACTCGGCTACCTGGGCGTCAACCTGCCGGAGGCTTACGGCGGTGGAGGCGGCGGCATAGCCGAACTCTCCATAGTTCTGGAAGAACTCGGCACCGCAGGCTGCCCCCTCCTCATGCTGATCGTCTCCCCGGCGATCTGCGGCACCGTCATCGCCCGCTTCGGCACGGAAACACAGAAACAGACCTGGCTCCCCGGACTCGCCGACGGCTCGCGCCTCATGGCCTTCGGCATCACCGAACCCGACGCCGGCTCCAACAGCCACCGCATCACCACCACGGCCCGCAGGGACGAGACCGGAGACTGGCTCCTCACCGGCCGCAAGGTCTTCATCTCCGGCGTGGACAGGGCGGACGCCGTCCTCGTGGTCGGCCGCACCGCGGACGCCCGCACCGGCACTCTCAGGCCCTGCCTCTTCATCGTCCCCACGGACACCCCCGGCTTCGAGTACCGCCGGATCGACATGGAACTCCGCGCCGCCGAGAAGCAGTTCGAGCTGACCTTCGACGACATCCGCCTCCCCGCCGACGCGCTCGTCGGCGACGAGAACGCCGGCCTCCTCCAGCTCTTCGCCGGCCTCAACCCCGAGCGGATCATGACGGCCGCCTTCGCCATCGGCATGGCCAGGTACGCCCTCGCCAAGGCCGTCGAGTACGCCCGCGACCGCACCGTATGGAGCCGCCCCATCGGCGCCCACCAGGCGATCGCCCACCCCCTCGCCCAGTCCCACATCGAACTCGAACTGGCCCGTCTGATGATGCAGAAGGCGGCCCACCTCTACGACTTGGGTGACGACGCGGCGGCGGGCGAGGCCGCCAACATGGCCAAGTACGCGGCGGGGGAGGCCTGTGTGAAGGCCGTCGACCAGGCCGTGCACACCCTCGGCGGCAACGGCCTCACCCACGAGTTCGGCCTCGCCGCGCTGATAACGGCCGCGCGCGTGTCTCGTATCGCACCGGTGAGCCGGGAGATGATTCTCAACTACGTCTCCCACCAGACCCTGGGCCTGCCCAAGTCGTACTGACCGGCACCGTGTGGCGCGAGGAGGAACCATGTTCCGCAGCGAGTACGCAGACGTCCCGCCCGTCGAACTCCCCATACACGACGCCGTGTTGGGCCACGCCGCCGAGTTCGGCGACCTGCCCGCGCTGATCGACGGCGTCGACGGCACGACCCTCACGTACGAACAGGTCGACCGCTTCCACCGCCGCCTCGCCGCCGCGTTCGCCGAGGCCGGCGTCCGCAAGGGCGACGTCCTCGCCCTGCACAGCCCCAACACGATCGCCTACCCGACGGCGTTCTACGCGGCCACCCGCGCCGGCGCCACGGTCACCACCGTGCACCCGCTGGCCACCCCGGACGAACTGGCCAAACAGCTCCAGGACTCCAGGGCGAGCTGGATCGTCACGGTCTCACCCCTCCTCGAAACCGCCCGCACGGCCGCCGAACGCGTCGGCGGCGTACGGGAGATCTTCGTCTGCGACAGCGCCCCCGGACACCGTTCGCTCATCGACATGCTGGCCTCCGCCGCCCCCGAACCGGCCGTCGACATCGACCCGGTGACGGACCTCGCGGCCCTCCCGTACTCCTCCGGCACGACCGGGCTCCCCAAAGGCGTCATGCTCACCCACCGGTCCGTCGCCACCAACCTCGCCCAGCTCGAACCGGTGATGCCGGCCGGGCCCGGCGACCGCATCCTGGCCGTCCTGCCGTTCTTCCACATCTACGGCCTCACCGCCCTGATGAACGTCCCGCTGCGGCTCGGCGCCACGGTCGTCGTGCTGCCCCGCTTCGACTTCGAGGTCTATCTCGCGGCCGTCGCCAAGTACCGCATTACCCACCTCTACGTGGCCCCGCCGATCGTCCTCGCCCTGGCCAAACACCCGGCCGCCGAGCGCTACGACCTCTCCTCGGTCCGCCACATCCTCTCCGCCGCCGCACCCCTCGACGCGCAGCTCGCCACCGCCTGCTCCACCCGCCTCGGCCTGCCACCC
Organism: Streptomyces sp. NPDC002787; assembly: GCF_053592095.1. NCBI lineage: Bacteria > Bacillati > Actinomycetota > Actinomycetes > Kitasatosporales > Streptomycetaceae > Streptomyces > Streptomyces sp. NPDC002787. Next base: position 11,485 of record NZ_JBSFVC010000012.1, on the reverse strand, counting down.
GTCGTCCAGGGCTACGGCATGACCGAACTCTCCCCCTGCTCCCACCTGGTCCCCCTCACCCAGGCGTCCGCCGCGCCCCCCGGCACCGTCGGCAAGCTCATCGCCGGCACCGAGATGCGGATCGTCTCCCTCGACGACCCCGGCAAGGAGGTCGGCGTCGGCGAACAGGGCGAGATCGTCATCCGGGGCCCCCAGGTCATGAAGGGCTACCTGGGCCGCCCGCAGGCCACCGCCGACATGATCGACGCCGACGGCTGGCTCTCCACCGGCGACATCGGTCACACCGACGCCGACGGTTGGCTGTACGTCGTCGACCGCGTCAAGGAACTCATCAAGTACAAGGGCTTCCAGGTCGCCCCCGCCGAACTCGAGGCCCTCCTCGTCACCCACCCCGGCATCGCCGACGCCGCCGTCATCGGCCACTACGACGACGACGGCAACGAGGTCCCGCACGCCTTCGTCGTCCGCCACCCCACCGCGCACGCACTCTCCGAGGGCGAGGTGATGATGTACGTCGCCGAACGCGTCGCCCCCTACAAACGCGTCCGCCGCGTCACCTTCATCGCCGGCGTCCCCCGCGCGGCCTCCGGGAAGATCCTCCGCCGCGAACTCAGGGAACGCCCATGACGGACACCGAACCCCTCGTACGAACCGCACACCACCGGGGCGTCACCACGCTCACCCTCGACTCCCCGGCCAACCGCAACGCGCTCTCCGCCGGCCTCGTCACCGAACTCCGCGACGCCCTCAAGCGGTGCGGCAAGAACGACACCGTACGAGCCGTCGTCCTCACCCACACCGGCACCACCTTCTGCGCCGGCGCCGACCTGCGCGACCCGCCCGACCCCAAAGCGCTGGTCAGGCTGTTCCGTCAGCTCCTCAAACTGCCCCAACCCGTCGTCGCCCGCGTCACCGGCCACGTCCGCGCGGGCGGCCTCGGCCTGCTCGGCGCCTGCGACATCGCCGCCGCCGGAGCCGAGGCCACCTTCGCCTTCACCGAGGTCCGCATCGGCGTCGCCCCCGCCGTCATCTCCCTCACCCTCCGCCCCCGCACCGACCCCCGCGCCCTCGCCCGCTACTACCTCACCGGCGAGACCTTCGGCTCCGCCGAGGCCGCCCGCATCGGCCTGCTCACCGAGGCCGGCGCCGACGTCGACGACGTCCTCGCACCCGTCCTCGACGGACTGCGCCGAGCCTCCCCGAGGGCCCTGGCGGAGACGAAACACCTGCTCACGGCTAAGGTGCTGGAGAACTTCGACCTGGACGCGGGCGAACTGACCCGCCTCTCGTCCCGGCTGTTCGCCTCCGCCGAAGCCCGCGAGGGCATGACCGCCTTCCTCGAAAGACGGGATCCGGGATGGGTGTTGTGAGCATGACGGAAGCCGCCACGGTAGTGGATCGCGGCCCCAAGCAGGACCGCAGCCGGGCCACCCGCAAACGCCTGCTGGAGGCCGCCGTGGCCTGCCTCGCCGAACACGGCTGGGCCGGCTCCACGGTCTCCGTCGTCGCCGAACGCGCCGGCGTCTCCCGAGGCGCCGCCCAGCACCACTTCCGCACCCGCGAGGACCTGTTCACCGCCGCCGTCGAGTACGTCGCCGAAGAGCGCTCCCTCGCCCTGCGCGCCCTCTTCCCCGAGGGCCCCGCCGACCGCCGCGCCGTCGTCGCCGCCGTCGTCGACCTCTACACCGGCCCCCTCTTCCGCGCCGCCCTCCACCTCTGGGTCGCCGCCTCCAACGAGGACCAGCTCCGCCCCCGCGTCACCGAACTCGAGGCCCGCGTCGGCCGCGAGACCCACCGCATCGCCGTCGACCTCCTGCACGCCGACGAGTCCGTCCCCGGCGTCCGCGAAACCGTCCAGGGCCTCCTCGACATGGCCCGGGGCCTCGGCCTCGCCAACCTCCTCACCGACGACACGGGCCGCCGCGACAAGGTGGTGGCCCAGTGGGCGACGCTGCTGGACGAGGCACTGGACCGCCCCTAGGACCCTGTCGACGGGCCAGGGAAACTCAGGGGCTCAGCCGCTCCACCCGCCACGACCCGTCCGCCTCCGCCTCGTAGCGCAGCCGGTCGTGCAGCCGGTTCCAGCGCCCCTGCCAGAACTCCACACTCCGCGGCGCCACCCGGAAACCACCCCAGTTCGGCGGCACGGGCACCTGCTCGCCCTCCGGATAGCGGGCGTGCAACTCCGCGTAGGCGGCGTCCAGTTCGGCCCTCGAGGAGATCACCGAGGACTGCGCGCTGGCCCACGCCCCCAGCTGCGAACCGTGCGGCCGCGTCCGGAAGTACGCCGCCGTCTCGTCCCGCCCGGTCCGCCGCGCCGTACCCGTCACGATCACCTGCCGGGCGACCGCGTGCCACGGGAAGAGCAGCGAGACGTACGGGTTCTCCGCCAGGTCACGGGCCTTGCGGGAGCCGTAGTTCGTGAAGAAGACGAAGCCCTGGGCGTCGTACGCCTTCATCAGCACCGTACGAGAACTGGGGCGTCCCTCGGCGTCCGCCGTCGACACGACCATGGCGTTCGGCTCGAAGACGGCGCCCTCCTGCGAGGCCTGCCAGAACCACCGCGAGAACTGCTCCATCGGATCACCGGCAAGCTCGCTCTCGTCGAGCCCGTCGGCGCGGTACTGCTTGCGCATGAGAGCGGGGTCGGGCACGGGTTCCAGGCCGGGATCGTTCACGCGGTCATCTTGCCGTACCGACGGCCGACCGGAACGCTGGTGGCACTGAGTGCCGCACACTCTCCCCAAACCTGGCACTCAGGCGTATGGTGCTGGAACAGCCTGGCTGGGCCCACGCGCCCGCCGCCCCCTGCCGACCGCACCCCTGTCGCACACATCACGAGGAGCCGCCTGATGTCCGACTTCGTACCCGGGCTCGAAGGAGTCGTCGCGTTCGAGACGGAGATCGCCGAACCGGACAAGGAGGGCGGCGCACTCCGGTACCGGGGCGTCGACATCGAGGACCTGGTCGGCCACGTCTCCTTCGGCAACGTCTGGGGCCTCCTCGTCGACGGCGCCTTCCGCCCCGGCCTTCCGCCCGCCGAGCCGTTCCCCATTCCCGTCCACTCCGGTGACATCCGCGTGGACGTCCAGTCCGCGCTGGCCATGCTGGCCCCGGTCTGGGGCCTCAAACCGCTCCTGGACATCGACGAGGAGCAGGCCCGAGCCGACCTGGCCCGCGCCGCCGTCATGGCCCTCTCCTACGTCGCCCAGTCCGCGCGCGGCCAGGGCCTGCCCATGGTCCCGCAGCGCGAGATCGACAAGGCCCAGTCCGTCGTCGAACGCTTCATGATCCGCTGGCGCGGCGAGCCGGACCCCAAGCACGTGGCGGCGGTCGACGCGTACTGGACGAGCGCGGCCGAACACGGCATGAACGCGTCCACGTTCACGGCGAGGGTCATCGCGTCGACCGGCGCGGATGTCGCCGCCGCGCTGTCCGGCGCGGTGGGAGCCATGTCGGGTCCCCTCCACGGGGGCGCCCCCTCCCGAGTCCTCGGCATGATCGAGGAGATCGAACGCACGGGCGACGCCGACGCCTACGTCAAGCAGGCCCTGGACAAGGGCGAACGCCTCATGGGCTTCGGCCACCGCGTCTACCGCGCCGAGGACCCCCGCGCCCGCGTCCTGCGCCGCACCGCCCGCGACCTCGGCGCCCCCCGCTTCGAGGTCGCCGAAGCCCTGGAGAAGGCCGCCCTCGCGGAACTCCACGCTCGCCGCCCCGACCGGGTCCTGGCGACGAACGTCGAGTTCTGGGCCGCGATCGTCCTCGACTTCGCCGAGGTCCCGGCCCACATGTTCACGTCGATGTTCACCTGCGCCCGCACGGCCGGCTGGTCGGCCCACATCCTGGAACAGAAGCGCACGGGCCGCCTCGTCCGCCCGTCCGCCCGCTACGTCGGCCCGGGCACGCGCAGCCCGCAGGAGATCGAGGGGTACGGGGACATCGCCCGCTAGGTGTGTTGAGCCGCAGGGTGTGGTCGTCGATGGCGGAGTGGACGTGGCCGACGCCCACTCTGCTCCGCCGGGCCGGTTGCGTTCGTAGCGGCGGACGGGCTGGCCGGTGGGCCGGCTCAGGTGCGTCAGCCGGTTCAGGCCGTACCGGGTGAGGATGCGTGCACGGTCGAGGCGGGCAGGCCAGGATCGGTCCGATACGTGCCGGGCCCAGCTGCGGTCCTGCCGCAGCCGGGGCTCAACCGCCCCTTTCAGGCGTCGAAGCGGTGGCGGGAAGTCTCGATGTGGCCGAGGTATCGGTGGGTCCAGTCGCACAGTCCGTCGATCGTCACCCGCAGGGCCTGGCCCGGCTCGGTGAGTGTGTACTCGACCCGCGGCGGCACGACGGGGTGCACGGTCCGCTCGACCAGGCCGTTGCGCTCGAGCATGCGCAGGTTCTGGGTGAGCATCTTGTGACTGATGCCCTGGATTTCGTTCCGCAGCTCGCCGAAGCGCAGGGTGTGCTCCCCCAGGGCCTCGATGATCAGGAGCGCCCATTTGTTGGCAACGTCCGAAAAGATCTCCCGCGCCAGAGAATCCGCGCGCCTCAGGTCCGCTTCGTCGGGCGAGCCTGTGAACTGCTTGGTCACCGTGAGGTTCTCCAGTCACTGAAAAGTGCGTACTTCCACGCCAGCAGCCACTCTCCTATGGTTCCTGAGTAACCACAAGAGACCAAGGGCGTCTTGGTCCGGTGGCGGTGAGCCCACGGGCTCCCGAGGCAAGGAGGCAGACAGCATGGCCATCGCACTGGTGAACCCCAGCGGGTTGCCCAAGATCGATGTCTATCGGCAGGTGTCGGTCGGGACGGGGACGAAGCTCGTCTTCATCGCCGGGCAGGTCGCCTGGGATGCCGAGGGGGTCACGGTCGGCGAAGGCGACCTCGCAGCCCAGGTCGAGCAGTGTTACCTCAACATCGCGACCGCCTTGGCCGAGGTCGGCGGCTCCTTCGACGATGTGGCGAGACTGACCGTTTACGTCGTCGACTGGACCCCTGACAAAATGCCCCAGCTCATGGAGGGGATCCGTCGGGCGTCCGCGAAGCTGGGGGTCACCCCGGTCCCGCCGGCCACGCTGCTGGGCGTTGCGGCATTGGACATACCCGACCATCTCGTAGAGATCGAAGCCACCGCGATCCTGGGCTGAACGCGATTCCTTTGCCCCTTGAGCACCGAAGCGGGATCATCGAGGCGCGGGAGGTAGGCGCGGTTGGCGCGGGACCAGTACGCCTCATGGGCAAGTGGGTTGGCCGGTCGGGTCGGTCGGCAGGTGCCAGACTCCCAAGCGGCTAGAGCCTTGGAGCTCTTCACGAGAGCGAGGACTTCGGGCAGGGCTGGGGGCCACGGACGGATGCGGGGCTTGTCGAGGCCCAGCCCGCCTCACCAGCGACAAGACGCATAGCACCTGCACGGACCAGCGAACGCAGACGACCCGCAAGCTCTGGGTCCCTCCGCCCCAAGGGGACGAAGAAGCCGGCCGGACGTACCGGCGAGCCTGCGGGTCGGGTGACTGCGTTGGATTAGGCCGGCTGCACGTTCAAGGTCACGTGCTGGTCCGGCACCGCACATCGTGTGGTGGCAGGCCGCTAGCCCGCAGCCACCTCGCGCGTCCGGGATTCATACATGTACCCGACCACCTCCTCTCTCACGTGGCCCCCACTGTAGGAAGCGGTCTCGACGTGCTCAAGCGATTTTCCGAGAGAATTACCCGGTGATGACCGTCCGGGTTGTTGCGTAGCTGTAGCCGTCGCCGCGCTGCAGCAGCCGCAGATTCCAGTGGCTGACGTTGATCCGGCCTTGTGGTGTGGTCAGACTGTGCTGGCCCCGGGCTCGGACAGAGATCCGCCCGGTCCATGTGCCCGCCCACTTTCCGGACGGCACAGTTGCCCGTACCAGGTCCCCGGTGACGTACCCGAAGTGTTGCTTGCTCCGTGCGTAACTGAACGCCGTCGACCTCGGACTCGGCGAGTGTGCGGTCCTTGAGCCGGATGGTGAAGGGAACCTGTTGGGCGACCACGGCTCGCCCCTTCTCGAGGAGTTCGCGGGCGCGGGCGGGATGGCACGGCATGAGCGGCTTGCCGCCCTTGGAGAGGACGTAGACCCTGCCCGCACCGATCCCACCCGCGTACGCGTGACCTTGTGTGGGAACGTCACCGTCCCCGTTCTCTGCCGCCTCCACTGAGCCCTGGTGCTGCGCCCGCCGGTCTCCCCTCGCCCATGTCTCCCGTCGGCGCCCCGCGCTGTGGCGGGATGTCCGTGAGCCGTTTCGTCCCTGCTCCCGGGGCTGTCTGCTCGCACGGATTCCAGAGCAGGCTGCTGAGGAAGCACAGCCTGGTGGGTCTGCTCACCTACGGGGAACGTAGCCATCGGGGCACCTCCCTGATCGTTGAGATCCTGATGGCTGAGGCTGGTCACTCGACGACCGTGCGAGGCCTGGAGCGAGTGACTTCCTGTCTCGTGTGCCTCAAGACATTAGCGATCAAGCGCCCACACAGCGCCGACCTCCCCGCAAAGCACTTATCCGTGCGAATCGGTCCGATTCTTCGAACGGATAGCCGTGTCTGCTGTAGGAGGAGTCATGGAGATCAGGACCTGCGCAATGTGGCGAAGACCGCGTGGGCCCGGGTGGTGTTCGGGAGGGTCCAGTGGCCTGTGACGTGGCCCTGCGCGTCGGCCGGGCGGTCGAGGGGGCCCGGCTGGAGGGTGCGGTTCAGGTGGAGGACGGTGGGGGTGGGGTGAAGAGGGAGTTCGGTGGCTTCGGGGGTGTCGGTGGGGGTGAGGGTGGCCACGGACAGGGGGCCGTCGCCCACGTAGGACCGGGTGATCTCGTGGTCGGGGGTGTCGGTGAGGCTCTGGGCCTGGGGTTCGGCCTTGCCTTCGAAGAGGGCCAGGAGCTGGGTGACGAGGACGGGGTCCTGGAGGCCGTCGTAGGCCCAGCGCTTGCCCAGGACGCCGTGTTCCATCGTGCCGACGAGGGCGTGTTCGGCGTCGGGGAGGGGCGCGCCCCGGTAGGTGAGGGGGGCCAGGTAGTGGACCGGGGCGGGCCCGGAGGTGTCGGTGACGACCATGAACTCGATGCCGACCTCGCCCTCCGGGTCGTCGAGCCGGAAGCCGCCGGCCTTGGTCAGCTCGGGTGCGGCGGTGTCGCCGGCGTACCAGGGGCGGGTGGGGAGCCAGGAGGCCAGGAGTTCGAGCTTGGTGGGCTTGACGGTGGTGTTGTGGATGATCGCCATGGTGCGGATTCTGCGCCGGGCCGACGACCGGACGCGAGCCCTTTGTTCATGCCGTCGCGACCGCCTGCCGTCGCCACTCGCCGGGCCTACGGACCCGTCCGCCCCGCAACCGCGCTCCCGCCCCGCTGTCTCGGCCGACGTGTGCTTCGCCGCCCGGTCGCGTTCTCGCGCAGCCGCCCCGCCGACCCCTCGCGGCCGTCCTGCGCCCCGCCGCTCGGCCGCCGTACCGGTCCGGTGCTGCACCGATCCGCCGGCCCGCACCTTCCTACTGCCGGACCCGCCCCCTGCTCGCCGGAGCCGCGTCCTGCCGTCGCGTTCGCCCTCGCCACCTGGCCCGCACCCGCGCCCGTCGTTCCTCGCCCGTGTCTACTCCGCCGACCTCTCCAGCGCCTCCAGGTCCAGCGCGGAGGCGATGTGTACGGCGACGTCCTCGGCGTAGATCGCGTCCGTCCGTTCGAACGGGATGCGTCCCGCTCCGCGGAGGAAGGTGACGACGCCGAGGGTGCGGCCGCGGCTGCGGAGGACGGCGCAGAGGGCGTGGACGGCGTCCGGGGGCCATTGCCGGCCGGTGGCCCAGTCGCGGGCCGCTTCCGGCGTGGCCGTACCGGCGCTGGCGCGGACCGAGCCGGCGCGCTCCACGCACTGCAGGGCGGGGTGGCCGTGGCCGTAGCGGATGGGGATGCCGGCGTGGCCGGAGAGATGGCTGGGCCCGGGCTGCCCGGAAGGGGTGGCGGCGGCGCGTACGAGGCGGGTGGGGCCTTCACCGTCGGCCAGTGAACCCCCTGCCACCCGGTCGATGAGGGCGTGGTCGGCGAACCCGGCGAGCGCGAAGTCGAGGTGGACGGTGGCGGCCTCGCCGGGGTCCTCGCACTCGGCGGCGGCCCGCGCGGCCCGGTGGAGCTGGTTCACGCGGAAGCGGAGCTGGGCGGCCTCCTGCTCGCTCTGTTTGGACTTGGTGATGTCCTGGAAGAGCCAGCCGACGCCGAGGGGCACCGGCTCCTCGGCGAGGGGGGAGGCGAGGCGGAGGAAGCCGCTGCGCCAGCAGCGGCGGGTCTCGCCGTCGGGCGTGCGGACGCCGACCCAGATCTCGGCGGGCGCGGGCGGCGCGCCCTCCGCGAGGACGTGGGTGAGCGCGCTCTCCAGTTCCTCGACGCCCTGCGTGAGCAGTTCGCCGAGGGGGCGCCCGAGGACGGACGTGCGGCCGATGCCGAGGGCGCGGGCGGCGTGCGCGTTGACGACGGCGGGGCGCAGGTCGGCGTCGACGAGGACGACGCCCCAGGACGCGTCCTCGAAGAGGGCCTCGCTGAGGGCGATGGACCGCTCCAGGTCGATCTGCGCGTGGACCTCGCTGAAGGCGCAGTACAGGCCGGCCGGCTTGCCGTCGGGCCCGAGTACGGCGGCGGACTGGGTGCGCACGAGGACGCGTCCGCCGTCCTTGGTGACCAGGGCGAACTCGTGGACCTGGCGGCCGGGCGCGTGCATGGCTGCCATCAGCCGCCCCTCGACCTCCTCGGCGTCGGCGGTGCGTACGGCCCATCCGGCGAATCCCCGGCGCCCGACGGCTTCCTCCGCGCTCCAGCCCAGGATGCGTTCGGCCTCGCGGTTCCAGTGGGTGACGACGCCGTCGGCGTCGAAGGCGCACAGGGCCGCGTCCATCCCGTCCAGCAGCGCGGCGAGCAGGTCCGAGCCACCGGAGTCCGCGGAGTCCATGGAGCCCTCGGTGCCTTCGACGTCCTCGGTGTCCTCGGTGTTCACCGTGCCCTCGATGTCTTCGATTTCTTCGGTGTCCTGGTCCGTCGGACCGTCCCGCTCGGGCTCGTCGGGCCCGAGCTCGTCGGTGGTCCCCCTACGCCGGGAAGCACTCACCTGAACCCCCTGCAGGCTGCGTTGCGTCCGCATGTACGGCTGGTACGGCGCGTCGGTTCGCTCACTCGTCATCATTCAACTCGAACGTGACCCAGCCCACATCCGCTTCACGCAAGATGTGGACGAAATCGTTGTACGCGGGATTTCCTCCTCACCCTTCTCAACGTTCCCACGAACCCGGGGTCGCAGTCAGCGCGGGTGGAAGTCAGCGCAGGTAGAAGATCCTGTCGCCGTACTCCCGCATCACCCGGTCGTTCCAGTCGAGCCCGCCGTCGACGTTGCCGGAGCGGAGCAGCGGCGGCTCGACGCCCCGGTCCGCGAGGGAGGCGGCGGCGGTGGCCATGACCGACTGCAGGATCGCGGAGGTGACGACCGTGGAAGCAGGCGCGAAGGGGGCGGGGATGGTGTCGAGGGTGAGCTCCGCGTCGCCGACCGCGATCTTCGAGTCGAGGACGAGGTCGCAGTGGTCCTTGAGGAACGTGCCGGAGGAGTGGCGGGAGCCGGTCTCCGTGGCGTAGGCGACGGAGGTGACGCCGATGACCTTCACGCCCAGCTCGCGGGCGTGCATGGCCATCTCGACGGGCAGGGCGTTGCGCCCGGAGAGCGAGATCACCACGAGCAGGTCACCGGCCCGCAGCGGACTGCTGTCGAGCACGGCGGTCGCCAGCCCGTCGACCCGTTCCAGCGCGGACCCGAGCGTCGCGGGCATCACGTCGACGCCCACCGCGCCGGGCACGGCCAGCAGATTCATCAGGGCGAGGCCGCCGGCCCGGTAGACGAGGTCCTGCGCGGCGAGCGACGAGTGCCCGGCACCGAAGGCGAAGAGCCGCCCGCCGTCGGCGACGGTGTCCGCGATCAGTTCGCCGGCCGCGGCGATCCGCTCGCCCTCCTCGCCCCGCACGCGTTCCAGCAGCCCGATCGCCGCGTCGAGAAACCGCCCGCCCGCCGTGTCGCTGCGCTGCCCCATCCGCCGACTCCTTCGCCCTCGTCGAGTCCCAGCAGTGTCGCGGATCACGTTAGTGGTCTGGACCACTGGGGTGTCAATACGGTGCGTCATACGGCGACGCGAGGGCGCCCCACGCTTTCAGGGGCGGGGAACCGCGCGCCCGGACACGACCCGCCCGCACCGCCCACGCACCCCGCCCACGCACCCTCCGAAAGGGGCAGAACGTCAGAAACTGGCCACCCGACAGCAGTCATACCGCCGTGGTTGCACCGCCACGGCCCGGTTGTCAGTCGGATGCGTAAGAATTGAGTCCAGGGCCAGCGCAGCAAGCCGCAACAAGCCGGTGTGGCCGTCGAAGCCTCCGGCTGAATCTCATCGAGGGGCACGTATGTCCGGACTGATCGACACGACGGAGATGTATCTCCGCACCATCCTCGAGCTGGAGGAGGAAGGTGTGGTCCCCATGCGCGCCCGGATCGCCGAGCGGCTCGACCAGAGCGGCCCCACGGTGAGCCAGACGGTCGCGCGCATGGAGCGCGACGGCCTGGTGTCCGTCGCCGCGGACCGCCACCTGGAGCTCACCGAGGAGGGCCGTCGGCTGGCGACGCGCGTGATGCGCAAGCACCGCCTCGCGGAGTGCCTGCTCGTCGACGTGATCGGCCTGGAGTGGGAGCAGGTGCACGCGGAGGCGTGTCGCTGGGAGCACGTGATGAGCGAGGCGGTCGAGCGCCGCGTCCTGGAGCTGCTGCGCCACCCCACCGAGTCGCCGTACGGCAACCCCATCCCGGGTCTGGAGGAGCTGGGCGAGAAGGACGGCGCGGACCCGTTCCTGGACGAGGGCATGGTGTCGCTCGCGGATCTCGACCCGGGCACGGAGGGCAAGACCGTCGTCGTACGCCGGATCGGCGAGCCCATCCAGACGGACGCGCAGCTGATGTACACGCTGCGTCGCGCGGGTGTGCAGCCCGGTTCCGTGGTGAGCGTGACGGAGGCGGCCGGCGGTGTCCTCGTGGGCAGCGGCGGCGAGGCGGCGGAGCTGGAGGCGGATGTCGCCTCCCACGTGTTCGTCGCCAAGCAGCTGAGCTGACGCGAGACCGTCAAGCGCTGACGAGGCGCGCAATCGTCAAGCGCTGACTCGCGCGTCGATCCCCCGGCACTGATTCACGGGCCGATCACCCGGCACTGATCCATGTCGACCCCAAGGGCAGGCGCCGACCGACCTCGACCACCCCGATCCACCCTTTGTCGTTCACTGTCCGACACGTGTCGGCGGATGTCCGTATCGTTCGCCAACTCCCGATGCGGGAGGGGAAGTTGTGACGCATTGGGCTCCATGTCCGCGATCCCGTCGAATCCAAGATTCAGCCTGATCTTGCGAGGAACCCCAGGGCTTCAGCCCTGGGAGGAATCGCATCCTCGTGTTCGCGGCGCGGAGCGCCGCGGTATCACTCGTGT
>NZ_JBSFVC010000011.1:0-279727 GCF_053592095.1 Streptomyces sp. NPDC002787 | reverse complement strand
CGCAGTTCCCCGCGCCCCTGAAAAGCAGGGGCTGCGCCCCATGCTTTCCAGGCCCGCAGGGCCTGGGCCTTTAGGGGCGCGGGGAACTGCGCGACCAGCCACGAACCGGCCCGCAGCCCGCGACCGGCGGTTACCCGGCAGACGAAACGCGGCATCGGCTTCAGCTCGGCGCGGCGGTCACGCCCCCCAACCCGCCTGCTCCCCACCCACCCGCTCCTCAACGATCTTCGAGGCCCACCCGGACCGCCGGTACGCCTCCATCGGCTCGGGGTCCAACCCCATCTCCTCCCGCACCTCACGCAGCAACGGCCGCACATCCGTGTTGTACGCGTCCATCACCACGGCGTTGGCCTCCAGCACATCCCCGGCCTGCTGAGCGGAGCGCAGCGCGTCCCGGTCCACCAGCAGCGCCTTCGCCGTGGCCTCCTGCACGTTCATCACCGACCGGATGATCGCCGGGATCTTCGCCTCGATGTTGTGGCACTGGTCGAGCATGAACGCGACCTCGGGAGTGAACCCGCCCCCACGCACGACCTCGTACATGATCCGGAACAGCTGGAACGGGTCGGCGGCGCCCACCATCAGGTCGTCGTCCGCGTAGAAGCGCGAGTTGAAGTCGAACGCCCCGAGCTTCCCCTCCCGCAGCAGCGTCGCCACGATGAACTCGATGTTGGTCCCCGGCGCGTGGTGCCCGGTGTCGACCACGACCTGCGCCTTCGGCCCGAGCTTCAGGCAGTGGGCGTAGGCCGTGCCCCAGTCCGGCACGTCGGTCGTGTAGAACGCCGGCTCGAAGAACTTGTACTCCAGCAGCATCCGCTGGTCGTCCCCGAGCCGCTGGTACACCTCGGCCAGCCCCTCGGCCAGCCGGTCCTGCCGCTCACGGATGTCGTCCTGGCCGGGATAGTTCGTACCGTCCGCGAACCACAGCTTCAGATCGCGCGACCCGGTCGCGTCCATGATGTCGACGCACTCCAGCAGGTGGTCGACGGCCTTGCGGCGCACCGCCGCGTCCGGGTGGCAGATGCTGCCCAGCTTGTAGTCGTCGTCCTGGAAGGTGTTGGAGTTGATCGCGCCGAGCTTCACACCCCGCTGCTCGGCGTGCTTCGCGAGCGCCGCGTAGTCCTCGACCTTGTCCCAGGGGATGTGCAGGGCCACGGTCGGGGCCACGCCGGTGAACTCGTGGACCTTGCCGGCGTCGTCCAGCTTCTCCCAGGGGTTGCGCGGAACACCCCGTTGGGCGAACACCTTGAAGCGGGTTCCGGAGTTTCCGTACGCCCACGACGGCGTCTCGACGGCCTGGGTTTTGAGGGCGGCCTTCACCGCGGCGAGCTCGGTCACGTCAGGGCTCCTACCGGCTTTGATGTCTGAAACGATTCAGAACGGGAAACTATGAGCGGCTCGCCGGACTGTCAACCCCCCAGGTCAAGACCGCTATCCGTGACCCGGTTGTGACCTCATCCATCGAAAGAATTTCGACCGAAACCCATTGACGTGACCTGCGTGCGATGCCTAACGTCCCGGCAACCAAGTTGAAACCTTTCACGACGCAGTGAGGCAGCCTCTCGCTAGCCACCGGCCGTCGTCGAGGAGCCTCCATGACCCACCGGTCCGACAAGGGTCCGGCCCCCGTTCTCGCTCTGAAGGGCATCTCCAAGTCCTTCGGCGCCGTACGCGCCCTGCGAGACGTGTCCCTCGAACTGTTCCCGGGCGAAGTGCACGCACTCGCCGGGGAGAACGGCGCGGGCAAGTCGACCCTGATCAAGAGCCTCGCCGGGGTGCACCGACCGGACTCCGGTCAGGTGCTCCTCGACGGTGCGCCCACGGTCTTCCACGGCCCGGCCGACGCCCGGGACGCGGGCATCGCCGTGATCTACCAGGAGCCCACGCTCTTCCCCGACCTCTCGATCGCCGAGAACATCTTCATGGGCCGCCAGCCCCGGCGCGCCCTCGGCCGCATCGACCACAAGGCCACGCACACGGCGACCCTCGCGCTGATGCAGCGGCTCGGCGTCGAACTCGACCCCGACCGCCCGGCGCGCGGCCTGTCCATCGCCGACCAGCAGATCGTCGAGATTGCCAAGGCGCTCTCCTTCGACGCCCGCGTCCTGATCATGGACGAGCCGACCGCGGCCCTCACCGGCAGCGAGGTGGCCCGGCTCTTCGGCGTCGTCCGCACCCTGCGCGAGCAGGGTTCCGCCGTCCTCTTCATCTCCCACCGTCTGGAGGAGATCTTCCAGATCTGCCAGCGGGTCACCACCCTGCGCGACGGCGCCTGGATCTCCAGCGAACCGATCGACGGCATGACCGAGGACGACCTGGTGCGCCGCATGGTGGGCCGCGACCTCGACGAGCTGTACCCCAAGCAGGAGGTCGAGCCCGGCGAAGTCGCCCTCAGCGTCCGCCGGCTGACCCGCGAGGGCGTCTTCACCGACGTCTCCTTCGACGTCCGCCGCGGCGAGATCGTCGGCCTGGCCGGCCTCGTCGGCGCAGGACGTACGGAGGTGGCCCGCGCCGTCTTCGGCATCGACCGCTGGGACGCGGGCGAGGTCTCCCTCGACGGCCACGCGCTCACCAACGGCGCCCCCTCCACCGCCATGGCCGCCGGGCTCGCCCTGGTCCCCGAGGACCGCCGCGCCCAGGGCCTGGTGATGGACATGTCCATCGAGCGGAACATCGGCCTCACCGGACTCCGTACGACCGTCAGGGCCGGCCTCGTCGACCGCGGCGCCGAACGCAGCCGCTCCCTCGACTGGGCGGTCAAGCTCCAGGTGAAGTACGCCCGGATCGCCGACACCGTCAACACCCTGTCGGGCGGCAACCAGCAGAAGGTCGTCCTCGCCAAGTGGCTCGCCACCGGGCCGAAGGTGCTGATCGTCGACGAGCCCACCCGAGGCATCGACGTCGGCACGAAGGCCGAGGTGCACCGCCTCCTCAGCCAGCTCGCCGCCGACGGGGTGGCCGTGCTGATGATCTCCTCCGACCTGCCCGAGATCCTCGGTATGGCCGACCGCGTGCTCGTGATGCACGAGGGCCGGCTCACCGCCGAGATCCCTCGCTCCGAAGCCACCGAGGAATCCGTGATGGCCGCAGCCACCGGGAGGGCCGCCGCATGACGGTGACCACCCCTCAGAACACCCCCGTCGCCGAGGTGCCCAAGTCCAGCGGCACCCGGCTGGTGGACCGCGTCTTCAAGATGCGCGAACTCGCCATCCTGGTCGTGTTCCTGGCGATGATCGTCGTCACCCAGCTGGGCAACAGCGAGTTCCTGACCGAGCAGGGCATCAAGGACCTGCTGCTCAACGCGACCATCCTGGTGCTGGTCGCCGTCGGTCAGTCCCTGGTCGTCATCACCCGGAACGTCGACCTGTCGGTCGGTTCCACCCTCGGCATCAGCGCCTTCGCCGCCGGTACGTATCTCCAGGGCGGCGGGAACGCGGTCGTGGCCGTGGCCCTGGCGGTCCTGCTCGGCATCGGCTTCGGCCTGCTCAACGGCCTCCTCGTCAGCCTCGGCCAGGTGCCCGCGCTCGTCGTCACCCTCGGCACGCTCTACATCATCCGGGGCATCGACTCCATCTGGGTCGGCTCCCGGCAGATCACCGCGGCCGACCTGCCCGACGGCTTCATCGACTTCGGCTCCGGCGGCGTCTCCGCGGTGCCGTACCTGGCGCTGATCGCCCTGGCGGTGCTGGTGGCGACCGCGTACTACCTGAAGCACTTCGGCAGCGGCCGCGAGCTGTACGCGCTCGGCTCCAACCCCGAGGCCGCACGCCTCGCCGGCATCCCGGTCCGCAAGCGGATCCTCGTCGCCTACACCTTCTGCGGCGCCCTCGCCGGCCTCGCCGGAGCGCTGTACCTTGCCCGGTTCGGCAACGTCGACTCCGGCACGGGCAACGGCTACGAACTGACCGTCGTCAGCGCGGTCGTGGTCGGCGGCGTCGTCTTCACCGGCGGCTCCGGCAGCGTCTACGGCGCGGCCCTCGGCGCCCTGCTGCTGACCTCCATCAACAGCGTGCTGCCCGCCCTCGGCGTCAGCTCGGTGTGGGTGCTCGCCATCAACGGCATCCTGCTCATCCTCGCCATCGCCGTGGACCGTGTGGTCGCGCTGCGGGTGGCGACCGCCCTGAAGAAGAGGAACGCCCGCCATGGCTGACTCCACGTTCTCCCGCGCGATCCGCTGGGACACGGTCGTCGGCGCCCTCCTGATCGTTGTGCTCCTGCTGTCCTTCTCCACCGTCGACGGCTTCGGCAACGCGCTCAACCTGTCGTTCCTCATCGGCAACACCCTGCCGATCGCGCTGATCGCCCTCCCGATGACCCTGCTCGTGGTCTCCGGCGAGATCGACCTGTCGGTCGCCTCCACCGCCGGACTCTCCGGCGCGGTGATGGGCGCCCTGTGGAACCAGGGCATGACCATCGAGACGATCATCCCGATCTGTCTCGCGCTCGGCGTGGTCTGCGGACTGATCAACGGCCTGCTGGTCACCAAGCTCGGCCTGTCCTCCCTCGCCGTCACCATCGGCACCCTCGCCGCCTACCGGGGCGTCGCACAGATCGTGCTCGGCTCCGACGCGGTGACCGACTTCCCCTCGCAGTACCTGGACTTCGCGGCCGGCCGGATCGGGGACAGCTTCGTCCCGCAGGCCTTCATCCCCTTCCTGGTCCTGCTCGTGATCGCCGTGATCGCCCTGCACGCCACCCCGTTCGGGCGGTCCCTGTTCGCGATCGGCGCCAGCGAGGAGGCCGCACGCTTCACCGGCATCCGCGTCAAGCGGCAGAAGCTGATCCTCTTCACCGTGACCGGGCTCATGGCCTCCCTCACCGGCATCTTCTGGGCCCTGCACTACGCCAGCGCCCGCTACGACAACGCGACCGGGCTCGAACTCTCCGTCATCGCCGCCGTGTTGCTCGGTGGCATCGACTTCGACGGAGGCAAGGGGACACTCGGCGGCGCGATCGCCGGCGTGTTCCTGCTCGGCACCCTGCAGAACGTCATGAGTCTCCAGGACGTCTCCGCGCAGTCGCAGATCGTCGTCACCGGTGTCCTGCTCGTGCTGTCCGTGCTCGGGCCCCGGGTCGCACGGCAGGTCGGTCTCGCTCGGGCCGGACGAAAATCCGTGCTCGGAGCCGCCGGCGGCTCCGCGAGCGGCTCCGCCGGAAAGACCGTTTGAAAGCTGCCGGTCCCCTGTGGCTGGTCGCGCAGTTCCCCGCGCCCTCGAAGACAAGACAAGGCGCGTCACATCACTCCTCCTCGCAAAGGAACCCTCGTCATGCGTAGAGCAACCCTCCGTCGCTCCTGTGCGGCGCTCGCCGCCGTCACCTCCCTCGCCCTCGCCGTCACCGCCTGTGGCGGCACCACGAAGAGCGACGTCAAGGACGACTCCGCCGGCGCGGCGGCCACCGGCAAGGCCGACCCGAACGCCGAGCTGAAGAAGGGCCTGACCGTCGGCTTCCTGCCGAAGCAGGTCAACAACCCGTACTTCACCTCCGCCGACAAGGGCGGCGAGGCGGCCCTGAAGGAGCTGGGCTCCAGCTACAAGGAGGTCGGCCCGTCCAGCGCCACGGACACCTCCGGCCAGGTGAACTACGTCAACACGCTCACCCAGCAGCAGGTCGACGCGATGGCCGTCTCCGCGCAGGACCCGGGTGCCCTGTGCACCGCGCTCAAGCAGGCCATGAGCAACGACATCAAGGTCGTCACCTACGACTCCGACACCAAGCCGGAGTGCCGCAACGCCTTCGTCTCGCAGGCCAGCGCCGAGGACCTGGGCCGCACCGAGGTCCAGCTGCTCGCCGAGCAGATCGACTACAAGGGCGAGATCGCGATCCTGTCGGCCGCGCAGACCGCGACCAACCAGAACACCTGGATCGAGTTCATGAAGGACGAGCTCAAGCAGGACAAGTACAAGGACATCAAGCTCGTCAAGGTCGCCTACGGTGACGACGACGCCCAGAAGTCCTTCCAGCAGACCCAGGGCCTGCTGCAGGAGTACCCGAACCTGAAGGGGATCATCTCCCCGACCACGGTCGGCATCAAGGCGGCCGCCCAGTACCTCTCGGGCTCCAAGTACAAGGGCAAGGTCATGCTGACCGGCCTCGGTACCCCCAACGACATGCGCAAGTACGTCAAGGACGGCACGGTCGAGGCGTTCGAGCTGTGGGACCCGGCGAAGCTCGGCGAGCTGGCCGCCCGTACCTCGGTGGCGCTGGTCTCCGGCCAGATCACCGGCAAGGAGGGTGAGACCTTCACCGCCGGCGACATGGGCGAGTACACCATCGGCAAGGACGGCGTGATCAGCCTCGGCAAGCCGACCGTCTTCAACAAGGACAACATCGACAAGTTCAACTTCTGATACCTGGAGGGGTGTTGATGAAGCGCGTGTGCTTCCTGCTGAAGGTCAGGGCGGATCGCCTCGACGAGTACCGCGAGCGGCACGCCGCCGTGTGGCCCGAGATGCTCGAAGCGCTCTCGGCCACCGGCTGGCACAACTACTCGCTCTTCCTGCGCGAGGACGGCCTGCTGGTCGGCTACTTGGAGACGGCGGACTTCGAAGCCGCTCTGGCGGGCATGGAAGCCACGGACGTCAACGCCCGCTGGCAGACGGAGATGGCGCCGTTCTTCGAGTCGCTGGACGGCGCCCGCCCCGATGAGGCCATGAAACCGCTCACCGAAGTGTTCCACCTGGACTGATCCCCCCGCTGGTCCCCCCTCCCCTCCCTCCCCGCCCCTCGCTCGACAATGGAGTCCCCGCGATGAAGAGACGTACGCTGCTCGGCGCCGCACTCGCCGGTGCCGTGGTGACCCCCGCCCTCGGCGCCACCACCGCCCGGGCCGCCGACCCCGGTCCCTCGGTCACCCAGACCGGCAACACGCTGCTCGACAGCCAGGCCATCTTCTTCGTCTCCTACGACGGCCTGGTCAACAACAATGCGTTCCAGAAGAACGCTCTGCTGACCTACAAGGGCTACCAGTACGCCGTCTGGTACACCGCCGACCGCAACGCCGTCGTCGGCCGCCGCGTCCTCGGCTCCAGCACCTGGTCCACCGTCAAGGTCGGCCACACGCTGCGCTACAACGACTCCCACAACGTCATCTCCATGGGCGTCTCCAAGGTCGACGGCCGCCTCCACCTCAACATGGACTCCCACAGCGACGGCTTCACCTACGTCAAGTCGGTCGCCGGGCTCCTGGACAACCCGGCCGGCCTGAGCTGGACCACGAGCCGCTTCGGCGCCCCGCAGTCCACCCTCGACGGGCTCGCGCTCACCTCGCAGTTCACGTACCCGCAGTTCATCTCGATGCCCGACGGCAAGCTCCAGCTGAGCTACCGCGCCGGCATCTCCGGCAACGGCCGCAACGCCCTCGCCGAGTACAACGGCACCTCCTGGGCCAACCTCGGCGAGTGGACGTCCTCCACCGGCACGTACACCAGCGAGCACGGCTCCAGCACGGCCCGCAACATGTACCTGCACGGCATCGACTACGACCGCAACGGCCGCCTGCACGCCATGTTCACCTGGCGTGAGCAGAACGGCGCCGTGATGTGCAACGGCGGCGGCATCACCAACCACGACACGGGCTACGTCTACTCGGACGACCTGGGCCGCACCTGGCGCAACAACGCGGGCGCCGTCGTCGGCACCACCGGCGGCTCCGACCGGGTCTCCGTCACCGACGCGGGCCTCGTCGTGGACGCGCTCAACCCGGACCACTCCCTGATGAACCAGGAGAGCCAGTGGACCGACTCCGCCGGCCGACCGCACGCCATCATCAGCTACGTCCCCGGCCGCTTCGGCCAGTGCACCACGAACTACGTCGCCGACCGCACGGCCAACGGCCGCGCCTTCCTCGTCCGCAAGAGCTCCTCCGGTGCCTGGGCGAAGACCGAGATACCGGTGCCGCTGAACTCCAGCCAGCGCACCAAGCTGGTCATGGACAAGTACAACAACGCCTACGCGATCTTCCCGTTCGGCCGGATCGCCGGAGCCTCGGCGGCCTCCGGGCACACCGACTGGAAGATCCTGTTCGACGGCTCCGGGCTCAACGCCTTCGGCGAGGTCGTCTTCGACGAGAGCCGGATCGCCCAGGACAACGTCCTGTCCGTGATGTACCAGGTGAAGTCGAGCGGCACCACACCGTCGGCGCTCCGCGTCATCGACTTCGCCCTGCCCGCCTGATCCCTCGTACGACCGTACGACGGGAACGTTCCCGCTGCTGACCGGGTCATTTCCACGGAGGCCCGGCGGTAATGTGAACGCATGCCCGCCGCTCCGCACCTTCCTGGAGGTCCCCGCCCCATGGCCCAGTCGGTGGGTATCAAGGACGTCGCCGCTGCCGCCGGAGTCTCCGTCGGCACGGTGTCCAACGTCATCAACCGGCCGGACTCGGTGGCCTCCGGGACCCGGGCCCGGGTCCAGGCCGCGATAGACCGTCTCGGCTATGTCCGCAGCGAGTCGGCGCGCCAGCTGCGGGCCGGGCGCAGCCGGATCATGGGGCTGCTCGTGCTCGACATGGGCAACCCCTTCTTCGTCGACGTCGCGCGCGGTGCCGAACGGGCCGCGCGCGACGCCGGACTCGGTGTGATGGTCTGCAACAGCGCGCAGAGCGCGGGTGAGGAGTCCGAGTACCTCTCACTCTTCGCCGAACAGCGGGTGCGCGGCGTGCTGCTCACCCCCGCCGACGCGACGGGACGCAACATCGAGGCGTTCCGCCGCCACGGCATCCCCTTCGTCCTCGTCGACCGGGTCGCCGAGGGCACCACCGAGTGCTCCGTCTCCGTCGACGACGTCGCGGGCGGCGCCCTCGCCGTACGGCACCTGGTCGACGCGGGCCACCGTTCCATCGCGTACGTCAGCGGACCGGCGGGCCTCAACCAGGTCCGCGACCGCCGCACGGGTGCCCTGGGCGCCCTGCACGAGGCGGGGCTCGGCCCGGAGGCCCTGCGTGAACTGCCCACCGAGCGCCTCGACGTGGCCGCCGGCCGGGACGCGGGCGCCCGCCTCCTCGGCCTCGCCGACCGCCCCACCGCCGTGTTCTGCGCCAACGACCTGCTCGCCCTCGGCGTGCTCCAGGCCATGTACGCGGCCGGCGTGAGCGTCCCCGACGACCTTGCCATCGTCGGCTACGACGACATCGAGTTCGCCGCCGCGGCCGCCGTCCCCCTCACCTCCGTACGGCAGCCCGCCGTCACCCTGGGCGCCCTCGCCGCCGAGCTCCTCCTGGAGGAGACCGAGGCCGAGACCGCCCCCGTCCCGCACGAACACCGGCGGGTCGTGCTCCAGCCGGAGCTGGTGGTACGACGCTCCAGCCTCTCTGCACGCTGAGCGTCACCCGGCGCACCGGACACCGGCAGTCGGCCGGAGCCCTACCGCGGGTGGAAGTTGAGCCGCTCCCGGACCACCGGGAAGTGCGCCTTGGCGAAGTTCGCGGCCATGGGGAAGTTCCCCCGGTCCGTCGCCGCGCTGACGAACCCGGCGCCCCGCTCGACGAGGAAGTGGGTGCACTCGGCCAGGAGGTCGTAGGCGTAGCCGTGTCCGCGCTGTTCGGGCAGGACGCCGATGAAGCCGATGGTCGGGCCGGACGGGTTGTGCGCCGGGATGTGGATGCCGACCGGCTCGCCCTGCGGCGTGGACGCCACCTGCCACCACTCGCGCGGTGACGGGCACCACCGGAAGAAGTCCAGCTCCTCCTGGGCCGCCTGGTCGACACCGCCTTCCTCGATGGCCTTCAAGGCGTGGGCGTCGAGGGTGGCGGAGTGGATGCGGCGCAGTGCGTCGAAGAACACGGCGTCGTCCGGTTCCGCGCGGAACACCAGGCGTCCGGGCCGCTCGGGCAGCCCATGGGTGGGGGTCCAGCGATACAGGAACCGCTCGACCAGCAGTTCGTAGCCCGCTTCGCGTACCGCGGCGAAGCGCGTCTCGGCGGCGGCGCGGGCTGCGGGGTCGTCACGCCAGTCGGCGGGCAGGTTCAGCTCGAGCTCGACCTGCCAGGGGGAGCCGCGCAGGAGCTCGGCTCCCGCCTCCTCCTCTCCCTCGGCCACGTCGAACCAGTTGATGTTGACGGGCTCGGTGTCATCGGGGCCGCTCCACCAGGCGCCGCGGGCGACGACCCTGCCGTCGCGCAGGGCCACGCGCTTCCAGTCGGGGCGGTGCCGGGTCAGCCGGTGCGCCTCACGGGCGCCCAGCGGGTCCGGCAGGGTGTCGAAGAGATGGGCGTCGCTCTCGTCGAGCGCGCGGATGACCAGATCGGTCATGGATTCCTCCGGGATACGTGCGTGCGTCAAGCGCTCCCGGTCGGATCAGACGAGGCACGCCGGGACGGGAAGGGAGCGCTGAAATGGTGTGAACTGCACGGCTCTGCCCTCCTTCCGTCGGTCTCGGGGCGTGGCGTCACACGCTACGGGACCATCCGAGGACTCGTCCATCGATTAATGATCGGCTTACTGACCCCGGATTCAGCGGGAATTTCTTGATCCACGGGGTCGGCCGGGCGAACAATGTGTGCTGGACTGGAGCACGGCCTGGAATCCGTACGTTCAAGGAGACTTGTTGTCCGTCAGCTATCGGCAGCCCGGTGTCGTCCTCACCGACCGCCGCTTCGCCGTCCCCCTCGACCACGACGACCCGGCGGGGGAGCGGATCGAGCTCTACGCCCGTGAGGTCGTCGCGAGCGACAAGACGGACGCCGGACTGCCCTGGCTGGTCTATCTGCAGGGCGGCCCCGGCTTCGGAGCCAACCGTTTCATCGGCCGTGAGGCCTGGCTGGAGCGGGCCCTGAAGGAGTACCGGGTCCTGCTCCTGGACCAGCGCGGCACCGGCGCCTCCACCCCGGCCAACCGCCAGACCCTTCCGTCGCGCGGCGGCCCCGCCGAGCAGGCCGGCTACCTCGCCCACTTCCGTGCCGACTCCATCGTCCGCGACTGCGAGGCCATCCGCCCCGAGGTCACCGGCGGCGCCCCCTGGACCGTCCTCGGCCAGAGCTTCGGCGGCTTCTGCGCGGTCACCTATCTGTCCCTCGCCCCCGAGGGCCTGAGCACCGCCGTCATCACCGGCGGACTGCCCTCCCTCGACGCGACCGCCGACGACGTCTACCGGGCCGCCTACCCGCGCGTCGAACGCAAGGTCGCCGCCCACTACGCCCGCTACCCGCAGGATGTCGAGCGGGCCCGGCGGATCGCCGAGCACCTCCTCCAGCACGACGTGGTCCTGCCGAACGGCTACCGGTTCACCGTCGAGGCGTTCCAGTCGCTGGGCAATCTCCTCGGCCGAAGCGACGGCAGCCACCGGCTGCACTTCCTGCTGGAGGCCGCCTTCGTCCGCACCCCGGGGGGACCCGCCCTGTCCGACTCCTTCCAGGAGGAGGTCCAGGGGCTGCTGTCGTACGCGGGCCACCCGCTGTACGCGCTCCTCCACGAGGCGTGCTACGGCCAGGACCCGGGCCCCACGGACTGGGCGGCGGAGCGGGTGCGCCGCGAGTTCCCGCAGTTCGACGCCGCCAAGACGCTGACCGGCGACGGCCCACTGCTGTTCACCGGCGAGTCCGTGCACCCCTGGATGTTCGACAACGACCCCGCCCTGCGCCCGCTGCGCGAGACCGCCGAGAACCTGGCCGAGGAGCGGGGCTGGCTCCCCCTGTACGACCCGGAGCAGCTCGCCGCCAACGAGGTCCCGGTAGCCGCCGCGATCTACCACGACGACATGTACGTCGACACCGCCCACTCCCTGGCGACGGCCCGCGCCATCCGGGGCCTGCGCACCTGGGTCACGGACGAGTTCGAACA
Source organism: Streptomyces sp. NPDC002787 (assembly GCF_053592095.1). Taxonomy (NCBI): domain Bacteria; kingdom Bacillati; phylum Actinomycetota; class Actinomycetes; order Kitasatosporales; family Streptomycetaceae; genus Streptomyces; species Streptomyces sp. NPDC002787. The sequence continues at coordinate 267,950 of NZ_JBSFVC010000011.1, read as the reverse complement.
CGACGGTGTGCGGGCCGGGGGACCGAGGGTGCTGGACCGGCTGCTGGCGCTGACGCGCGACGAGGTGTGACGTCGGCGCCGTCGCCTAGTATGTAATGCATGCTTGGCAATAGTGACCCTTACGAGTTGAGTGTTGGTGTGCCCTCCGTCGAGGTCTTCCGCCGTCTGCGCACCGATGCCGGTCTCTCCGACAAGGACCCCGAAGCCGTGGCCCTCGCGCTACCCCACACCTGGCACGGGGTGATACTCCGGCACGCGGGGGAGCCCATCGGAATGGGCCGGGTCATCGGCGACGGCGGTACGGCGTTCCAGATCGTCGACATCTGCGTGCACCCCGCCCATCAGGGGCGCGGCCTCGGCAAGCGCATCATGGCCGCGCTCACCGGCGAACTGGAGCGCCGGGCCCCCGCCACCGCCTACGTCTCCCTCATCGCCGACGGCCCCGCCCGCTTCCTGTACGAGAAGTTCGGCTTCGCGGACACCGCCACGCACGACTCGATCGGCATGTACCGCGTGATGGAGGGGAGTTCGGGGGTCAGTGGGGGCATGGGCCTGCTTCCCTGACCTCCCGGTGCGCATGGCCGGGCGCGGGACGGAGGCAGTCACACGTCGTTGTCCGGGGGCACCGGATCCGGCCCTGACAGCCGCAGCAGCGGCCCGCTGGGCGCTGCCGGGGCGTCTGACGAGTATCGGACATACTGCCGGGTGGCCTGGGCCAAGACCCCCGGAAGGATCTCGGCGAACGCCTTCAGGGTGGGTACGCCGTTGACAGCCGACCAGGTCTTGCCACGGCGCCCCTGTTCCAGCAGCAGCGGCAAGGTGTCCTCCAACTCCTCCCGGAGCCGTTCGCCCTGTTCACCGCGGCACTGAGTGTCCAAGCGGTTCCAGGGAACGATCGCACAGACCCAAGGCTGTGCGGCCGAGTCGAACAGCTTGAGCCGACGCCGCCGCTCCCGGTCGAGCAGGGCCCACCGGTCCACCAACAGGATCGTGGGTCCGCTGGTTGGGGTGGCCTCGCCCGCGGATCGCAGGTCGTGCTCACTGCCCGTCGTCGGGCTCCCCGAGGGCAGGTCCAAGTCGTCGAAGTCCGACACGGTGACGCGGTAGTCGAGCGAGCGGATCAACTCCTCGGCCAGCAGGGCGAGCGGCCGCCTCGACTCGCTGTGGTAAGGGGTCCAGTCCGTGGCGCCCTCACCGTACGGTGAGGCGTCCCGGCCCTCCGGCAAGGCGTGCCGAGTGGGCGCCGCCACGATCAGCCGAACGCTGGTGGGGTTCTCGCCGGGCGGTCGGAATGCGCTGTGCGTCGACTCGTAGGGCCGGGGCCGGCTCGACGGCAGTGGGGTGTTCTCGGCGACCTGCACGATCCGTTGGGCGAGGCCGAACACGATCTCCTCGTACTCGTCCCGCAACCGCTTGATTTTGATCAGCCCGTAGAGCCCGTACGACGAGTAGCGCTCCCCGAAGTCGGAGTGCGCGATCTGGAGGTGCCGCGCGGACTCGGGAAGTCCTCCGAGGTCCATGCCGGTCCACAGCACCGGGACGATGGCCGGGATGTCCCCGTAACCGGCGTTGCGGGCCTCCCGGATGCGCTCGCTGAAGGCGAACCACTCACGCCCGCAATTCTCGCTGGAGAAGTAGCGGCGCGAGTACAACGGGACGAACACCCGGCAGCGCGCAAGGTTCTCACTGAGCCGGTCTGGCCAGCCCTCCCCGGACCGCATCTCCCGGTCCAGGAACCCCACGGGTGTCCCCTGCGGATGAGCGGTGAGGTGCAGGACGTCCGCGCACAGATCCTTGAACAGTGTGTGCACCCAGTGGTCGGGATCGCTGTTGCCCGGCCCCGGGGACGGAGTGTGGGCGTAACTGAGGAAGAAGTAGGGCCGGTTGTCCACCGAAGCGGATGTCGCCCTCGGAAGGGGCTGCGGAGGGATCGGTCGTTCCCTCTCCTCCGGCTCCGAGTCGGCGTCGGGTATGGTCGGATCGCCTGTCGGCAGCCCCAGCAACTCAAGTGTCCGGCCTGACAGTTGCGCGAACGGTTGGGCAGCCGCCGGCAGTTCCGCGCGGCCGTCGGAGTTCGGCACCACCGCCGGCAGTCGTCCGCCCCAGCCGTCCTGGGACGCCACATGGCGGCTCAGCGCCCTGTTGATGCGCCACACCTCATGTTCGGCGAGTTCGCTCTGCAATCGCCGCTGCACGGTCTCCGGCGGGCTCATCTCCACGACGTCGCCGTCGCCCGGGCTGAGGGTGAAGAGCCCGCTGGTGAGCAGCTCGGCGATGTCGGAGACAGTGGCTTCGGGTACCAGTTCCTGCCGGATGAGATGGAGCAGGCGGGTGCTCAGCCGGTCGAACGTGGAGCACAGCACGGCCAGGCGAGCAGCCGGCGGCGAGGCTGTGTGCAGGAATCCTTCTGTGGCGACAACTCCGGGCCGCTGCCGGGGCCGTCGTTCCGTCCGTCCACCACGCGGTACGAGTACCGCGGAATTGCCCTCGGGGGCCGTGCGCATCAAGGCGCACGACCAGCGGCTCAAGGAGTGCGGGGACAGGGAGAAGACCGGGATGGGGAGCCAGTTCCCGTCTTGCCCCTCCCCCTCGCCGTCCGCGTCGCTCTCGTCCGGCAGTACCGGCGGTTGGAAGAGCAGCCGGGCGTTGGGCGGGCCCGGGGCGGTGGCGGTGACGCGGGTGGAGGGCAGGTCGAGGCCTGTTCTGCGCCAGAGTTTCGTCGGCAGCGGGTTGAGTAGCGCGACCGGGGCCATTTGGGCCCAGTCCCGCAGTTGACGCCACACCGCGGTGCCACGCCATCCGGGAGCCGCGCAGTCGGAGACGACCACGACCAGCCGACGACCGTCCGGAGAGCGCAGCTGACGGGGGGAAGTCAACCGGCCCTGCTTGTCGCGCAGTTCGAAACCACCGTCGCGGAAGCGGAGTTCGCGCAAGTGGAGGGTCCGGAAGGCACCTAGCCGGTCCAGGACTGCGGTGAAGTCCATGACGGTCTCCCGCCACACCCCCATCGCCGGCGAGCGGTCCAGCACCAGGACGAGATCGAACCATCTTTCGGGTGCGGGGGTGAGTACCGGGAGCAGTTCGCCGCTGCGGGCGTAGCTGTCCACGGTGGCATCGACGTCGAGGACCGATCGGCGTCCCTTGGGCCATCGCCGTTTCCATGGGCGCAGCGCGCGGGTCACTTCAAGTGTCCTCGGCAGGCCGGGGGCATGGGCGGGTGTCACCGCGTCGCCGCGCATCGTGATCGCTGCTCCGGCGAGGCGCTCGTGCAGGTCGTTCCCGTGTTCCTCGGACTGCGACCCGGGTTCGTCCTTGGCCTGTCCGTCGGCGGGCGCCGCCCCGTGGGAACGGCTCCGCGTCCGCCCGCCGGCGTCTTCGGCGGGCATGTCCATCAGGGATGCCAGCCAGAGGCACTCGGCGATGGCTGTGCCGTCGAGCTCCGGTGCGGCGGCGTTGAGCGCCGCCACCACCCGGGCGAGCGGGCCCCGTGCCGAGGAGCTGCCCCGGTCAGGCACGGGACAGCTCGCGCAGCACGAGGGACAGGACCTCCTGGTCGTCCTCTCCCGTCGCGAGACTGCCGCCGGTCAGCAGATGCACCGCGTTCAGAAGCTGGTCGATCGCGAGGCTCTCGCCCGCGGCGACCCGGTCGACGAACGTCTGGATGACGGTGTCGACGGCCTGTGTCCCGTCGCTGTCCACCTCGATCCGCAGATGGGCCTCGACGATCCTGCGCAGCGCGTCCACGGTCGGCTTCGGCATGGTGAACCGGATGCAGCGGCGGAGAAACGCCTGCGGGAAGTCACGCTCGCCGTTGCTCGTCATGACGATGAAGGGGAACCGGTCGCACTGCACCCGGCCCCGCACCACCGGGCTACGGGCGTCACTGCCCCATTCCCGGACCTCGACGAGATCGCTCGCGTACCGCGCGAGTTCGGGGATCTCGAACTCGCCGCGTTCCAGGACATCGAGCAGATCGCTCGGCAGGTCCAGATCGCTCTTGTCGATCTCGTCGATCAGCAGGGCACGTGGGTGTTCGGTGGGAAGCAGCGCCGTCCCCAAGGGCCCCAGTTGCAGGAAGGGCGCGATGTCGTCGTCGCCGTCGCGGCCGGCGAGCCGCTGAGCGTGGATGCGGCCCAGGGCGTCGTAACGGTAGAGCGCCTCTGTCAGTGTGCTGCGCGATGTGATGTGCCAGCGCAGCACGTCACCGAGGTTGAGTTCCGCCGCGACCTGCTCGATCACGGTGGACTTTCCCGAACCCGCGGCCCCTGTCACCAGCAGCGGCCGGCGCAGCATCAGCGCGGCGTTGACGGCCCGGATGAGTCCGGGCGGCGGTTGGAATTGCTTGTGCAGGGCCTGCCGGGGAAAGCTCCGCCACGGTGGCGGTTCGCCGAGATCGACGTCGCGTGGCGTGCCGTCACCGACGTAGAAGGGCTGCCAGGTCATGCGGAGTTCTCCTCCTCGGTGGTGAACTGCTCGAACCGGTCGCAGAAGTCGAGCCACTCGATGTCGTGCCACACGGTGCGCCATCGGGCCAACTGCTCCCGGCCATCGGGTTTCCCCGGTACCCGCTGTCCCCAGCTGTGCCGGTACGCCTCGCAGAACTCGGCGGGCAGTAGATGCCAGTACTGGTCCAAGGTGTCCCGGAACCGCTCGGGCGTGCAGTCGTCGGCGCAGGGCCACAGCACGATCGGGGCGTAAGCCAGCAGTACCTCCATCACCTGCTCGAAGCGTGGCGGCCTGTGTTCGAGGGCGATGGCACGGCGAAAGGTGTCGTTGCGGAGCAGTTTCCTGAGTTCGTGCGCCTCTGCGGTCTCGGGCTCGCCGAGCCAGTCGACCGGCGCGGTTCCTGTCGCGGACGCCCTCATCGCCGCCAGTTTCGTCCGGGCCCGCTCATTGATCCACCACAGGTGGTCGGGCGGGCACAGCCGCTCGCTCCAGCGCAGTACGACGTCGTACGCGACGCCCATCAGTTCCCCGAAGTCGGTCTCCTCCGGGCGCCAGCGCAGGAGGAGCGCGGCGGAGGCGGCGATCTCCACGCGCCGCAGCCGTGCGCCGATGCTTCGCGCCCGCGCCGAGGCCCATCTCAGCACGGTGGCGAGCCGCTGCTCGACACCGACCTGGTCGGGCGCGCAGGCGAACTCACGATGCGCGTGGACCTCTCCGCCGTCGAGCAGCCAGGCGTCGAGGCTCTCGGGCCATTCACCTGCGACAGCGGCATGCAGGCTGACGACCAGACGCAGCCTGGTCCTGCTGCCACGCTCGCGCAGCGACTCGAACGCGTCGCTCAGTTCGACCTCGCATCCCACCGCGTGCGCCCAGGAGGCGAGTTCCCCGTGGTCCTCGGTCAGGGCATCGTCGACGGCCAGCGCGGCGACGAAGGTCGCCAGGGGAGCCGTGCGCGCCTCGTGCAGACGTGGCGCCCGCAGGCGCAGAAACTCCACAGCGTCCCGCAGCAGTTCACGTCCCGATGTCTCCGGTGGACGAGCGGTCACCCGTTCCGAGGCCGACGACAACGCGCGGCGCAGCCGCTGCGAGGTCGGTCGGCAGCCGGGCCATGACGTCGTGAGCAGTTCGACCGTCCGCAACCCGTCCAGGATGCCTCCGACGACGCGCAGCGCCCAGGCGAGTTCGGCGGCGTTGCCCGAGGAATGCTCCGGCAGTGCGTCCCGCAGCCGCTCCAGGGCCCGGGCGTCGGTCAAGGGCGCCGAGAGCAGGGCGGAGCATCCCAACGGAGCGAGCGCCAGTTCCAGTTCCTCCGAGGCGACGGGCCCGAGCAACGGTGCGGTGGGCAAGGGATGGCGGCCGTTGCGCGCCAGCCAGGGCCTGTCGCCGAACTGTGCCCCGTCGTACTCGACCAGCCGCGCGTCCTGCCCCGGCACCGCCGCCCGCACGGCACCGAGGACCGCGGTGGGGTACAGGAACTCACCGCCGCCGCGGATGCCCCGTCGCAGTATCTCCGTGACACCGCGGGAGAAGGAAAGACGATAGGCGGTCTGCGCGGCGCCGACCCCCATCAGCAGCGAGAGCCGCGTCGCACCTTGCCGGACCCCGGCGTCCAGGGCTTGCAGATCGGGGGTGGCGCCACCCGCGTGGCATGTGTCGACGAGAGCGATCACCCCGGGCAGCCCGGGCGTCTCCAGCGCCTGTGTCAGTAACGCACCGACGTTCACCGCCGTGGCGATCTCGTCGGGCTGGGAGTCGCCCGCCATGAGGTAGAGCGTGGGGTTCTGCCCGGGGGTGATGCCGTGGCCGAGGAACGCGACGACCAGTACGGCCTGCTCCCGGGCCGCGTGCTTCGCGGCGGTTCGGACGGCCGCCTCGATACGTGCCTGGCTGACGGACACGCCGTAGAGCAGCGATGCCTCAGCGCCGGGGCTCCCTGAACAAACTCCCCTCCAGTGGTCGACGAGCAGATCGCGCAGCGACAGGGCCACGCCCTCCAGGTCATCCAGCAACCCCAGTTTCGGGCACTGCGGAGCGACGACGAGGGCGTGCCGAAGCGGAGTCGGAGCGGTCATGCGCGGGTGGCCGTCTCGATGGCCTCGACGATCCGGCCGGCCACGGCGGGCTGGGCGAGGTACTTGACCACCGGGTGCACCGACAGACCGTCCGAGTCCACGCGTCCGCTGACTGGCTTCACCGCACGGTCGTTGGGTCGTACGACCTTCTCCAGCGGCGGGCCCGCCGTGATCAGATCGTCGCGGTCCCAGTGGTCCAGCCATCGCTCGACGGCGAGGGGCGCCTGGAGGGGCTGTGGTCGCATTCGGGCGCCCACCGCCGAACGGAGTCCCATCGGCGAGCCGAGCGTGACGAAAAGCGGGACGGGCCCCCGGTGGGCGTGCAGCGTCTCCATGGCCACGACCGTGCCCAGTGAGTGGGCGACGACGATCGTGGGGCCGGTGGGGTCGAGGGTCTGCTCGACACGACGCCGTATGCGGACGTCGAGCGTCTGCCCTTCCCCGTCGGCCTCCGCCCGGCGCAGATAGCGGGCCACCTGACGAAGGTGGCCGACCATGAGCCCGGCGCTCGCCCATCCGCCGACGGCTCGGAACCCTGGCAGGCTCAGCAGGGTGTTGGCGGCGCTCAGTATCTGACGAGCGGCTGCTCCCGGCCCCTGGGCCGCGCCCTCCTGCGCGAGTTGGGCTCGCGCGTGGCGCAGGACCCGCTCCTCTTTCACGCCCACCGATCCGGCCAGCCGCTCGTCCAGGGCTTCGCACAGCAGGAGCCCGACGAGGACGGTTTCCTCGTCGTCCCCGTCGAGTGCCGCCCCTTGCGTCTGGGACGGGCCGAACAGGTTGCCGTAGTAGGCGAATCGCGCGTCCGCCGCCCAGCCCTGAGTCAGGTCCAGAACGCGACGCGAGTGACCTGCCGTACGAGCCCCCTGGGCCAAGGCCCGCAGCCAGACGTCGAGTTCGGTGACGGAATCCCGCGGTCCCCCGATGCCGTGCACGAACACCAGACGCGGCCTCATACGCACCCCCGCGAACCACCGCCCAGGCAATACCTGACAAACCATCCTACGCGTAACTTGCCCAGAGATCACAGTGCTTGCGCGGGTGGCCACCTTTCGCGCGGGGCCGGTACCCGGGTCTAATGTGCCGACATGACCGACTCTCGGCAGGATCCCCCGGCGCAGCTCGCGCCCATGCCCGACGACTGGCGGCGTGCCCTCGCCGTCGTGGCCCATCCGGACGATCTCGAGTACGGGTGCTCGGCGGCGGTCGCCGCGTGGACCGACGCGGGCCGTGAGGTCGCGTACGTGCTGGCGACCCGCGGCGAGGCCGGCATCGACTCGCTGGAACCCGCGCGGTGCGGCCCGCTGCGGGAGCGGGAGCAGCGGGCGAGCGCGGCCGTCGTGGGCGTGTCGGAGGTCGAGTTCCTCGACCACGAGGACGGCGTCGTCGAGTACGGGCCCGCGCTGCGCCGGGACATCGCGGCCGCCGTCCGCCGGCACCGCCCCGAACTGCTCATCACCCTCAACCACCGTGACACCTGGGGCGGCGTCGCCTGGAACACCCCCGACCACGTGGCGGTGGGCCGGGCGACCCTGGACGCCGCCGGGGACGCCGGGAACCGCTGGATCTTCCCCGAGCTCGTCGACCAGGGGCTGGAGCCCTGGGACGGCGTCCGCTGGGTCGCCGTCGCCGGCTCCTCCAGCCCCACCCACGCGGTCGACGCCGGCCCCGGTCTGGAGCGCGCCGTCGCCTCCCTCCTGGAGCACCGCACCTATATCGAGGCGCTGACGAAGGAGGACCCGGAGACCTACGTCCGCGACTTCCTCACCGGGTACGCCGACAGCGTGGGCGAGCGGTTCGGCGGGAGGCCCGCGGTGGCCTTCGAGGTGTTCCCCCGGTGACGGGCGGGGCCCGTGGCGTGCGGAGAGCGCCTCGGTGAGTTCTGGTTAGGGTGAACCGTATGGAACAAACATCCGGTGCGGCCCGCCAGGCCCATGATCTGCGCGACCTGCGCGCGGACTGCGGCAGTTGCTTCGGTCTGTGCTGTGTCGCCCTGCCTTTCGCCGCCTCGGCCGACTTCGCCGTCGACAAGCCCGCGGGCAAGGCGTGCGGTAACCTCGGGGACGACTTCAGGTGCGGGATCCACACGCGGCTCAGGGACGAGGGCTTCAACGGCTGCACGGTCTACGACTGCTTCGGCGCCGGACAGAAGGTCTCCCAGGTCACCTTCGGCGGCGAGAACTGGCGCACGGGTGGCCGCGAGCACGCCCGCCGGATGTTCGACGTCTTCCCGGTCGTACGCCAGCTCCACGAACTGCTCTGGTATTTGACCGAGGCACTGACCCTCCCCGCCGCCCGTCCGGTGCACGCCGACCTCCGCCGGGCCCTCGACGAGACCGAGCGGCTGACCGGGCGGACGGCCGAGGAACTGGCGGAGCTGGACGTCGCCGCGCACCGGCAGCGCGTCAACGAACTGCTGCTGAGGGTCAGTGACCTCATGCGCGCGGGCGCCGGACGCAAGTGGAACCGCCGGGGCGCCGACCTCATGGCCGCCCGCCTCAAGGGGGCCGACCTCAGGAAGGCCAACCTCCGTGGGGCCTACCTCATCGCCGCCGACCTGACCGGCGCCGATCTGCGCGGCGCCGACCTGATAGGCGCCGACCTCCGCGACACCGACCTCAGCGACGCGGATCTGACCGGCGCCTTCTTCCTCACCCAGCCCCAGCTCAACGCGGCCCGCGGCAACGCCGGCACACGCCTGCCGGCCTCAGTCACCCGCCCCGGTCACTGGACGGCGTGACGGCATCCGCCGCTCCACGTTCAGCCGCAGTCCGTCCGGCATCAGTGTCAGCCGCTCGGCCACCCGCAGCCGGTATGCCGGCTCCGGCCGCACCTCGTAGCGGCGCAGCAGCAGCCCCAGCACCAGCGTGGCCTCGTGGAGCGCGAACTGTCGGCCGATGCAGGCCCGCGCCCCCGTGCCGAACGGCTTGAACGTGTGCGGGGGCCGGGCCCGTACGGCCGCCGCGTCGAAACGGTCCGGGTCGAACCGCTCGGCGTCCGCGCCCCACACCTCCGGGTCCCGCTGCAGCATCGCGGTCAGCACCAGAGCCCAGGCGCCCCGCCGCATCGGATGGACCCCGCCCAGCACGGTGTCCTCACGGGCCTCCCGCGAGAAGGCGGGGGCGGTCGGCCACAGCCGCAGCGCCTCGTCCAGCACCCGTCGCACGTACCGCAGCTTCGCCACCTGCTCGTAGCCGGGCCGGACGGTGTCGCGCCACACCTGATCCACCTCGGCACGGGCACGCGCGGCCAGGTCCGGATGCTGAGCGAGGTAGTGCAGGGCGAAGGACAGGGCGCCCGAGGTCGTCTCGTGCCCGGCGACCAGGAAGGTGATGACCTGACGCCGGACGTTCTCGGCGGACAGCCGCTCCCCGGTCTCCGGATGCGCGGTCTCCAGCATGCGGTCGAGCAGGTCCCCGTCACCCGCACCACCGTCACCGCTACCACCCCTGTCGGCAGACCTGCGGGCCCGTACCACCGCGTCGACCGTCTCGTTCAGATACGCCATGTCCGCCTGGTTCTGCCGGGAGGCACTCCGCAGCAGCAGCGGGGCCAGCGGGTCGGGGACGACATTGCGGCGCTGCGCGTACGAAAGGGTGCCGACCATGGCGGCGACGAAGGGATGCGGCCGGGAGCGCTCGAAGGAGCCGAAGTCATGGCCGAAGCCGGTGCGGGCGATCGTCTCCAGGGTCAGCTTGGTCATGTCGCCGGGCACGTCCACGGTGTCACCGGCCACGCCCGCCCGGTCCCAGTGGTCCATCAGCCGCTCGGCGACGTCGAGCATCATCGGGTGGTAGCCGGCCATGGCCTCCCGGCTGAAGCCCGGGGCCAGGACGTCGTGCGCGAGCTGCCAGTTGGGCTCGTGGTTGTACGCCGTGAAGAGCCCGTCCCCGGCCAGCGGCCGGAGGTTGGCGACGCCGAGGCCGACGTGCTTGGCGAACCGCGACTCGTCCGCCAGCTCGGCCGCGAGCCCGGCACCCCCGACGAACACGATCTCCTTGCCGAAGGCCTTCCGCCGGAAGATGGGCCCGAGCCGCCGTCCGAGGCGCAGGGAGTCCTGGATCGGCGTGCTGACGTTCGTTCCGAGCGCGTCGCCGACGACGGGGAGCCGGTAGGGCGGGTGCGGGATGCGGTGCAGCTCGGGCCAGCCCAGCTCGGCGCTGCGGAAACCTCTGACAGCCGTGGTCCCCGTCGTCGCCGTCATGGCCACATCTCCCTCGCGCACAGGCCGTACGCAGCGGTTGACCGCTGTTGTACCCGGGTTCAATAACGGGTTCAGTCTCGACCTGTTGTTGAACCCGCGTCAAGTAAAGTGACGGCATGGCAGCCAAGCAGGGGGAGCGCCCGCGCCGGCGGCTCAGTACCGAGGAGCGGCGGGAGCAGCTCCTCGCGGTCGGGACCCGGCTGTTCGCGGAGAGTCCGTACGACGACGTGTGGATCGAGCAGGTGGCCGAGATCGCCGGCGTCTCACGGGGGCTGCTCTACCACTACTTCCCGAACAAGCGGGACTTCTTCGCGGCCGTCGTGGAGGGCGAGAGCGAGCGGATGCTCCGGATGATGACGCCCGCGCCCGGCCGCTCGGCGCGCGAACGGCTCGCCAACGGGCTCGACGTGTTCCTCGCCCATGTCGAGGAACACGCCCATGGTTTCCGGGCCTTCCACCGTGCGGACGCCACCGGCGACCAGGCCGTGCGCAGGGTCTACCAGCGTGCGCTGGCCGCGCAGGAGACGCAGATCCTGGCGGCGCTGGCGTCGGACGAGGAGTTCGGCGCGGCGCTCGACGGACGGCCGGAGATGCGGCTGGCCGTGCGCGGCTGGCTGTCCTTCACGACAGCGGTCTGTCTGGAGTGGCTGCGGGGTTCGGAGTTGTCCCGGGAGCAGGTGCGGGACCTGTGCGTGCGGGCGCTGTTCGGGGTGCTCAGGCCCTGAAGGGTCACGGACTGGCCGAGGGTGGTTGGCGTGCGCCCCGATCTTCGATAGGTTAGGCAAGGCTTACCTAAGGGAGGTTGGGGATGGGTGACCGTCACAGCTGGACGGCCGCGCCCGCCGCGGCGGAGCGTGCCCGCTCGGTGCTCGCGGCGGCGTGGTCCTGCGCGGTGACCGCCGAGGGCGGCCGCGAGGAGTTCGTCGGCGCGCACAGCGTCACGGAGGACGGCCGGGTGATCCTGTGCGTCCCGGAGGACAGTACGCTCGTCGCCGCCGCGATCTGCGCGCCGCGTGGCGAGCCGTCCGCCGTGCTGGAGTTCGCCGACGTGGCGCCCGTCCCCGTGCGCAACCGTATCCGGGCCCGGCTGTGGATCGCCGGCTGGTTCGCGCCCAAGGACGGCGACCTGGAGTTCCGGCCCACCCGCATCGTGCTGCGCGAGCCCTCCGGCGCGGTCGTGGTCGACCTCGACGACTTCGCCGCCGCCGCACCCGATCCGCTGGTCACCGCCGAGTCCCGGCTGCTGACCCACCTCGCCGACGCGCACCCCGACGCCGTCGAGCGCCTCACCCGGCTCGTCCCGCACGACAGCCTGCACGGCGCCGTACGCGTCCAGCCGCTCGCCGTCGACCGGCACGGCCTCACCCTGCGCATCGAGCGGGCCCGCGGCAACGGCGACGTACGGCTGACGTTCCACAAGCCCGCCGACGACATGGCTCAGCTCACCGAGCGCATGCACATCCTGCTCTCCCAGGCGAGCGCCGCCTCCTGCCCGCGCGCCCTACAGCGGCAGCGCACAGACGGCGACGGGTGACGCGAACGGCTCGCCCGCGAGCCGGAGTCCACCGGTCTCGGGGTCGACCCGGAAGACGCTGACGGCGCTCGACCGCTGCAGCGCGGCGAACAGCAGGCCCCCGTCCGGCGAGAGGGCGATCTGACGCGGGAAGTCCCCGCCGACCGGCACGGTGTCGAGGAGCCTCAGCCGCGCGCCGTCCGCCTCGACCGCGTAGCGCGTCAGACTGTCGTGCCCCCGGTTGGCGAGATACGCGTACGAGCCGTCCGGCGTCACGACCAGCTGCGCCGGGTAGTTCGTGCCCGAACCCGTGCCCGTGGACTGCGGCGGGCCCGGCGTGAGCCGCCCGCGGTCGGGCTCGTAGGCGCAGACCACGACCGTGTTGTCGACCTCGTTGGCGAGATAGGCGTACCGGCCCTCGGGGTGGAAGGTCAGGTGCCGGGGACCCGCACCCGCTCGGAGGCGCGCCCGCGAGACCTCGCTGAGCGTGCCCCGGGACTCGTCCAGGCGGTAGGTGTAGACCGTGTCAGTGCCCAGATCGACGGCGAGGACATGACCGCCGTCCGGGCTGGTGATGATCTGGTGCGCGTGCGGCCCCTCCTGCCCCGGACCCGGCGCAGGACTGCGGTGCGCCACCAGATCCGTGCGCTCGCCCAGCGCGCCCGAGTCCTCGATGGGGTGCACGGCGACACTGCCCGTGCCGTAGTTGGCGCTCAGCAGCCACCGCCCGCTCGGGTGCACCGACAGATGACAGGGCGCCTCGCCGCCGCTGCTCCGGACGCCGAGGACCTTGCGGTCGGACAGCCGTACGGCGGTCACACCGCCGTCGCTGCGCTCGTTCACGGCGTACAGCGTTCGGCCGTTCGGGTGCACGGCGAGGTACGACGGGTCGCCGACACCGGTGATCGTCCCCTGGCCGGCGACACGGCCGCTTCTGGCGTCGTACGTCGCGACGCCGATGCCGGTGCCGCCGCCCTCGGCCGAGGTGTACGTGCCGATGTAGAGCGGCTGAGGGCCGGTGGGCGTGGGGGACGGCGAGGCGGTCGCGGACCCGGTTCCCGTCCCGGCCTCCGCCTCCGCTTCGGCCGACGGGGCCGGAGCGTTCCGCGCGGGGGAGGACGCCAAGTCCCCGGCCCGCTCGTCGGATCCCGCGCAGCCGGCCAGGCCGGCCGGTACGGCCGTCCCCGCCAGCACCGCCAGGACCCGGCGCCTGCTCCAGCCGCCTCGGTCCCCTGTCGCCTCACTCGTCATGCGTGCACCTCGGGTGTCGCTCGTCTCGGCCGTCACCACCTTGACGGGTACGAGCGCCTCGGCGCAAAGCACGACGGCGGACGTCGCGCGCCATGCGACGTCCGCCGTCGAAGTCGGCCGACAGCCGGGCCGGCTACCAGTCGCCGTCCTGGATCGGCCTGCCCGGCGCGTCGCCGAGCGGCTTGACCTGGCCGGGGGCGGGCGGCTGCCACGGGTCGAGGTCGTCGCCGAGCCAGTCGCCGACCGGCTTCACCGTCCCGAAAGTGTCCGCCGGGTCGAGGTCGTGGGCATCCTGGTCGTAGTAGTCGAACCAGGGGAGCCCAGCCCGGGTGTAGGCGGCGCGGTCCACCGGCGACGGCGGTGGCGCCTCACCGGTGATACGCCGCCACTCGGGTGGGGTGACGAGGTGCACGAAGATCCGCCCGGCCGGCTTCTCCGCCCAGCTGCCACGCGGCCAGGTGTCCCGGTAGACCTCCTGGCGCATCGAGCCGCCCACTCCGAGGCCCATCGCGGCGGGCGCCCGGGGCGGGGCCGCGGGAGCGCTCCGCATCGGGGCCGTGCCCGGCGCCGCCATGGGGTACGCGGCACCCGGAGGCATCGGCCCGCCGCCCGGCGCGGGAGGCATGGGGGCACCCGTGGACGGGGGCGCCATCGGCAGGGCGCCCGGCGGCATCGGGACCGGACCCGTGCCGCCGTAGCCGCCGTACCCGCCGACCGGGCCGATGTTCCGTTCCCGCTCGGCGCGCAGCCGCTCCTCCTCCCGCCACACCGCGAGCTGCCGGTCGTTCAGCGGGAACGACTGCAGCTGCACCCCGCCGAACACCTCCTCGCCGGTGACCTGGCCCTCGACCGTGGCACCGAGCCCCAGCGGGACGGCCACGAACTGGCGGACCGTGCCCTTGCCGGAGTTGATGCCGTCGAGCCATGGCTGACGCGGCAGGACCACGTAGTTCTGCGGGTCACGGGTGAGCGTGCCGCTCCACGGCTTGCCGGACACCGCGCACACCTTGCCGACGCCGACCTGGAGCGCGGCCGGCTCCGTGGAACCCCCGAAGTGCAGCCACATCGCCTCGCGGAGGTACACGGGGAGCATCACGCCCCCGCGCGCCCGCATCTCCCGCGGGGCGGTGTGCGGATAGTCCTCGACCCGGCGGATCGGGAAGTCGCCCAGACCGGGCGGGAGTTGGTGTGTACCCGTCTCGGGAAGGCGCAGGGTGCGCTTGAAGCGCACCTGCACACCGCCCGGCAGATGGAGTGTGGTCCCGTCGATCCGCACGGCGCCTTCGGCCATTCCGTACGCCCCCTCTTTGTCGCGTTGTGCCTTGTCACTTAGTACGTCCGGCGAGGCCGGACCGGTTCCGCCGCAGGGGGCGCGGGATGCGTGCGCGCTCGCGGAGGCGCGTGAGGCGGGGGGAGCGCTCGCGCTGTTCGCGGGTGCAGCGGTCGAGTTCCTCCAGGAGCCGCTGCGAGCGGTGCTCGGTGTCCAGTTCGTCCAGTATGCGGTTGACCTCCGTCAGCACGGCACCGTGCAGCTGCCACTGGCTCGCGTCACGCTGGATCTCTTCGAGGAGCAGCTGGGCGAGTTTGTCGCGGGTCGCGGTGGCGGTGGACAGCTCCGCGGCGAGCCGGTCCTCCGCCGACTCGGCGCTACGGCTGACGTCGGTGGTGACCAGTACGGCGAAGCTGACCACGGCGTCGCCGATCTCGGCGAGCAGCCGCTCGATGGAAGCCCCCACCTGGGCGGAGAACAGCGGGCGCGGCTCCCGCTCCCGGGCGAGGTCGGTCAGGGTGCGGGCGAGCACCCTGAGGACCACCGTGCAGATCTCCAGCGTGTCCAGGCCGGTGCGCAGGACGACCCGGTGCAGCAGACCTTCCCGTACACGCGGATTGAGTTTCAGGCTGTCCTCGGCCTGTTTGAGGGCCGCGTCCACCTCGACGATGTCGAAGTCGAGCTCCCGGGCCTCGTGGAGCCGGGCCGCGGCGGCCTCGGCGGGGGTGCGGCCCGCGGCCTCCTCGCCGACCCGGATCATCAGCCGCCGCATCCGCCGGGCCAGGTCCTCGATGGACTCGCCGGCGGCCTCCACCCACACCGGGGGAGCGAGCAGGAAGTTGAAGGCGAGTCCGACGACCGCGCCGATCAGCGTCTCCAGGACCCGCGCCCACGCGGTGTCCCCGACCCGGGTCACCCCGAGCACCAGCATCGCGCTGATCGCCACTTCCGGCACGAACTCGCTCACCCGCACCAGATGCCCGACGGCCAGCGAGGCGAGGATGATCAGGCCGAGGCTCCACCACGTGAGCCCCACCAGGATGCTGAAACCGATGGCGATGACGACACCGGCGACCACCGAGTTCACCCGGCGGATACCGGTGGTGAGCGTGGAGTAGAGGGTCACCTGGACGACGAGGAGCGCGGTCAGCGGCGCCGTCAGGGGTGCCGCCTCCCAGCTGAGCTGCAACGCCACCACATAGGCCACGGTGGCGGCCGCCGCCGACCGCACCGACTGCACGATCACCGGATCCTGCCGCCACTTCCTGACCCGCGTGCCGATCAGGTCCCACACATCACGTACGTCTCGCATCCTTGCGCTGTTCCCGTTCCACTGCCCCACCGAACTCCTGAGCGAGGACCCTAACCGCCTGGGTGACTCCCCGCCGGGCGGGACCGCTCAGTCGTACAGCTTGTCCAGGAAGGCGGACAGATTGCCCACCGTCCGGGCGATCTGTTCCTCGGTCGTGAGGCTCTCCTCGAACCGGCTCCCGGTGTCGAGGGCCTTCCTGCCGCGCACATACAGCGAACACGCCAGGTCGGCGCACATGTACACCCCCACCGAGTTCCCCTCCCGTCCGGCCGCGCCCGCCTTACGGGCCGTCATCAGGGAGACGCCGCTGCCCCGGTGTGTCGTCAGACACAACGAGCACATGCTGCGGTGCAGGAAGCCGCGCTGGGCGGAGGGAAAGCGCAGGGTGACGCCGATGAGCCCGTCGCCGCGTTCGGTGACCAGATAGCTCCGATCGGGTGCGCCGGGGTCTCGCCAGCCGAGGAAGTCCAGGTCGTCCCATGGCCGTTGCTCCAGATCACGCGGTAGGGACAGCCTCTTCGCCTCTCCCTTCGAGCAGTTGACGAACGAGGCGCGGATGTCCTGTTCGGTGAGCGACTTCATGGTGTGTCCTCCGAGATGGATGAAGGGTGATGGCTAATGCCTAGGGTCACTAGGTTCAAGCCTAAGATACTGGGAGCTTGGGCGAGGAGCCAACGGATTAGGGGCGGCCGGCGGGAGGACGGGACGTCGGCCCGGCACGGCGAACGGCTCGTCGCTCTTCCGACTCGCCGGCGCGGCGGGGACCGGGGCGCGAAGGCGGTCTCAGTGCTGGATCAGGCCGCCGACGGAGACCGGAGCGACGTGACCGGTCGCCGGAAGGGTCCGTGCCAGGGTGAGTCCGATGTCGACCAGCGAGGACCGGCGCAGAGCGGCGGTGTCCGGGATCGGGGTCCAGACCGACTCGACGACGTCGCCGTTCGGCTCGGGCCGGAGTCGGCCACCGGTGATGCGGGCCTGGTAGAAGATGCCGACATTCTGGTGATCCGGTGCCCCGGGGATCGTGCGTTCGGCCGAGGGGATCACCCTCGAGTCCACGCCGAGCAGCCGCTCGACCACCGCGTCGCAGCCGGTCTCCTCGGCGATCTCCCGGATCACCGCGTCGAACGGGTCCTCCCCGTGCTCCACCTTGCCGCCGGGGAGACTCCACTGCGATGCGCCGTCGGATGCCACGGAACGGGCGAGCAGCACCCGCCCGCCCTCGATGCACACGGCGTACGCCGCCAGCCGGAAACTCATCCCGCCCACCTCCCCACCGGACGCTGCCCAACCCCCGAGATCCACACGCGCCCTGATCCGATTTACTCCGTCGGCGCCGCCGTGGGCGGCCGCACTTCCTGACCCCACGCCGCGTTCACGGATCACCTGGTTTGATCCGATCGGACCGAGGTACTCGCGCCCGGTGCACGGACAGGAGAGGAGCACGCCGTGACCGATCACCGGCTGGAGGGTCCCGGCGAGCACGGTGACCCCATACCGAAGGACCTGCCCGACCAGCAGGCGAACGAGGGCGAGGACCCGTGGGAGGTGGCGCCGCCGCGCGCCGCCGACGACGAGACCACCGGCGACCAGGGGGGCGGCGGCCGGGAGGCGGACGTGCCCGACACGGACGAGGCGGGTACCGGCCGGCAGGGCGCGACCCAGTCGGGCGCCGTCAACCCCGAGCAGCCGGTTCCCGACGAGCCGTCCGGCTGACCGCCCGGCACGCTGGGCCCGAGACTCGGCGCCTCCCCGGTGGGACCCGGGGAGGCGCCGTCATGTCTGCCGTGCGCTCATGGCGTACCGCACCTCAGCTGACCTTCCGGCCCCGAAGCGGCTCGGTCTCCGCCCCGGCTCCTTGCCGCAGCCCCTCCAGGAACTCCTCCAGTACCTCCACCGCCGTACGCTCGGGCCGCCAGCCCAGCTCGGCGCGGGCCTTCGTGCAGTCCATCAGCGGCAGCCGCAGTACGGCGTCGAAGAGATGCGGGGAGGCGGGCAGCAGCCGCAGATTCCAGGCGGCGGCCACCGCGGACCGGGCCGCGACCCGCGGCAGCCGTACCGCACGGGAACCCAGCACCTCGCTGAGCAGCGCGGCGTCCACGGGCGGCTCGGCCGCGAGGTTGAACGCGCCGTGCACTTCGGTGTGCAGCGCCAGCCGGTACGCCTGGGCGGCGTCGTCGGTGTGCAGCGCCTGCACCTTCAGGCCGGGTATGTCGGGCAGGAACGGCAGCAGCTCGGGCCGGGCCAGCGGCCCCGGCAGGAAACGCCCGCCGAAGATCCGGCGCTGCTCGCTCGCCGACTCCCGCTTGAACAGGAACGCGGGCCGCATCCGCACCACCCGGACCCCGGGGTGCTCGTGCTCGAAGGAGTCCAGGGCACGCTCCAGATACGCCTTCTCCCGGCAGTACGCGGCATCCGGCCAGCCATGCGTGGGCCATGACTCGTCGACCGCGCGTTTCTTCGGCCCCGGTGAGTAGGTGCCCACCGACGAGGCGTGCACGAGTGTGGGGACCTTGGCCGCCGCCACCGCCTCGAAGACCCGCATGCTGCCCAGCACATTGGTCCGCCAGGTCACGGCCGGGTCGTGCGTCGGCTGGAACGCCCAGGCGAGATGGACGACGGCGTCCGCCCCCTCGAACTCCTCGGCCAGATCGGCCTCCTCGGACCCCACGTCCACGGCCGACCAGTCCGTCTTCGCGGGCGCCCACTCGGGAACCCGACGGGCCAGCCCGCGTATCCGCCCGACCCGTGCGTCCTCCGCGAGCAGACGCACCAGGCTCGTCCCCACATTGCCGGTGGCGCCAGTGACCACGATCCTGCCGCCGGTTTCTCCGTTCACCGCCGACTCCTCTCGCGTGCTTCGTTCCTCCAGGGCCGCCCACGAGTACCCGGGCCCGGCGGATACACGCAGCCGCCGGCGGACGCGCCCGCCAACGCCGGCCACAGCCGCGCCCCGGCCACCGGCATGGCCGATTTCCCACGGGGGCCGGGCGATCCCACGAGATGATCAGCCCATGACCGAGATCATCCTGATGGCCGACCCGAAGGTGGCGGCCGTACCCGTCCACGACTGCGACGAGCCGCTCGTCGACGTACGCCGGGACAGCGCCCTGCTGGTCGACGAACGCAAGGCCGACTCCACGGGCGCGTACGCCCATCTGCGCGCGGGCGTGCTGGAGCGGCTGGTCAAGGCCCAGGCCCTGCTGCCCGAGGGGCTGCGCCTGCTGTTCGTCGAGGGCTACCGGCCACCCTCCCTGCAGCGCGGGTACTTCGACCAGTACGCGGCCGAGCAGCGGACCCTGCACCCCGACTGGCCCGCCGACCGCATCCGCACGGCGGCCAGCCGCTACGTGTCCCCGCCCGAGATAGCCCCGCACTCCGCGGGCGCGGCCGTGGACCTGACCGTCGTCGACGCGGACGGCCGGGAACTCGACTTCGGTACGCGGGTCAACGCCAGCCCGGAGGAGAGCTCCGGCGCCTGCTACACGGGGGCCGAGGGCATCAGTTTCGAGGCCCGCGCCCACCGGGAGACCCTGGGCGCCGCCCTCACCGCGGCGGGCCTGGTCAACTACCCCACGGAGTGGTGGCACTGGTCGTACGGCGACCGCTACTGGGCCCTGATGACGGGCGCGCAGGCCGCGCTGTACGGGCCGCGCGAACTCGACGCCTGAGCCCTGAGCCCCGCCGGGACGGCCTGACGAGACACTCCGGCAGGGAAGCGGAGAGGCCCCGGCCGGGGAAACGGAGAATCCTCGACCGGGAAAAGGGGAAGCCCCGACCGGGACGGGGGAATCACGGTCGGGGCGGTCTGTGCGTGGGCGCGGATGGCGGTCGCCTCTCGGCGAAAGGCTCCACAGGGCTTCAGCCGAACGATCGTCCCTGTGGGCTAAAGGTGAGGCCCGGGGACACTGTCCCATCCGCACCCACGGCTGGTTCAACGGGAAACCACCGGCGGGTGTTCCTCCGTATCGGGACATTGCCGGTGATCTGTGTCACGTCACCCAAGCGTGCTCACAGCGGCCGTCACCAGGTCATTCCTCCCGGCCGAGTGGGCTCTCCTCCAGCGCGGCCAGCAGATGGGCCGGATTCCGGAACACCGCCTCCGCGCCGGACGCCTCCAGCTCGGGCCGGGGAATCCCACCACAGAGCACCGCCACACAGCGCACCCCGGCGCGGACGCCCGCCCGCATGTCCCAGACCGTGTCCCCGACGAACACCGACCGCTCGGCCGGCGCCCCCGCCAGCTCCAGGGCCTGCTCGACCGGATCCGGTGCCGGCTTCCCCTCGGCCACGTCGTCGGCACTCGTCGTCGCCATGATGGCGTCATCGGCCCCGATCGCCCGCCGCAGCGCGGCCAGTTCCGCCCCGCCCGCCGAGGTCGCCAGCACGACGTTCCACCCCTGCCCGTCGAGCCGCCGCAACAGCCGCCCCGCGTCCGGCAACGGGGGCAGCCGGTCGAAGTACGTCCCGTACAGCGCCTTGTGCGCCGCACTGAGCGCGTCCTTCTCCTCGGGGTCCCGCTCCTCACCCAGCAGATGCGTGATCAGATCCCCGGACGGCAGTCCCACCGCCCGATGAATGTCATGCATGGCCACCTGATGCCCGCCCTGCCGGAACGCCTCCCACCAAGCGACCACATGCAGATGATTGGTATCGACAAGAGTCCCGTCGACATCAAAAACAGCAGCCCTACCCATCGCTCACCTTTCCTGGAAACTCCGACGTCCGCGCCCTGTAGGGGGCGAACTCCTAGACACCCCCCACTCCCACCCCCTCCGGAATCTCCCGATCCCGGGCCCACCCCAACACCTCCTCCACCCCCCAGGTCGTCACCACCCTCTCCGCCGGCACCCCGCACTCCTCCGCCCGTGCACACCCATGCACCTGCCACGTCAACTGCCCCGGCGCATGCGCGTCCGTGTCGACCGAGAACAACACCCCCGCCTCCACGGCCCGCCGCACCAACCGCCGAGGCGGATCGAGCCGCTCCGGCCGGGAATTGATCTCCACGGCCGTCCCGGTCTCCGCACACGCCGCGAACACCGCGTCCGCGTCGAACTCCGACTCGGGCCGCCCCCGCCCGGTCACCAGCCGCCCCGTGCAGTGCCCGAGCACATCGGAGTGCGGATTCCGGACGGCGGCGACCATGCGGCGGGTCATCGCCCGCGCGTCCATCCGCAGCTTGGAGTGCACGGACACCACGACGACATCGAGCCGGTCCAGCAGCTCGGGCTCCTGGTCCAGCGAACCGTCGTCGAGGATGTCGCACTCGATGCCGGTGAGCAGCCGGAACGGCGCCCACGTCTCGTTCAGCGCGGCCACCACGTCGAGCTGCTCGCGCAGCCGCTCCGGGGACAGCCCGCGGGCGACGGTCAGCCGGGGGGAGTGATCGGTCAGCACCGTCCACTCGTGGCCGAGACGCGCGGCGGTGCGGCCCATCTCCTCGATCGGGCTGCCGCCGTCCGACCAGTCCGAGTGCACATGGCAGTCGCCCCTGATCAGCTCCATCAACCGCTCGCCACCGCCCGCGAGCGGGGCCTCGGCCTCCTGTTCCAGCTTCCGCAGATAGCCCGGCACTTCCCCGGCGAGCGCCTCACGCACCACCTGCGCGGTCTTCGGCCCGACCCCCTTCAACGACTCCAGCGAGCCGGCGGACGCCCGCTCGGCCACCTCCCGCGCCGACAGCCCGCCGAGCACGGCGGCGGCCGTACGGAACGCCCGTACGCGGTAGGTGGGGGCCCGGTCCCGCTCCAGCAGGAACGCGATCCGGTCCAGGGCCTCGACGGGGTCCATGGCACCTCCAGCCTCGTGCTTCCAGCCTCACCCAGCGCCCGGGTACCCGCACGGCGGAACCGATCTACTCTCTAAACATGACCGAAAGCGCAAGCCCCCACATTTCCCACCCCCGGGTCATGGTGCTCGGGGTGCAGCCCGGTACGCCGCCGTTCCGGATCGTGGAGATCGACGGCCAGGTGGTCGGGGAGGCGAAGAGGCTGACGGACGTGCTGCAGGCCGCGGCGGCCCACGGGGTCGTCGTCCATGACCTCGACGACCCCGACCAGGTGCGCTGGGTGGGCGGCGACAAGCTCACTTGGACGCCGCGCTAGCCCCCTTGCGGCGGCCGCCGCGCAGACGCCGGGTCCAGCCGCCGCGCGGCGGCTCGGGCTGGGCGGGCGCGCTCTCCGGGGCGCGCGGGGCCCGGGTGTGCACCGCCCGGCCGAGCCGGCGGCCGAGCAGCAGATAGCCCAGCAGCGCGCCCGCGGTGTTGAGGATGACGTCGTCGATGTCGAAGGCGCGTCCGGTGACGACCGCGCCCTGCACCAGCTCGACCAGCAGCATCATCAACGCGGTCAGGGCGGGCACGCGCAGCAGGCCGCGCGCCCCGGGGGCGAGCACCGGCAGCAGGATCCCGAAGGGCACACCCAGCAGGACGTTCCCGCCGACCTGTTTGAGCGCGTCGCGCGGGTCGGGGTGGTGCCAGTACAGCTCCAGGGAGCTGCCGGGGCGGAGGTTGCTGTGGGTGAGCGCCTCCGACGCCGGGGACGGCTGGAGGGTGAGCCCGGCCAGCACCGCGCCGAAGGCCACCATGGCGGCGAAGGCCAGCGCCATCGCCAGCAGCCGCAGGGGAAGCGCGAGTGGCCGTCGCTCGCGCGAGGCCGCCGGTGTGCGGCGGCCGGAGGTCGTGGAACGGGAACGCGACGTGGTACGGGCCATGCAACCCTCCCAGTTTCAACTTCCCTTTGTCTCAAGGTGGTTACCCCCGAACCGGCCCCCGATTCCCGCCCCGCGAGGACCTGTCCGGGGATCGGGCGGACACGCGGAGGCGGCGGACGGCCGACGTGCGACGCGCCCTCCCCGAACCCCGGGGAAGGCGCGGGGAGCCCGCTCAGGACCCGTACGTCACCTTCACCTCCTCGAAGCCGAGGGACTTCAGCAGCCCTTCGAGCATGTCGGTGGTGTTGGCCTCGGCGCGGTCGGTGAGCTTGCTGTCCTCGGCGGCGTCGCCGATGTGCTTGACGGCGAGGCGCTGCACGGCCTGTTCGCCGTTGGGGTTGTCGGAGAACAGGTCGCCGAGGCGGTCGAGCAGACCGCGCTCCTTGGAGACGGCGTAGGAGTGCTCGGTGTCGAGGGCCGGCTTGCCGAGCCGTGCGTGCGGGAGGTTGATGGTGGCCGACGTACGGTCCTCGTTGACCTTCACGTCGTTCTCGCCGACCTTGCCGAGGTCGACATAGGCGTCGACGGTGCCCGCGCCGACGTACAGCGTGCGGGTGCCGCGGATCGCGTCCGGCAGGTACTTGGCGTCCTTCTCCAGGTCGACGACCACCTGGAAGTTGCCCGAGGCGGCGTCGTAACGGCTCATGTCCTGGATGGACTTCAGGAGCGTGGGCCCCGAGCGGTCGTGCTCCTCGGTGCCGAACACGTCGTCCAGACCCCCGAAGACCAGCATCCGCAGCGCGGCCAGCAGCACCACGATGAGGATGACCACGGCGGTGAGCAGCTTGGCCCAGCCGGGCAGACGCGTGCGCTTGATGGACGTCGTCATGTCGACGGTCCTCCTTCCTCTTTCAACGAATGCCCTCAAAGGCCCTGAGGGAACGCCGAGTTGGGGATTGTCCGCTGTTCGCCGTAGACCGGGGGTGCGGGCCGTCCGGGACGCCGTACCGAATAGGCGTACGCCGGGCGGCCAGTAGCATGAGCCGCGCAACCCGTAATGATCATGTTCATACGAGGAGCCGACCGTGCGTGACATCGCCGTCTTCACCGGCAGCGCCCATCCCGAACTCGCGGACGAGGTCTGCGCGCACCTGGGGGTTCCGTTGAGCCCGTCCCGGGTGAGCCGGTTCGCCAACGACTGTCTGGAGGTGCAGCTCCAGGCCAACTGCCGGGAGAAGGACGTGTTCCTGGTGCAGCCGCTGGTCGCGCCGGTGCAGGAGCACCTCGTCGAGCTGCTGCTGATGTGCGACGCGGCGCGCGGGGCCTCGGCGGGCCGGATCACCGTGGTGATGCCGCACTACTCGTACGCCCGCTCCGACAAGAAGGACGCGCCGCGGATCTCCATCGGCGGCCGGCTCGTCGCCGATCTGATGGTGGCGGCGGGCGCCGGCCGGGTCCTCGCCATGACGCTGCACTCGCCGCAGGTGCACGGCTTCTTCTCGGTCCCGGTCGACCATCTGCACGCGCTGCGCGAACTGGCCGCGCACTTCCGGCGCTACGACCTCTCCCGTACGACGGTCGTCTCCCCGGACCTCGGCAACGCCAAGGAGGCGGCGGCGTTCGCGCGGATGATCGGCGCGCAGGTCGCCGCGGGCGCCAAGCAGCGGTTCGCGGACGACCGGGTGAGCATCAGCTCGGTGATCGGTGAGGTCGCCGGGCGGGACGTCATCGTCCTCGACGACGAGATCGCCAAGGGCAGTACCGTCCTGGAACTGCTGGAGCGGCTGCGGGAGTTGGGGCCGCGCTCGATCCGGGTGGCCTGCACCCACGGGCTGTTCGCGGCGGGTGCGCTGAAGCGGCTGAGCGAGCAGCCCGACATCCTGGAGATCGTCTGCACCAACACGGTGCCGGTCCCCGTCGAGGAGCGCACCGAGAAGCTGAAGATCCTCTCCATCGCGCCCGCGCTCGCCGAGGCGGTGCGCCGTATCCACAACGGCGAGTCCGTCAGCGCCCTGTTCGACGCGCCGACCGGGGAGCAGGCGGCCTCATAGGGTGCGGCGGCCTCATAAGGTGCCGGACGTGGCCTCGGGCCGCTCCAGGGCCGCGTCCAGCGACGGCGCGGGCGGCAGCAGGCGGGACAGGCCGGTGACCTTGAGGACGCGCAGGGTGAGCGGGTGGGTGCAGACGAGGTGCAGCTCGCCGTCCCGGTCGAGCACCCGCTGCCGGGCGCGGTAGAGCAGGCGCAGCCCGGAGCAGTCGAAGAACTCGACGTACCGCAGGTCGATCACGATGCGGGCGCCGGGGTGGCCCGTCGCCGCGTCGAGGTGCGGAATGATCTCCACGGCCGCCGCGATGTCGATCTCGCCGCGCAGTTCGAGCACGGTCCGACCGCGGTCCGTGTGGACGCGTAGGAACCCGGTTCCCGGCGGTGTGGGGTCGCTCGACACGACGGCATCGCCTCCAACCGGACTGTGTGAGGGCAAAACCCGTCCCCGCCCTGCAAGTTACCCCCGTCAGAGTGAATTTCAGCATGTTCGATTGACATATGTCTTCGAATTCTCCGGCAATCCGTCCGGAGTTTTGCGCAGGGCTCCCTACGACAGCGCCTGCCACGCCTTCGACAGCGCCTGCCGGAACTGGTCGGCCTGGTGTGCCGTGAGGTCGCGGGTCATGCGTTCCTCCAGGTCACGCATCGGCTCCGCGTAGCGGGCGAGCAGCTCGCGCCCTTCGTCGGTCAGCAGGATCAGCAGCTCGCGCCGGTTGCGCGGATTGCGCTCCCGGCGTACGAGTCCACGGTTCTCGAGACTTCGTACGAGATCCGCGATGGACTGGGCGGTGACGAACGAGTCGCGGGCCAGCTGGGCTGCCGACAGTCCGTCGTGCCGCTCCAGGACCGTGAGCGAGGTGTACTGCAGGGCCGTGATGCCGGCCGGCCTCACCAGGTCGTCGAGGTGCGAGCGGACAACGAGCTCGACCTGCTTGACCATGTAGAGGAGGGAGGGGGGTGCCTTGGTGCCGACCATGGGGTCAGCGTAAGGCATTGACAGGAAACCTGTGTGTAATGAAACTGCGAACCAACAGGAATCCTGTTGGTTGAAGACTTAGCGAACAAGGCTGAGGAGTGGGCAATGACGACCACCTTCGAGAGCGAGCCCGGGCGGCTGTTCATCGGTGGACAGTGGCTTGAGGCGACTGACGGGGCACGCGCGGACGTGATCGACCCGTCCACGGGTCAGGTGGTCACGACCGTCGCGGAGGCGGGCGCCGCCGACGTCGACGCCGCCGTGCGCGCCGCGCGCGAGGCGTTCGACAACGGCGCCTGGTCCGGACTGAGCGGCCGCGAGCGCGGCCGGATCCTGAACCGCGTCGCCCAGCTGATCCGGGAGAACGCCGACGAGATAGCGGCCCTGGAGAGCCGTGACGTCGGCAAGCCCATCACTTTGGCACACGCCGTCGACGTGACGAACGCGGCCAACGACTACGAGTACTACGCCTCCCTCGCCTGGTCCCTGGACGGCTCCGCCCGCGACGTCCCGAACAACCGCCTCGCCTACACCAAGCGCGGCCCGATCGGCGTGATCGCCGCCATCACCCCGTTCAACTTCCCGCTGATCCTGGCCGGCAGCAAGATCGCCCCCGCGCTCGCGGCCGGCAACACGGTCGTGCACAAGCCCGCCGAGGAGACCCCGCTCAGCGCCCTCTACATGGCGAACCTCCTCAAGGAGGCCGGTGTCCCGGACGGCGTCTACAACGTCGTCACCGGCACGGGCCCCGTCGCGGGTGAGGCGCTGCTGCGCAACCCCGGCGTCGACAAGATCGCCTTCACCGGTTCCACCGCGACCGGCCGGCACGCGGCGAGCGTCGCCGGCGAGGGCCTGAAGCAGGTCACGATGGAGCTCGGCGGCAACGCCGCGCACCTCGTCTTCGAGGACGCCGACATCGAGAAGGCCATCGGCGCCATCATCAAGGGCTTCGTCTTCAACACCGGCCAGTTCTGCATGGGCGGTCCCCGCCTGCTGGTCGCCCGCCCGGTGTACGAGACCGTGGTCGGCATCCTCGCCGACGCCGTGCCCGGCGTGCCCCTCGGCGACCCCCGGCAGCCCGAGACCGTCATCGGCCCGATGGCGGGGGAGCGGCACCTGAAGAAGGTCGAGGAGTACGTCGAGCTGGCCCGCAAGGAGGGCGGCCGCATCGTCTGCGGCGGCGAGCGCCTCGACCTGAACGGCGGCTACTACTACAAGCCCACCGTCATCGCCGACCTCGCCAACGACTCCCGCGTCGTGCAGGAGGAGGTCTTCGGGCCGGTCCTCACCGTGCAGCCCTTCGACTCCGAGGACGAGGCCGTCGAGCTGGCCAACTCCACCCCGTACGGCCTGGCCTCCGGCATCCAGACCACCAATGTCACCCGCGCCCACCGCGTCGCCGACCGCCTCCAGGCCGGCATCGTCTGGGTCAACGACTGGCCGATGCTCGACCCCGCCGTGCCCTTCGGGGGGGTGAAGGCCTCCGGCTTCGGCCGCGAGTACGGCCCCGAGGCCCTGGAGTCCTACACCAAGGTCAAGTCCGTCGTCGTCTCGCTCGACTGAGCACCTCCCCGGGATCACTTGTGAGCCTCAGGCCCGCTCCGGAGGCTCACGGACAAACAAGGAGTTTGAGCATGTCCACCACCACACGTGCCGCAGTGGTCGAGTCCGGGGGCGCGCCCTTCACCCTCTCCGAGGTCGTCCTCGACCAGCCGGGACCGGGCGAGGCCCTGGTCCGGATGGTCGCCGCCGGGCTCTGCCACACCGACCTCACCGTCGCCACCGGCGCGCTGCCCTTCCCGCTCCCCGGGGTCCTGGGCCACGAGGGCGCCGGTGTCGTCGAGGCCGTCGGCCCGGGCGTCACCTCGGTCGCGCCCGGCGACCATGTCGTCCTGTCCTTCACGTCCTGCGGCAGCTGCCAGAACTGCCGTGACGGACACCCGGCGTACTGCGCCACCTGGCTCCCGCTGAACCTGCTCGGCGGCCGCCGCGCCGACGGCACCAGCACCATCAGCCGCGAGGGCCAGGATCTTGGCGGCCACTTCTTCGGCCAGTCCTCGTTCGCCGAGCGCGCACTGGTCGACGAGCGCGGCCTCGTCAAGGTCGACCCGGACGTACCGCTGGACTCCATCGCCCCGCTCGGCTGCGGCGTTCAGACCGGTGTCGGCGCCGTCTGGAACGTGCTGGAGCCCCGCGCGGGCAGCACGGTCGTCGTCCTCGGCGCCGGAGCGGTCGGCCTCTCCGCCGTGATGGCGGCGGCCCTCACCCCCGCGACCACGGTGATCGCCGTCGACAAGGTCGCCGAGCGCCTGGAGCTGGCCAAGGAGCTGGGCGCCACGCACACGGTGAACGGCGGCGAGGTCGCCGACATCACCGAGGCGATCATGGAGATCACCGGCGGCCGGGGCGCCGACGGCGCCGTCGAGACCACCGGCAGCGTCTTCGTGCTCCGCAAGGGCGTCGACGCGCTCGCCGCGCGCGGCACCCTCGTCATCGTCGGTGCCCCGCCGTTCGGCACCGAGGTCTCCCTCGACGTCAACGGCATGCTCGGCGGCAAGCGCGTCGTCGGCCTGACCCTCGGCGACAACGAGATCCAGACCGCCATCCCGGTCCTCGTCCAGCTCGTCAAGGAGGGCAAGCTCCCGCTCGACCGGCTGATCAGCCGCTACAAGTTCGAGGACATCGACCAGGCGGTCGCCGACATGAGCGGCGGCAAGAGCATCAAGCCGGTGCTCACCTTCTGACCGCGGCGGACGTCCCGAGGAGCCATCTCCCGCCGGGGCACGTCCTCCCCGCGTGACCCCGGCCCTGTGGGTGACCTGGACTCCAGGTCACCCACAGGGCCGTCGAACGTCCTGGGTCCCTTCGGCGTCGGAGGAGGGACACGGAGTGTGTGAACGAGCACGGGGGTGGAGATGCGCGGGGGACTCGCGGCGACGGCGGTCGTGATGGCCGTGGCGGCGGTGGGATGCGGGGCCGGAGGCGAGGGCGACCTCGTGGTGACGGGCGGGGCACCGGCCACGCCGTACGCCGGGCCGCTGTACGTGCCGCGCGAGGCGGTCGACGAGGACGGTGCGGAGGCGGTCCGGACCGAGTCGGGCGCGGCCGGCCGGGCACTGGAGTGCGACGGCGGGATCCACGACGGCAGCGGCGGACCGGGCTCCTGGGGCGAGAGCGACGGCGGTGACACGCCCGAGGAAGGCCTGGAGGCGTACTTCGACATCGAGGTGCCCCAGGTCCCCCGGGACGGCTATCGCGTGGAGCGCGAGGAGAAGGACCGCGTCCTCTTCTCCTACGACGTCGACGGCCGGACCAAGGTCGCGGTGATCGTCGCCAAGGACCGTGAGAACAGCCCCGGTTGGGGACCGGAGACCAGCGCCTCCTGCGATCCGGCGGAACTCCCGGCCGACTACACCGCGGCCGAGGGGTACGAGATCTGGACGGACCGCGAGGGCCGGCGGGTGGCGACCACCACGGTCAGCAGCTCCGAGGGCCCGGAGCACTGCGACTGGCAGCGGGCCCACTTCCTGTCGACCGGCGAGGGCGAGAACGGGAACGGCCACCGCTACGGCCGCGACCCCGGGGGCGTCCTTCCCGACGGGATGCTCACCTCCGCCTACGACGGCGACGTCCGCATGCCCGCCGACGCACACGACACCGGCTACCGCTACGAGGACCGGGCACTGTGGCTGGTCGAGGACGACCCGTCGAGGGCGTACGTCCGCACCCCCGACGGGGTCGAGGCCTGGCCGGCGGTGGCCGAGGGCGTGGGCTGCAAGTGAACCCTGGTCCACCCCGACAGGCGCGCGCCCGCTCACCGGCTGCGGTGCAGCGCCACCAGCAGTTGCCACGCCTGGTCGGCGATCTCCCGCGGAGTGCCGTCGAGGAGCCCGTGCAGCCAGTCGGCGAGGACCCCCGCGAAGGTGGCCGCCACGGCCGAGGCGACCAGCGGGGCGTCCGCGGCGCCCGCGAGCTCACGTTCCCGGAGACTGTAGGCGCGCAGATCCCGGTGCAGGACCCGGCCGAGCGGCCCGCCGCCCCCGGGCGCCAGCAGGGCGCGGTAGAGGGCCGCGTGCGGGGCGAGGCCGGCGAAGAACTCCGGCAGCGCGGCGGGCGCCCGCACCGGGTCGGGGCGGCCCCGCCAGGCGTGCAGGGCCTCCACGGCCTCGCGTACGACATCGGCGCAGGCGTCGACGGCCAGCGCCTCCAGGTCCGGGTAGTGCACGTAGAAGGTGGCCCGGCCGACCCCGGCCCGGCGGACCAGAGCGGCCACGCTGACCTCGTGCAGCGGGTGGACGGCGCACTCGTCGAGGAGGGCCTCCCGCAGCCTGGCCCGGGTACGGGCGGCCCGGGGGTCCTCAGGGGTCCGGGCGTCCTCCCGGGTCATCCGGCGACGAGGACGGCGGCCAGGGCGAGGGCCCCGGGGAGCGCCTGGGCGACGAGGATGCGGCGGTTGGCGGTGGCGGCGCCGTACACACCGGCGACGATCACGCAGGCGAGGAAGAAGATCTGCGCGCGGTAGCCGGTCGGGTCGTCGGCGATCAGGCCCCACACCAGTCCGGCGGCGAGGAAGCCGTTGTAGAGCCCCTGGTTGGCGGCCAGCGAGGCGGTCCGCTTCGCCATCTCCGCGTCCAGCCCGTGGAACGCCATGCCCTGCTTCTTCTGCCACAGGAACATCTCCATCACCAGGATGTACGCGTGCAGCACCGCCACCAGCGCGACCAGCACGCTCGCCAGGATCTCCATGGTCAACAGACTCCGTCGTTCACTCGATGTTCCCACTTCTTGGACAGATGTCCACTATACCTGGACGACTGTCCAAGAAGTCCAGTCGGGGTCGAGGGCCCGTAGGTCGGCGGGGCTGTCAGTCCCTGCCGCTAGGTTCCCGTCCATGAGTGAGCAAGAGGTGATCGTGCGGCGTGCCCGTGACGAGGACGTGGCGGGGATCGTCGTCTCCAGTTCCCTGCTGTTCGCCGAGGACGGCGGGTAGCGGGACCCGACCCTGAACGTGGACTGGCCGCGCCTGCACGGCGCCGAGGCGTTCACGGCCGCTCTCCGGGACCCCGGCCGGCTGCTGCTGGCCGCGCTGCGGGACGGCGAGGTGGTGGGCCATCTGTCGGGATCCATGTCCGGGCCCTCCGCCCTGCGGCCCGTCCGGTCGGCCACCCTGATGGCGCTGTACGTCCGGCCCGAACACCGGCGCGCCCGGGTCGGCGCCCGGGTCGTCGAGAGGTTCCTGCGGTGGGCGCGGGAGGAGGGCGCGGCGCACGCGGAGGTCACCGCCTCGGCGGCCAACGCGGACGGCATCCGGTTCTACGAACGCGAGTCGTTCCGGCCCCAGGCGCTCACACTGCGGCTGAACCTGTAGCCGGCGGGTACCCGGGGAGCGTATGGGCGGCGGCGGACCTTCCCCCGCGCCCGGGATCCCGTACGGAGGAGACATGGCACTGGTACAGGCGGGCCTCGTGGTGCTGGACTGCGCCGAGCCGGAGAAACTCGCGGTGTTCTACAAGGAACTGCTGGACGCCGAGGAGACGGACGCGACGGCCAACCGCGTCGAGATCAAGGGTGCCTGCGGCGCCCGGATGGCGTTCCGCCGGGACGTGAACGCCACCCCGCCGAGCTGGCCCCGCCCCGAGAACTCCCTCCAGGCCCACCTGGACTTCTATGTCGAGGACCTGGACGGGGCCGAGCGGCTGATCGTCTCCCTCGGCGGGCGCCCGGTGGACACCAAGGAGGCGAGCGGGCCGTTCGAGGAGCGCGGCTACTCCGACCCGGCCGGCCACTCCTTCACCCTGCGCCGCGAACACCCCACGGCGCCCAAGCAGGGCTAGCTAGTACACCTTCCGGCCAGAAAAAAGGGCCTGTCCGGCGGCTCGCGCGGGATCCGCCGGACAGGCCGCCCGAAACGTCAGTCCCGGCCGCCCTTCTCCGCGGCCGGCCACACCCCGGTGGACCGCTCGATGGCCTTGGCGCCCGTGCGGTCCACCGCGCTGCGTACGACCGCGAAGATCGCCCCCTGGATGGCGGCCGCGAGCAGGACCTCGCCCCAGCCGCGGTCCCGGTCCAGCGCGTCCGGTGCGTCGTCCTCGTGGCGGATCACCTTCCAGACCTTCTGGAACGCCAGGGAGGCCAGCGCACCGCTCGACCAGCCGAGGGCGAAGCCGAGGGGCTTGTAGGCGAGGGGGAGCTTCTTCTTCTTGGACATGGGGTCTTCCTCCTTCACGTCGGGATGTCGCCGGCTCGGGGACGGCCCGTCGGGGCCACGACCTCGCCGGCGGGCACCGGCCCCGGCGGAGTCCCGTCGCCGAACGGGCTGCCGCCCAGGTCCTCGCGGCCGTGGGGCGTGAGCCAGCCCGCCAGATCGGGCCCGAGCGGCACGATGGCGGTCGGGTTGATGCCGGTGTGCACCTGGTAGTAGTGCCGCTTGATGTGGTCGAAGTCGACGGTGTCCCCGAATCCGGGGGTCTGGAACAGGTCACGGGCGTACGCCCACAGCACCGGGTCCTCCGTCAGCTTCCAGCGGTTGCACTTGAAGTGACCGTGGTAGACGGGGTCGAAACGCACCAGCGTGGTGAACAGCCGGATGTCCGCCTCGGTGATCCTCTCCCCGACGAGATAGCGCTGCCGCGCCAGCCGCTCCGACAGCGCCTCCAGCCGCCGGAACACCCCGGCGCAGGCCTCCTCGTACTCCTCCTGCCCGGTCGCGAAGCCCGCCCGGTAGACGCCGTTGTTGACGTCCTCGTAGACCTCCGCCATCACCGTGTCGATCTCCTCGCGCAGGGCCACCGGATACAGGTCGGGCGCGCCCTCACGGTGCAGGTCCGTCCACTCGGTGGCGAGGTCGAGGGTGAGCCGCTGGTAGTCGTTGGTGACCAGCTCCCCGCTGGGCACGTCGACGATCGCCGGCACGCTGACCCCGCCGGGGTAACCGCTCTCCCGCGCGTCGTACGCCTCCTTCAGGAACCCGATGCCGAGCACCGGGTCCCTCTCGTCCGGGTCCAGGGTGAACCGCCAGCTGCGGTCGTCCTGGATCGGGTCGGCCACGGCCATCGACAGGGCGTCCTCCAGGCCCAGCAGCCGCCGCGAGATCACCGCCCGGCTCGCCCAGGGGCAGGCCCGGCTGACGACCAGCCGGTAGCGGCCCGCCTCCACGGGCCAGCCGTCCCGGCCGTCGGCGGTGATCCGGTCCGTGAAGTGACTCCGGGACCGTTTGAACGCCTTCCTGCCGTACGCCTCGTTGCCCTCGCCGACACTCATGCCGTCCGTCCTCCCGTGCTGTCCGGATACATGTGCCCTGATGAGAGTTCCCCGATTTCCGCGACCCCCACGGTGTGAGCGCGACCGGTCGGGGCAAGCGGCGAAAGTGACGCGGACACCAGAGGACACGGAGACGACGGAAGACCGGGGCGAGGCGGTTCTCGAAGGACCGCGGACGCACGAGGAGGGGAAGACACGAGCGGACCGCAGGACCCGGATCACCGTCCTCGTCGCCCTCGGCGCGAACCTTCTGATCGCCGTGGCCAAGACCATCGGCGGACTCCTCGCCGGATCGCCCGCCCTCCTCTCGGAGGCCGCCCACTCCGTGGCCGACAGCATGAACGAGGTCTTCCTCCTCGCCGCGCTGCGTCGCAGCCGCCGCCCCGCCGACAGCCGGCACCCCTTCGGCTACGGCAAGGAGCGCTTCTTCTGGTCCCTGCTCGCGGCCGTCGGCATCTTCGTGATGGGCGGCTGCTTCTCCTTCTACCAGGCGTTTCACGCCCTGACGACCGGAGGCGAGGAGTCCTACGACGGCTATGTGGTCGGCATCGCCGTCCTCGGCGTCGCGCTCCTCTCCGAGGGCGCTTCACTGCTGCGCGCCCTGCACCAGGTGCGGAGGCAGGGCGGCGGTGTCGGCGGACTCCGGGACCCGGCCTTGCGTACGGTCGTCGCCGAGGACGGCACGGCGGTGCTCGGCGTGACCCTCGCGATCGCCGGGATGGCCCTGCACATGGTGACCGGCCAGGTGCTCTGGGAGGCGTCCGCCTCCTTCGCGATCGGCGCGCTGCTCGTGTACGTCGCCTACTGGCTCGGCCGCGACGCCCGCGAACAGCTCATCGGGGTCGCCGCCGACCCCGAACCCAGCCGGAGGATCCGCGCCCTGCTGGAGGCGCAGCCCGAGATCGACAGCGTCGAGGCCCTGCTCACCATGCAACTCGGCCTGGACTCCACCCTCGTGGCCGCCCGGGTCGACCTCGTCCCCGGCCTCGACAGCGAGGAGGTCGAGGAGGTCGCCGTACGCATCAAGCGCTCCATCGCCCATGTCGTCCGCGAGGCCGACCAGATCTTCCTCGACGTCACGGAGAAGGCGGGGCACGGCGAGCGGACAGGGGAAAGCCCCGCCGCGACGGGGGAACGCGGCGGGGCCTGAGGCTCAGGTGCCCGGTGCGAGATGGATCATGCGCGATCCATCGAAGTTTTTCCGCGGGCCTCCAGCCCACCACCGGCCGGGAATCCCTATCCGTCCGCCGGCTCCAGCACGAAGACCGGAATCTCCCGGTCCGTCTGCTCCTGGTAGTCCGCGTACGGCGGATACGCGGCGACCGCCCGCTCCCACCACTCGGCCTTCTCCTCGCCGGTGACCTCGCGCGCGGTCAAGTCCTGCCGCACAGGCCCGTCCTGGAGCTCCACGTGCGGGTCCGACTTGAGGTTGTGGTACCAGACCGGGTGCTTGGGCGCGCCGCCCTGCGAGGCGACGACCGCGTACCGCCCGTCGTGCTCCACCCGCATCAGCGGAGTCTTGCGGATCTTCCCGCTCTTCGCGCCGCGGGTGGTGAGCACGATGACCGGCAGGCCCGTGTCCATCAGTGTGGTGCCCTTCGTGCCACCCGAGCTCTCGTACAACTCGACCTGTTCCCGCACCCATTGCGTGGGGCTGGGCACGTACTCGCCCTCCAGAGGCATGGCAACCGTCCCTTGCTGTCGCGTACCGAGGCTGTCCCGGCGTACAACACCTGCCCCGGCCGGATTCATCCTCACCTGCCCGCACGGGACTTGCGGGTGCGCGTGCGGTGACGCCGAGCGTGAAGTGTGCGGCCGTTGCCGCCACTTCACTGGCGGAGGCCGGCGAGCAGATGTGACGGCTCCAGCATCAGCACCGCGAGCACCGCGATCACGGCACTCGACAGGAGACCCGTCACCAGACGTCCCCGGTGGCCGGTGAGTGCCCGGCCGAGCAGCGCGCCGCCGCCCGCGAGCAGCAGTTGCCAGCTGGCGGAGGCGAGGAACGCGGCGAGGACGAACACCGCCTGCTCCAGGGGGCGCACGGCGTCGGTGGCGCGGCTGCCGAGCACCAGCGCGGCGAAGTAGACGACCGTGGTGGGGTTCAGGAGGGTGATGCCCAGCAGGGTGGCGTAGGCGCGGGCGGGGCCCACCGGGTCCTGTCGCTGTCGGGTGCTCAGCCGCCGGGCGCGGTACTGCCCGAGGGCCGTCGTCGCGCCGCGTGCCGCCAGGGCGAGGAGCACCAGGGCGGACGCCCAGCGCAGGGGCACCAGCACGGGTTGCAACGCGGTGGCGAGGGCCGTACCGCCCAGGGTGGCGAGCAGGGCGTACAGGCCGTCGGCCGTCGCGACGCCGAGTGCGGCCGAGGCCCCGGTCCGCAGGGACGTACGGGCGGTGAGGGAGACGAGGTAGGTCGCGACGGCTCCGACGGGGATGGCGATGCCATAGCCGGCGAGGAGCCCCGCGACGAGCGCGGCCGTCACGACCGGGGCGGTGTCGGCCCCCACGGTCGGCCGGACTGCTGCTGACCCCGCACCGGCGACGCGGCGGCGAGGGACAGCGGCAGGAAGGCGTCGATGATGAACATGGGCAGATCCTGGGGCCGGGCGCCCCACCCCGCAAGCGAATTACCGGCGGCTCTTGACCCTGGTTCCGCGCCCACCTACCTTGTTTGAATCCAAACAATATGAAAGGGTCGCGGGCGTGGACGGACAGGTGCGCCGGGCGCTGGGGCGTCAGGCCTTCGGACGGCGACCACTGCGGCGCGGCGCGGGCTCGGCGCCGTTCAACAGGGTCCGACGGCGCTCCTCGCCGTGTTCCTCGACCTGCAGCACGACACTGCGCAGCCCCTCCGCGAGGCTCCGGCACTCCGTGTCGCTGAGCTGCCCGGTGACGAAGGCCTCCTCCTCGTTGAACGCCGGGAACACCCGCCGCATCAGCTCCTCGCCCTTGTCGGTGAGGGCCAGCAGCACCAGTCGGCCGTCCGTCGGATGGTCCGCCCGCCGCAGCAGCCCACGCGACTCCAGCGTGCGCGCCACACCCGTGAGCGTGCCCTTGGAGATGCCCGCCTCCTCCGCCACGTGCCGCGTCTCGGACTCCCCCCACACCCACACGACCCACAGCACCACGAAGGCCGTCCAGGTGAGGTCGGAGCCGCGCAGCACGGAGTTCTCCAGGTGCTGCCGCACCGCCGAGGCGGCCCGGTAGATGTTCGCCACCGCCGCCATCTGGTCCCGGCGGATGGGGAAGTCCCCCAGTTTCGCCGCGGCGAGCTTCTCGGCTTCGGTGATGGATCGCTGGCCGGGCACGGGTGCTCCTTGGATCGCTCGGTCGGTCATTCGGGATCAAATTGTACGGAGGAGAGGGAATCCACCATGAGCACCACCCCCCGCATGCTGCTGGTCCTCAGCGAGAACTGGACACTCACGGGCGGCCGGGCCGACCTGCCCACCGCCGTACGCTGGGCGCGCGAGGCCGAGGACGCCGGGTTCGACTCCGTCATGGTCAGCGAACACATCGTGCTCGGCCCCGACGCCGCCGCCGACGGCATCATGGGCAACCCCCGCGACTACGCCCTCCCCGGCAACCAGGACCCGTACACCCCCTGGCCCAACTCCCTGCTCCTCCTCGCCTCCATCGCCTCCGTGACCGAGCGCCTCCGCCTGGCCGCCGCGGCCGTCCTCGCCCCCCTGCGCCATCCCCTGCTGATGGCCCGGGAACTCGGCACCCTCGACCTGCTCAGCGACGGACGGCTGCTGGTCCAGCCCACGGTCAGCTGGAGCAAGGACGAGTACGACGCGCTCGGCGTGCCCTTCGGCAAGCGGGGTCAGCTGCTCGACGAGCACCTGGAGGTCTGGACGAAGGCCTGGGGGCCGTCCCCGATCTCCCACGACAGCGCGCACTACCCGTTCCGGGACGTGTACTTCGAGCCCAAGGCGTACCGCCGGGAAGGCCCACGTCTGTGGTTCGGCGGACAGCGCCTGCACGGACCCGTACTGCGCCGACTGGTCCGCTACGGCCACGGCTTCCACCCGCTCGGCCGGCCGACCCCGGAGGACCTGAAGGCGCTCGACGAGGCGATGACCGCCGCGGGCCGGGACACGACCGAGCTGGAGATGATCGGCGGCACCCAGGCGGTCTTCCCCGACGACCACTCCCCGGCGGACCTCGGCGCCGCCCTCGCCTCGATCCCCGAGCAGCTGGAGCAGGGCTTCACGACCTTCTGCGTCAAGCCGAACCAGTTCATCGACGACGCCGACGAGGTGGGCGCCTTCTGCAAGGAGGTCATGCGACGGGTGGAGGCCCTGACGGGCTGACGCGCTGAGGAGTTGACGGCACGCCGAGGCCGGCGCCGCTCTCGCGGCGCCGGCCGTGTGCGCGCCCGTCCCGGCTCAGCGCTCGAAGACGACCCCGCCGTCGAACACCGTCATGTCGACCCGGACCCGGGTGATCTCACGCGGGTCGAGGTCCAGCAGCGGCCGGTCCAGGACGCACAGGTCGGCAACCTTCCCGACCTCCACGGACCCCTTCCACTCCTCGGCGAAGTCCTGCCGCGCCGGGTTGATCGTGTACGCCCGCAGCGCCTCGGCGAGTTCCACGCGCTGTTCCGGCCCGCTGACCCGGCCGCTGGCCTTCGACTCGCGCAGCAGCATCCCGGCGACGCCCTGCCGCCAGTCGGGTTCGGTGATCGGCGCGTCCGAGCTGGCGCACACCGCGACGCCCGCGTCGAACGCCGAGCGCGCGGGCCACTGGTACGCCGAGCGTTCCGTGCCCACGACCTCCGCCATCAGGTCGGAGATCGTCCACTTGATCGCCGGGTTCATGTTGACGCCGTAGCCGTGCGCGGCCAGCCGCGCGAGGCTGTCGGCGCCGATGAAGTCGCCGTGGATGACGTAGTGCCGGGCGTCGGTGCGCGGCGCGGCCCCCTGCGCCGCCAGGAACGCGTCCACCACGAGGTCGATGGCCCGGTCACCGGTGACATGGACCCCCAGCTGGTAACCGGCCTCGTGCGCGACCCGGATCATGTCGAACAGCTCGTCGACCTGGAGCTCCGGTGTGCGTCCGTGCACGCAGAGGGAACCGTGACCGCCGCCGAGGTAGGGCTCCTTCATCCAGGCCGTACGGTTCGGCGGCACCCCGTCGGCGAAGATCTTCACGCCGATGGCGTTCAGCAGCCGGGGGTCGGCGGACTCGGGCCGGTGGAGTTCGGCGAGACCCTTGCGGACGTCGTCGGCGGAGCCGCCGATGGGCGCGGGCAGCAGGAGCACGCTGACCCGGGCGTGCAGACCGCCGTTGGCGGCCAGATCGGCGTACGCGGTCCAGTTGTCGGTGCTCAGCCCGCCGAACAGGGTCTCGGAGCCGCCGGGGCCGAGTCCCGGCTCGGTGTAGCTGGTGATGCCGCGCGAGTGGAGTTCGGCGACGACGTTCCGGATGGCCTGGCGGCGCTGGGCGACCGTGGGGGAGGGCAGGGCGGCCTGGAGCAGGACACCGGCGGCCTCGCGCAGGATGCCGGTGGGCCGGCCGTCGGCGTCGCGGTCGATGACACCGCCGTCCGGCGCCCGGCTGCCGGCGTCGATCCCGCACCGGCGCAGCGCCTCGCTGTTGGCCCACACCATGTGCTGCGAGAAGTCCGTCAGGCAGACCGGGTGGTCGGGTGCCACCGCGTCCAGATCCGTACGGTGCGGGAGCCGGCCCGGATCGGCCAGGCACTCGGCGAGGTAGCCCGGGTCCCAGCCCAGGCCGACGATCCACTCGCCGGGCGCGGCGGCCCGCGCCGCCGCGCCCACCGCCCCGGCGATGTCGGCGATCGAACCGACCGCCGGATGGCCGACGTCGAGGGCGAACGGCGGCTTGGACAGCCCGTACGCGGCGCCGTGCAGATGGGAGTCGTTGATGCCCGGCAGCACGGTCCGCCCGGCCAGGTCGACGATCCTCGTCGTCGGCCCGGCCAGCGCACGCATCTCGGCGTCGGTGCCGACCGCGACGATCTCCCGGCCGCGCACGGCCACACCCTCGGCGACCGTGAAATTGGCGTCGACGGTGATGACCTGACCGCCGGTCAGGACGAGGGTGGGGGAAGTGTCGCTCACGAGGACCTCTCCGGGGTGTCTGAGTGAGGGGGCTGGACAAGAGGGGGAGGGGGATGGCCAAGAGGGGGAGGGGGACGGTCGGTCACCGCGTCGCGCGCGGGCCGAAGTAGGCGAGCGCGGCGCCCGCCACCAGGGCCACGCCCTGGGCCATCTGCTGCCAGAACGTCGGCACGCTCAGCAGTGTCAGCCCGTTCTGCAGGCAACCGAGGAACAGCACGCCGAGCAGGACCCCGAGAACCGAACCGGAGCCGCCGCTCAGCGCGACGCCGCCCAGCAGCACGGCCGTGAGCACCGTCAGTTCGAAGCCCGTGCCCGAGGTGCCCGCGACCACGCTGTCCAGCACGGATGCCTTGATCGCCCCGGCCAGCGCGGCGGCCGTCCCCGTGACCACGAACAGCGCGAACGGCGTCCGGCGGACGTCGATGCCGGAGAGGTACGCGGCCTCCCGGTTGACGCCGATCGCGAACACATGCCGTCCGGTGGGTGTGTACGCCAGGAACAGAGCCCCGGCGACGAGCACGGCCCCGGCGATGACGACCGGCGCCGCGATCCCGGCGATCCGCGCTCCGCCCAGCCACGCGAAACCGTCACCGAACCCGCTCAGCGGCAGCGGGAAGAGCTGCTGTGCCAGTCCGCGTACGGCCGCCAGCATGCCCAGCGTCACGATGAACGGTGACAGTCCCAGGTAGCAGCACAGCACCCCGTTCACGGCACCGACGGCCGCGCCGACCGCCAGCGCGCCGAGGACGGCGACCACGGGGGACTGCGCCTGCTCGCCGGCGAGCCAGCCCGCCACGAGCGCGCCGAGCGCGAGCGTCGAACCGACCGACAGATCCAGATAGCCGCTGATGACCAGGAGGGCCAGCGGCACGGCGACGATCGCCAGGGCGGCGGCGTCGGTGGCGATCCCGCGCAGGTTGCCGGGGTCGAGGAAGCTGCCGGTGGACAGCTGGAACACCAGCACCAGCAGGGTGAGGACGACGATCAGGGGATTGCGCCGCACCGTCGCCAGGCCGTGCGCGGCCAGGGCGCGCGGGCCGGGGACGACGCGTTGGGCGGCGGTCGCGGTGGTCATGCTGCTCCTTCGTGGGATGGGGTGGGCCCTGCCGTCGGCCCCGCGTCGTGGACGGCCGCCAGCAGGGCCTCCTCCGTGAGGGCGGGGCCGGAGAGTTCGCCGACGATCCGGCCCCGGTCGACGATCAGACAGCGGTGGGCGAGGGCGGCCGCCTCCTCCGGGTCGCTGGAGGCGAACAGCACCGCCGTGCCGCGCTGTTCGGCGAGCGCGGCGACGACGTCGTAGATCTCCTGACGGGCGCCGACGTCCACGCCCTGGGTGGGCTCGTCCAGGAGCAGGACGTCGACGGCTCGGGCCTCGTTGATCCACCGGCCGAGCAGCAGCTTCTGCTGGTTGCCGCCGGAGAACGCCGAGGCCGGCAACCCCGGCCGCGCGGGCCGCAGTCCGACCGCCTCCGCGAGCGAGCCGAACACCCGCCGCTCCGCACCGAGCGCCCGCACCCCGCGCCGGGCGAGCGTCCGCACGCTCGGCAACACCACGTTGTCCTGTGCGCTCAGCCCCGCAAACAGGCCCTGCGCCCGCCGGTCCGCCGGCACGAGCGCGATCCCGGCGGCCAGCGCGTCGGCGGGCCGCGTCGGTGAGACGGCACGCTCACCGACGCGGACGCTTCCGCCGACGGCCCGCCGCCTGCCGAACAGTGTCTCCAGCACCCGAGTACGCCCGGACCCGATCAGCCCGTACAGGCCGACGATCTCGCCCGCACCGACGCTCAGGTCGACGGGCCCGAAGCCGGGGCCGTGCAGACCGCGGACGGTGAGACCGACAGGGCGGGAGGGGGAGCGGCGGGGAGGGGCGGGCGTCGGAGACGCCGTCGTTTCACCAGGTGTGGCGGTCGCCCGCGGCGTCGGTCCGTCGGCGCCCGGCGACGGGCCGTGGGACCGCCGGGGGCGGTCGTGCGCCGCCGTCGAGGGGCGGCCCTCGCGGTCGTGGGAGCCGAGGGGGCCCGGGCCGCTGTGGCGGGCGTCGTCGTGGTCCGGGTCGGTCGCGATCCCGGCGCCCGTGCCGTGCGTGGTTCCGGTCTCCGTATCGGCCGTGCGGGGGGCATCCGCTGTGCCGTCCGCATCCGGGCCGGAACCGTCCCGCGCACTTCCCTGGGCACCCGCGTCGGCACCCGAACCGGGCGTCGCCGCGCTTCCCGGGCCACCGGCCGCGGTCGGCCCGTTCCGGGCGGGTGCCGTCGACCCGGCTCCCCGTCCTCCCGTGATCGCCTCCACCAGGTCCCGGCGGTGGTGGCCGCCCGTCGCCGCGTGGTGGGCGACTCGGCCGTCGCGGAGCACCGTCACCGCGTCCGCGAGGCGCTCGACCTCCGCCAGGAGGTGGGTGACGTAGACGATGGCGAGGCCCTGGGTGCGGAGGTCCTCCACGCGGGCGGCCAGGGCGTCGCTCTCGGTGCCGGAGAGGGCGGCGGTGGGCTCGTCCAGGACCAGGACCGAGGCACTGCGGCTCAGGGCCTTGGCGATCTCGACCAACTGCTTCTGTCCCATGGGCAGTTCACCCACCCGGTCGCGAGGAGAGCAGCTCGCGGCGACACGGTCGAGGAGTTCGGCGGCCACCTTCTCCTGGGCCCGGCGGTCGATCCGGCCGTACCGGGTCCACTCCTGGCCGAGGAAGATGTTCTCGGCCACGGTCAGGGAGTCCACGACGCTCAGCGTCTGGAAGATGATCGCCACCCCGGCCGCGATGGACTCGCGCGGGCTGAGCCGGGCGTACGGGACCCCGCCCACCTCGATCGTCCCCTCGTCCGGCGGGAACGCGCCCCCGAGGCACTTGATCAGCGTGGATTTGCCCGCCCCGTTGTGCCCGAGGAGGGCGTGGACCTGCCCCGCCGGCACGGTGAGGTCCACCCGGTCCAGCGCCCGCACACCGCCGAAGGACTTGCTCAGGGACGTGATCCGCAGGTTCGGCGGACTCGTGTCGGCCATCGCGCCGCCCTACCCGTTCTGGGCGAGCAGCGCGTCGATCTCCGCCGTGTCGCCGCGCTGGACCAGCTTCACCGGCACCTGGACGCTCGCGTCGGCCTTCCCGGCGGCGACCGCGAGCGGCACGTCGACGATGGCGTTGGCGATGTCCTGCGGGGCGAGCGCGGAGGAGGCCCGGTAGAACGTGCCCTCCTTGATGGCGAGGAGCGAGGGGGCCGAGCCGTCCTGGCCGCCGACGAACGTCTTCCTGTCGCCCTTCTTCCGGCCGGCCTGCTGCAACGCCTTGAATCCGCCGTACGCCGCCGCGTCCGTGATGCCGAGGATGATGTTCAGGTCGGGGTGCTTGGCGAGCAGCGCGTTGGACTTCGACAGGCCCGTGTCGGGGTCGATGGCCTGCTCCTGGGCCACCACGTCGACACCGGGCGCGAGCTTCGTGAATCCGTCGATCATGCCCTTGGTGCGCTCCCGGCCCAGTTCGATCGTGTTGTCGACCAGGAAGGCCACCTTGCCCTTGCCGCCCAGCTCCTCGTTGGCCCACTTCGCCGCCGCCTCGCCGAGCAGCGTGCCGCTCTCGCGGAAGCTGAACTGGATGTCGGCGCTCTGATTCTCCAGCGTCCCGCCGTACGTCACCCAGATCAGGCCCGCGTCGAGCGCGGACTTGGCGATCGACTCGGCCGCCTCGAAGACCATCGGGAACGACACGATCGCCTGCGTCTTGCGCGAGACCCAGGTGTTGAGGTTGCTGGCCTGGGTGTCGGGGTTGCTCGCGTCGCTCGTCGTCAGCAGTTCGACGTCGTGCTTCTTCGCGGCCGCCGTGGAGAGCTTCACCAGCGTGGTGTAGAGCGGGAGCTGGGTGAACGGGTAGTCGAGGCCGATCTGCGTGAGCGTCCTCGCGGAGGGGGACGCGCCCGCCGCCTTCGCCGACGCGGAGCCGCTCTCCGGAGCGCTGCAGCCCGTGGCGGCGAGTCCGGTCGTGGCGAGGGCGCCGGCGGACCACGCGAGGAACTGCCTGCGCGAGGCCGGGGGGACGGAAAGGGGGCGTCTGGTCATGGCGGGGATCTCCAAGGGGACGGGGCCC
The DNA here is from genome assembly GCF_053592095.1 of Streptomyces sp. NPDC002787. Taxonomy (NCBI): domain Bacteria; kingdom Bacillati; phylum Actinomycetota; class Actinomycetes; order Kitasatosporales; family Streptomycetaceae; genus Streptomyces; species Streptomyces sp. NPDC002787. Next base: position 224,790 of record NZ_JBSFVC010000011.1, on the reverse strand, counting down.
GCCAACGGCGGGCGTCCTGCTGTGCGGAACAGGAAAGACCCCGGGGCCCCGCCCCACCATCCGTACAAATACCGAGTGCGTACGCCGGGCGAGGAGCGGCGGACGCCCGGGTCACGGATCGGTGAATGCCTTGTCCACCCATCGCCACGCGCATATCGTTAGGGCCCAAAAGACCTGACCGGTCTCGGGGCGGCCCCGGGAGGCTCGCATGCTCACCCATCACCAGATCGCGGCCGCCACGCGCATCGGCATGCTCACCCGCGAACGCGACACCGCCTCCGCCTGCGCCGAGGCCGTCCACGAACTCGCCCGCGCCCTGCCCCTGGACGCCGCCACCCTCCTGGAGATCGACCCGGTCACCGGCACCCACGTCCAGATCGCGGGTGTCGGCTACGACGCCGACGTCTCCGAGGCGCTGGCCGCCGAGTTCGTCTCGACCCCCTGGTACGACAACGTCCTGCGCAGCGAGATCCCGCCCTCCATCTGCGAGGACGTCGAGGACCCGGGGGAGCGCTACCGCGACGGCTGGTTCTACGCGGAGCGGATGCGCCCGGCGGGCGTTCGCGACGCGGTGACGGGCGCCCTGCGCCACCACGGCCGCCTGGTCGGCCTGATCACCCTCTCCACCGCGACCCCTGACGCCTACGACACCGGGACCCGCCACCTGCTCGCCTCCCTCCTCCCGGCCCTGGGCGTCCTGGCCGACGCCACCGCCCACGCGGGCGACCTGCACGACCTCCCGGCGGAGGGCGGAGCGAGCCTGGTCGTCGCCGACGAGGCTCTAGAACTCCCCGGCCGGGCCCCCGCCGCGGTCCTCCAGGACACCGAGTTCCGCCGCCTCCTGCGGGCCTTCGCCGAGTCGCACGGCACACGACTGCGCCTGCTCTGGCCCGTCGGGCCCGACTGGTACCGGGTCACCCTCCGCCGCCACACCCTGGGCGCGGCCGTCGTACGCCGGGCGGTCGTCGTCCACGAGGCACCCGCGCCACTGCCGTACGGGCTCAGCCCGCGCGAACTGGAGGTGCTCACCCGGGCGGCCACCGGCCAGACCAACCAGGCCATCGCCCAGGCGCTGTTCCTGTCCCCGCGCACCGTGCACACCCATGTCGAGCACCTGCTGCGCAAGACCGGCGCCTCCTCACGCGCCGAGGCCACGGCCCTCGCCGTACGGGACGGACTGCTCCGGCCGACCGCCGAGGACGTCGAACGCTTCGTCGAGAGATCGCCCGGAGGGTGAGCCGGGTTCAGTAGGGTTCGACGGTGACTGCGACTGGGAGCACGAACACGAACGGAGCCGGAGTCGGAGCAGGGGCTGGAGCCGGAGTCGGAGCCGGACAGGGCGCGAAACCCTTCCTCTATGTCGTCGTCTGCGCGGCCGGCATCGCCGTGGAGGTCAGCAAGCTGATCACCGCCGCCCAGGAGCGCGACTGGGAGGTCGGGGTCATCGCGACGCCCGTCGCCATGGGCGGCTTCTTCGACGCGGAGGCGGTCGAGGCACAGACCGGCCGCCCGATCCGTTCCGCCTGGCGGAGGCCGGGCGAGGCGCGCCCCTTCCCACCGCCCGACGCCGTCGTGGTCGCGCCCGCCACCTTCAACACCGTCAACAAGTGGGCCGCCGGCACAGCCGACACCCTCGCCCTGGGCACCCTGTGCGAGGCGTACGGCCTCGGTGTCCCCATCGCCGTACTGCCCTGTGTGGCCGACGCGCTGGCGGCCCACCCGGCGTACCGCGCGAGCCTGGAGCGGCTGCGCGGGATGGGTGTGCGGTTCGGCGATCCGTACGCCGGCGGGGCCGAGGAGGACGGCGGGCGCGCGGAGTTCCACTGGGAACGGGCGCTCGATCTGCTGGGGCCCGGGAACGAGGGCGGGGTGCCCGGCCCCCGCTGACGACCGACCGGTCCGTCACCCGCCGACGTCCGGACCGGCTCGTCACACCTCCAGGTCCGTAGCCGTCCCCCGCCCGGGACGGCCGCGGCCAGCAGCAGACACGTCCGGGGCGCCACCGTCACTTCGCGCACCCGCCGGAGGCGGTGCGCCTCCACCCCGCCGCCCACGGGCAGCGGTTCGGGCAGCGCGAGCGAACGGGAGAGCTGGCCGGCGGTCAGCTCCTGCCCGAGGTCGTGCAGCGCCAGCCGGTTCCCGGCGGTCGCGGCCACGATCCGCGCCTCCACCCGGGCGCCACCCGTTCAACCGAACGGTTGAACGGGTGGGCTGCGTTCGGGCGACGCGCGGCGGGCGCCGTCGCGCGGAGACTGACCGTGCCGCCGTGGCGGCGCCGCCGTACGAGTCAAGCCCCGGAAAGGACCTTCCCCCACATGGTCAGCAACTTCAGCAGGCGACGCATCCTCACCACCGGAGCGGGCGCCACGCTCGGCGGCCTCGTCGCGACGGGCACCGCGCAGGCCGCCGCCGCGTCGGTGTCGGGCTCGGGTTCCCGTACGGCGGCGGCCGGCTCCGAGGAGACCCGCTCCCTCGACGAGCTGTACCGCGACGCGGTCGCCGAGGGCGGCAAGCTGGTGATCTACGCGGGCGGCGACACCGCCACCCAGCAGGACTTCACGGCGCAGGCGTTCCGCGCCCGCTTCCCGGACATCGACCTGACGATGGTCGTGGACTACAGCAAGTACCACGACGTCCGCGTCGACAACCAGCTCGCGACCGACACCCTGGTCCCCGACCTCGTCCAGCTCCAGACGCTGCAGGACTTCACCCGCTGGAAGCGCCAGGGCAAGCTGCTGCCGTACAAGCCCGCCGGTTTCTCCAAGCTGTACAAGGACTTCCGCGACCCGCAGGGCGCGTGGACGGCCGTCGCGGTCATCGGCTTCAGCTACATGTACGGCGTCGAGGCCGTCGCCGGGAACGCGCCGAAGTCGCCGTACGAGCTGGTCGACCCGCGCTGGAAGGGTGCCATCGCGTCCTCCTACCCGCACGACGACGACGCGGTGCTCTACCTCTTCGCCCTCTACCAGCAGGCCTACGGCTGGGACTGGATCGCGCAGTTCGCCGCGCAGCTGCCGCAGTTCAACCGTGGCTCGCACTCCCCGGGCGTCGCGGTGAACGGCCGGCAGAAGGCGATCGGCGTCGGCGGGTCCGGCTCGCTCACCGCGCCCTCGACCGCCGCGACCCGCTGGGCCGTGGCCGACGGGCACCCCTTCATGGCCTGGGGCCAGCGCGCCGCGATCCTCAAGAAGGCCGCCCACCCCACCGCCGCCAAGCTGTACCTCAACTGGGCGCTGTCCGCCGAACGCCAGCAGGGCTCCTTCAACGGCTGGTCCGTCCGCACGGACGTCACCCCCGCCGGCGGCCTGAAGCCCATCTGGACGTACCGCGACGCGCACCTCGACGGCTTCCCCCGCTTCATGGAGGACCGCGCCCAGGTCGAGCGGTGGAAGCAGACCTTCGCCCTCTACTTCGGCGAGGTCAAGGGCGACCCGACGCCGGGCTTCCTCGGCCTGCACCCCGGGCGGTAACAGCCCGCCCGGAATGACGGGCACGGTGGATTCCTTTACTCCGGTCACACTGGTCACTGTCTACACTCGGCTGGCCCCGCCAGCTCGCCGCCAGTCCGGACCGTCGCAGAGGGAAATCGCCGCCGTGCCCGCCATCGCCGCCCCCGCCTTCGTACGCCGAGGTTCGCTGTCGCTCCGGCGGCTGCCGGACCTGCTGTTCCTGACCGTCGCCGTCGGCGGCGTGCTCCGCCTCGTCGACCTGAACGCCGAGCTGTGCTGGCAACTGGTCCCGCTCGTCACCCTGTTGGCGGTCGGATACGTGGGCGGGCTCACCCTCTGGGACCGGCTGGGGCGGTCCGGCAGGCCCGTCTGGCTCGGTGCGCTGCTGGCGCTGTGGTGCTGGGTGTCCTTGGGGATGCCCGCACCGGTCGCCACCGCCTACGCCTGGCTGGCGCTCCCGCTGGCGATCCTCGCCTTGCGCATGTTCACGGGCCGCACGGCGGTCGCCGTCGTCGGCGTGATCACCGTACTGCTCGTCCTCGTGGTCGCCCGGAGCGCCGGAACCCTCCACCCCGAACTGGTCGTCCCCCCGGCCGCCGCCCTCTGGGCCACGGTCGCCCTCTACCGCTCCCAGCAGCGGCTCCTCGGCGAACTGGAGCGCACCCGCGCCGAGTTGGCGCGCAACCAGCGCGAGGCCGGATGTCTCGCCGAACGCGCCCGCATCGCCCGCGACCTGCACGACACGCTCGCCCAGGAACTCGCCGGCAGCCGCATGCTCCTCCAGGCCGCCGACCGCGACTGGGACCGCCGCCCGGACCTCGCCAGGGCCCAGGTCCGTACGGTCGTCGACGCCCTCGGCGCCAACCTCGCCGAGACCCGCACCATCATCAGCGACCTGACCCCGCCCGCCCTGGAGCACGACGACCTCGCGACCGCCCTGCGCACCCTCTGCGCCCGCCACACGGCCACCGCCGCCCAGGTGGTGTTCCGCACCGAGGGCGAACCGGGCACCCTTCCCCCGGACCGGGCCGCCGCCCTGCTCCGCGTCGCCCAGGGCCTGCTGGCCAACGCCTGCGAACACGCCCGCGCCCGGCACGTCTGGGTCACCCTCGACCACCGCGACGACACGACGGTCACCGTCGAGGTACGGGACGACGGCACGGGCTTCGACACCGCGACGGCGACGGCGAAGCCGGGCGACCGAGGCCTCGGCCTGACCGCCGGGCGGGAGCGCCTCGACGCGCTCGGCGGCTCGCTCTCGGTCCGCAGCGCACCCGGCCGCGGCACCCTGGCCCGCGCCAGCCTCCCCATCGACTCCCGCATCCTGGCGGGCCTGGCGGGCAGCCGGTGAACGACCCGGCCGGCGCCCCGCTGCGCGTCCTCGTCGTCGACGACCACAGGGTCGTACGCGCCGGGCTGCGCGCCCTCCTCACCGGCGAACCCGGCTTCGACGTGGTCGGCGAGACCGGCGACGGCGAGGAGGCCGTACGGCTCACCGCGCGACTTTGCCCCGACGTGGTGCTGATGGACCTCCGCCTGACCGACGACACGGCCCCCGGCGCCCGTGTCAACGGCCTCGACGCGACCCGCCGGATCACCGCCGAGGCCCCCGGCAGCGCGGTCGTCGTCCTCACCAGCTCCGGCACCCAGGGCGACGTCGTACGGGCGATGGAGGCCGGGGCCCGCGGCTACATCCTCAAGGCGGGCCCGCCGGAGGAACTGTTCCGCGCCGTACGCGCCGCCGCCCGCGGTGGCATGGGCCTCGCCCCGGAGGCCGCCGGCCACCTCGCCGGTCACCTCGCCGACCCGGGGACCGTCCTGAGCGACCGGGAGATCGAGGTCCTGCGGCTGCTGGCGCGGGGCCACAGCAACCGGTCGATCGCCGCCTCCCTGTATCTGACCGAGGCGACGGTCAAGACCCATCTCATCCGCATCTACCGCAAGCTCGGCACCGAGAACCGGGCGAGCACGGTGTCGGAGGCCGTCCGGCGAGGCCTGCTCGAACTGGGCTGAGCCGGGGCGGGCGCCCTGGTCAGTGGGCGCCCATCGGCTCGAACTCCGTGCCGCACGGGCCCGCGCCCTCGCTCTCCAGCAGCGGGACCGGGGCGCCGGTCATCGTCAGCGCGTCGTAGTAGCGGCCGATGCGTTCCGTGGAGCGGCCCACGTAGTGGCCGATGAAGGAGCGGCGGAAGCGGTCGGCGGTCCGGTTGGGCTGGGAGCCGTGGACGAGGCTGCCGTTGAAGAAGAGGACGTCGCCCGGGGCCATGTCGACGGGCACCGGGGTCAGACCGGGCGGCGGCGGGACGTACTCGCGCACGAAGGACAGCTGCTCGTCCGCCTCCTCCGGACAGAACAGGTCCATGCGGTGCGTCCCCGGCACGACCTCCAGACCGCCGTTGTCGCGGTCGATCACATCGCAGGCGATCCAGGCTGCCACACATGTGCCCGGCTCCACCCGCAGATAGAAGTTGTCCTGGTGCAGCGCCTGCCCCCGGGCCCCCGGCGGCTTGAAGTAGAACATGCTCTGCGCGGCCAGGACCTCCTCGCCGAGCAGCCCTTCGAGGATCTCCCGCAGCCGCGCGTCAAGGAGCACCCGCAGCGACAACTCGTCGATGCGGTGCGGATGCATCACCCGGGGGTAGACGTGCAGCGGGTCGGCCGGGCCGTCCGCCGTGGGCGGGCGGGGCTGGAAGTGCCCCGGGATCGGGCCGCCCTCCCGCAGCGCCGTGAACCGGTCGCACAACTCCTCGATCTCGGCGGGCGAGAACAGCCCCCGCACCACCAGATAGCCGTTCTCCTCGAACTCGACCTTGCCCGTGGCTGTCATCCGTCCGTCCTTTCGCACTGTCGTCCACCGTGGTCCACGCTAGGTCCGACCGCCTTTCGGGAGGATGCCTGTGCGTGCTGACCACTTGCCTGACACTGCTGCCCCCGTCGACCCGTCGCCACCGCCGGGCCAGGTGATCATCGGGTACTTCGACACGAGGCCGCCGTACACCGTGAACCGGCCGCGCGGTGCGGACGGCTGGCTGTTCACCTGGACCACGGGCGGCGCGGGACTGTTGCGGCAGGGCACGACGGAGACGGCGGCGGGCCCGGGCGACCTCGTGGTCCTCGGACCGGGCGTGCCACAGCACTACACCGTGCGGCCCGGCGCCGGACACTGGGCGTTCTTCTGGGTGCACTGCCAGGCACGGGCGTCCTGGACGGGATGGCTGCGCCCCTACGAGACCGGCGACCGGCTGTACGCCGTGACGTCGGCCCTCGGTGCGCCCCCCGGTGGCATCCGCGCACGCGTCGACGCGGCCTTCGGCTGCATGCTCGCCGACGCCCGCTGGACCGGGGAGGGCACACCGCCGGAGCCCGCGACCGCCCCGCTGGACGGCGACATCGCCGTGGCTCACGGCTCGGTGGCCCGCGAACTCGCCCTGTGCTCCCTGGAGGAGGTCGTCCTGCTCACCGCCGCCCGGGCCGAGCCCCACCGGTCGGGAGTGGACCCGAGGATCAGCCGCGCGGAGGACCTGATCACCGCCGACCCCGGCGCACCGCACACCCTCCGCTCCCTCGCCGAGCGCGTCGCCCTCTCCCCGTCCCGCTTCGCCCACCTCTTCACCGAGCAACTCGGCCACTCCCCGATGCGCGCCCTGCGCCAGGCCCGACTGCTCCATGCCGCCCGGCTCCTGGAGGCCACCGAACTCCCCGTGGAACGCGTGGCCGCCGCCTCCGGGTTCGGCAGCCCGTTCCACTTCAGCCGGGTGTTCCGGGAGCGCTACGGGGTGCCGCCGGGGGAGTACCGGCAGGGGCTGCGGGACCGTGACCGACCCGTCACCCCTTCGGAAGGACCCTCCTCACCCGTCGAGCAACCGCCAGGCCGTGAGCGCGAGCTGGGCCCGCAACGAAGCGGAGGGCGGTGATCCGGCTGACGCCCGGCACCGCGGGCCGAAGCCTGAGCGGTCCTCTCAGCCGCCGAGGACGAGCAACGACAACCACAGTGCCACCACCGAGGAGACCAGCGCCGCCGGGACGGTGAGCAGGCCGAGGCGGGTGAACTCGCCCAGGTCCACGTCGTGTTCGTGCTGATGGACGATGCGGCGCCAGAGCAGGGTGGCCAGCGAACCGGCGTAGGTGAGGTTCGGGCCGATGTTGACGCCGAGGAGCACGGCGAGGACGGCACCCGTGCCGAGCGGTGCGGCCAGGGGGACCAGGACGAGGACCGCGGGCAGGTTGTTGATGATGTTGGAGAGGAGAGCGGCGAGGGCGGCGACGCCGAGAAGGGCGAGCAGGCCGGTGCCGGACGGCATCACGCGGCCGAGCGCGTCGGCGAGGCCGTTGTCGACCACCGCGCGCACCACGACGCCCAGCGCCAGCACGAACGCGAGAAAGGGCAGGGAGACGGAGCGCAGCAGCGCGACCGGGCTGGTGGTGCGGCGGACGAGCGCGCGGACCGACAGCACCACGGCCCCGGCCGCCGCCGCCCACGCGGGCTCGATACCGATCGCGGACGCCACCACGAACCCGGCGAGTGTGCACACGACCGTGACCAGCGCGAACATCGGCAGTGCGGGCGGCTCGACGGCCTCCTGCGCGGCCCGCGCCCCGGCGGCCAGATCGTCCGCGAAGAACCGGCGGAACACGAGGTACTCGACGGCCACGGCCACCGCCCAGGGCGCCGCCATCAGCAGCGCGAACCGGGTGAAGGTCAGCCCGCTGGCCGTGAACGCCAGCAGGTTGGTGAGGTTGGAGACGGGCAGTAGCAGCGAGGCCGTGTTCGACAGGTGGGCGGTGGCGTACACATGCGGTTTGGGGCGGGCGCCCAGCCGGGCCACGGTCGCGAACACCACCGGCGTGAGCAGCACGATCGTCGCGTCCAGGCTCAGTACCGCCGTGATGCCGGAGGCCAGCGCGAAGGTCGAGCCCAGCAGCCGCCGGGGATGACCGGCCGAAGCGCGCGCCATCCACGCCCCGCACGCCTGGAAGAGCCCCTCGTCGTCGCAGAGCTTGGCCAGCACGAGGACGGCGGCGAGGAAACCGAGCACCGGGCCCAGCAGTTCGGCCTCGGCACGGGCGTGGCCGGGGGAGACGGCGCCGGCGGCGACGGCGATCCCGGCGGCCGGTACGGCGACCACCGCCTCGGGCAGTCCGAAGGGCCGGGCGACGGCGCAGCCGAGGACCACGACGAGCAGGAAGACGGACAGGACCTCGGCGAGGGCGGTGTTCACGGTGGGGCTTTCACGACGTGCGGCGGGGCGGGGGACTGTGCACCCTACAACTGCCCGGCGGGGCACCGCGCACACGCCTGCGGCCCTACGGTGAGGCCCGTCTCACTCCCCCGTCTCACTCCGGCGTCTCACTCCTCCGACAGCGTCATCTCCGCCCAGATCGTCTTGCCGTCCTCGGTGTGCCGGCTGCCCCACCGCTGGGTCAGCTGGGCCACGAGCAGCAGACCGCGGCCCCCCTCGTCGAAGGTCTTGGCACGGCGCAGATGCGGGGCGGTGCCGCTGCCGTCCGACACCTCACAGATCAGCGTGGTGTCGTCGTGGATCAGACGCAGCTGGATCGGCGGGGCGCCGTGCCGGATCGCGTTGGTGACCAGCTCGCTCACCACCAGCTCCGCCGTGAACGCCGACTCGCTGATGCCCCACAGCGCCATCTGCGTCAGCACGTACTGGCGGGTCCGGGCGACGAAGGCGGGGTCGGCCGGTATCGACCAGGTCGCGACCTGCGCCGCCTGCAGCCCGCGCGTACGGGCGAGCAGCAGCGCCACGTCGTCGGGGGCGCCGTTCGCTGGGAGCAGGGAGCCGATGACGTCCTGACAGATGTCGTCCAGTGCGCCCTTGCGGCCGGAGAGCGCCCTGGCCAGCAGGTCCTGCCCGGCGTCGATGTCCCGGTCCCGGGTCTCGATCAGCCCGTCGGTGTAGAGGGCGATGACCGTGCCCTCGGCCAGTTCCAGTTCGGCGGACTCGAAGGGCAGTCCGCCGAGGCCCAGGGGCTGTCCCGACGGAACCTCCACCTCCATCGGCCGCCCGTCCGGGTCCAGCACGACCGGCGGCGGATGCCCGGCACGGGCGAAGGTGCAGCGGCGGGTCACCGGGTCGTACACGGCGTACAGGCAGGTGGCGCCCACCTCGCCGGTGACGCCCTCGCTGCCGGCCTCGGCGGACAGGCGTACGACCAGGTCGTCGAGGTGGGTGAGCAGCTCGTCCGGAGCGAGATCGACGTCGGCGAGGGTGCGTACGGCGGTCCGCAGGCGCCCCATGGTGGCCGAGGCCTGGACGCCGTGCCCGACGACATCGCCGACGACCATGGCGACGCGCATCCCGGAGAGCGGGATGACGTCGAACCAGTCGCCGCCGACCCCGGCCTGCGCCGCCGGGAGGTAGCGGGAGGCGGCCTCCAGGGCGGGCATGCGGGGGAGGGTCTGGGGGAGGAGGCTGCGCTGGAGGGCGAGGGCGGTCTCGCGTTCGCGGGAGTAGCGGCGGGCGTTGTCGATGCAGACGGCGGCCCGGGCCGTCACCTCCTCGGCGAGCAGCTCGTCGTCCGGGGTGAACGGGTCGAGCCGCTTGAAGCGGGTCAGGACGGCCACCCCGAGGGTCGTGCCGCGGGCCCGGATCGGCACCGACATGGTGGTGTGGATGCCCAGCTCCTTGACCCGCCGGCTGCGTACGGGGTCCCAGGCGAGCCAGTCCACGAGCGTGTTGGCGGGGTCCGCCGCCACGACCGTGTGCCCGACCGACAGGGACGCCGCCTGCGGCGAGGTGCCCGGGTAGACGTCCGTGGAGCCCACCTCGACGACCGCTTCGGGGCAGCCGGGGGTGATCGACTGGTGGGCGGCGCGGCGCAGGGTGAAGGGCGGCGAGAGCGGGCCCTCGTGCGGTTCGTCGCCGTGGTCGAGGGACTGCATGAGGTCGACGCTGACGAAGTCGGCGAGGACCGGGACGCACACGTCGGCCAGCTCCTGGGCGGTGCGCCGGACGTCGAGGGTGGTGCCGATGCGGATGCTCGCCTCGTTCACCAGCTGCAGCCGCTGCCGGGCCAGGTACTGCTCGGTGATGTCGTGCCCGGTGACACAGACCCCGATCGGCACCCCGGAGTCGTCGGTGAGCGGGGCGATCGCCGCGGACCAGGCGTGGGCGCGGTTCTCGTCGGCGGCCCGCAGAAAGGTCTGTACGTCCTTGCGGCGGCCCTGGGCGAGCACCTCGCGCAGTTGCTGCTCCAGCCGCTCGCCCTGCCGGCCGCCCACGATCTCGGACATGTGCAGTCCGCGGAGGTTCTCCTCAGGCATCCCCACCGCGTCCGTCATCACGTCGTTGATGCCGCGCAGCCTGAGCCGGTCGTCGAAGACCGCCATGGCGCACGGCGACTGAACCATGATCGCCGCCGCCAGCGGATCGTCCCGCACCAGCGGGCCGGGGTCGTCCAGCGGGCAGAGAACCAGCCAGCCGCCGTTGCCGTCCCCGTCCTGGGACCTGCGCCGGTGGGCCAGCAGCCACGCCGACACCTTGCGACCGTCACGGTGACGCAGTGTGAGCGTGCCGCTCCAGTTGAGACTGCCCGGCGGGGGCGGCGGGAACTGGGCCTGCGACGCGAGCAGTTCCTCGGCGGGGCGCCCCACGACCTCCGTGGCGGGCCAGCCCAGGAGACGTCTGGCTCCTTCGTTCCACTCGACGACCGTGCCGTCGCCGTCCATGACGGCCCGCGCCGTGGCGGCACCGTCCAGGGCATACGCAGGTGCATCACCACGCGTGACCTTGCGGCTCCTCATCGTCGCGAGTTCCATTCCGCCGGACCGAACGGGCTTACGGGTGAATTCCAGCCTATGTGCTCCGCCGGGAAAGCGGACGGGAAACCGCATCCCCTCGCGAGGTTTCTCGTACCGGTGTTCGCCGAGTGACGGGAGGGGCTCTTGACGTCACCGGAGCAGGTCGTCAGATTCTGTTTGGTCACGAGCACATGTGATTGCTTGTGGGGCCTTGTGCTCCGCGGCTCCCCGGAACGGCCACCCGCACGTTCGACGAAGGGAACACCATGACCGTCACCCGCAGATCCTTACTCGTCGCGGGCACCTCCGCCCCGATGGTGGGAGCGCTGGCGGGCACCGCGGCCGCCGCACCCCGGGCGAGACCCTCGTCCGCCGGCCGCGCCGTACCGCTCCGCGACGGCTGGCGCTTCGCCCTCGTCAACCCGGGCGGCATCACCGACCCGACCGGCGAGTACGCCGACGCGGCGAAGCCCGGCCACGACGACTCGGCCTGGCGTCAGGTCGCCGTCCCGCACGACTGGAGCATCGAGCTCACCCCCACCACCCAGCACGGCACGACCAGCGGCACCGGCTTCTTCCCCGGCGGCCTCGGCTGGTACCGCAACACCTTCACCCTGCCGCGCGCCCTCACCGGGAAGCGGATCTCCGTCGAGTTCGACGGCGTCTACATGGACTCCTACGTCTACTGCAACGGCACCGAGGTCGGCCGCCACCCCTACGGCTACACCGGCTTCGCCTTCGACCTCACCGACCTTCTGCACACCGACGGCACCACCGAGAACGTCATCGCGGTCAAGGTCCAGAACCGGCTGCCCAGCAGCCGCTGGTACTCCGGCAGCGGTATCTACCGCGAGGCCCGACTGGTCGTCACCGAGCCGGTGCACGTGGCCCGTTCGGGCACCCACGTCACCACCCCGGACATCACCGAGGAGCGCGCCCTCGTCCGCGTACGGACCTCCGTGGTGAACGCCTCCGGCGCGGCCACGGACGTCGAGGTCGTCTCCCGTGTCGTCGACCCCCAAGGCCGCACCGTGGCCCGTACGACCTCCACGGTCGCCGTCACCGACACGGCGACCGCGACCCATGAACTCACCGTCCGCGAGCCGCGGTTGTGGGACTTCGCGGCCCCGCACCGCTACACGTTGAGGACCGAGCTGCGCGTCGGCGGCAGAACCACCGACACCCTGCGCACGACCTTCGGCATCCGCACCTTCCGCTTCGACCCGGACGAGGGCTTCCACCTCAACGGCACCTATCACAAGATCAAGGGCGTCGACCTCCACCACGACCTCGGCGCGCTCGGCGCCGCCGTCAACGCCGACGCGATCCGCCGACAGATGACGATCATGAAGTCGATGGGTGTCAACGCCTTCCGCACCTCGCACAACCCGCCCTCGCCGGAGATGATCCGGATCTGCGAGGAACTGGGCATCGTGATGATCGTGGAGGCCTTCGACTGCTGGAAGAGCCCCAAGACCCGCTACGACTACGGTCGCTTCTTCGACGAGTGGGCCGACCGGGACGTCACCGAGATGGTGCTGGCGGCCCGCAACTCGCCCGCCGTCCTCATGTGGTCGATCGGCAACGAGGTCTCCGAGTTCACCTCCACCGCCGGCCTCGCCATGGCGGACCGGCTGATCGCCGCCGTCAAGGCCTCCGACGACACCCGCCCGATCGTCATCGGCTCCCACCGCCACCGCAGCGTCCCCGCCCCCGGCACTCCCGGCGACCTGATCCTGGCCAAGCTCGACGGCCTCGGCCTCAACTACAACACCGCCAAGTCCGTGGACGCGCTGCACGCCCGCTACCCGCACCTGTTCCTCTTCGAGTCGGAGTCGTCCTCGGAGACCTCCACCCGAGGCGTCTACCAGGAGCCGGAACGCCTCAACACCGGCGAGAACCACACCCCCGGCAAGCGGGGCGTCTCCTCGTACGACAACAACCTCGCCTCCTGGACCATGAGCGGCGAGTACGGCCACAAGAAGGACCGCGACCGGAAGTGGTTCGCCGGGCAGTTCCTCTGGTCCGGCATCGACTACATCGGCGAGCCCACGCCGTACGACGTCTTCCCGGTGAAGGCCTCCTTCTTCGGCGCGGTCGACACGGCCGGGTTCCCGAAGGACATGTACCACCTGTTCCGCAGCCAGTGGACGGACGAGCCCATGGTCCATCTGCTGCCGATGAGCTGGAACCACGCCGAGGGCGACACCGTCGAGGTGTGGGCGTACTCCAATGTCGACACCGTCGAGCTGTTCCTCAACGGAAAGTCGCTAGGGACACGGAGGTTCGACGAGAAGAAGACCGTCGACGGGCGCCCCTACCTGGAGACCACCGAGGCCACCGGCGACGACAAGACCTTCACCGACGGCCCCTACCCCGGCAGTTACACCAGCCCCAACGGCAGCGCGGGCAAGCTCCACCTCACCTGGAAGGTGCCGTACAGGCCGGGCGAGTTGAAGGCCGTGGCGCGCCGGAACGGCAAGGTCGTCGCCACGGACGTCCTGCGCACGGCCGGTGCGCCGCACGCCGTGCGTCTGACGGCCGACCGCGAGTTGGTCGCGGCGGACGGGCGTTCACTCGCCTTCGTCACCGCCGAGATCGTCGACGCCCGGGGCGTGGTGGTGCCCGACGCCGAGCATCTGATCTCGTTCGACGTACGGGGCGGCTCCCTCGCCGGGCTCGACAACGGCCGCGAGGAGAGCGCCGAGCGCTACCAGGCCAGCACCCGCACCGCCTTCGGTGGCAAGGCCCTCGCGATCGTGCGGGCCGGGGTCGAGGCAGGCGCGGTCAAGGTGACGGCGCGGGTGGATGGCCTGCGGACCGGGAAGGTGGGCGTGCGCGCCACCCCGGCGCGCGGCCGGGCGACGACACCGGCCGCCGCGTTCGAGCCCGACCATCCGGCCGCCGTCACCTACCCCTTCGCCGACGCCGGCTACTCCGGTCGCCCGGACACCCTGCCCGCCGCCATGCTCGACGGCGACCCCGCGACCGGCTGGTCCAACGGCTTCCTCAAGGCGGCCACGGCCCTGCTGCCCGCGTTCAGCGGGGCGCGGTCCGAGGACTGGGTGTCGGTGGACTGGGGGCGGCCCGGGACGGTGGACCGGGTCGAGGTCTCCTTCACGGTCGACGCGGGCCACACACTTCCCGAGGCCGTCGCGGTCGAGGTGTGGAACGGCAGGCGGTACGTCCCCACCGAGGGGACGCAGGTCGACTGGGCCACGGCCTCCGACGCCCCCACGGTGATCGCGTTCACCCCGGTGCGCGGCTCCCGCGTCCGGCTCAGGATGACCAGCCGCCATCCGGGCGAGGCACGCGGCGCGCTGCGGATCAGCAGGCTGGACGTCCTCGCACTCTGACCGCGTGGGGAGAGGTCACTTCGGTCCGGACGGGAAAGCAGTCCCGTCCGGACCGTTGACGCGCTGTCATGTCTCTAACAGCATGGCCAACGACCGTATCTGGGAGCGCTCCCACGCGCTCCCGTCACCTGCGCCATCCCGTCACCACCCCTCACCGCTGTGCGCCCCCACTTCCCCGAGGAGCCCAGACGTGAAACGACGCAGAACCACCCTGCTCGCCCTTACGGCCCTCCTCGCGGCGGCGCTCACCGCGCTGCCCACCGGCCCGGCCCAGGCCGAGGAGGTCGAACAGGTCAAGAACGGCACCTTCGACACCACCACCGCCCCCTGGTGGACGACCGCCAACGTCACCGCCGCCCTCACCGACGGCCGCCTGTGCGCCGAGATCCCCGGCGGCACCACCAACCGCTGGGACGCCGCCGTCGGCCAGAACGAACTCACCCTCGTCAAGGGCGAGTCGTACCGCTTCAGCTTCTCCGCCTCCGGCACGCCCCAGGGCAACGTCCTGCGGGCGATCGTCGGCCTGTCGGTGGCGCCGTACGACACGTACTTCGAGGTGAGCCCGCAACTGAACGTCTCGGGCGACTCCTACTCGTACACCTTCACCTCGCCCGTCGACACGACACAGGGCCAGGTCGGCTTCCAGCTCGGCGGCAACACCGACCCGTTCACCTTCTGCATGGACGACGTGTCGCTGCTCGGCGGTGTACCGCCGGAGGTGTACGAGCCCGACACCGGGCCCCGGGTGCGCGTCAACCAGGTCGCCTATCTGCCCGCCGGACCGAAGAACGCCACCCTGGTCACCGACGCCACGGCGAAGCTGCCCTGGAAGCTGAAGAACGCCTCCGGCGCGGTGGTCGCCCACGGGTCGAGCACCCCGCGCGGCGTCGACGCCTCCTCCGGGCAGAACGTCCACTCGATCGACTTCGGCGCGTACCGCAAGCGCGGCACCGGCTTCACGCTGGTCGTCGACGGCGAGACCAGCCGCCCGTTCGACATCGACCCGAGCGCCTACGAACGCCTCCGCCTCGACTCGCTGAAGTACTACTACACCCAGCGCAGCGGCACCCCGATCAGCGACGAACTGCGCCCCGGCTACGGCCGCGCCGCCGGCCACGTCGACGTGGCGCCGAACCAGGGCGACGGGAACGTGCCCTGCCAGCCCGGCGTCTGCGACTACCGGCTCGATGTCACCGGCGGCTGGTACGACGCCGGTGACCACGGCAAGTACGTCGTCAACGGCGGCATCTCCACCTGGGAGGTGCTGAGCACCTACGAGCGCTCACTGCACGCCCGCACCGGGGAGTCCGAGAAGCTCGGCGACGGCTCCCTGAACATCCCGGAGAGCGGCAACAAGGTTCCCGACCTGCTGGACGAGGTCCGCTGGGAGCTGGACTTCCTGCTGAAGATGCAGGTGCCGCAGGGCAAGCCCCTCGCCGGTATGGCGCACCACAAGATCCACGACGAGCAGTGGACCGGCCTGCCCCTGATGCCCGCCGACGACCCGCAGAAGCGTGAACTGCACCCGCCGAGCACCGCGGCCACCCTGAACCTGGCCGCCACCGCCGCCCACGCGGCCCGTCTGTACCGCCCGTACGACCGCGCCTTCGCGACGAAGGCGCTCGCCGCGGCCCGCACGGCCTGGGCGGCGGCCCAGGCACATCCCGCGATGTACGCCTCCGAGAGCGACGGCATCGGCGGCGGCACCTACGCCGACACCGACGTCACCGACGAGTTCTACTGGGCGGCCGCCCAGCTGTACCTCACCACCGGTGAGAAGGCCTTCCAGGACCACGTGCTCGCCTCACCCGCGCACACCGCCGACATCTTCGGCCCCATCGGCTTCGACTGGGCCCGCACGGCCGCCGCGGGCCGGCTCGACCTCGCGATCGTGCCGAACAGACTGCCCGGCCGCGACAAGGTCCGCCAGTCCGTGCTCAGGGGCGCCGACCGGTACCTGACCACGCTGAAGGCCCACCCGTACGGCATGCCGTACGCGCCGGACAACAACCTCTACGACTGGGGCTCCAACCACCAGATCCTCAACAACGCGGTCGTCATCGCCACGGCGTACGACATCAGCGGGGCGTCGAAGTACCGCGAGGGCGCGCTGCAGAGCATGGACTACCTCTTCGGCCGCAACGCCCTCAACATCTCCTACGTCACCGGCTACGGCGAGGTCGACGCCCGCAACCAGCACAGCCGCTGGTACGCCCACCAGCTCGACCCGGACCAGCCCAACCCGCCGGCCGGTACGCTCGCGGGCGGCCCCAACTCCTCCATCCAGGACCCCTACGCACAGGGCAAACTCCAGGGCTGCGTGGGTCAGTTCTGCTACATCGACGACATCCAGTCCTGGTCGACCAACGAACACACGATCAACTGGAACGCAGCGCTGGCCCGCATGGCGTCGTTCGTCGCGGACCAGACCTGAGGCTCCGCGTCACCGCGTGCGGCCGACGCCTCGGCAGGCGTCGGCCGCATGACGGCGGTACCGCGTGCCATGCCCTGTGACCTGGGACTATTTACGAGTAAGTACCCGCGAGGTAACGTTGGCGCATGCCAGCTCTGAATGTGGAGTTCAGCGACCGCGAACTAGAGGATCTGCGGCAGATCGCCAAGGAGCGCGGTACGTCGATGAAGGCGCTCGTGCGTGAGGCTGCCGCGGCCGACATAGTGCGACACCGGGCGCTGAAGGAGGGCGCGGAGGCCTTCCGGCGGTTCTTCACCGCGCACGCCGACGAGTTCGCCGCCGCCTTCCCGGACGACGAACCCGCCGTCAAGGTGGAAGGACGGGCCGTCTGACCGATGGCTCCCGTCATCCATATCGATGTGCCCTGGCTGCTCCAGCGACACGAAGAGGTCATGCCCGAGCAGCCCACCATCAACGACTTCTCCGCGCTCGTCGCCGCCGTCGCCCGGCACCGCGTCGATCCGCCGCGCCTCGGTGTCGACTCCGACCCGGCCTGGCGGGCCGCCGCGCTGCTGCACACCCTGGCGCTGCTCAAGCCCCTGCCGGCCGCCAACGCCCGTTTCGCCTGCGCGACGGCCGTGGCGTACATGTTCGTCAGCGGCGTCGGCATCGACCCGCCGTACGGGGCCCTCGTGGACCTCGCGCGCGACCTGCTCTCCGGGAAGACGGACGTCTACGGGGCGGCGGACCGGTTGCGCTCCTGGCAGATCTGAGCCGAGCACAGGGGGACGGCCCCCGGGGCCGCCGACCCAGGGCGGGAGGATCAAGGTCGGCGGCCCGTTTCGCGCGGGAGAGCCGCCGTTCCGCGCGGGGCCTTCGAGATGGCCGATTTCAGTGAACAACCAACCACCTGTGCGCCGGGAGCGTGCGAGGGCCACCGGGGCGTGCGTACGGTTCACACGGGGTGCTTGAGAGTTGCGATGATCGGAACCGGAAGCGTTCGTTCTGCGAAGCGGAAGCGTTCGTACCGGTCATCTGACCTGCTTTTAGTGATGCGGATGTTGCTCAAGTGCCTTGTTAGTCATGAGTAACTTGTGCAAGGGTGAACTTCCTGCGCATGGGCAATGGCCCGGCCGGAAAGGCCACTTGGCTTTTCCGGTCGCCGAAGGGCCCAAAAGGCTCAAGGAAGACGTCATCGTGCGGCTCGGTCCCCGGCCGCTTTCCCGGCGCCCGCCAAAAAAGGTACGCACCAATCCAGGGCCCTTTCAGGCGGTCAGAACTCCGTGTGCCATCTTGCGCCTTGGAAGGAACCCGCTCTGTGCACACCCCCCACCCTCCCCGCCCCACTTACGCGCCCGCTCCCGGGCCGATTCCCGGAGAGTCCGACGAGACTCTCGCGGCCCGGCTGAGAGGTTGGCCGGAAGGCGGCACCGGCGATCCGGCCGCCCTCCTGATGGCGCGCCACTGGCAGCCGGCGTACGACTACGCCGTCATCTGCCTCGCCACCGGGTCGAGCGTCGCCTCGATGGTGACCGCGACCGCCTTCCACCGGGTGTTCGACGGACTGATGCGGGGCGAGTCGGGTGTCGCCCTGCGGCCCCGGCTGCTGGTGGCCGCGCGCGACACCGTCAAGGAGTGGTCCGCGCAAGGCGATGTGTCCGGTGTGCTGCCGGATCTGCGGAAGCCCGCGGGCGGGCGCGGTATGCGCGCGGCGAAGTCCATGACGCCCGAAAATCGCAAGCTCGTCGAGCGCTCATTCCAAGCCCTCCCGGCGGTCGCCCAGTGCCTGCTGTGGCACACCGAAGTAGAAGCCGAAACGATAACCATACCCACTGGTCTGCTGGGGTTGGACGTCGACAGCGCGGCGGCCACACTGGAGCAGGCCCGCGACAAATTCCGCGAGGGTTGCGTCCGCGCCCACCGGGAACTCGCGCCGTCCAAGGACTGCCGCTTCTACAACCGGCTGCTGGACGTGCCGATTCGCCGTGGCGGCGCGCTGCTGCCGGATGTCCAGCAGCATCTGCTGGAGTGCCGCTACTGCCGTTACGCCGCCGAGCAACTCAGCCATTTCGAGGGCGGACTCGGCGGGGTCATCGCCGAGGCCGTGCTCGGCTGGGGCGCCCGGCGCTATCTCGACTCCCGGCCCGGCCGCATGCCGCAGAAGGGCAACTCGAGACGCCCGGGGAACGGCGGCCGGCACCGCCTGCTCTCCCAGATCCCCGCGCAGCGCCGCCGGATCACCTCCGGGGCGCGCAACCCCAGAGCCCTCATCACCGTCGGGGTCTCCTCGGGGGCGCTGATCGCGGCCGTCCTGGGCGCCGCTTTCCTGTCGGACGACGGCAGCGGCGCCGATCCCGCGGCCTCCACCAGCGCCACCGGGGGCGTCGCGACGGCGCCGGACACCGGGAGCGAGAACACCGCCGACACCGCCTCGCCGACCCCGCCCACCAGCGCCGGGCGGCCCACCGCACCCCAGCAGACCAGGCTGCGCAACCAGGCGGCCGACCTGTGCCTCGACATCCAGGGCGGCAAGGCGGAGAAGGGCGCCTCGACCGAACTCGCGGTCTGCGACTCCGGCTGGACCCAGAAGTGGTCCTACGAGGAGGACGGCCTGCTGCGCAGCGTCGCCAACCCAGAGCTGTGCCTGGACTCCCAGGTCGACGCCGGTGTCGTCGTCCTCGGCACATGCGCGGACGAGGACTCCAGGCGCGGGGACGACGTGCGCTACGACTTCACCGTGCGGGGCGAGTTGCTGCCCCGGTGGGGCGAGGGGCTCGCCGTCGCCCCCATCGGCACGGATCCGGAGGCCGACATCGTCGTCAAGGTCCGGGACCACTCCGGCGCGCAGCGCTGGCTCACCGACGGGGTGGCCGCCAGCCCCGAGTCGCTGTCCGTCTCGGGCTCGGAGGCGCCGACACCGGAGACGGAGACGGTCTCCGAGGAACCGGACGCGGACGACGCCTCTCCGGCGCCGGGGGCGAAGGAGACCGACTCCCCCGTGCCGAGCGTCTCGCCCGAGGCCGAGCAGGGAGGCTCGATCCTGTCCATCGGCGACGACTCGGCCACGGAGTCCGGCGACGGCACCGGGGCCGGGTCCGGGACCGGTGCCGTGTCCGGGACGGGGTCCGCGCTGCTGCAGCCGCTGACGGCACTTCAGCTTCCGGCTCCGGGCGGTCTTTCGGGGCTCGGGCGGTAGCGCGGGTGCGGGTGGTGTGTGGTCGCTCGCGCCGTTCCCCGCGCCCCTGAACAGCAGGGGCTACGTCCCGTGCTCGTCGACCGGCGGGGCCGTGTCTTTCAGGGGCGCGGGGAACGGCGCGGCCGGCCCCCGCGTGCCCGCCGACAGAGGGCGCACCCGGCAGTCCCGGTCGCTGTCAGTCGGTCCCGAACATGAGGCTGTCGGGGCCGATCGTCGTGGGCGTGCGGTGGCCGGACAGCGCGAGCGTCAGGTCGAACTCGGCGAGGACGCAGCGGATGACGTGGTCCACGCCCGACTGGCCGTCGAGGGCGAGGCCGTAGACGTAGGGGCGGCCGAGGAGGACCGCTCGGGCGCCCAGCGCCAGGGCCTTGAAGACGTCGTCGCCCGTGCGGATGCCGCTGTCGAAGAGGACGGTCAGCCGGTCGCCGACCGCCCGGACGACCCGGGGCAGCGCGTCGGCCGCCCCGACGCCCCCGGCCACCTGCCGGCCGCCGTGGTTGGACACGACCACGCCGTCCGTCCCCGCGTCGGCGGCGAGCCGGGCGTCGTCGGGATGCAGGACGCCCTTGAGGACGATCGGCCCGTCCCAGTGCTCGCGCAGGAACGCCAGGTCGGGCCAGGTCTTTCCGGCGTCCCCGAACAGGCTCACGAAGTGGAGCACGGCCGCGTCGGGGTCCTCGTGGACCGGCTTGGCGAGGCCGGCCCGGAACGCCGGGTCGGAGAAGTAGTTGGCGGTGCCGACACCGTGCAGGAACGGCAGATAGGCCCGCTCCAGATCACGGGGCCGCCAGCCCAGCAGCGCCGTGTCGAGGGTGACGACGAGCACCGCGTACCCGGACGCCTTCGCCCGGTTCAGGAAGCTGCGGGTGACCTCACGGTCCTTCCCCCAGTACAGCTGGAACCAGCGCTCCGCGTCGCCCATCACCTCCGCGACCTGCTCCATCGGCACACTGGAGACCGAGGACAGGATGTACGGCACGCCCTGCGCGGCGGCGGCCCGCGCCGCCGCGGGCTCCGCGTCCGGGTGCATGATCGACAGCACGCCCACCGGGGCCAGCGCCAGCGGCGCGGGCAGCGGCCGGCCCAACACCTCGACGGACAGGTCGCGTTCACTGACGTCCCGCAGCATCCGTGGCACGATCCGGTGCCGCTCCAGGGCCGTCCGGTTGGCACGGGCCGTACTGCCGTCACCCGCGCTGCCCGCCACGTACCCGACCGGACCGGGACCGAGCCGATGCTCGGCCAGCTCCTCCAGCCGGGTCAGGTCGGTGGGCAGCCGCGGCACGGCTCCCGCCGTCCCGTTGAGGTAGATCTCGTACTGGAAGTCCGCCCAGTGCTTCGCCATCGTCCGAAGGTAAGGGGGCTCGTCCAGCCCACGCCAGGGGGCGCTTCATCCATTCTTCCAAGCCGCGACGGACGGATGAACGGTCCACCGCTCCCGATCGCGCGGGGGCCGTTCGAGGGGTTGTCGGGAGCCGAAGCGGAATGTTTCAGGCCGATTGCCCAGCCGTGGAGATCCGGCCATTCATGATCATGAGGCGATCGAGAACCGCTCAGAATCGGGGTTCTCATGGTCGAGTTCTGTGACTTCGAGCCACTGATTCAACACTCAAAGTTACTGAAACCTGTGGGGTCGATGTGTGTTCCCGCGTCCGACCCGGCAGACTCGCGCTCGCCGATCCGGCACCGTCCGGGCCGGCTTCGTTCACGCGACCGATGTGACGGGGCCGTCCGGACATTCCTGCAGAGCGGAAGGATGCACACCATGCCGAAGACCGCGCGCCTGGCAGCGACTCTCACCCTGACGGCCACCGCTGTCTGCGGTCCCCTCACGGGCTCCGCGCTCGCCGCCCCCGAGCCCGCCGCGTCCGGGCTCTACGCCCCCTCGGCCCTCGTCCTGACGACGGGTCACGGCGAGAGTGCCATCGCCGTCACCCCCGAGCGCGCGGTCACCCTGAACTGCGCGCCGAGGCCCTCGGGCACGCATCCGGCGCCCGTGGACGCCTGCGCCGAACTGCGCACCAGCGGTGGGGACTTCGACGCCCTGGGCGCCCGAGCCGGGGCGATGTGCACCAAGCAGTACGACCCCGTGGTCGTCACCGTCCAGGGCGTCTGGCAGGGCAAGCGCGTCGCGTACGAGCGCACCTTCGCCAACGAGTGCCTGAAGGACTCCGCCGCGAGCGTCCTCTACGCCTTCTAGGCACCGCGTCGCGGTGCGAGAGACCGGGGTCGCGTGGCCCCGCGAGTGATGAGCGAGGGCCCGTGGCTGGGGAGCGCGAGCCCTGTCGCGGTGTGTCACGCGATCCCCGTCCGGGGGCCGGCCGAGCGGAGTGGGGCCGCCGGCCGACCCCCGGCATCATCTGCCGACGACTCTCAGCCGGTCACCCGGAGGTGACGGTCCAGCGGCCGACCTCCTGGTGGCCGGAGTCGTACAGCGGCTGACCGTCCCCGGGTTCGATCTCGCAGTGCCGGAGGTTGCCGCCCCAGTACCGCAGGATGCGCTCCAGTTCCTGGACGGTCGTGCCCTCGTCCCAGTCCGTGCTGTCCAGGTCGACCTCGAGAAGGAACTTCACTTCGCGCGTCTCCGTTTCTGTATCGCTCGGATTCCGTGCCGGTGTCGGCCGGAAGGATGTGCGCCTGCCGCAGGTCCTTCAATCGTTTCATTGAACTGCTACTTGAGACTTGGCCTACGGGAGACTCGGCCGCCGCGGCGGAGGGGAGGACGGAGGCGACGCGGGGGGAAGGTCAGCAAGTGGTGGGAAGCGGCCCAGCAGCCGGGCGGCGCGCAGGAGCCGGCGCATCCGGGGCTGGTCGGAGACGAGACGGAGCCGGCCGCCGCGTTCCCTGGCCTTGGCCTCCGCCCGGCACAGCACGCGCAGACCCGAGCAGTCGAAGAAGGTGACGCGGCGCAGGTCGACGAGCACGTCCGGCTCGGCGGGCCCGGTGGTGGCGGCCGTCAGATGGACCGCCACGAGGCCCGCCGACGCCAGGTCGATCTCGCCCGAGACCTCGATCACGGTGAACCGGCCGAACCGGTGGGTGCGGGCGTACGGGTTCGCCGCCGGCCCGGAGCCGGTGGCCGCGTCCTCGGGCCGAGGGGCCGTACGGTCATGGGCATCCGGAGTCATGGCGGCTCCACCTTGTCAGGGGTAGGGCGCGTTCGATCCCGGTGACTACCCCGGCGCGGGCTCGGCCATCCCTTTCGTGCCCCGCGCAAGATCTACGACACTCGAAAAGGTGAATTCCAGTTCTGGGTATTGACATGGCGTGAGGTGTCCGGGGCTGTGCCGTGCGCGCCTGTCCGGGGTCCGTGCCGTGTGCGCAAAACCGTTGGACGCCTCGGCGCGGACGGTTGTACCGTCCCGGGCCGAAGGTTCCCAAGTCCTGGCGGGGTGCATGAGATGACGGTTCGAGCAACGGTGGACGACCGCGGTCGACCGCCCTCCGAGAAGGCCATGACCTCATCGAACCCAAGGACTTCTTCCAGTGGACCTTCCACGTATCTTCACCATCCGCGAAAGCAGCCACCGCATCCACAACCCGCTCACCGGTGACAAGCTCGCCACCCTCGGCCGGGCGCTGAACTTGGCGCCGGGCACGCGCGCCCTCGATCTCGCCAGCGGTTCGGGCGAGTTGCTGTGCACCTGGGCACGCGACCACGGCATCACCGGGACCGGGGTGGACATCAGTACGGTGTTCACCGCGCGGGCCCGGGCCCGCGCCGCCGAACTGGGGGTGGCCGACCGGGTCGCCTTCGTCCACGGCGACGCCCGCGGCCATGTCGCGGACGAGCCGGTCGGCCTCGCCGCCTGCGTCGGCGCCACCTGGATCGGCGGTGGTGTGGACGGGACGGTCGAACTGCTCGGCCGCAGTCTCCGCCCCGGCGGCCTGATGCTGATCGGTGAACCGTACTGGCGCCGGAAACCGTCGGACCGGGCCACCGTCGAGGCCTGCCACGCCGAGACCGAGGACGCGTACCGGCAACTCCCGGAGCTGCTGGAGCATTTCCGTCGGCTCGGCCACGACGTCGTGGAGATGGTGCTGGCCGACCAGGACAGCTGGGACCGGTACCGGGCGGCGGAGTGGCTCAACCTCCGCCGATGGCTCGACCGTCATCCCGACGACGAACTGGCGCCCGAGGTGCGGAACGAACTCACCACGGCACCTGCCCGGTACGCGCGCTGCGAGCGTGAGTACCTCGGCTGGGGTGTCTTCGCGCTGATGGCCCGCTGAGACGCTCACCCGCCCTCGTGCCGGCGCCGGCCGCGACCTGGCCCGGCGCCGGCACGTCAGTCGTGGTGGGACTCCTCCTGGGCCTTTTCGTTGGGCGTGATCGCGTCGCCCGCCTCGCCTCGGTGCCCGCGCCGCTTCTCGGACTCGCCGACGCGTGTCTCGGCCTCCTCCACCTCGCGCAGGACCTCGTTCAGGGCGGTGTCGGGCTTGTCCTTCTTGCCTTGCCGATCGCGCGGATCGTGCTCGTGGTGCTGATGCCGCTTGTCGTGGTGGGTCATGGGGTTCTCCTTCCGGGAGGGGTGAGCCGAGGTGAGGTCAACGGGCCGGCGCGGCGATGCGCAGGGGCACGGCGCCCGAAGCGCTCGATCCGGCCGGCCCGGTGTCTTCGATGTCCCGCGTCACCTCCGACCACCACGCCGGACCGTCCTCGATGTGCCGTAGCAGCACGCCTTCGCGGATCGCCCAGGGGCAGATCGTCACGGCCTTCAGGCCGGTGAGCTTCATCGTGGTGTGCCCGACCAGCGCCCCGGCGAGACTCTGCCGCGCCCGCGGCGCAGAGATACCCGGCAGGGCGGCCCGCTCGGCCGCGGGCAGCGCGGCGAGGCGGACGACCGCCTGCCCCAGCTCCTCGCGCCTCAACTCCCGCTCCGCGAAAGGCCCCCGGCGGCCCGGCGCCGACCCGCACAACCGGGAGAGCTGCTGGAAGGTGCGCGACGTGGCGACGGCGGTGCGCGGCCCCTCCCAGCGGATGCGCGCGGAGACGTCCCGCAACTGATGGCGGACCTTGCGCCGCAGCGCCTTGACGCTCTCGGGCGACGGAGGGTCCTGCCCGTGGAAGAACTCATGGGTCAGCCGGTTCGCGCCCAGCGGCAGCGAGGCCACGAAGTCCGGCAGCCGGCCCCGCCCGAAGGCCACCTCCAGCGAACCGCCCCCGATGTCCAGCAGCGCCAGAGGTCCCGACCGCCAGCCCATCCAGCGCCGCGCGCCGAGGAAGGTGAGCTCCGCCTCCACCTCTCCGGGCAGGGTGCAGATCAGCACCCCGGTCTCCGCGCGCACGGTGCGCAGCACCTCCCGGCAGTTCGGCGCGGAGCGCACCACGGCGGTCGCGAACGCCAGCGGCGTCGACGCCCCCCACCGCTCCGCCGTGCGCGCGGCCGCCGCGACCGCGTCGCACAACCGTCGTACGGCCTCCTCGGGCACGTCACCGCCGGGCGGCACCTGCTCCGACAGCCGCAGACGCCACTTCGCCGTGTGCACCGGCAGCGGCACACCGCCCTCGGCGTCCGCCACCACGAGCCGTACGGTGTTCGATCCCACATCCACCACGCTCATCCGCATGACCGACGGAGTACCCGGTAGGCGCCGCAACACGCGTGTCCCGCACGGCGGCTCGTGGCGCGGGGGCGTGTACCAGCCGTCCGGACGCTCCGGTTCACCACCCGGCGAGGGCCATCCGACCACACCCCCCATCCAGGATGACCAGACTTATTGCATATGATGCGCAGGTGCAGCACTACGACATCAGGGTGGCGGGGCCCGAAGACCTCGACGGCGCGCGTGCGGTGATGCTCGACACCGTCTACCGGGACTTCGGCACCGGCTATGTACCCCGCTGGCACGCGGACATCATCGATCCGCACGGCGCGTACGTCGCCCCGGAGCGGCATGTGCTTCTGGTGGCGGTCGACAGGCGGGACGGCACGGTCGTCGCCACCGGCGCACTGGACTCGCGAGGTCCCGCCCATCCGCCCAACCCCCGCTGGCTGGCGGAGCGTTACCCGTCCGGCGAGACCGCCCAGCTGCGCCGCGTGTACGTGCGCGCCGAGCACCGGCGGCGCGGACTGGCCCGGCGGCTGGTCGCCGCGCTGCTGGACTTCGCGGCGGCCGACGGCGGCTACCGCTCCGTCTACCTGCACACCGACCCCGGGGTGCCCGGTGCCGAGGACTTCTGGCGCTCGCAGGGCGTGGCCGTGTGCGACGAGCGCGACGAGACCGGGGAGTGGGTCGTGCACTTCGAGGTCCCGGTGCCTGCGATCGCCCGCCCCCTCGCCAGCTAGATGAAAATCATTGTCATGTAGGCTGTGTCGCGCCCCACCGGACCGCTCCCGTCCCTCACAAAGAACCAAGGACCATGCGCTCTCCCCGCCGCCGTCGCGTCGTCGCCGGCCTGCTCCTCGCCCCCGTGCTGACCGGCTGCTTCGCCTCCGGCGGCGGCACCTCCGACGACGACTCCGCCGACGGCTCGCGGCTGCGCGTGGCCCTTGCCTTCCCGCCCGCCGAGAACTTCTCCCCCTACGGCGCCGACGCCACCCTCCTCAGCCGCCTCGGCGTCACCGAGGGCCTCACCAAACTGGACGCCAACGGCGCGGCGGCCCCCGCGCTCGCGGAGTCCTGGACGCGCGAGAACGACCGGAACTGGCTTTTCACCTTGCGCGAGGCCACCTTCCAGGACGGAACCGAGGTCACCCCGGCCACCGTCGCCGCCGCCCTGACCCACGCCACCGAGGCCGAGCCGGTCACCGCAGCGCTCTCCGGCATCACGCTCACCGCCAAGGCGAGCGGCGACCGTCAGGTGCGCGTCACCACGAAGGACCCGGACCCCGCCCTGCCGCTCCGGCTCACCAGCCCCGGCCTCGCGATCCTGTCCGCCAAGGCCTACGGCGGCAAGCGAGTGAACCCGGTCGGTACGGCCACCGGTCCCTTCGAGGTCACCAAGGTCACCGGCACGAGCGCGGCCACCCTGGACCGCTTCGACGAGTACTGGGGCGGGCGGGCCCAGGCCTCCGGCATCGACGCCAAGTTCATAGCCGACGGCTCCGCCCGCACCAACGCCCTGCGCACCGACCAGGCCGACATCGCCGAGGCCGTCCCCGTGTCCCAGGCGTCCACGCTCGACCAGGGCGTCCGGCGGGAAACGGCCACCACCCGCACCACCAGCCTCCTCCTCAACACCAGGACCGGCGCCTTCAAGGACCCGAAGCTCCGGGCCGCCGCCCGCGAGGCCGTCGACGGCTCCGTCCTCGCCGAGGACGTGTACGAGGGTCACGCCGACGCCGGCGTGGGCATCTTCGGGCCGGCCGTGACCTGGGCGGCCGGCAAGCGTGTCGAACCGACCGGCCGTGCGAAGGCCGCGAAGCCCGACGCCACCTCGGTGACCATCGCGACCTACGACAACCGGCCCGAACTGCCCGAGGTCGCCCAGGTGCTGCAACAGCAGCTCCAGAAGGCCGGGTTCAAGGTGAAGCTGGAGGTCCGCGAGTACTCGCGACTGGAGAGCGACGCCCTCGCCGGCAAGTTCGACGCCTTCGTCGGCGCCCGCAACTCCCTGCTCGACACCGGCGACCCCGTCTCCATCCTCGCCAGCGACTTCACCTGCGACGGCAGCTACAACCTCGCCCTGCTCTGCGACAAGAAGGTCGACCGGGCCGTCACCGCCGCCGAGAAGGAGTCCGACACCGCCAAGCGGCAGCAGGCGGCCATGAACGCCGAGGCGGCGATCCTCGGCACCGATGCCACCGTCCCCCTCGTCCACCAGCGGATCATCACCGGTGTCGCCGACTCGGTGCAGGGCGTGCTCCTCGACCCGTACGAGCGCACGCTGGTCGGAACGGGGACCCGGCGCTGAGGCGGGCACTCTGGCGGGCCCTGCTCGCCGCCGCCCTGCTGTGCGGGATCGGTCTGCTGCCGTGGCTGTCGCGCACCGACCCGGCCCTCACCGTCCTCAAGGCACGCTCGGCCGAACGCGACCCCACGCCGGACGTGCTCGCGGCCGTACGGGACGAACTCGGCCTCGACGCAGGCCCGTTGAAGCTGCTGGGGGAGTGGTTCGGCGGGCTGACGCGCGGTGACGCGGGCCGCTCGTGGATCTCCGGCGCCGAGGTCACCCCGTCCGTCGTCCAGGCCCTCGGCGTCTCCCTGCTGCTGATGGCCGCCGCGCTCGTCGTCGCGGCGGTCACGGCCGCGGCGGTCTGCTCCCGCACCCTGTGGCTCGGCGCGCACCGCCGCCTCGACGAGCGGCGCGGCGGCGGCAGCGTGGCGGCCATGCTGGCCGCGCTGCCGGAGTTCCTCACCGCGTCCCTGCTCGCCGTCGTCGTCGGGGTACACCTCGGCTGGCTGCCCGCGCTCGGCTGGTACGGCCCGCGGTGGACGGTGCTGCCCGCCCTCGCCCTCGGCCTGCCCGCCGGGGCGCTGCTCGGCCGGATGCTCGACGACCTGCTGCCCGGCGCCTTCGCCGAACCCTGGGCCCTGGCCGCCGCCGCGCGCGGCATATCCGGGCGGGCCACCGCCCGCCAGGCCGTACGCCGCTGCATACCCGGACTGCTGCCCAACATCGGCCTGTTCGTGGTCGGCCTCACCGGCGGCGCCGTCACCGTCGAGCAGGTCTTCGACATACCCGGCCTCGGCCGCACCACCCTCCAGGCCGCCGTCGCCCAGGATTTGCCCGTCCTCCAGGCCGGCACCCTCGCCCTCGTCCTGCTGGCCACCGTCGCCGGAGCCCTCGCCCGCCTCGCCGCCCGCCTCCTGATCGGCCCCGCCCTCCGCGACGGCGCGCTCCACTCCCTGCACCGCCCCCGGCCCCCCGCACCACGCCGCACCCCCTTGCTCTACGGCGCCCTGCTGCTCGGAGTGGTCGCCCTCGGCCTGACCCGCGACCCGCTCACCCTCGACACCGGCGCCCGGCTCCAACCACCCTCCTGGGCCCATCCCCTGGGCACCGACGCGCTCGGCCGCGACCTCCTCGCCCGCATCGGCCACGGCGCCTTCACCACCCTCGCCCTGGCCGTCGCGATCAGCGCGGCCGCGCTGCTGACCGGCGTCCTGCTCGGACTGCTGCCCCGGCTCTCCGGGCCCCTCGTCGACACCGTCAACGCCGTACCGGCGGTCCTCGCGGGCCTGCTCGTCGCCGGAGTCGCCGGCAGCGGAGCGACGACACCCGCGCTGGCCGTGGCCGCCGTCGCCTGGGTGCCCCTGGCTGCGCACACCACCGTCCTCCTCGAACAGGAACGGGCCACCACGCACATCACGGCCACGAAGGGGCTCGGGGCGGGGGACGGCTATCTGCTCCGCCGCGAACTGCTGCCCGCCGTCCTGCCGCCCGTCGCCCGCCACGCCCTCCTCCGGCTGCCCGGCGTGGCCCTCGCCCTCACCTCCCTCGGCTTCCTCGGCCTCGGCGCCCAGCCGCCGGACCCGGAATGGGGCCTGCTCCTCGCCGAGAACCAGCCGTACGCCGAGCGCGCCCCCTGGGCCGTCCTCGCCCCCGCCGCCGCACTCGCCCTCCTGGGCGCGCTGGCGGTCACCGCCGCGGGCGGGGTGCGGTGGCCGCGCCGCCCGCTCGCCGGGGCCGTTCGGCGACCCAAGCCCGCCGTCGCCAACACCGTCGGAGAAGCCGGATGACCGAGCCCCAGCAGGAACCGCGCGTTAAGCCCCGGAGGGGAGGGAGCACCGAGCCACTCGACAAGCCGGCCGAGTCGGCCGCGCCGACCAAGCCGTCGCGGCGGGGCACCTGGGCGAAGCTCGACCCGCTCCTCCGGCTACTGATCCTCACCCAACTCGCCTTCAACATCGGCTTCTACGCCGTCCTGCCGTTCCTCGCCGAGCATCTCGGTACCGCGATAGGCATGGCCGGCTGGATGGTCGGCTTCGTACTCGGCCTGCGGACCTTCAGTCAGCAGGGCCTGTTCGTGGTGGGCGGCGCGCTGGCCGACCGCTACGGCGTACGGCCGGTGGTGCTGGCCGGGTGCGTGCTGCGGATCGCCGGGTTCGCGTGGCTCGGCTACGCGGACGCGGACTGGTCGGTCATCGGGTCGGTCCTGCTGATCGGCTTCGCCGCCGCGCTGTTCTCCCCGGCCGTCGAGTCCGAGGTCGCCCGGCAGGCCGTGGTCTGGGAGGAGTCCGGCGGCGGCCCCCGTACGAGTGTGCTCGCGCTGTTCACGGTGGCCGGGCAGGCCGGGGCGTTCGTGGGGCCGCTGATCGGGGCGCTGTTGCTGGCCGTGGACTACCGGGTGGTGTGTCTCGCGGGGGCCGGGGTGTTCGTGCTCGTCCTCGCCGGGCACGCCTGGCTGCTGCCGCAGCACATTCCGGGGCGGGAGCGGGTCGAGGTCAAGGGGGGCCTCGGTGGCCTGTTGCGCAACCGGCGGTTCCTGGCGTTGTGCTGTGCGTACGGGGCGTATCTGCTGGCGTACAACCAGCTGTACCTGCTGCTGCCCGACGAGGTCGAGCGGGTCATGGGGTCGCAGGCGGCGCTGGCCTGGCTGTTCGGGTTGTCGTCGCTGCTTGTCGTGACCGCGCAGCTGCCGGTCACGCGGTGGGTGGGGGAGCGGCTGGATCTGCGTCGGTCGATGACGGTGGGCTTGCTGCTGATCGCCGCCGGGTTCGGGGTGGTGGCTGTGGCTCTGCCCGCCGGGTGGAGGGGCGGTGTGGGGTTGTTGCCCGCCGCCGGGTTCGTGGTGTTGTTGACGGTGGGGCAGATGCTGGTGGCCCCGGTCGCGCGGGCGTGGGTGCCGGATCTTGCGGCCGAGGGGCGGTTGGGGCTGTATACCGGGGCGTTGTCGTCCGTGTCGGGGCTGATCGTGCTGGTGGGTAGTGCGGGGGTCGGTGCGTTGATGGACGCGGGCGTGTCGGGCGTGGTGCCCTGGATGGTGCTCGCGGTGGTTCCGATGGCCTCGATCGCGCTGCTGCCGCGCCAGTCCGTGCGGTAGGAGGGAGTACCCCCACTGGGGTGCGTTGTCGGGTGCGGGTCCGGTGGGGGCTTCTCGCGCAGTTCCCCGCGCCCCTTGAAAGACACGGCCCCTGCGGGCCGAAAAGCCGGGGGCGCAGCCCCTGCTTTTCAGGGGCGCGGGGAACTGCGCGACCAGCCCACACCGGACCCGCGGCTGGGGGTCGAAGGGGCGCAGCCCCTGGATGGGAAACCCCTTAGGCCAGCTGGCGGCGGACCAGCTCGTGCAGCCGCCCGCCCGGGTCCGCCAGCAGCCGCGCCGGCGGACCCACTTCCGCCACCTTGCCGTCCTCCATCACCACCACCCGATCCGCGTCCATGACCGTGGACAGACGATGCGCGATGACGACGCGCGTGGCGTTCAGCGCGCGAGTGCTCTCGATGACCGTCCGCTGCGTCTCGTTGTCGAGCGCGCTCGTGGCCTCGTCGAAGAAGAGGATGCGAGGCCGCCGGATCAACGCCTGGGCGATCATCAGACGCTGGCGCTGACCGCCGGAGATCGCGCCGTTGCCCTGCACGATGGTGTGCAGACCCATCGGCATGCGCTTGATGTCCTCGGCGAGGCCCGCCATCTCGGCCGCCGCCATCGCCTCCTCGGGCGTGAACGGTTCGGTGCCGCAGATGACGTCCAGAATGGAGCCGGTGAACGGCTGGGCGTGCTGGAGCACGACACCGCACTGGCGGCGTACGGCGGACTGGTCGAGGGCGCCCAGGTCCTGACCGTCGTACAGGACACTGCCGGAGACCGGCTTGTCGAAGCCGATGAGCAGGCGCAGCAGAGTCGACTTCCCGCAGCCGCTCGGGCCGACGATCGCCACGAACTCGCCCGGCCCGATGTCGAAGGACACGTCGTCCAGCACCAACGGGCCGTCGTCCGCATAGCGGAAGGACAGCCGGCGGGCCTCGATCGCCCCGGTCAGGACACCGGGGCGGGTGCTCGCCGTGCGAACCTCCGGCGTCGCCTCCAGCACCGGCTTGATCTCCTCGAACAACGGCAGCACGGCCACCGCCGACACGAACGCGCCCGTGAGCTGGGTGACCGACGTCAGCAGCATCGTCACCGACGTGTTGAACGTCAGGAACTCCGCCGCCGACATCGACCCCCGTGCCGGGCCCGCCAGCAGCATGAACATCAGCAGGGTGCACAGAGGCAGGTACACCGCACCCAGCACCGTGTTGAGGTTCTTGATCCCGCCGACCTTCTGCTGCAGCTCCCGGCTGCGCGCGAACTCGCCCGCCCAGGCCGCGTACGCGTAGTTCTCGGCGGCCGCCACCCGCAGCTTCGGCAGGCCGCGCAGGGTCTGGAAGGCCTGGTTGTTCAGCTTGTTGCTCAGGACCACCAGACGGCGCTGCCAGCGGACCTGCCACAGGCCGAGGCCGAGGAAGACGGCGGCCACGACCACCAGCATGCCGATCGCCGCCAGGGCCATCGGGACGCTGTACCAGAGCAGCAGGGCGAGGTTCACGGCGCCGATCGTCACCGACTGGGCGACCACCGGGCCGACCCCGGCCAGGGTGCGGCGGATCGCGCTGATGCCCATGGCCGCGCTGGCCAGTTCACCCGTGGACCGCGACGCGAAGAACTTGGTGGGGAGCCGCAACAGACGGTCCCAGACCGCGGGTTGGAGGGTCGCCTCGATCCGGCCCTCCAACCGGAGGATCGTCAGGTTCTGGAGCAGCAGGAACGCGGCCGACACCACGCTCGCGAGCATGATCGCCAGGCAGACCTGCACGATCAGGCTCTCCTGCGCCTTCGGCACGTACTCGCCGAGGATCTTGCCCGTCGCGACGGGGACGAGTGAGCCGAGCACGACCGTCACCAGACCGCTGAGCAGCAGGCCCGTCATGTCGCCACCGGTGCCGTGCAGACTCCAGCGCATCAGACGCAACGGGGTCGGCACCCGTTCGGGCAGCGGCCGGTAGAACATCACGGCACGCGGTTCGAACTCCGCCGCGTTCGCCTTCTCGACCGGCGTCTCCCTCCCGGACGACGGCTGCACGGCCACATAGCCGCCGCGCCGCCACAGCAACGCCACGGGCGCGCCGGACAGGGCCCGGTGCCCGACCAGCGGACCCACGTTCTCCCGCCACCAGCTCCCGGTGAGGCGTACGGCGCGGACGCGGATCCGGGAGGCGAGCGCGATGCGCTCCACCGGGTCGAGCCGGTCGCTCTCGGTGCCGCTCTGCGCGGGCTCCGAGAGGATGATCCCCGCCGCCTGGGCGACGACCTTGCAGGCCGCATAGGTGGCGTCAGCGTCGGCGGCGGTCGTACGCCGGGCCGCGGAGGACTTGCCGATGGACGCGAGCAGCGTGCGGTCGGCCTGGGCGCGCACGGCCTCACCCGCCTTGATACCGGCGGCCGTACGGTCCTCGTGACTGCGCTCCAGCTGCTCGATCCAGCGGTCCAGCGTGGCCAGCAGCCGGTACTGCTGGTCGACCATGCTCTGCCAGACCCCCGGGTCCATCAGCAGATCGGCCGCGGCCTCCGCGCCGTACAGCGAGCCGTACTGGACGCTGCCGGGCGGCACCTGCATCCAGAACACGTCGTCGTCGGTGGGCGCGGCGGCCTGCTCGGTGGCCATCGGGGCCTGGAAGAGGATCGACAGGCCGCGGCCGACGCCCAGGGCGAGGGCGTATTCGAGGGGACTCGTCTGCGGGGGCACCAGCTGGGGGTTGCCCCATTCGTCGTACGACCACGTCTCGGTGCCGGCCTGCTGGTACAGCTCCCGCAGGCCGATGCGCCGGACCACGCAGTCGCGGAGCGGGCGGGCCACCAGCGTGTGCTGGGGTCCGGCGACCGGGCCGAGCAGCAGCGCGCCCGCTTCGAGGCGGCCCAGGTGGTGCCAGTGGCCCTGCTGGACGGCGTCGACGGCGAACAGGTCCAGCGCGCCGGAGGCCACCAGCCACAGGGTCTGGGGGCCTTCGAGGTCGAGGCGGGTGTGGCCGGTGCAGTCGAGGGGCGTGCCCATGGCACCGAGCGCACCGAGGACGAGGTCCCCCTCCACGGGTACGGACGTCATCTCACCGCTCCCTGACCAGCTGGGCGTACGCGCCGCCGCGTGTCACCAGCTCCTCGTGCCGGCCGCGCTCCACGATCGTGCCGTGCTGCAGGACGACGATCTCGTCGCTGTCGCGGACCGTGCTGAGCCGGTGCGCGATCACCACACAGGCGCAGCCGCGCTTGCGCAGGTTGTCCATGACGGTCAGCTCGGTCTCCGCGTCGAGCGCGCTGGTCACCTCGTCGAGGACGAGGATGCTGGGCCTGCGGACCAACGCCCGCGCGATCTCCAGACGCTGCCGCTGGCCGCCGGAGAAGTTGCGGCCGTCCTGCTCGACCCTGCTGTGGATACCGCCGGGCCGACGCGTCACCACGTCGTACAGGGCCGCGTCCCGCAGCGCCTCCACCACCGCCTCGTCCGGGATCGACGGGTCCCACAGGGCCACGTTGTCGCGGACCGTGCCCTCGAAGAGGAAGACCTCCTGGTCGACGAAGGAGACCGAGGCGGCGAGCGCGCCGCGCGGGATGTCCTCCAGACGCCGGCCGTCGATACGGATCACACCCTCCCAGGGGGTGTACAGACCCGAGATCAGCCGGGACACCGTCGACTTGCCGCTGCCGGACCCGCCGACCAGCGCCACCTGCCGGCCGGGGCCCACGGTGAGGTCGAAGCCGGTGAGCAGGGGTTTGTCGAGGGGGCTGTAGCCGAAGGTGATGTTCTCCAGCTCGACGTGGCCGTGCAGGCGGCGGGTGGACTCGACGGCGTCCGGGCGCGCGTACAGCGGGTCCGCCTGGAAGTTCTCCACGTCCTTGAGGCGGGCCACGTCGGCCGCGAAGTCCTGGATACGGCCCGCCACGCCGTTGAGGCGGGTGAGCGGCGCGGTGAACCGGGTGACCAGGGCCTGGAAGGCGACCAGGAGGCCGACGGATATATGGCCCTCGACCGCGCGCATGCCACCGATCCACAGGATCAGCGCGCTGTTGAGCGTGGCGAGGGTCGGGGCGACGACCCCCAGCCAGGCGCTCGGCACCCCGAGCCGCTGCTGCTCCTCCAGCGTGGTGGCGTGCTGCCCCGCCCACTTGCGGAAGTAGCCCTCTTCACCGCCGGTCGCCTTCATCGTCTCGATCAACTGGAGCCCGGTGTACGCCGTGTTGGTGAGCCGGGCGCTGTCGGCCCGCAGCTTCGCCGTACGCGTCGCGCGCAGCCGGATCACCACCCGCATCGCCACCACGTTCAGCAGCGCGACACCGATGCCGACGAAGGTGAGCTGCGGATCGTACGTGTAGAGGAGCACGGCGTAGAGGACGACCACGACGGCGTCCACACCGGCGGCCGCGAGATCGCGGGCCAGGGTCTCGGCGACCGCGTCGTTGGACTGCAGCCGCTGGACCAGATCGGCGGGGCTGCGCTGGGAGAAGAAGGTGACGGGCAGGCGGAGGAGGTGCCGCAGGAAGCGGGCGCTGGAGAGGGTGGAGGAGATCAGGCGGCCGCGCAGGAGGTTGGCCTGTTGCAGCCAGGTCAGCAGGACCGTCAGCACGACACACGCGCCCATCGACGCGAACAGCACGCCCAGCAGGGAGGTCTGCCCGCCGATCAGGAACATGTCGATGTAGGTGCGGCTCAGCGCGGGCACCGCCGCGCCGACCGCGACCAGGAGCAGGCTCGCGACGACGGCGGCCGGCAGGGTGCCGGAGGTGCCGCGCATCCGGGCGGGCATGGCGCCCAGGACGCCGGGCTTGCGACCGCCCCTCGTGAAGTCCTCGCCCGGCTCCATGACGAGGACGACACCGGTGAAGCTGGAGTCGAAGTCCTCCATGGGCACGAAACGGCGGCCCTTGCCGGGATCGTTGATGTGGACGCCGCGCCGGCCGAAGCGGCGCCCCATGCCGTCGTAGACGACGTAGTGGTTGAACTCCCAGAAGAGGATGGCCGGTGCCCTCACCTCGGCGAGGGCGGCCACGTCCATCTGCATGCCCTTGGCGGTCAGGCCGTAACCGCGGGCCGCCTTGAGGAGGTTGCTGGCACGCGAGCCGTCCCGGGAGACACCGCAGGCGATGCGCAGCTCCTCCAGCGGGATGTGCCGGCCGTAGTGGCCGAGGACCATGGCGAGGGAGGCGGCGCCGCATTCCACGGCCTCCATCTGGAGGACGGTCGGTGTGCGGACGGTCTTCTGGCTGCCCTTGGGCACCGGCCGCTTCCGCGGGGCGGCCTTGCGTCTGCCGCGTGCCGGTGGCCGCGCGGTGTCCTGGGATGCGGTCACGGGAGCAGCCCCTCGATGGATGAGGTCACGGGAGCAGCCAATCGATCGGACGCTCGTCGGCCATACGGATCGAGCCGGTGGCCATGGTCATGGAGGTCAGCCGGAACGGCGGTCCGTCCTGCGAGGACCACGCGTAGCCCGACTCGGTCGACGCCTTCCGGTCCAGCCGTACGGTGACGGCCACCGGCCGGCCCTTCTTGGTGAACTGTTCGCCGAGCTGGCTGTCCCCGAGGAACGCGCCGATCGACTGCGGGGTCTGCGCGGCGCGGTCCACCGTCTTCACATGGCCGCGCAGCACGCCGTACCGCTGGGTGGGCGCCGACTGCACGGTCAGGTCCACCTCGGCGTTCTCCGGGATCGAGGCGGCGTTCTCGGCGGGGACGTAGACCG
Source organism: Streptomyces sp. NPDC002787 (assembly GCF_053592095.1). Classification (NCBI taxonomy): domain Bacteria; kingdom Bacillati; phylum Actinomycetota; class Actinomycetes; order Kitasatosporales; family Streptomycetaceae; genus Streptomyces; species Streptomyces sp. NPDC002787. Next base: position 188,020 of record NZ_JBSFVC010000011.1, on the reverse strand, counting down.
TCGCGTAGAGCGGGTCGTCGGCGTCGGCGACCTTCTCGATGGCCGCGACATCGGCGCCGGTCTGGATGATCTGGCCGATCGTGGCGGCGAGCGCGGAGACACGGCCGGCCGCGACGGACCGTACGACGGTCTCGCCGTCGGCGGTGGCGACCTTCAGCACGGGGGACTTGGCGGGCAGCCGCTCGCCCTGCTTCGCGAGGACGGCGGTGACCTGTCCGGCGACCGGGCTCTGGAGCACGTAACTGCCCTGCCCGTGCGTGAGGACGGCGGGCGCGCTGACCGTGGACGCGACGGAGCCGGTGACGGCCCACACGGACGCGGCGGCCATGGCGACGACCGTCACGGACAGCACCAGCCAGCCCTGCGGGCGGGCGAAACGCACCGGGAGGTCGAGTTCCTCCGGTGACTGGAGTTTGGCGAGGGCCTGTTGGCGGAACTGCACGGGACTTCCCTCACCTGCGCACCAGGAGACAAAGGACTTCAGGGCGCCCGAGAGTCCCGGAACCTGTCAGGTGGTTCCGGGACTCAGCGGCGCCAGGGCTCGATCAGAGACCGGCGACCAGGCTCGTGACCGGGGCGGTGTTCAGCCCGGTGACACCCTCGACGGTGCCGACGGCCGTGTTGACCAGGCCGGAGACCGGGGCGATGCCGTCCACCAGGCCGGTGACGGTGCCGACGGCGTTGACCGAGAGGCCACCGGAGACGGCGTCGAGGGCGGCGTCCGAGATCTCGGCGGTCTCAACCTGGGGGGTGGAGTTCATGATGGAACTTCCCTTCGTATAGCTATTCATAAGGGGGGAGCGGCCCCCTTCTGGGGACAGAACGACGGCCGCGTACGTGGGTGCCCACTTCTCGTCTCCGAGAGCTTGGCGGCTCCCGCGGTGCGATGGATCAAAGCAGATCGCCGCCGCGCACCTCCAATCAACATGGGCTCCCACCTGGGCACTTGGTGACCATGACGGCTCATCCGTGCAGGCCTGCCCACGCCTTGGGGGCAGTTTCTTCACGCGGATCGCGGCATCGTCATACCTCGTTCATTGCCAGCCGGAAAACGAAATGGACAGTCCGCCTCAAAGGCACGGCGGGCAGGGGTGCCGGTGTGCAGATCCCTGGCCCGCCGTGACTTCGCTGAGCATTCGGTGTGGAGATTCGCTGAAGCCGGTTTTCCGGCCGACATGGAGGACGGACGGCTACCGGCCGGTGGCTGAATGTGTCGGACCGGAGTCGGGCCGGAGATGTCGGCGAACGCCGTCCGGCGGCCGAGCTCGTGAGCGCCGCCTCGACGAGCACGTCCTCACCCACGACGGCCAGCTGAAAGCTCGCCGACTGCTGGACCGTGGTGTGTGAGCGTCATGCGGACATCGTTCCCGCGGACCCGCGCGGGGGAGCGCGGGCACCCCGGCGGGCCGGCCCGGGCGGGAAGTCGTGAAATGGCACCCGAACGGGGGGCGTAGCGCACTTTGCGAAACGGAAGATCGAAATCTTTTTGCGGAGCGTTGAACACCCCATCGGAACCGTCCGTACCAACTGGCAACCAGGCGCCCCCAGTTCACCCGCCGGACGGCGGCACGGACCCCGTCCCCAGGAGGTCAAGAGTTGAGTCACAAACGAGCCACCAAGCGTAAGGCCTTCATAGCCGCAGGCGGAGTGGCGGCGATCGGGGCGGCGGCCCTCATCCTGCCCAACGCGATGGCGTCGCAGACGGAGTCGAAGGGCGCGGCCCCGAAGACGCTCGCCGCGAGTGACGCCGGGGATCTCGCCTCCCAGCTGCAGGAGTTGCTCGGCGACGCGTTCGCAGGCGCGTACTACGACTCGGGCGAGCAGCAGCTCATCATCAACGTCATCGACGGCCTCGAGATCGACGGTGACGACAACAACGTGATCATCCAGGCCCAGTCGGCCGGTGCGGAGGTCCGTGAGGTCGACAACAGCTGGTCCGAGCTCCAGAAGGGCGCGGCGACGCTGAAGGAGCAGGCGACCGTCCCGGGCACCGCCTGGGCGATCGACCCCCGCACGAACAAGATCCAGGTCACCGCCGACTCCACGGTCACGGGCGAGAACTGGGACACCATCGAGTCGACCGTCAAGTCGCTCGGCACGGGCATGGCGACCATCAAGAAGTCCGCCGGCACGTTCAAGCCCTTCCTCGAAGGCGGCGACGCCATCTTCGGTGGCGGCGCGCGCTGCTCGGCCGGCTTCAACGTCGTCAACGCCGAAGGCGCCCCGGCCTTCCTGACCGCCGGTCACTGCGGTGTCGCCGAGGCCGAGTGGTCCGAGGAGGAGGGCGGCGCCCCGATCGGCACGGTCGACGCCGCGACCGCCACGTTCCCCGGCGCCGGTGACTTCGCCCTGGTCAACTACAACGACCCGGCGACCCAGGCGGCCAGCACGGTCGACCTCGGCAACGGCCAGACGGTCAACATCAACGCGGCCGGCGAGGCCACGGTCGGCCTCCAGGTCTTCCGTATGGGCAGCACCACCGGGCTCGCCGACGGCCAGGTCACCGGCCTCGAGGCCACGGTGAACTACCCCGAGGGCACGGTCACCGGCCTCATCCAGACCAACGTCTGCGCCGAGCCCGGCGACAGTGGCGGCTCGCTGTTCACCGAGGACGGCCAGGCCATCGGTCTGACCTCCGGCGGCAGCGGCGACTGCACCGTCGGCGGCGAGACCTTCTTCCAGCCGGTCACCACCGCCCTCGCGGCGACCGGTGCGACGCTCGGCGACGCCGGCGCGGGCGCCGGTGAGGAGGCGGCCGGCGGTGCCGGTGACGCCGCGGGCGCCGGCGAAGAGGCTGACGGCGGTGCCGCCGCCGGTGCCGGCGAGGAAGGTGCCGCTGCGGCCGGGGCCGGTGAGGAAGAGGGCGCCGCTGCCGCCGGCGCGGGCGCGGAAGAGGCCGCTGCCGCCGGTGCCGGTGAGGAAGGTGCCGCTGCCGCCGGTGCGGGTGACGCGGGTGCGGCGGCCGGTGCCGGCGACGCCGCCGGCGCGGGCCATGAGCAGGAGCAGGGCATCGGCGACCAGGGTGTCGAGGAGCAGGGCACCGAGCAGTAGGACGCCACCGAAGAAACCAATACGTGGACGACGGCCCGGGATCAGCGGCCACTGACCCCCGGCCGAAGTCCCACGGCCCACTTGTCGGCCCCACCACAGCGGTTCCGGCCGACAGGTGGAACGGTCCGGCCCTCCGGCGGGAGGGCCGGACCGATTCGCGTCCAGAGGCAGGCCGCCCGATGGGGCGCAGCCCCACAAGGGGCGCGGGGAACCGCGCCACCAGCCACGACGCACCCGCAGTCGACGACAACCCCGAAAGGCGCGGCATCACCCGGCGGAGCCGGTCGCCCGAAGCAGCAACAACGCCACATCGTCGGCCCGCTCCTCCGCCGCCTCGATCTCCCGCACGAGACAGTCGGCCAGCGCGTCCAGTGACCGTTCTCCGGCCGCCGCCGCCGTCGCCAGCCGCTCCCCGAGATCCACCAGCGCGTCCTCGATGTCGACACCCGGCGACTCGATCAGCCCGTCGGTGTAGAGCGCCAGCACCGACCCCTCGGCCAGCGCCACCTCGGTCGTCGGATACGTCGCGGCCGCGTCGATGCCGAGCAGCGGACCGCCCGCGAGGTCCAGCACCCTCACCTTCCCGTCCGGCCGGCGCAGCAACGGCGGCGGATGCCCCGCCCGCGCCATGACGGCCGTCCCGTGCTCCGGATCGAGCCGTAGATACAGACAACTGGCGAACAGCTCCGAACCGAGGTCGATCAGCAGCCGGTTGGTGCTGCTCATCACCTCCTCCGGCGCCTGCCCGACCGTCGTGTACGCGCGGACCGCCGTCCGGATCTGTCCCATCAGCCCCGCCGCCGTCACGTTGTGCCCCTGGACGTCGCCGATCACGGCCGAGGCCCGCCCGTGCGAGAGCACCAGGTCGAAGAAGTCGCCGCCGATGTCCATGCCCCGGGTGGCGGGCAGGTAGCGGGAGGCCGCCTCGATCCCCGGGATCGACGGCAGCGAGTGCGGCAGCAGCGCCTTCTGCAGCCCGTGCGCCACCTGGTGCTTGGCGTCGTACAGCAGTGCCCGCTCCAGCGCCTGGGCGATGAGGCCGCTGAGGCTGGTCAGCACCGCGCGCTCGTCGGCCGGGAACGGATGCGGGTCCGCGTACCCGAGTACCCAGGTGCCCACCGGCCGCCCGGAGGCGATCAGCGGGAGATACGCCCAGGCGCCCAGTCCGTCGGGGGTGCTCTGCCGCATCGGATAGAGGTGCTCCAGCTGCTGCCGGGACTCGAAGAAGGCGGGCACCCCTGAGGTCAGGGCGTGGGCCCCGGGCGTCGGCGCGGTGAGCGGCACGCCGTCGAAGCGTTCCACGAGGTGCGGGTCCGCGTACCCGCGGTGCCCGAGCACATGCAGGCGCCCGCCGCGCGAGCCGAGCATCACCAGGGCCTGGCTGCCGATGGCCGGAACGATCTCGTCGGCGACCAGTTCCACCACGTCCTGCACGCCGATCGCCTCGGTGAGGGCGCTCGCGAGCGCCAGGACGTGGTTGATCGTCACCAGACGGCCCGTACCGTCGCCCTCCAGGCGCGCGGCGTGCTCGGCCTCGGCGACCGCGCGGGCCCGCGAGATCCGCACGCTCAGCCCGTTCGAACCCGGGTACAGCCGGAACGACAGCCAGTCGTTCGGCGGTTTCAGCGCCACGAACGACGTCACGTGCTGGCTCATCAGCGCGGCCCGGTACCGGTCCTCGTAGGCGGGATCGTTGAGCCACGGCACGGCCGCCCACAGCTGGGTGCCCAGCAGCCCGCTCACCGGGATGCCCAGCAGCTCCGCCGTGGCCGCGTTGGCGAAGGTGATCCGCCCGTGCAGATCGAGCGCGCACATCCCGTACGGCAGCCGCGCCACCATCCGCGCCGCCTCCACCGTGCCGAGCGTCCCGGCGACCGTGGTCGTCGACGGCGCCGACAGGTCCGGCTCGGGCAGCACCGGCCGGCCTTCCTCCTCCGCGCGCCGCAGCCGCATCGCGAGGCGGTCGCAGGCCGAGGTCAGCTGGTCGCGCTCGCGGTCGCTGAGCTCCGGCGGGTGCGAGCCGGGCCAGGTCAGGAAGACGGCGCCGTAGGTCGTGTCGCGGGTCGCCACCGGCAGCGCGGCCAGGGCGAAGGGGTAGGGCAGCACCATGGCCATCCGGGGATAGCGGCGGGCCATCTGCTCCTCGCCGTTGACCCACACCAGCCGCCGCCCCCGCACGGCCTCGGAGACCGGGACCGGCGCACTCAGCGACACCCGCTCCCAGGGCGCGGCGAACGACCTCGGCAGGCCCGCCATCACCGCCATCTCCAGGACCGGCTCGTCGGGCGTCAGCAGATACACGGCGCCGGAGTGGGCCCCTACGTCGTCCATCATCGCGGCCAGCGCCAGTGACAGCAGCGGATGGCCGACGCGGGCGGTCTCGACGGTCGTCCGCCCCCGGGACGCATGGACGTCGGACATGCCGACCACCTCCTCGCACGGCCACGCGACGGCCCCAGGGTCAAGGCTCCTCCTAGGCGGCCGCCCCCGCACGGCGAGCGCCGTGCCGCGGACGAATCGCCGTACCCCTTCTCGCCCGGCCCATGCCCCCTCGATGATGCGCGGACTCACGCACGGGCGCCGCGAGTGCGCCCCCACGCACCCCGTTGGCTGGTTCTTCGCGCCCGGGCGCGGTCGGGTCCGCCAACAATGGGCACGCGCTGAGGCGGAGGAAACGGCGGCCGGCAGGCGGAGGGGCGAACGTGATCCGGGTACTTCTCGTGCACGACGAGTGTCTGGTCAGGTCGGTGCTGGCGGAGTGGCTCCGCCAGGAACCCGACCTGGCGGTGTACCACACGCCCTGGCGCTCGGCGCCGGGGCGCGTACGGTCCCTGCGGCCCGACGTCTGCGCGGCGGACCTGGACTGCGCGGACGCGGTCGGCATCCAGCCCCTCGCCGACCTGCGCGGCGCGGGAGCCCCCGCCCCCGGGCTGGTGGTGCTCGCCCACGCGAGCAGACCCGGACTGCTCAAGCGCGCGGCCGAGGCCGGGGCCCTCGGGTACGTGGACAAGGAGGGCTCACCGCAGCGGCTGGTGTCCGCGATCCACGAGGTCGCCCGAGGGAAACGTTTCATCGACGACTCCCTCGGTTTCGGTTTCCTCAAGGCCGCCGAAATGCCGCTGACGCGCCGCGAGTTGAGTGTGTTGTCCCTGGCCGCCGAGGGTGCCTCAGTCGCCGAGATCGCCGGCAGCCTGCACCTTTCCCACGGGACCGTGCGCAACTACATGGCCGCCATCACCCGCAAGACCGGGGCGCGCAACAGGATCGACGCCATCCGGATCTCGCAGGGAGAGGGCTGGCTCTGAGGCACGCCCCGGCGGACGGCCGTCGAGGGGAGGCGCCGTCGCGGGCGACCAGGCGCCGACCAGGTCCCGGTAGAGCGGCGAGTGTGCCAGCAGCTCGTCGTGGTCCCCGTACGCGACGGACCGCCCGTCCATGACCAGCACCCGCTCCGCGCGCCGGGCCGAACTGACGCGATGGGCGACCACCACGAGGGTGGTCGCCGGTCGCCGGGCGAAGGCCCGCTCCGCGCGTTCCTCCGCCCGCGCGTCCAGGTGACAGGTCGCCTCGTCGAGGATCACTACCGACGCGTACGACAGATACGCCCGGGCCAGCGCGATCAGTTGCCGCTCCCCGGCGGACAGCGCGCCCGGGTCGACCTCGGCGGCCGGACCGCCGAGCCGGACCAGCAGATCGGTGAGCCCCACGGCCTCGGCGGCGGCCCACAGCTCCTCCTCGGGCACGGGTTTCGGCCGCAGCTCGCCGACGTTTTCCGCGAGGGATCCCCTGAAGACGTACGCCTCCTGCGGAATGAGCACCCGGTGTGCGCGGGATGTGACGCCCGGTACCGGCTGCCCACACAAGTGGACGGTGCCGCGCCGGGGGCGCAGGAGACCGGCGGCGAGCCCGGTGAGGGTGGACTTCCCGATGCCGCTCGGGCCTACGACGGCCAGGTGGGTGCCGTGGGGGAGACGGAGGCTGAGGTCGTCGATGACGGGGGTGCCGCGGGGGCCGTAGGCGAAGGTGACGCAGGAGAGGGTGAGGGCATCGGTGGTCGGGTGGGGTGGGGGAGCGGTGGCGGGACCGGCGTCGGAGGACGGGGGCCACGCCGGCGAGCCGTGTTCCGGCAGCGCGGGGCCTGCCGGGGCGTGTGCGGGCGCTGGGCTCTCGGGCGCGTCCGGCGGGACCAGCCTGCGCAGCACCACCGCCAGCCGGGAGCCGCTGGTGCCCAGACCGAGGACCAGGTTCTGGAGGGCGGGGAGGAGGGACTGGGTGACGTAGGCGAGGGCGCCGATCAGGGCCCCGGCGGTGACTCCGTGGTCGCGCAGCCAGGGGGTGGCGGCCAGCAGCAGGACGACGGGCAGTTGGCCGCCGATCGCCAGGGACGCGACGCGGACGACGCCCCAGCGGGCCAGCGAGCGCGCGGCCCGGTGCTCGGCTTCGACCAACCGGCCGGCGTCGGCGGCGACGACGTCCTCCGCGCCGGCCGCCGTGATGTCCCGCAGCCCCGGGCAGACGGCGCCCCAACGGTCGGCGAGGGCCTCGTCGGCGACGAGGAACTCCTCCTGCCTGCGGGCCAGGGGCCGGAGCGTCGCCAGGAAGAGGGTCACGCCGACGACCAGCGGGGGGCCCACCACGAGCAGCAGCGGCGGGGCCAGCGAGAACAGCCCGACGAGCGCCCCGGCGGCGGTGAACAGGAACGAGCGCGACACCATCACCAGGCCGGCGAAGGTGTCCCGGGCGATCTCCACCTGCTGGGTCAGCCCGGACAACGCCCCGCCGTCCGCCTCCCGCACCCCCCGCTCGACCACCCCCCGCACCAGCCGGTCCCGCAACGGCTCCACCAGCGCCGCCACACAGCCGTACACCCGCCCCGTCCCGAACGCCCCGACGGCCACGGCCCCCGCCCCGGCCCCGAGCCACCCCAGCCCGACGCCCACGTGCCCGGCCAGGAACCCGTCGTCGAGGGCCCGCGCCAGGGCGTACCCCATGAGGAAGGTCTGCCCCGCTTCGAGCACGGACCACAGGGCCAGCCGTACGACGACCCGCACACGGCGCCGCAGGAAGCGCAGGCCACGAGGGGCGAGGCCGCCCTTCGTCGGCCGCCTCATCGGCCGCCTCCGACCGGCCCACCGCACGTGCCCGTGTCGTCCTCCGCTTCGGCGCCACCCCCCGCGCCGAACAACTCCCGATACCCCGCCACCCCCCACAACTCCGCGTGCGGACCCACCGCCCGTACCTTCCCCTTCTCCAGCCACGCCACGGCGTCCGCGCGGGCGGCCGTCGCGGCCCGGTGGGCGACGACCAGACGGCTGCCGGTGGGGGTGGCGTGCAGGAGGGCCTCGGCGATGTGGTGCTCGGTGACGGTGTCCAGGCTGGAGAGGGCGTCGTCGAGGACGAGGAGACGGCTGTCGCGGGCGAACGCCCGGGCGAGGCCCAGGCGTTGGGCCTCGCCGCCCGACAGCGGGGCGTCGGCGCAGGGCGTGGCGTAGCCGTCGGGGAGGCGGCGGACGAAGGTGTCGGCGTGCGCGGCACGCGCGGCCTCCCGGATGCGGGCCGGGGAGGGGCGGGACGCACCGAAGGCGATCGTGTCCTCGATGGAGTCGCCGAGCAGGGCCGGGCGTTCGAAGGCGTGGGTGATCGCCCGGCGCAGCTCCCGGCGGTCCAGTGCGGGCAGGGGCACGCCGTCGAGCCGTACCTCCCCTTCGTCCGGGTCCGTCAGCCGCCCGGCGACCGCCGCGAGCAGTGACTTGCCCGCGCCCGAGCGTCCGACGACGGCGAGCGTGGTCCCGGCCGGGACCACGAGGTCGACGCCGTCCAGCACGGTCCGTCCACCCCGGCGGACGGTCACGCCGCGCAGCTCCAGCCGCCCCTGTTCGCAGGGGCTTGCCCCGTCCAGCCCGCGGTCGCCGTACGTCGTCGCCGGCTCGGTCAGCAGCTCGTCGAGCCGGGCGGCCGCCGCACGCGCGCGGACGAGGCCGGAGAGCTGCCCGACCAGGACGCCGACCCCCGCGGCCAGCACGACGTAGCGGGACGCGGCCAGCAACTCGCCCACGGACAGCTGCCGCCCGGCGAGCAGGACGCCCGCCGTGGCCACGACGCCGAGTTGCAGGAGCGGGGCCACGGCGGCCGCGCGCGCGGCGGCGCGTCCCTGGACGCGCCACATGCGGTGCCCCGCGCGGGAGAGTTCGGGCAGGGGGCGCAGGACACGGGCGACGGTCCGGTCGGCGGTCCCGGCGGCGGCGATCGTACGGAACCCGGCGACCGCCTCGGCGAGCCCGCCCGCGATACGGCCCTGGGCCCGCTGGTAGTGGGTCACACACGCGGAGGAGTCCCGGGCGAGCGCGCGCAGGAGGAGGGCGAGGAGCGGGGCGCCGCCCAGGAACACCGCCGCGAGCCAGGGGCTGATCAGCCCCAGCGCCACCACCGCGCCCACCGGTGCGGCCAGGGCGGCCACCAGCGCGGCGACCGTGGCGGGCGCGGTCCCCGCCTGGGCGGCGTTGCCGACGATCCGGGCCACCAGATCCCCCGGCCCGAACCGGCCGACGGCCCGGGGCCCCACGGCCAGCACATGCCCGACGAGCCGGTGGCGCAGCCACGCGGTGGCCCGGGCGCTCGTGGTTCCGCCGACCACGGTCTCGACCGCGTCCAGGACGGCGAGGGCGAGGACCAGCGCCGTGCACCACAGCACCCCGCGCGTGCCGTCCGGGTCGTCGGCCAGCAGCAGATCCAGAGCCCGGCCCAGCGCCAGTGGCAGCAACAGGTTCGCCCCCGTGGCGGCCACGGCCACGAGGGCCAGAACCGCGCAACGGGGGCCGGAGTGCCGGACGGTCGAGCGCAGCAGGGGAACGGACGTGGCGGCCGGGCCGGGGGCACCGGCTTCGATGAGGGTCGGCATACCCGTCCTGACGTGGGATGTCCGGGATGGCTGTGCCCCGGACGGCCCCTCCCCGGACAGGGAGAGGAGCCGTCCGGAGCGGTCGGCGCGACTCAGGTGCCACGCCGGTCCGACGGGACGCCCCGGACGCCATGGACGTCATGGACGCCGAGGACGCCCCGTGCGGGGCAGGTCAGAGGCAGAGCGTGATGCTCGCCGCGCTCACACAGGACAGCACGCTCAGGGAGCTGGGGCCGCCGGTGCCGGTCGTCTCGTCGGCTTCCATCGTCTGGAGGTCGAGCAGTGCCATGTCGATTCCTTTCGATCGGTGGCCCACACAGGGGCCCTTGGGGACGGAGGTGTCGCGTCACGACTCCGCCGGGCGGCGGAACCGCGTCATAGGGGCCGCCGTCGCGGCGGCAGGAACGGCAGGTGTGCCGGGGCGTCGTCGCAGGCGTGGGCCGCACCGAGCGCCAGCAGGCAGCCCGCCGTTCCGGTGGCGAGGTCCATGGAGAGCCGCATCAGGTGGTTTCCGGGGAAGGCCAGTTGCCCCTGGTACGGCATCGCGTGCCAGCCGAGCGCGGCGATCTGCTCCGCCAACCGCTCGCGCGGGGCACCGGTCCGGGCGAGGTGGAGAATCATGCCGGCGCGGCCCTCGAACAGCCCCGGTTGCGCGTAGAAGCGGTAGCCGGCGGCGGCGAGGATGCCCGCACGCACTCGCCTGAACTCGTCCGCTCCGGTGCCGGCCATCAGGTCCAGACAGTCGTCGAGCACCATCCCGACGCCCACGCTCCCGTCGCCGAGATACGGCATCGTCCGCCACCCTTCGTCGACGGCCAGCCCGCCGTTCTTCTGCTCGACCAGACACTCCAGGTCCTGGCGCAGCGCCTCGCGCGCCGCGTCGAGCAGCGCGTCGTCGCCCGTGACCTCGTACCGGCGCAGCAGGAACAGCGCGGGTCCGCTCGCGCCGCGCAGCAGGCCCGCGCGGCGGCGGGGCGGTGCCGTGCGGGGCTCGGCGAGGCGGCCGAGGAGCAGCCGCGCGGCCTTGGCCGCGTGCTCGCGCAGCTCGGACTCACCGGTGGTCCGCGCCAACTCGTCGAGTACCAGGCCGAGCCCGGCCAGACCGCCGCGCAGGTCGGACGACAGCCTGTGCCACTTCTCGGCGAGGATCCGCTCGGCCAGGTCCAGGGCCCGCTGCCGGTGTCCGAGTCGGTCCAGGGCGTACGCGACGCCCGCCAGCCCGTCGTACAGGCCGAGCGGGGTCCCGATCGGCACCGGGTCCGTGTGATTGAGCAGCCAGCGCTCGCCCTCCTCGTACCGCTCGGCGCCGGTCTCCGCGAGCGCGTACAGCACCCCCGCCGCGCCGTGCGCGAGTCCGAGGCCGCCCCCGTCGGAGAACTGGGCGACGTCCCCGGGGAAGAGCCGGTCGTCACGCTCCGGCGTGGCCGAGGCCAGGATCGCCTTGACCATCGAGTCCCGGCTGTAGGGCCAGTCGCTCGGTTCGGCGAGGGACCAGTCGGCGGGCTCGCCGGGGAGGAAGAGTGGCGAGGCGGGGGCCCCGCTCGGCGCGGAAGCGCCACGGGTGATCTCCGCGACCGCCTCGTCGAGGAATCCTCGCGGCACCTGCGGGAACTGCTCCGCGATCACCTCGGCCAGATGCGCGGCCTTCCCCCGGTCCACCACGAACAGCGAGGTGACCGGCAGGAACAGCGCGAGGCGCAGACAGGCGAGGGCGTAACGGTCGACGGCGGGGCCGGTGCGGTCCTGGGGGGCCAGGAAACCGGGGTGGGCGACGATCTGGCGGCCGTTCTCCTCCGCCGGTGCCGCCGCCTCGAAGTCCAGCAAGGACACCGACCGCTCGTCGGGCGCGACCATGATGTTGAAGACGTGCAGATCGTTGAAGACGACTCCGCGCGCGTGCACGGCCTCGACCGCCTCCTCGACGGCTCGGTGGACGCGTAACGCCCAGGCCGTGTACGCGGCGACCGCGCCCGGCTCGGGGTCCGACGCGAGCAGCGGATGCCGTTCGGCGACGTACGAGTTGAGCGGGCGGCCCTCGACGAAGTCCATCACGAGGAAGCGGTGGTCGCCGAGCGTGAACCAGTCACGCACCTCGGGCACGACCCCCAGCCCCGCCAGCCGCTCCAGCGCGGCCTTCTCCCGCTCCAGCCGGGTCACCGCGTCGGCCCCGTCGGCGGCCAGCCCGGCGTGCGGGCGCCCCTCCTTCAGGACGACCTCGCGGCCGTCTCGGGTGTCGGTGCCCACGTACACCCCGCCGCCGTTCGAGAAGTGCAGCGCCTTCTCGATGCGGTACGGCAGATCGCCGACCGTGGTGGTGTTGCGGGCCGCGAGCTGCGGTTCCAGGAACGCGGGCAGCGTCACCCATTCGGGGACATGGAACGTCGGCTTCCGCTGGTCCGGCACCAGCGTCCCCTCGCCGTCGCGGACGGCCGGGACGAGCGTGCCGCGCTCGTCGACCACGAAGGAGCGGGCGAAGGCGCCGTAGCGGACATACAGGGGGCCGTCGTTCCAGCGCAGGTCGGTGAGGATGTACGGGCCGTCGAACCCTTCGAGGAGCTCACCCAGCTCGCGCAGGACGAGACGCAGCTGCTCCTCGTCGGCCGGGTAGACCGTCACGAACTTGCCGCTGGTGTCGCGGGCCGCGTACTTGGCGTTGCGCAGGTGCAGCAGATGCGGGCCCGGCACGAACTTGAACGGGATCAGCCGGGGCACGCAGTAGTCCCACACGATCGCCGCGATCCGGTCCGCGTTCGCCCGGGTGGCGGAGGCGTGCACCTTCCATCCCTGGGTGGGTCCGGGACGGGGCCGCCCGCCGTCGTCGACCGGGGTCAGCGTCAGCCAGTCCCCGATCCGGGCGGCCCGCCAGCCCTCTGGGACCGCGCGCCGGGCCGTCTCGTAGCCGGGTGCCGCCGTGTCGGCGCCGTCACCGGCCGACAGCCGGTCCGGCGTCTCGTAGAAGTGTCTGTCGGCGAGCGCGTACGCCTCGTACCGCTTGTCCATGCGCGTCCCCCGGGTCGTGTGCCGTCGCTGCCGTCGCCCCCTGGGCCGGGTCACGACGAGCCTTCCAGCCCACCGGGGTGCCCGACAGTCACGGCTGTCACCAGAAACCCGTCACGCGTGTCACGCGCTCACCGTGCGGAACGCACGCGTAAAGACTTGTTCGGTCCCTTTCGATCCCGGGCGGGCGGAAGGGGCGGCCCGAGCTCTTCGTGGAACGGTCGCAGGGGCTGCGCGAGCGTGCCGGAAGCGTTGTAATTGCGGACGTGGTCAGTGAGGGCGCACCAGAACGCGGCACGAGGTCGCTGCGTGCCGAGCTTGCCCTCCAGATGCTCACCGGCGATCTCGATCCGCACGAGCGGCTCCACGCCATCCTCGAACAGGTGCTCGTCTTCACGAGTGCGACCGTCGCCGCCGTGTACATCCCGGACGGTGAGGGCGATCTGCTCTCCCTGGCCGGCTCGGCCGGCGTACCGAGGACCCTGTACGGGCTCCGCGACAGCTACCCGGCGTCCGGGAGCGCCCCCGTCGCCGAGGCGTGCCGCTCGGGCCGGCCGGCCTGGCTGGGCTCCGGCGATCTCCACCAGGACGCCGATGTCCGGCGCGCACACGCCGAGGACTTCTCGCTGGGCGTGCTGCCGCTGCGCGAGCGGGGCTGTCTGGTCGCCGTCGGTGACGGTCCGGACGGTTTCGACACCGAGGACCGGCAGTGCCTCGACCTGCTCGCCGAGGCGGTCACCAGCGCCGCCCCCGCCCCGCCGGCTGGGCCCGGTGCCTCGTTCGACCTGGCCATGGACACCGGACGGGTCGAGGTCGAGGGCGAGTTGCTGGAACTGTTCGGGATGGGCCCGGACGACTTCGACGGCCGGGTCGAGACCCTGCTCGCGATGACCGTGCCCGAGGACCTGCCCGCGCTGATGTCCGTCGTGGAGGCGGACCACATGTCCATCGGCGACCGCGAGCTGGAGTTCCGCATCCTGCTCCCCTCCGGCGAGCAGAAGTGGCTGCGGCTGCGCGGCCGGATTCTCCCCGGCAGCCCCGGCGACCCGGCCCGACCCGCCCGCCTCGTGGGCACCGTCGCCGACGCCTCCACCGTGCGCACCGGGCGAGGCGACGTCGCCCGCATCCAGCGCCTCGCCGCCTCCCTGGCCACCGCCGGCACCGTCCGCGACGTCAGCCAGGCCGTGGTCACCGCCCTGCGCAAACCGCTCCACGCCGACCGGATCGCCCTCGCCGAACTGGAGGGCGACCGCCTGGTCGTCACCGTCCTCGACCCGCCGCAGCCGGAGGACTGGCCCGAGGTGTGGCGCTCCGAATGGCGCTACGAGTGGCCGGACGCGCCGGTGCGCACCATGCCGACCCTCGCCGCCGCCCTGCGCGAGGGCCGCGCCGCCATCTGGCCCGCCGGAACGGCCCTGGAGCCCGCCCTCGCCGAAGTCGGCCCCGGCGGCCTGGCCGTCCTCCCGCTGCCCGCCGGTGGCCGTATGGCCGGGGCCTGTCTGATCGGCTGGGACACCCCGCACGACTTCGGCCCCGAGGAACGCGCCCTGCTCACCGCCGCCGCGGGCCTCGCCGGGCAGGCCCTGATGCGCGCCCACGCCTTCGACGCCGAGCACGAACTCGTCGGCATGCTCCAGCGCACCCTCCTCCCGCGCCGCCTGCCCCAGCTGCCCGGCGCGGTCGCCGTCGCCCGCTATCTGCCCACGACCGCCGGGCTCGAGGTCGGCGGCGACTGGTACGACGTCATCCCGCTGCCCGACAACCATGTGGCCCTCGTCATCGGCGACGTCCAGGGCCACAACGCGGGCGCCGCCACCCTGATGGGCCAGATGCGCACCGCCCTGCGCGCCTACGCCGTGGAAGGGCACCCCCCGGACGTCGTCGTCTCGCACGCCAACCGGCTCCTCATGGACATGGAGACCGACCTCTTCGCCACCTGCTGCTACGTCGACATCGACATGGAGGAGGGCTCCGCCTGGTACGTCCGCGCCGGACACGTCCCGCCCGTGGTGCGTCACCCGGACGGCACCACCGAGATCAGCGAGGCGGAGGGCGGGCCGCCGCTCGGCGTCGTCATGCGGGCCGACTTCCCGATGAGCCCGCTGCGTCTGACCCCCGGCACCGTGCTCGCCCTCACCACGGACGGCCTCGTCGAATCCGCCGACCTCGACGTCGAGGACGGACTGGACCAGCTCGCCGACGGGCTCTCGGCCTCCGACCCCGCCCACCTCGGTGCCGTCGCCGACACCCTGCTGGCCGGCGCCAACCGCGACGACGACGTGGCCCTGCTCCTCATGCGCTACGACGGCATGACCCTGCGTCCGCAGCGCGAGAACTGGACCGTGTGGCGCGTCCCCCAGGCGGTCGGCCAGGCCCGCCGCTACACCCGGCGCGTCCTGCGCGCCTGGGGCGTCGAGGCCGAGGCCGACACCGTGCTCCTCGTCGTCTCCGAACTCGTCACCAACGCCCTCGTCCACACCGACGGCCGGGTCCGCCTCGACCTCACCCTCCTGGCCGACCGCCTCCGCGTCGCCGTCGCCGACGCCTCCCCCCGCACGCCGATGAAGCCCACCATCATCGGCTGGGAGGCCACCGGCGGCCGCGGCATCCTCCTGGTCGAGGCCGTGTCCACGGCCTGGGGCACCGTCCCGGTCAGCGGCGGAAAGCAGGTCTGGGCGGAGATCCCCATCGGCTGAGCCGAGGGCGGTGGCAGCCGCGGTCGGGGTGGGCCCGACGGTCTCCCACACTCGGGCACGGCGGCCGTCGGCTACCCGCTCGGCCCGCTCGTCCGATGCCGCCCGGCCGGGCCGGCCAGCGCGTCGACGGTCGCGGCGAACAGCCACGGCAGCCGCTGTGCCAGCGGCACCAGCGCCGCGCGAGCGGGGGGCACCCGCGTCGTGCCGAGCAGCGCGTGCGTCAGCCAGCGGTAGCGCCGTGTGAGCCGGCGCCACTCCCGTTCGTAGCCCACCACGTCACCGCTGGTGACGGCCCGGATTGCCGCCGACGCCTGGGCCAGCGCCAGCGCGATGCCCTCACCGGTCAGCGCGTCGACGTAGCCGGCGGCATCGCCGACGAGCAGCACCCGGCCGGCGGTGCGCGCGCTCGTGGCCTGGCGGAGCGGGCCCGCCCCGCGCACCGGTCCGGCGTGCGCGGCCCCGGCCAGCCGCTCCCGCAGTTCGGGGAAGGCGGCGAGGTGGTCGTCGAACGACCCCCGGGCCGCGGTGAGCACGGCGACGCCCACGAGGTCGTCGGCCACCGGGGTCACGTAGGCCTCCGCGCTCGGGGCCCAGTGCACCTCGACGTGGTCGCTCCAGGGGGCGAGCTCGTAGTGGCGCCGCAACCCGTGTCGCGGGCGGGCCCGGCGCGGCCGGTCGAGCCCCAGGGCCCGGCGGATCGGCGAGTGCAGGCCGTCGGCCGCGACGAGGTGGCCGGCACGCGTGCCGTCGACCAGCACACCGTCCTCGTCCTGCTCGACGCGGTGCGCGGTGCGCTGATCGACCCGTACGCCCGCGGCGAGCACCCCCTCGCGCAGCGCCGCGTGCAGCGTCGTACGACGTACCCCCCGGCCCGGGCCCGCCGCGAAGTCGGCATCGACCCGGCGCGGTCCGGCCACGTAGCGGATGCCGCGCAGGTCGCGCCCGGGCGGGCGCAGGCCGAGCGCCGCCAACGCGGCGACGGCGCCCGGCATCAGTCCCTCGCCGCACGCCTTGTCGACCGTGCCGGCGCGTTGCTCCCACACGGCGACGTCGAGGCCCGCCCGGGCCGCGTGCAGGGCCGTGGCCAGGCCGGCCGGCCCCCCGCCGACGACGAGCAGGTCCATGTGCGTCTCCTTCAGGCCAGTTGTGCCAGGGCGGCGTCCTCGGCGCGGATGCGGGTGGCGAGCAGGAACCCGTTCAGCGTGGTGAAGACGACCGCCGTGACCCAGGCCGAGTGCACCAGGGGGAGCGCGAGCCCCTCCACGACGACGGCGAGGTAGTTGGGATGCGGAATCCAGCGATAGGGGCCGCCCGTCACGCGCGCGGCGCCCGGCACGACGATCACCCGGGTGTTCCACTGCCGTCCCAGGGTGGCGATGCACCACCAGCGCAACGCCTGCGAGGCCGCGACGAGGGCGAGCATGGTCCAGGCGAGGACCGCCACCG
Source organism: Streptomyces sp. NPDC002787 (assembly GCF_053592095.1). Classification (NCBI taxonomy): domain Bacteria; kingdom Bacillati; phylum Actinomycetota; class Actinomycetes; order Kitasatosporales; family Streptomycetaceae; genus Streptomyces; species Streptomyces sp. NPDC002787. The sequence goes on along the minus strand of NZ_JBSFVC010000011.1, from coordinate 170,932 downwards.
CGTCCGGCCGGCGCGTCCACACCTCCACGAGCGCGCCGACGAGCAGGCCCGTGTGCAGGACCACCATGAACGGGTAGTGCCCCCGCCCGGCCTCCACGCCGCCCCGCGCGAAACTGAGGGCGGCGTTGCGCCGGGACACGACCAGCTCGGCGACCCGCTCCAGGCCGACTGCCAGGACCAGGACGGTGAACACGACCTCGCTGGTCACCGCCCACCACCCGGAGCGCGCAGGAGCACGAACTCGGAACAGAAGCCCGGGCCCATGGCGAGCATGAGCCCGTGGGAGCCGGGCGTGGGCGGACGCTCGGCGAGCGTGTCTGCCAGGACGTGCAGCACCGAGGACGAGGACAGGTTGCCGATCCGGCGCAGCGAGTCCCAGGTCATGGCCAGGGCGTCCCGCTCGACACCGAGGGCGTCCTGCAGCGCTTCGAGGACCTTGGGGCCGCCGGGGTGCGCCACGTACCAGCCGAGGTCGTCGCGTGTCAGCCCGTGGTCGGCGAGGAAGCCGCGGACGTCCTCGCCGATGTGACGGCGCACCAGGTCGGGGACCGAGGGGTCGAGCACGATCTTCAGCCCGCCGGAGCCCACGTCCCAGCCCATCATGCGCTCCGAGTCGGGGTAGAGACGGCTGCGCGACGCGAGGACCTCGGGACGAGCAGGGGCGTCGGACCGCGCCAGCGGGTGCTCGGTGCCGACGGCGACCACCGCCGCGGCGCCGTCCCCGAACAGGCCGCCGGCCACGAGGTTGGCGACCGAGGTGTCGTCGCGCTGCAGCGTGAGCGAGCACAGCTCGACCGACATCAGCACCGCGACCCCGTCCGGGCGGCCGCGCAGCAGGTCGTGCAGGCGGGCGACACCGGCCGCCCCCGCCACACAGCCGAGGCCGACGAGGGGCAGGCGCACCACATCGGGCCGAAGCCCGATCTCCGCCGCGACGCGGGCCTCGAGCGAGGGGACGGCCAGGCCGGTCACCGTGCACGACACGATGTAGTCGACGTCGGCCGGTGTGAGGCCGACGCCCTTGAGCGCGTCCACCACCGCGCGGGCGCCGAGTTCGACGCCGGCCCGGATGAAGACGTCGTTCGACTGGCCGAAGTTCTCGAGCCGGCCGTACGCCTCCAGCGGGAGCACGGTGTGCCGGGTCTCGACACACACGTTGCGGTGCAACCGTTCCACGACGCCGTGTGGGGCCGTGTCCTTGCCCAGCATGGTGGTGAATAACTCGGTGATGTCCTCCTGCCGGTGGCGGTGCTCGGGCAGGGCGCCGTGAACGCCGATGATGCGCATGGCCATGCTGGCTCCTAGGGCTGGACTGGCGGGCCGGCGGACTGGTCGGCGGCCGGGACGCACGGCCCGGCACCCACCGCCGGGCGGCCGGGCGCCCGGCGGTGGGAGGGCGAAGGGGCTGGATGAGGGCGTCATCGGTCGGCCGCCACGAGCAGGACGACGTCGAGCAGGGCGATGGCCACCGCGGCCCGGAAGGGAGTACGGGCGCGGGCGACCAGCGTGAGCAGTGCCAGGACCGTCACCAGCGCGAGGACCGCCCACCCCCACACCGGGGGCGTTCCCGCGGGACCGAGCACGGCGAGCAGCGAGGCGGCGGGCAGCAGCACGGCGGCGAGGACGCGAGAGCGGCGTTCGCCGATCCGGTGCGGGAGGCCGCGGACGCCGGTACGTTCGTCGTCGGCGAGGTCGGGCAGCGTGTTGAGCAGGTGCGCCCCGACACCGAGCGTGGCGCCGGCGCAGGTCATCCACAGCGGTGCCCAGCCCCGGGCGGGGTCGGCGAGGGTGACGACCGAGGGCAGCGTCCCGAAGGCGCAGGCGTACGGCGCCCAGGACCACGCCGTCGCCTTGAGCCCGAGGTTGTAGGCGTGGCCCGCACCGGTGGCAAGGGTGGCGTTGACCAGCGCGCTGCGCCAGTCGGCCAGCGCGGACAGCACGAGACAGGCGAGTGCGGCCACGACCAGCGCCGGCACCACCCGGCCGACCGGCAGGGCGCCGACGGCCAACGGCTTGTCGGTGCGACCGACGGCGCGATCGCGACGCAGGTCCAGCAGGTCGTTGCCCCAGCCGATCGTGAGCTGGCCGGTGAACACCGCCGCGGTGACGGCGACGGCGTCGAGCGGGCGCAGCCCGGCGCGGAGTGCGAGCAGACCCGTGACGGCGGTGACCGCGAGGGCGGGCCCGCCGTGGGCGGCGACGAGCAGCGCGGGCATGGACGGCGATCCGGGGCGCGCCGGGACCGCGCGGGTGGTCACGGGCATCGCGGCACCCCGACCGGCCCGGGACGGCTCGTGGCCACGAGCACGCCGGACATCGTGCGCGGGCAACGCCTCGGCGGGGACGCCGTACCGGAACAGGCGCAAAGGAGCGCCGCGCACCCCGCGCCTCCGCGGCGTGCCGGCTGTACGGCGAGTCCGGCGCCCCAGCCGATGGTTCCCGTCGCACACGTGGTCATCGGGGACATGCAGGATCGCTGCCACGTCGCCCGCCCGCCCACACGAGGCACTCCGGCATTCGGTGGACGTCCACATGCGCGGGGGCGGCGACCCGGTCGACCATGGGGCCGTGCCCCTGCGGGAGGTCGTCCCACCCCTGCGGGGAGACAACGCCGCCGGCTGTTCCGCCGCGGACGACGACGTCGCAGAATGGGACCATGGACAGGGACGTCCTCACGGTCTCCGGTGTGCGGGGCAGGCTCGGTGCGGCACTCTTCCGCCGTGTCGCCGGGCCGGACGGCCCGGCGAACCGTGCTCGCATCCACAACACGCCGGGGCCACGGTGGTTCGGCCCCGAGCGGCCCATCCGCGTCGTGCACGGGGACGCCTCCATGTTCATCGGCGGACTGCGCGCCCTGCTGCTGCAGTCCCTGCACCCGCTGGCCATGGCCGCCGTGGCCGCTCATTCCGGGTACCGCGGCGACCCCTGGGGGCGGTTGCAGCGCACCAGTACGTTCCTCGCCGTGACGACCTTCGGAACCGCCGACGACGCCCGCAGCGCCGTCGAACGGGTCCGCGCGATCCACGAGCGGGTCAGGGGGACGACCACGGAGGGCGAGCACTACCACGCCGCCGATCCCCACCTGCTCGAATGGGTGCACATCACCGAGACGGACAGCTTCCTGCGCGCCCACGAGCGCTTCGGGGCCCGGCCCCTCGCCTCCACCGACTACGACGGCTACGTGGCGGACACGGCGAAGGTGGCGACGGCCCTCGGGGTGCCGGACCCGCCACGGACGCGGGCGGAGCTCGAAGCGCGCCTGGCCGCGTACCGTCCGGAACTGCGTGCCACCCCGGAGAGCAGGGCGACCGCACGCTTCCTGCTGGTACACCCACCGCTGCCGCTCGCCGCCCGGCCCGCCTACGGTCTGCTCGCCGCCAACGCGGTGGCGTCGCTCCCGGAGTGGGCCCGCGGGCTGCTGGGGCTGCCACACCTCCCCGTGCTCGAGGACGTCGCGATACCGCTCACCGGCCACATCGTGACCAGGGCGATCAGGTGGAGCATGAACCCCCCGCCCTAACATGCGCCGTCCGGACCGCGCCCTGGCGGCACCACCGACTGCGCGCCCGAGCCGCGGCGAGGCGACTGCGGTGATCCGACACCCGCTCCGGCTCCGCTCGCCCCGGCTCCGCCCGCCCCGGCCGTCACCTCGTTGTCGACGGCAATGCCCAGCCGGTCGGCCACAGTGGTGAGGGCCGTTCCCAGCGGGAGCGCGACCCGGGTGACGGCGTGCCGGTCACCCCGGGTGGCGTCCCGGTTGACGATCAGCACCGGCGTCCCGGCCTCGGCTGCCTGACGGACGAACCGGAGCCCGGACATCACCGTCAGCGAGGAGCCCAGGACCAGCAGCGAGGCCGCCCCACGGACCAGTGAGCGGCAGTGCTCGACCCGCGACGGCGGAACGGCCTCGCCGAAGAACACCACGTCCGGCTTGAGGATGCCGCCGCAGACCGTGCAGGGCACCACGCGGAAGTCCCCGACCTGCTCGTCGGTGAGGTCGGCGTCGCCGTCCGGGTTGATTCCTGCGGCCACCGGCGTGAAGCCCGCGTTGGCCTCCTCCAGCCGCCGGGCTAGTTCACGGCGCGGGCTGAACGCGCCGCAGGAGAGGCAGACGACCCGCTCCAGGCTTCCGTGGAGTTCCACGACGCCCTCGCTGCCTGCGGCCTGGTGCAGACCGTCGACGTTCTGGGTGATCACACCCGAGAGCAGACCGTGCCGCCCGAACGCGGCCACGGCCCGGTGCCCGGCGTTGGGGCGGGCACGGCCGAAGGTGCGCCAGCCGAGGTGGCCGCGCGCCCAGTACCGGCGCCGGGCCTGGGCGCTCGCGGTGAAGTCCTGATAGGTCATCGGGGTGTGCCGGCTCAGACTCCCGCCCTCGCCCCGGTAGTCGGGGATGCCCGACTCCGTGGAGATGCCCGCCCCGCTGAGCACCAGCACACCGCCGGAGCCCAGCGCATCGGCGACGGGTTCGAGGTCCGTGGTGCCCGGCGGCAGGTCCTCGGCAGGGGACCAGTTCAAAGTGGGGCGCATGCGCATGCCGTCCAGCGTACGGAACACGCTGCCGCCGGCAGATCGCCTCAGCCGGCTGGATACCCCCGAAGGTCCGTCGTCATGCAGGCCTGCTGCTCCGTCCAGCAGGTGCGTTCGCTCGGCGACGCTCGCCCGCGTGGACGCCGGTCGGGCGGTCGACTGACGCGCGCCTGCCCCGTCGCCGTCTGGCACGCTGGCCCCGTGCGCCTGCTGCTGATGAGTGACACCCACCTGCCCAAGCGCGCGAAAGCGCTGCCCGAGCCGCTGCTCGCCGAACTTCCGCGGGCCGACGTGGTCGTCCACGCCGGTGACTGGGTCGACGAGGCCACCCTCGACCTCCTCGAAGCCCGCTCCCGCCGCCTGGTCGCCGTGTACGGCAACAACGACGGCCCCGCACTGCGCGCCCGCCTCCCCGAAGTGGCCCACGCCGAGCTGGCCGGCCTTCGGTTGGCCGTCGTCCACGAGACGGGCCTCGCCCAGGGACGCGAAGCCCGCTGCGCCGCCCGTTTCCCCGACACCGATGTCCTCGTCTTCGGCCACAGCCACATCCCGTGGGACACGACCACGGCCACCGGCCTGCGCCTCCTCAACCCCGGCTCCCCGACGGACCGCCGCCGACAGCCCCACTGCACCTACATGACGGCGACGGTGACGAACGGCGACCTGACGGACGTACACCTGCACCGGCTGCCGCCCCGTACCTGATCACGTCGGGGGATGGATCACCCCGGTCGTCGCCGTCAGCGGCACCCCACTGCCGCCCCACCGCAGGGCGACGATCTCCGCCGCGACGGACACGGCCACCTCCTCGGGCGTACGGGCGCCGAGGTCCAGGCCGACCGGGGAGCGCAGCCGGGACAGTTCGGCCCCGTCGAGCCCGGCCTCCCGCAGCCGCCACATCCGGTCGTCGTGCGTACGGCGGCTGCCCATCGCCCCGATGTACGCGGCCGGGCGGCGCAACGCCTCCTCCAGCAGCGGCACGTCGAACTTGGGGTCGTGGGTGAGCACGCAGACCACCGTGCGGTCGTCGGTGGAGGTGTCCCGCAGATAGCGGTGCGGCCAGTCGACGACCACCTCGACGGCGGCGGGGAAGCGCTTCGGTGTGGCGAAGACCGGTCGGGCGTCGCACACCGTGACGCGGTAGCCGAGGAAGTCGCCGATCCGGGCGACCGCGGCCGCGTAGTCGATCGCGCCGAACACCAGCATGCGAGGCGGCGGCGCGAAGGAGTGCAGGAAGACGGTGACCGAGTCCTCGCGCCGCTCGCCGTGCGGCCCGTAGTGCCGCTGCCCGGTGATGCCCTGGGCGAGTTCACCCCGCGCGTCGGCGGTGACCGCCGCGTCCAGCCCCGCCGAGCCGAGCGTGCCGACGGTGCCGGGCGCGCCGTGTGCGTCGTGTGTGCCGACCCCGCCGTGTTCGCCGCGCGTGGCACGCGCGCCGCCTGTGCCGTGGCTGTCGGGGCCAACGGGGCCAACGGGGCCGCCGTGGCCGTCGTGGACGCCGACCGTGCTGTTCCCGTCGGCGCCGGGTGCACCGGCCGCCGCGTCCGGCCACACGGCGAGCGTGGCACCGCGTGGCGCCGGACCGTCGATCACGGTCGCCACGGTCACCGGACGCCCGGCGGCCACCGACTCCACGACCGGCCCGAACCAGGGGTCCTCGGCCGCCGAAACCCGCCGCACCAGCAGCGTGATCTCGCCCCCGCACATCAGCCCCACCGCGAACGCGTCCTCATCGCTGTACCCGAAGGTCTCGACCCGTGCCTCGCCGGACGCCACGACCTCCTGGGCCAGCTCGAACACCACGCCCTCCACACAGCCGCCGGACACACTGCCCACGACCTCGTCCCCGGGCCCGACCGCCATGGCCGCCCCCGGCCCGCGCGGCGCGCTCCGGCTCACCGCGACCACGGTGGCGAGACCGAAGGGGGACCCGGCCGCGTACCACTCGCCGAGCGCGGGAAGCACCTCACGCATGACGTCCGCTCCTCTCACCACCGCCCCACCTGTCCCATCCTGCGGCCCCACCCCGGACCCCGCCCCTCGACCAGGAACAGGCGGCCCGAGCGGCCTTCGAGGCGAGCCCGGCACCATTCAGCCCGTCCGGCGTTCGAGGCCCCCCCGGCCGTAATTCCGTTGCGACCGCTCCGAACCCTCTGCTGCACTGCACCAGTACTACCGACCGATCAAGGAGCCCCGATGCGCGCTGCGTTCATGTCCCCCCGAGAAGGAACGACCCCCACTTCGAAGGACATGACGCTTGTCACGCACGCTCAACCTGGGCATCCTCGCGCACGTCGACGCAGGTAAGACCAGCCTCACCGAACGCCTGCTGCACACCGTCGGAGTCATCGACGAGATCGGCAGCGTCGACGCCGGCAGCACCCGCACGGACACCCTCGCGCTGGAACGACAGCGCGGCATCACCATCAAGTCCGCCGTCGTCTCCTTCGAGATCGACGACATCACCGTCAACCTCATCGACACCCCGGGCCATCCCGACTTCATCGCCGAGGTGGAGCGCGTCCTGAACGTGCTCGACGGCGCCGTCCTCGTGATCTCCGCCGTCGAAGGCGTCCAGGCGCAGACCCGTGTCCTCATGCGCACCCTGCGCCGCCTGCGCATCCCCACGCTGATCTTCGTCAACAAGATCGACCGCCGAGGGGCGCGCCACGGCGAACTGCTGAGGACCGTCGCGACACGGCTCACCCCGGCCATCGCCCCCATGGGCGAGGTCGGCCGACTCGGCACCCCAGAGGCCCACTTCATCCCGTACGACCCCCTCCCGCCCGGGCTCCTCGAACTCCTCGCCGAGTACGACGACGACCTGCTCGCCGCCTACGTGGACGGAGGGACGGACGTCCCCGACACCCGACTGCGCGCGGAACTCGCCGCCCGGACCGGCGAGGCCCTGGTGCACCCGGTCTTCCACGGCTCGGCGATCACCGGCGCGGGCATCGCCGAACTCGTCGCCGGGATCAGGGACTTGCTCCCCGCCGCGGAGGGGGACGCGGACGGACCGGTCTCCGGCACGGTCTTCAAGGTCGAGCGCGGCCCGGCGGGCGAGAAGATCGCCTACGTACGGATGTTCGGCGGCACGCTGCGCACCCGCGACCGCCTGACCTTCCGTGACGGCGAGCAGGAAGGAAAGGTCACCGCCGTCGGTCTCTTCGCCCACGGCACCGCCGTACGGGACACGGCTGTGTCGGCCGGCCGGATCGCCCGGCTGTGGGGCCTCGCCGACATCCGCATCGGTGACACCATCGGCGTACCGCGTGAGCGGACGGCGGACGGACACCACTTCGCGCCGCCCACCCTCGAAACGGTCGTCCTCCCCGTGCACGCCGAGGAGGGAGGCGCCCTCCACCTCGCCCTCACCCAACTCGCCGAACAGGACCCGCTGATCGGCCTCCGGCGCGACGACCTCCGGCAGGAGACCTCCGTGTCGCTGTACGGGGAGGTGCAGAAGGAGGTCGTCCAGGCGACGCTCGCCGATGAGTACGGCATCGACGTCACCTTCCGCGAGACGACCACCATCTGCGTCGAGCGCCTCCTCGGCAGCGGCTCGGCCGTGGAGTTCAACAAGAAGGACGGCAACCCCTTCCTCGCGACGGTAGGGCTGCGGGTGGAGCCGGCGCCGGTCGGCTCCGGGGTGGAGTTCCGCCTCGAGGTGGAGCTCGGGTCCATGCCGTACGCCTTCTTCAAGGCCGTCGAGGACACCGTGCGGGAGGTGCTGGAGCAAGGTGTCCACGGCTGGCGGGTCCCGGACTGCACGGTGACCATGACGCACTCCGGCTACTCACCCCGGCAGAGCCACGCCCACCAGGGCTTCGACAAGAGCATGTCCAGCACGGGCGCCGACTTCCGGGGGCTGACCCCGCTGGTGCTGATGGACGCGCTGCGGCGGGCCGGTACCCGGGTGCACGAGCCCATGCACCGCTTCCGTGTCGCCGCCCCGGCGGACACGCTGGGCGCGGTCCTGCCGGTGCTGGCCGCGCACCGAGCCGTACCGAGGCACTCGGAGACGATCGGTACGGCCGTCCTGCTGGAGGGGCTGGTGCCGGCCGCCCGGGTCCACGGGCTGGAGCAACGGCTGCCCGGACTGACCGGCGGCGAGGGCGAGTTGGAGACGGCCTTCGACCACTACGCGCCGGTCGGCGGCGCCACCGTCCCCACACGACCGCGCACCGACCTCAACCCGCTCGACCGCAAGGAGTACCTGCTGAATCTGACCGGACGGGTCGGCCCCCGAGGATCGCAAGCCGTGACAGGTGAACTGTACTGAGAAAACGGGTACTTACTCGTGCGTCAGATGGTATTGACGGTCCGCCTGCCCATTGGGACGGTAGTGCACATGTCGAATGTGGCGGACATGTCAAGATTGCGCACTCGTCTGCTCGGTGTCCTGGTACTCGTCACCGGCTTCCTGACCACGGCGGGCCCCACTCAGCCCGCCTCCGCTCTCACTGACGAACTCTGGTTCGACTCGCAGGCCGCGGCCACTCTGACCGTCGAGAACGGCCGCTTCAAGGACGGCCTCGGCCGCGAGGTCGTCCTGCGCGGCTACAACGTCTCGGGTGAGACGAAACTCAAGGAGAACAACGGTCTGCCCTTCGCCTCGGTCGCCGACGCGAAGAAGTCGGCGACCGCGCTCAGGGCGCTCGGCGGCGGCAACTCCGTCCGCTTCCTGCTGTCCTGGGCATACGCCGAACCGGTGCGCGGGCAGGTGGACACCACCTACCTCGCGGCGGCCACCGCGCAGATGGGCGCGTTCCTGGACGCCGGGATCAAGGTCTACCCCGACTTCCACCAGGACCTGTACTCCCGCTGGCTGTTCGACTCGGACAGCTGGTACACCGGCGACGGCGCCCCCAAGTGGGCCGTCGACCTCGGTGACTATCCCGACGAGTACTGCGGGATCTGCCCGTTCTGGGGACAGAACATCACCTCCAACGCGGCGGTGACGGAGTCGACGTACGACTTCTGGCACAACACCTACGGGCTCCAGGACTCCTTCCTCGCCACCGCGCAGAAGACGATGACGTACGTGAAGTCCAACCTCACGGCCGCCCAGTTCCAGGGCGTCGTCGGCTTCGACCCGTGGAACGAGCCGCACCCCGGCATCCTCGACTCGGGCCAGACCAGCAGGGCATGGGAGAAGGACGTCCTGTGGCCGTTCTACGTCAAGTTCCGCGCCCGGATGGACGCGGCGGGCTGGCAGTCCAAACCCGCCTTCGTCGAGCCGAACCTCTTCTGGAACGCCAACCTCGACTTCCAGAGGCAGGAGGGCGGACTCCTCGACGCCGGCACGATCGGACCGCGCTTCGTCTTCAACACCCACTTCTACGACCAGAAGGCGATCTCCGGCGTCTTCATGTGGGGCAAGGCGGAGAACGGCCAGTACACGACCGACTTCGGGACCGTGCGTGACCGCGCCGCGGCGGGCGGCACGGCGGCGATCATCAGCGAGTTCGGCCACCCGCTCGCCGGTTCGGTCTCCGACAAGGCGCCCACGGTCTACAAGGCCATGTACCAGGCGCTCGACTCCCGGGTGAAGGGCGTCGACTGGTGGTCGAACCCGGCCGCCTCCGGCCCGGTCCTCTCCGGCTCCCAGTGGCAGTGGGACATCTACAACGGCCGCCACCACGAGCTGATGAACGACAACCCCGACAAGGTGATGGTCGAGGGTGACGCCTGGAACGACGAGAACCTGTCGGCCGTACGGCTCGACGACTCCGGTACGGCCGTGCTCCGCCAGGACGCCCGGATGCTGGACCGGATCTACCCGAGCGCCACGGCGGGCAGCACGGTCGCCTTCACCTACGAGGACCGCTCGCGCGACGGCTCCACGACACTGACGTGGAACCCGGTGCCCAGCTCACTGCCGAACGTCTCCTCGCTCGTCGGCTCGGGCCAGTACTCCCTGCTGGTCTGGCGCTCGGACGGCAGCACCGAACCGACCGAGCTGCACCTGCCGGCATCCTTCCCGACCGGATCCACCACGGTGGTGTCCGACCTCGGGGTGACGGCCGCGCCGCCGGCCTACACCACCTCCACGCCGATCGCCGCCGCCAAGGAACCGGGCGGCACCGGCAGCCGTCGGCTGCTCCTCACCGCCGCGGACTCGGGCAAGCTCCACTACGCCCTGGTCACCAACGGCGCGACAGCTCCGTCCACGACGCGGCTGAACGCGGCGCGGACGGAGCTGTCGAGTTGGCTGGCCTCCGAGTTCAGTTAGCGGAAGGTCCGGTCCAGTCGGCGGGCACCTTCGCCAACCGCACCCGCTGGGGGTGGTCGCCGACTGCGACGGACACGGTCTTCTTCCCGGTGGCGAAGTCGATCGCCGTGACCTGGTCGGCGCCGCTCTCGGAGACCACACAGGACTTGCCGTCGCCGCTGACGGTCGACCAGTACGGCTTGGAGACGGGGACGAGCGGGCCCTCCTGGAGCGTCGCGCGGTCCACGACGGTCGCGTAGTCGTCCATCGTGCCCGCGACGCACAGCTTGGTGCCGTCCGGCTTCATCGTGAGACCGTGGTGGCGCGAGTCGTTGACGAAGGTGGTGCGGTCGTCGCTGACGCCCGGGGACTTCGGCAGGGTCTTGGTGCGGGTGATCTTGTCGGTGGCGATGTCGTACTCGAAGAAGCCGTTGAAGAACGACACCTGGAAGTACAGCTTCGTCTCGTCGGGCGAGAACGCGGCGGGGCGGACCGCGTCCGAGTAGTCGTTGAGCCCGATCGCGTTCAACCGGTCCCGCATGTCGATCACCTTGACCTGCTGGAAGGTGGTGGCGTCGGCGACCGTGATCTTCCGGTCGCCCTTCGTCCAGTCCAGCCAGGGCGCGTCGGTCTGGGTGTTCACATCACCGATCGCCATGTTCCAGATGTACTTGCCGTCACTGGTGAAGATGTTCTCGTGCGGCTTGTCGCCGGTCTTGAACGAGCCGAGCTGCTTGCCGGTGACGATGTCCAGCACATGCACGGTGTTCCCCGTCGACGCGGACACCGCGACCCGCTTGCCGTCGGGGGAGACCGCCATGTGGTCGGAGCGGTAACCCGACACGGGGAAACGCCAGTTGACGGCACCGGTCCGGACGTTGATGGAGACCACGTCCGCGAAGCTCGGGCGGGAGACGACCATCGACGAGCCGTCCGGGGTGGAGTACATGTCGTCCACGAACTGGTCGTGGCCCTCGCCCACGCTGTTCCGGATCGTCATGAAGGCGATCCACCGGATCGGGTCGGCGTTGATCTCCGCCATCCGCTGGTCCTTGTCCGGGATGACGTTGATCCGGCCGATCTTCGCGAAGTCGCCGGAGGCCTTGATGACGTCCGCGGTGCCCTCCCAGTTGTTGCCCACGAACATCACCTCCCGCAGGTCGGCCGCGGCGGTCGCCGGGGTGGCGGTCGCGGCGGCGGAGGCGGTCAGCGCGAGGGCTGCGGCGACGGCACCCAGGTGGCGGGTTCTACGACGGCGAGGGCCGGGGGCGACGGGCATGGTCGGTTCCTCCTGCGCGGGCGGAGTCTGAACACGCCAGTGTTCAGAGCAGACTTACTGGAAAGTAAGGAACTGGCGCGCTTCACCACAAGACCGGGGACACGACAAAATCGACCGACGGCCGAACCGGTCGTCGCAACGCGTGGGGTTTCGTCGGGAGGAGAAGCGTGGCGGGCAGGCTCAAACAGCCCACCGGCCGTTACGGGGGCAGAACCGCGGCGGAGCGCCGGGCCGAGCGCCGCGGCCGCTTCCTCGACGCGGGCCTCCAGCTCTTCGGCGACAGCCCCGGCTTCCGGGGGACCACGATCGTGGCGCTGAGCGAGGCCGCCGGACTGTCGACCCGACAGTTCTACGAGGAGTTCAGCACCTTGGAGGACGTGCTGGCCGCCCTCCACCTCCAGGTCAACGACTGGGCCGAGGAGGCCGCGCTCACCGGCCTGGCCACGGCGGAGGGGCAGCCGATCGCCGAGCGCGCCACCGCCGCGTTCCGCGCCTACGCCGCCAACGTCACCGGTGACCCCCGGCGGCTGCGCATCACCTTCACCGAGATCGTCGGCGTCAGCCCCCGTCTGGAGCGCCAGCGCCTCGAACGCCGCGCCCGCTGGATCGACTTCATCTGCGCCGAGGCCGCCGCTGCCGCCGCGCGCGGCGAGGCCGTCGACCGCGACTACCGCATCGCCGCCACCGCCTTCATCGGCAGCGTCAACGGCCTCCTCCACGACTGGCAGGCCGGCTGGGTCGACGCCCCCCTCGACGAAGTGGTCGACGAACTGGTCCGACTCCTCCTGGGGGTACTGCGACCGGCGGGGTGGCACCCGGAGGCGGAGGAAGGGGCGACGGCCGGGTAGGGGCGACATTGGCGCAGTTGGCGCAGGTGGTATCCGGAAGGGGCCGTGTCGAGGCTCGTTGCCCGGCCCCCGGCTCCGCCGCCGGCGCCCATGCCGCCGTCGTGTGCTCAGCCCGCCAGGCGGTTCACCGCGGTCAGGACCGGCTGCACGCCGTCCTCCGTGCGGAGTTCCTCGGCCAGGGCGCTGGCGCGGCGGGCGTACGACGGATCGCCGGTCGCCCGCCGCAGTCCGGCCGCCAGGGCGCCGGCCGTGAAGCCGCGCAGCGGTACGGCGCCGGGCGACACTCCGAGGGCGACCAGGCGGGCGGCCCAGAAGCCCTCGTCGAACTGGACGGGCACGGGCACCGCCGGGACCCCCGCGCGCAGTCCGGCCGCCGTGGTGCCGGCCCCCGCGTGGTGGACGACGGCCGCCGTCCTCGGGAAGAGCAGGGAGTGCGGCACCTCGCCCACCGTGAACATGTCCTCGCCCTCGCCGCGCAGTTCGCCCCAGCCCCGCTGGATCACCCCGCGCAGCCCGGCCGCCCGCAGGGCCCGTACGATCTCGCCGCTCATCCGCTCGGGATCGGGCACGGTGGCGCTGCCCAGGCCGACGAAGACCGGGGGCGGCCCGGCGTCGAGGAAGTCCAGCAGCGGGGCGGGCAGCCGGTCCTCGCGGTCGTACGGCCACCAGTACCCGGTGACGTCCAGCCCGGCCCGCCAGTCGCCGGGGCGGGGCACCACCCGGGGGCTGAAGCCGTGGAACACCGGCCAGTCCAATCGGTCCCGGCCGCGCCGCGCGGCCAGCCGGCCGGTGCGCGGGAGCCCGTACGCGGCGCGCAGCCCGCGTACCTCCTCGGTGAAGATCCACTCGACGGCCGCGTTCACCGCGTGCCCGGCCGCCCGGTTGACGACCGGGCCCCAGGAACGGACCCCGGTCATCGGCGGCGCGAACTCCCGGGTGGGCGCCAGAGGTTGGAGGTTCACGCCCAGACTGGGGATCGCCAGCGCCTGGCCGATGGTGTGGCCGAGCGGTGCGAGGGTGCCGGCCAGCAGCAGGACGTCACTGGCGCGGGAGGCGGCCACCAGCTCGCCGGCCATCCGTCCCACCAGACTCCGCGCCATCTCCACCGCCCGGTACAGCTTCCCGGCCCCGGTGGAACTCCGGTGCAGTCCCTGCCCGCGCTCCGACTCCAGCTCCTCCCGCGGGTCCACGGGCAGGGAGTGGAAGGCGACGCCCGAGCCCGCCACCAGTGGCTCGAACCGGGCATGCGTCACCAGCGTGACCTCGTGCCCGGCCCGCACCAGCCCGTGTCCCAGCCCGGTGTACGGGGCCACGTCGCCCCGGGAACCCGCTGTCATGATCGCTACGCGCACGCCCGTCAGTATGGCGTCGCGGGCGCGTCCGAGGCAGGCAGACCGCACCACGACGACGCGAAAGCGTCTCCGCCGGACGCGGCCTCCGTCCCCATGAGCTGAACCGGCCGAACGGACACCGCGGTGGGGCTCTTGACATTCCAGGGGCCTGGCCAGAGCATCACGGAACAGTAACGTGAATGGGATTTCACAATACGAACGAACATGAGCGATCATGCTCGATCACGTACCGTCGTCGCTACGTACCCCGAGGAAGCCGCACCATGGCCATAACCCGTGACCTGCTGATCGGCGGCAAGGACGTGCCCGCCACGTCCGGCCGCACCGCCGAGGACCTCGACCCGTACACGGGGGAGGTGTACGCGACGGTCGCGGCCGCGGGACCGGAGGACGTCCGGCGGGCCGTGGACGCCGCCGACGCCGCGTTCGACGAGTGGGCCGCGCTCAGCCCCTTCGCCCGGCGGGCGATCTTCTTCAAGGCCGCCGAACTGCTGGAGGGCCGGGGCGACCAGGTCGCCGACATCATGGCCCGCGAGGCGGGCGGCACCCGGCCGTGGGCGTACTTCAACGTGGCGCTCGCGGCGAACATCCTGCGCGAGGCGGCGGCCGCGATCACCGCGCCGCGCGGTGAGGTCCTCAGCGCCCAGAAGGAGGGCGCGCTCGGCCTCGCGGTGCGCGAACCCCTGGGCGTGGTGGCCGCGTTCGCGCCGTGGAACGCGCCGGTCATCCTCGGCGTACGGGCCGTGGCGGCACCGCTGGCCGCCGGCAACACCGTCGTCGTCAAGCCCAGCGAGGACGCGCCGATCGCCTGCGGACTGCTGGTCGCGGACGTGTTCCGGGAGGCGGGCCTGCCCGACGGCGTGCTCAACGTCGTCACCAACGCGCCCGAGGACGCGGCGGAGATCGCCGAGGCGCTGATCTCCGACGAGCGGGTCCGCGCGGTCAACTTCACCGGCTCCACCCACGTGGGCCGGATCATCGGTGAGCACGCGGCACGTCATCTCAAGCCCGCCGTCCTGGAGTTGGGCGGCAAGAACTCCGTCATCGTGCTCGACGACGCCGACCTGGACTACGCCGTCGACGCCGTCACCTTCAGCGTCTTCATGAACGCCGGGCAGATCTGCATGTCCGGCGACCGCATCCTCGTCCACGAGTCGCTGGCCGAGGAGTTCGCGCAGAAGTTCACCGCCAAGGTCGCCACCCTCCAGGCCGGCGACCCGGGCCACCCGCACACGGTGGTCGGCCCGCTGGTCAGCGCGGACGCCGCCCAGCGGATCGCGGCGCTGGTGAAGGACGCCGTCGCCAAGGGCGCCACGGTGCTCACCGGGGGCGGTCAGCCGGAGGGCGCGGTGCACCCGGCCACCGTGCTCACCGACGTCCCCAAGAACGCCGACCTCTACTACCAGGAGTCCTTCGGCCCGCTCTGCGTCCTTGAGACGTTCGCCGACGACGCCGCCGCCGTGGCCGTCGCCAACGACACCGACAACGGCCTGAGCTGCGGCATCATCACCGAGAACGCCACCCATGGGCTGACCGTCGCCCGCCGCGTCCGCACCGGGATCGTGCACATCAACGACCAGTCGGTGGCCGACGAGCCGATGGCCCCCTTCGGCGGGGTGAAGGCTTCCGGCTACGGGCGCTTCGGCGGCCGCTGGGGCATCGAGGCCTTCTCCAACACCCGCTGGGTGACCATCGCCACCCAGCAGGCGCACTTCCCCTTCTGATCCCCTGCCGGCCCCTGCTGACCGCTGCCGACCCCTCTCGGTCGGCCCGGGTCAGCCGGCCGTCGCGAGGAACTGAGTGGCCGCCAACTCCGCGTAGAGCGGGTCGGCGGCCACGAGTTCGCGATGGGTGCCGACCGCGCGGACCCGGCCCGCGTCCATGACCACGATGCGGTCGGCCATCGTCACCGTCGACAGCCGGTGGGCCACGACCAGCACCGTCGTCGTCCGGGCCACGTCCGCGACCGTGTCGCGCAGCGCGGCCTCGTTCACCGCGTCCAACTGGCTCGTCGCCTCGTCGAGCAGCAGCAGCCGGGGACGCCGCAGCAGAGCCCGGGCGATGGCGACGCGCTGGCGCTCACCGCCGGAGAGCTTGGTGCCCCGGTGGCCGACCAGGGTCTCCAGACCCTGCGGGAGTTTGGCGACCAGACCGTCCAGCCGGGTCGTCTTCAGTACGCGGCGGACATCGTCCTCGTCGGCCCGGGGGTTGCCCAGCAGCAGGTTGTCGCGCAACGTCCCGGACAGCACGGGCGCGTCCTGCTCGACGTAACCGATCGCGGACCGCAACCGGGACAGCTCCCACTCTCCGACATCGCGGCCGTCGACCGTGATGACGCCCGCCTCGGGGTCGTAGAACCGCTCGATGAGCGAGAAGACGGTCGTCTTGCCCGCGCCCGACGGGCCCACGAACGCCGTCATGCCCCGTGCCGGGACCTCGAACGTCACCCCGTGGTGGACGTACGGCAGATCGTCGGCGTACCGGAAGCGGACCTCGTCGAAGGCGAGCGCGGCCGGCTCCGCGTCCGGGGACGGCAGCGGGGCCGGACGGGCGGCCGGTTCGGCGGGCAGCCGCAGCGCCTCCTGGATACGGGCGAGCGCGGCGGCACCGGTCTGGTACTGGGTGATCGCGCCCACGACCTGCTGTATCGGCGACATCAGATAGAAGACGTACAGCAGGAACGCCACCAGGGTGCCCACGTCGATCGCGCCGGTCGCGACCCGGGCGCCGCCCACCGCCAGCACGGTGATGAACGCGATCTGCATGGCGAGCCCGGCCGTGTTGCCCGCGGCGGCCGACCACTTGGCGGCCCGGACGCTCTGCCGCCACGACTCCTCGGCCGCCGCGTGGATCGTCTCCTCCTCGCGGTGCTCGGCACCGGACGCCTTCACCGTCCGCAGCGCCCCGAGGATCCGCTCCAGCGAGGCACCCATCGCGCCGACCGCGTCCTGCGCCGCCTTGCTGGCCCGGTTGATGCGGGGCACGATCACTCCGAACACCACGCCCGCGCCCACGATCACGCCCAGGGTCACGACCAGCAGCACCGGATCCACCAGGCCCATCAGCACGACCGTGGCGACCAGCGTCAGCCCGCCGGTGCCGAGGCCCACCAGGGTGTCGGTGGTGACCTCGCGCAGCAGCGTGGTGTCGGAGGTGATCCGCGCCATCAGGTCACCCGGCTCGCTGCGGTCCACCGCCGTGATCCGCAGCCGCAGCAGATACGACGACAGCGCGCGCCGCGCGCCGAGCACCACCGACTCGGCCGTGCGCCGCAGGACGTACGAACCGACCGCGCCCACCGCCGCGTTGGTGACCACCAGCACGGACATCAGGACCAGCGCCCAGGTGATGGTCCGGTCGTTCGACAGGTCGTCGATCAGCTCCCGGGCCACCAGCGGCAGAGCGAGGCCGGTGGCGCCGGTGACGAGCGACAGCAGCGCGCCCAGCAGCAGCGCCCAGCGGTGGGGCCGTACATAGCCGAGCAGCAACCGCCAGGTGGGCGGCTGCTGCTCGGCTGTCGTCTCAGGGGTGCTCACGAGGCTCCTCGGCAGATCGGTCGGGGAGTGGGGACCGGGCGCGGAGCCTCAGCCTACGTCGGGGGTACGGAGGCTCGACAACGAGTTTCAGCTGCCCGGCAGCGCCCTCCCGAGCGCGGCGAGCGTGGCGTCGAGGTCCGCCGCCCGGGGGCGGTTGTGCGGAAGCCTGCCCAGGACCGCCGCCATGCCACAGGTGTCGGTGAGGGCCGAGAAGACGAGGCCGCCCGCGACCCCCGCCGACAGCAACTGCCAGGCCGGGTGCAGCAGTCCGAGGCCCAGCCCGACGAGGACGAGTGTGCCGGCGGTGAACCGGACCTGCCGCTCCATGGCCCAGCCGGGCCGCGCGCCGTCGGCAGGGCGCTCCAGCTCGTGTCCGGCGGCCGCCCAGGCGACCGTCCCGCCGGTGAGCGTGGCGGCCCTGACACCGTGTCCGGCGAGCAGCACGCACGCCTTCTCGGACCGGGCACCCGACCTGCACACCATCAGCAGTTCGGTGGTGGAGCCCTTCAGCGCGGGCAGCGCACGCTCCAGTTGGCCGAGCGGCACGTTCAGGGCGCCCGGCAGATGCCCGGAGGCGTACTCGCCGGGCGTCCGCACATCGACGAGGGTCAGTTCGGACAGCCGCTCGCGGGCCTGGTCGATGCCGAGCGGGCGGGGGGTGAGGGAATCGTGGGGAGCGGACATCCGGCTTTGCGATCCTTTCCTGAGGGGGGCGGTAAAATACCCCCACGGGTATGTAGAGGAGTGGTGGGTCGTGGAGCTGCAGTTCGAAGGCGATGAGCTCAAGTCGGTGCTGAACCGGCTGCGGAGGGCGCAGGGGCAGATCTCCGGTGTGATCAAGATGATCGAGGAGGGGCGTGACTGCGAGGACGTGGTCACCCAGCTCGCCGCGGCCTCCCGCGCCCTGGACCGGGCCGGCTTCGCGATCATCGCCACCGGGCTGCAGCAGTGCCTCACCGACGCCGAGAAGAGCGAGCGGAACGGGGAGACGAACGAGCAGATGCGGGCGCGCCTGGAGAAGCTGTTCCTGTCGTTGGCGTAGGACAGGAACGTGTCGTTGGCGTAGGACAGGAGCGTGCGAGGAGCACGTGAGGAGCGGCGGCCCGGGATGCCGGGCCGTGGCCTAGCCGAGCGACGCGATCGCGTCGACCAGCATGAACGCGGCCACCGCCAGCAGCACCCAGGCGAAGATCCGTCGGAGGGTGTCCCCGGGGATCCTGGCGGCCAGCCGCCGGCCGTCCCAGGCGCCGAGGATCGCGGCCCCGGCGAAGGGCGTGACGACCCCCCAGCCGAGTCCCTCCGCGGCACCCGTCCGGGCCGCGAGCGCGGCGAACGAGTTCACGGTGATGACGAGCAGGCTCGTGCCGACGGCATCGCGCATGCGCAGGCCCACCACGTTCACCAGGGCCGGCACGGCGAGGAAGCCCCCGCCCACCCCGAGGACACCGGTGACCGCGCCGAGCCCCGCGCCGGAGAGGGCCACCCTGCTCGGCCGTACGGTCGACTCCTCCCGCCGGGTCCCCGAGGGGCGCAGCATCCGGTACGCGGCCAGGCCGGCGACCAGGGCGAAGGCCCCGGTCAGCAGCGTGGACGGCAGACCCGCCGAGAGCGCCCCGCCGAGTGCCGCGGGCACCAGACCGGCCGCGGCGAAGAGGGCCCCGCCGCGCAGCCGGACCGTGCCCGCCCGGAGGTGCGCGGCCAGCGCGGTCGCCGAGGTCAGCGTGACGATCACCAGACTCGCGGTGGCCGCCGCGGCCGGACCGAAGCCGAGCAGATAGATCAACGCGGGCACGGCGAGCACACTGCCCCCACCGCCCAGCGCCCCGAGCGAAAGCCCGATCACGCCCCCGGCGAGCAGGGCGAGAACGAGAGTCGTCATGCCGACGGAGCACCGGCCCGTGCGGACGCGGCGACGGGTGCCTCCTGCGCCGGGACGGGACCGGGGGCGGGCGACACCGCTACCCGGGTGGCACCGACAGCGGGGGACTCCGTGGGTGCGGTTGGTGCGGTTGGTGCGGTTGGTGCCGCGGGCGCCGGGGGCGCCCCGGCGGCCGGAGCGGTTTCCGTCATGGGCAGCCCGGCCTCCGCCGCCGCCCCGAACCCGTCGTCCACGGCGACGACGTCCCGGCCGGCGGCGTCCAGGAGCGACGCGGCGATGGCGGCCCGCATGCCTCCGGCGCAGTGCACCCAGACCGTGCCGTCGGGTATCTCGCCCAGCCGGTCCCGCAGCCGGTGCACCGGAATGTGCACCGACCCCGCGATATGGCCGCCGGCGGCGCGCTCGGAGGCGCGGCGGACGTCGAGGATCACGGCCCCGCCGTCCCTGTGGGCCCGGGCCAGGTCGGCGAAGGTGCCGCGCGCGAAGGAGCGCGGACGTTCCCCCTCGCGCAGCCAGTCGTCGGGTGACCCGGTCGCCGCCGCTGCGGGGCGGTCGATGCCCACCCTCACCAACTCCCGCTGAGCCGACGCCAGTTGGTCCGGTGAGTCGGCGAGCAGCGTCACCGGCCTGCCCCACGGCAGCAGCCAGGCGAGATACGTGGCGAGCTGCCCCTCCGCCTCGAAGTTCACCGACCCGGCGACATGCCCCTCCGCGAACGCGACCCGGTGGCGCAGATCCACGACCCACTCACCCGCCGCGAGCCGCGCGGCGATCTCGTCGGCCCCGGCCGTGGCGGGCGGGGTCAGATCCACGGGCGCCGGCCCCCGCGCGTTGGCGGGACCCATGTGCGCGTAGTACGCCGGTATGTCGTCGAGACCGGCCAGCAGCTCCGCGACGAACGTGTCCGCGTCCTTGACCAGGGCCTCGTTGGTGCCCCGCTCCCGCCCGACGGTCGTGGTGTCACCCGCCGGCCGCCCGGCGGAACAGAAGCTGCCGAAGCCGTGCGTGGGGAGCACGGCCGTGTCCTCCGGCAGCCCCTCGGCCAACCGGTGCGCCGAGGCGTGCTGCGCGCGGGCCAGCTCACCGGTGAGCCGGGGTTCGACGAGATCCGGGCGCCCGACCGTGCCGATGAGCAGGGAGCCACCGGTGAACGCGGCCACCGCCACGCCGCCCTCCTCCAGGACGTACGCGGTGTGGTGCGGGGTGTGCCCGGGCGTGGCGACCGCGCGCAGGATCAGATCCGCGTCGATCTCCACCCGGTCGCCGTCGTGCACCGGCACCCGCTCGTAGGCGACCCGCGCCCCGGCCGGTACGAGGTGGGCGGCTCCCGTCAGCCGGGCGAGCTCCGGACCGCCGGTGACGTAGTCGTTGTGGACGTGGGTCTCGACGACGTACGCGATCCGTACGCCCCGCCGGGCGGCGGCCGCGATCGTGCGGTCGATGTCCCGCGGCGGATCGACCGCCACGGCCCCGCGCGGCCCGCCCGCCAGATAGCTGCGGTTGCCCAGCCCCGGCACCTCGATGGTGTCGACGAAGTACACGGCAGCGCTCCTCTCCTCGTTCGCTGTCTGCGTTCCATGCCTGTCACCCCTCGGGAATTACCCCCGGGGGTATGTCGACACGGTAGCAGAAATACCCTGGGGGGTATTTGACAGCGCTGGGTGTCTCATGGATCCGGGCCCCCACCGGAGGCCCTACCGGCTGGTCATCCGTAGGGTGACCGTGGGCGGGCGACCGCCCCATCTCGGATCGACGGAAAGGTTCACCATGGCGCAGGAAGTACGCGGCGTGATCGCCCCGGGCAAGAACGAGCCGGTGCGCATCGAGACCATCGTCGTACCGGACCCGGGGCCGGGGGAGGCCGTGGTGAAGGTGCAGGCGTGCGGGGTGTGCCACACCGATCTGCACTACAAGCAGGGCGGCATCAACGACGACTTCCCCTTCCTGCTCGGCCATGAGGCCGCCGGCGTGGTGGAGTCCGTCGGCGCGGGCGTCACGGACGTCGCGCCCGGTGACTTCGTCATCCTCAACTGGCGTGCCGTGTGCGGCAATTGCCGTGCCTGTCGGCGCGGCCGCCCCTGGTACTGCTTCGCCACGCACAACGCCACGCAGAAGATGACCCTCGCCTCGACCGGCCAGGAACTCTCGCCCGCCCTCGGTATCGGTGCCTTCGCGGACAAGACGCTCGTCGCCGCCGGGCAGTGCACCAAGGTCGATCCGGCCGCCGCCCCGGCCGTCGCCGGACTCCTCGGCTGCGGTGTGATGGCCGGCATCGGCGCCGCGATCAACACCGGCAACGTGGGCCGGGGCGACAGCGTCGCCGTCATCGGCTGCGGCGGCGTCGGGGACGCGGCCATCGCCGGGTCCCGGCTGGCCGGCGCCGAGAAGATCATCGCCGTGGACATCGACGACCGGAAGCTGACCACCGCCAAGAGCATCGGCGCCACCCACACCGTCAACTCCAAGGACACCGACCCCGTCGAGGCGATCCGCGAGCTGACCGGCGGCTTCGGCGCCGACGTCGTCATCGAGGCGGTCGGCCGCCCCGAGACGTACCAGCAGGCCTTCTACGCCCGCGACCTGGCCGGCACGGTCGTCCTCGTCGGCGTCCCCACCCCGGAGATGAAGCTGGAACTGCCGCTCCTCGACGTGTTCGGCCGAGGCGGCGCCCTGAAGTCCTCCTGGTACGGCGACTGCCTGCCCGACCGCGACTTCCCCATGCTGATCAACCTCTACCTCCAGGGCCGCCTCGACCTGGAGGCGTTCGTCACCGAGACCATCGCCCTCGACGACGTCGAGAAGGCCTTCGAGCGGATGCACGGCGGCGACGTCCTGCGCTCGGTGGTGACGCTCTGATGGCCGCCCGCGTCGAACACCTCGTCACCTCGGGCCAGTTCAGCCTCGACGGCGGCACCTGGGACGTCGACAACAACGTCTGGCTCGTCGGCGACGACCACGAGGTCATCGTCGTCGACGCCGCCCACGACGCCGACGCCATCGCCGAGGCCGTGGGCGACCGCAGACTGTCGGCCATCGTCTGCACCCACGCCCACAACGACCACATCGACGCCGCGCCCGCCCTCGCCGCGCGCACCGGCGCGCCGATCTGGCTCCACCCGGACGATCTGCCGCTCTGGAAGCAGACCCACCCGGACCGCCTGCCCGACCACTGGCTGGCCGACGGCCAGATCATCGAGGCCGCAGGCGCCGACCTGCGAGTCCTGCACACCCCCGGGCACGCGCCGGGCGCCGTCTGCCTGTACGACCCGGGCCTCGGCACGGTCTTCACCGGCGACACCCTCTTCGCCGGCGGCCCGGGCGCCACCGGCCGCTCCTACTCCCACTTCCCGACGATCATCGACTCCATCCGCGACCGCCTGCTCGCCCTCCCGCCCGAGACGGTCGTCCGCACGGGTCACGGCGACAGCACGACGATCGGGGCCGAGGCCCCGCATCTGGAGGAGTGGATCAACAGGGGCCACTGACCCGAAGAGTCCCGCACCCGCGCCCCGAAAGGGGCGCGGGGAACTGCACGACAAGCCCCGACGAACCCGCAGCCGGTCGATCACCCTCGACCGATCTATGGGTCCCCACGGAAAACCCGACAGAAGATGTCCGGCTTCCACGACACCCTCGTGTCGACGACGCCGGATCACCCCCGGCGTCGGCCAAGGTGTCACCCGTACGCAATGGAGGTCGAAGATGTCGAAGCCGCTGGACGGCAAGGTCGCACTGGTCGCGGGAGCCACCCGCGGAGCGGGCCGGGGGATCGCCGTGGAGCTGGGGGCGGCCGGAGCGACGGTCTACGTGACAGGGCGCTCCACACGGGAGCGGCGCTCCGAGTACGACCGCCCGGAGACCCTGGAGGACACCGCCGACCTGGTCACCGAGGCGGGCGGCCACGGCATCGCCGTACCCACCGACCATCTCGAACCGGCACAGGTCCGCTCCCTCGTCGACCGGATCGCCGAGGAGCGGGGCCGGCTGGACGTCCTCGTCAACGACATCTGGGGCGGCGAGAAGCTCTTCGAATGGGAGAGCCCGGTCTGGGAGCACGATCTCGACAACGGGCTGCGGCTGCTGCGCCTCGCCGTCGAGACCCACGCCATCACCAGCCACTTCGCCCTGCCGCTGCTCCTGCGCAACCCCGGCGGCCTGGTCGTGGAGATGACCGACGGCACGGCCGAGTACAACGGCGCCAACTACCGCGCCACCTTCTTCTACGACCTCGCCAAGTCCGCCGTCCTGCGCATGGCGTTCGCCCTCGCCCATGAACTCGGCCCGCGCGGCGCCACCGCCGTCGCCCTCACCCCCGGCTGGCTCCGCTCGGAGATGATGCTCGACGGATACGGTGTCACCGAGGACAACTGGCGCGACGCCCTCGACCGCGTCCCCCACTTCGCGATCTCCGAGACACCCCGCTACGTCGGCCGGGCCGTCGCCGCCCTCGCCGCCGACCCCGACGTCTCCCGCTTCAACGGCGACTCCCTCTCCAGCGGTTCCCTCGCCCGTACCTACGGCTTCACCGACCTGGACGGCAGCCGCCCGGACGCCTGGCGCTACATCGTCGAGGTCCAGGACGCGGGCAAGCCGGCGGACACGACCGGCTACCGCTGAGCGCCGCACTCCGGACCGCTTCGGGCCTCGCGCCCGGTCGGCGTACACCGTGAGCCGGGACGAGGAGCCGCGTCGCACCTGTCCCGGTGATCGGCGGCGCAGTACGTTCTGCCGTATGCATGGGACGGGACGCTTCGAGGGGTACGGGGTTCTGATCACGGGCGCGGCACGCGGGATCGGCGCGGCGACCGCCCGGCGGCTGGCCGAGGAGGGTGCCCAGGTGCTCGTCTCCGACGTGGACCTGGCGGCGGCTGAGCGGACCGTGACCGAGCTGCGGGGGCAGCGGCTCGCGGCTGAGGCGTACCGGTGCGACGTCGGGGACCGGGAGTCCGTCGAGGCGGCGGTCGCGCACGCGGTGGCCGCTTTCGGTTCGCTCGACGTCCTGGTCAACAACGCCTTCGGCTGTACCCCGGACGTGCCGCTCTTCGAGGACACCCCGGACGAGACCTGGGCCCGCGACCTCGACCTCACCCTGACCAGCGCGTTCCGCTGCTCCCGCGCCGCGCTGCCGCACCTGGTGGCGTCGGGCAGGGGCGCGATCGTCAACATCGGCTCCGTCAACGGCCTCCAGGACTTCGGCAACCACGCCTACAGCGCCGCCAAGGCCGGCCTCATCTCCCTCACCCGCACCCTCGCCGGCGACGCCGCGCCCCGAGGAGTCCGCGTCAACCTGGTCGCCCCCGGCACGGTCCGCACCTCCGGCTGGGCGGGCCGTGAGTCCCACCTCGACGATCTGAGCGAGATCTATCCGCTGGGGCGGGTGGGCGAGCCCGACGACATCGCCGCCGCCGTCGCCTTCCTCGCCTCCCGCGACGCCGCCTGGATCACCGGCACGACCCTGCGCGTGGACGGCGGCCTGCTCGCCGTCAACACGGCATTCGACCGAGCGGCCCGGGCATGGAGGCAGGGGAGAGGTTGATCGCGGTGCCCCTGGGAGGGGCGCGGGGAAAGCGACCAGCCACGGACGACCCGCGGCTCACGACGGCCCGAAGACCCACGGCCGGCGCGGCCGGAACACCCGCGGCGCTCTACCCCATCGCCGCGACGATCCCGTCCCACAACCGCGCCCTCGCCTCCAAGGCGAGCGTCGCCGTCTCCACGGCCTCCTGCCACCGCACGTCCTCGCCCCCGCACAGATCCGCCACCATCGCCATCGCCATCGGCGTGTGCTCCTCCCCGTCCACCTCGATGTGCCGGGCCAGATAGTCGCAGAACAGCGGGAACCGTTCCGTGCCCTCCTTCTTGATGACCTGGTCGAACATGTCCGGGATCAGGTCCTCCCGGGAGAACGCGAAGGCGGCGGCCCGGCAGTGCAAAGGCCGCTCCCCGATGATCTCGAAGGTCGTGCTGACGAACTGGGCCGCGGGGCCGGGCACTTGGGCGACCCGCAGCGCCGCGCTGACATCGTGTCCCTCGCCGACGAGCCCGAGGAACGTGTCGAGGCGCGAGGTGTCCGCCCCGGCCTCACCCATGCCCGACCGGTACAACTCGAAGTGGCTGGTGAAGCCTCCGTTCAGTTCGTCGCTCTCCTCGACCAGCACGATGTCGTTGATGAGCCGTCGGCTCACCTCGGACCCGCGCGGCACCCAGGGGACGTCCACACAAGTGAGATCCCGCTGAAGGGATTTCAGGAGCGACATGAAGTCCCACACGGCGAATACATGGTGCTCCATGAACACCGCCATGTCCGTGCGGTCGACGATGCGCTGATAGACGGGGTGCGTGGTGACTTCTTTCCGTACGGGCTCGATCGCGGCACGCGCCCGGTCGATTCCCTCGTGGTTCATATCCCAGTCGTACCTGGACATGGCTCTCCTTTGCTTTCTTGCACTTGCGTCCGGAGCCTGGAGGTGATGGTGCTCCTTTGTCGCGCACCCGAGCAAGCGCTTCCGGGAATTACCGGAAGTTACCCGGTCGTACCTCTCGACAGAAGCCGCCAAGGCAGCTGAAAGACCGTCATAGGCGCACGATCCGGACACCTTGAAAAAGTTTCGTTGATATTTGAACGGGGCCCTTGCGTGTCGCGTACTCGATGGCGTGAGCAGGAATCCCGTTACCGTCACCGTCGCCTACCAGGTGGTGTCGGGGCGCGAGGCCGACTTCCATTCGTGGGGGTGGGCCGTGCTGCGTACGAGTGCGCGGCAGCCGGGTTTTCTGGGGGGTGGCGTACTCGTCGACGGAGAGGCGGAGTGGCATGTGGTCTACCGCTTCGACAGCGAGGAATCGGCTCGGACCTGGGAGAACTCCGTGGTCTGGGCACAATGGTCGGCCCGCGCCGAAGGACTGGCCCGGGAGACCGGCCGCCGGAGCATCGTGGGTTCCAGGGCCTGGTTCGACTCCCAGACCTCCCGGGCCCCGACGCCGGCCGCCCCCGGACCGCCTCCGAAATGGAAACTGTGGTTGGTGAACATGAGCGCGGTCTTTCCGCCTGTGCTCTTGTTCAACCTGGCGATACTTCCCTATCTCAACGACCTCAATCCGCTTTTCCGTACACTTCTGCTGTGCCTGTCCGTGACGGCCATCGTCACCTGGATTCTCATGCCGAGACTCCAGCGGTTCCTGAAGAAATGGCTGTATCCGCCGCTGCAGGCGCTGCGCGGTCGGCACAAACGACGGACCGCCTAGGTCCGAGAACGATCAGAGGGGGGTGGGCGGGTGAAAACTCTGCTCATCGACAATTATGACTCGTACACGTACAACCTGTTCCAGTTGATCGCCGAGGTCAATGGCGAGGAGCCGGTGGTCGTGCTCAATGACGCCCCGGCCGACGACATTCCGGAGCTGCGGGAATTCGACAACGTGGTGGTGTCACCGGGACCCGGTCACCCCTGCGAACCGCGCGACTTCGGCATCGCGGCCCGGGTGATCGCCGAGTCCGAGATCCCCGTGCTGGGCGTCTGCCTGGGCCACCAGGGCATCGCCGCGGGGGAGCGGGCCGATGTCGAGCCCGCCCCGTGGCCCCGCCACGGGCATCTCTCCACGGTCCGGCACGACGGCCGCGACCTGTTCCGGGGACTGCCCCAGAACTTCACGGTCGTCCGCTACCACTCGCTGTCCGTGCGCGAGCCGCTGCCGCCGACCCTGGAGGCCACCGCCTGGTCCGAGGACGGCGTCCTCATGGGCCTGCGGCACCGCGAACGGCCGCTGTGGGGCGTCCAGTTCCACCCCGAGTCCATCCTCACCGACCACGGCCACCGGCTGCTGGTCAACTTCCGCGACCTCACGGCGGAACGGGCCGACAGCCCACGCATCAAGAACACGGCGGGCGCCTCCCCAGCCCGTGCCGACCACACCGCGGCGGCCCCGCTCACCGGCACGATCCCCCGCCCTCGGCGGGCACCCGGCCCCGCCTACCGGCTGCACACCCGCCGTATCGCCGGCGCCGTCGACCCCGAGGCCGCCTTCACCCGCATGTACGCCGACGCACGGCACGCGTTCTGGCTGGACAGCTCCCGGGTCGAGCCGGGCCTGTCGCGGTTCTCGTTCTTCGGCGACGGCAGCGGCCCGCTCGCGGAGTTCGTCCGCTATGACACCGGCAGCGGCCTCTGCGAGATCGAGCGGGAGGGACGGCCCACCCGACGGGTCCAGGCGAGCGTCTTCGACTATCTGAAGCGGCAGCTGGCCAGCCGCAAGGTCGACGCGACGGACCTGCCCTTCGACTTCACCGGCGGCTACGTCGGCTACTTCGGCTACGAACTCAAGGCCGACTGCGGCGCCGAGAACCGGCACGAGGCCGACACCCCGGACGCCTGCTGGCTGTTCGCCGACCGGCTGATCGCCGTGGACCACGAGGAGGGCCTCACCTACGCCGTCTGCCTGGCCGAGGACACCCCGGCGGCGGCCCGCGAGGCCGGCGACTGGCTCGACACGGCACTGGCCCAGCTGACCTTCGTCTCCTCGGACGCCACGGTCCCCCTCCGGCCGGGCACACCGCCCTACCCGCGCGCCGCCGAGCCCTGGCTCGTCCGCGACCGCGCCACCTACCTCGCCGACATCGAGGCATGCAAGGCGGAACTGAACGCCGGCACGAGCTACGAGGTCTGTCTGACCGACGCGGTCCGGTTACCCGCGCCGTACGACCCGTACGACTTCTACCGGGTGCTGCGCCGGATCAACCCGGCCCCCTACGCCGCCTTCCTCAGGTTCGGCGACCTCGACATCGCGGGCTCGTCGCCCGAGCGCTTCCTGCGGATCACCCGGGACGGCGTCGCCGAGGCCAAGCCCATCAAGGGCACCGCGCCCCGGGGCGACACCCCGGAGGAGGACGACCGGCTGCGCGACGAACTGGCCGAGGACGCCAAGACGCGCGCCGAGAACCTGATGATCGTCGACCTGCTCCGCAACGACCTCGGCCGGGTCTCCAGGACGGGCTCCGTGAAGGTCACCCGACTCATGGCCACCGAGACGTACGCCACCGTGCACCAACTCGTCTCCACCGTCGAGGGCAGACTGCGCGAGGGCACCGACGCCGTCGACTGCGTCCGCGCCTGCTTCCCGGGCGGATCGATGACGGGGGCGCCCAAACTGCGCACGATGGAGATCATCGACAAGCTGGAGACCGAGGCCAGGGGCGTGTACTCCGGGGCGGTCGGCTACCTCGGCTGCAGCGGCGGCGCGGACCTCAACATCGTCATCCGCACCGCCGTGTTCCAGGACGGCCGGATGCACCTGGGAGCGGGCGGCGCGATCGTCCTGGACTCCGATCCGGCCGCCGAGTACGACGAGATGCTGCTGAAGACCGCGGCACTGATGCGGGCCCACCGGGAGCACGCCTCCGCCCCGGCCGTCACGGAGGAGCCGACGCGATGACGATCACGACGACATCCCAGCCCACCCGGCTCCACGCCGACGCCGGCGCCCCCGGCAACCTCGCGGCCCATCTCGCCGCCCTCGCCGAACGCCGCGGCTGGGCCGACCGCCCGGCCTTCCACCAGGGCCACCGCGGCTACTCCCACGGCGAGATCCACGACCTCGCCGCCCGAGCCGCCACCGTCCTCGCCGACCACGGAGTCCGCCCCGGCGACCGGGTCCTGCTGGCCCTGCCGGACTCCGTCACCTGGGTCACGACGTTCCTCGCCCTCGCCCGCCTCGGCGCGGTGGCGGTCCTGGTCAACCCCGAACTCACCCCACCCGAACTCCAGTTCATGGCGGAGGACACGGAGGCGGTCCTGTGGGTGACGGGACCGGGGCTGGACGGTTACATCCCGGCGCCCCGAAAGGGGCGCGAGGCTGTGACATATGCGGCTCCGCCGCGCGGGCGCGACCAGCCACACACAACCCGCACCGTGCGTCGGGCCCAGCCGGCGCCGCGCCTGGGCGCCGACCAACTGATCGCTCTGAGCGCCACAGCGACACCCACCACGCACGCCCACCCGGTGGACGCCCACAGCCCCCTCTACATCCAGTACACCTCCGGCACCACCGGCCACCCGAAGGGCGTCGTACACGTCCACGGCGACCCGAAGACCTACCACGACCTGATAGGCCGCAGGCTCCTGCGCATCACCCCCGACGACGTCACCCTGTCCGTCTCCCGGCTGTACTTCGCCTACGGCTTCGGCAACGCCCTCGTCTTCCCGCTCTTCTCCGGCTCCTCCGCCGTCCTCGCCGACCGCCGCCCCACCCCGGCCGCCGTCGACGAACTCGTCGCCCGCCACCGGGTGACCCTCCTCTACTCGGTGCCGTCGGCGTACGCCGCCCTGGTCGCGGACCGGGCCAACGGGCACGAGGACTGCTTCGCCTCGGTGCGCGCGGCGGTGTCGGCCGGCGAGGGCATGCCCGCCGGGCTCGGCAAGCAGGTCACCGAACTGCTCGGCGCCCCCGTCCTGGAGCAGATCGGCTCCACCGAGGCCGGGCACGCCTTCTGCGCCAACAGCTTCGACCACAACCACCCGGGCACGGTCGGCCGCCCCGTCCCCGGCTTCGAGGTCGAACTCCGCGACCGCGCCGGCACCCCGGTGCCGGAGGGCGAGACGGGCGAACTCTGGGTGCGCGGCCCGACGGTGACCCCCGGCTACCTCAACCGGCCCGAGGAGACCGAGCGCACCCTGATCGGCGGCTGGCTCAACACCCGGGACCGGGCCCGCCGTGAACCGGACGGCACCTACCGCCACCTCGGCCGGGCCGACGACATGGAGATGGTCGGCGGCATCACCGTCTCCCCGCTGGAGGTGGAGGCCCTGCTGCGCACCCACCCCGGGGTCCGGGACGTCGCCGTCGCCGCCGTCACCGACGAGCGCGGCGCCAGCAAGCTGCGGGCCTTCGTCATCCCCGTCCCGCCCATCGGGGTGGGCCTGGAGGCCGAACTGATCTGCATGGCCCGCGACAACCTCGCCGCCTTCAAGGTCCCCCGCAGCGTCAGCTTCGTCCCCACACTGCCCCGCACCGCGACCGGCAAGCTCCGCCGGCACCTCGTCCGCCAAGGGGCGTGGTGAGCATGGCCGTCACCACCACCCCCGCAGAAAGGTCCGGTTCCATGCGCGACCAGCTCCAGACCGATCGCCAGTCCGCCCTGACCGGCCGTGGCTTCTACCTGGGTTCGATGTTCAGAGAGGCCGCCGACCGCCACGGCCATGTCTTCGTCACCCTGGACCGGCCCCTCGACGTCAACCCCGACATCGGGACCGACCTCGCCTACACCACCCTCGCCGACGTGGTCGACGAACTCTCCGGCCGCCTCTGGGAAGCGGGCGTGCGCCCCTCCGAGGAGGTGGTCGTCCACAAGACCGACAACGTCGACATCGTGCTGCTCACCTGCGCGGTCTCCCGTATCGGCGCCGTCCCCGTCCTGCTGTCGCCCGGCCTCGCGGGCCCGGTCGTCGGACAGCTCCTCGAACGCCTCCACCGGCCCTGGCTGATCACCGACCGGACCAAGCTCGAAGGCCCCCTGAAGGACGTCGAAGTCACCGCCCTCGTCCGCCGCACCCTCTCGGTCGACGACGCCCCCGGCGCCGAACCGCTGCGGAAGTACGCGGGCGCCCCGACCCCGGCCGCCGTCCGC
Source organism: Streptomyces sp. NPDC002787 (assembly GCF_053592095.1). Taxonomy (NCBI): domain Bacteria; kingdom Bacillati; phylum Actinomycetota; class Actinomycetes; order Kitasatosporales; family Streptomycetaceae; genus Streptomyces; species Streptomyces sp. NPDC002787. The sequence continues at coordinate 139,677 of NZ_JBSFVC010000011.1, read as the reverse complement.
CTCCACCCCCGCGACCCCTCCCTCATCACCCACAGCTCGGGCACCACCGGCCTGCCGAAGCTGGCCGTGCACTGCCCGAACACCATGTGGAACCGGCTGGTCCCGCAGAAGGCGATGGGCTGGCCCACCCGCGGCGAGACCGCGGCCCTGCACATGTCGTTCGTGCACTCGCGCTTCTACCATCTGCTCGGCGTCCTGCTGCACTTCGGCAGCCCGCTGGTCCTGATCATCGACCCGGAACCGGCGAACGTGGGCCCGCTGCTCGCCCGCCACCGTCCCGGCATCGTCGAGACCCACCCCAACACCTTCGTCCTGTGGGAGGAGTTGGCCGACGCGCCCGGAGCGCCCCTGTCCCGGGTCCGCTCGTACGGCTCCACCTTCGACGCCATCCACCCGCGCACCGTGCAGCGGTTGTTGGACGCGTCCAAGCGGCGCTCGCCGTGGCTCATCCAGCTGTACGGGCAGAGCGAGACGGGCCCGGTCGCCTTCCAGTGGTTCACCCGCCGCAGCGCCGCCCGCGCCGACGGCCGCCGGGTCGGCATCGGCATCCCCGGCTTCACCCGCGTCCGCGTCGCCGACGACGCCGGGCGACGGGTCGCCCCCGGCACCGCCGGCCGTATCGAGGCCCGCACCCGGGGCCGCATCCTCACCTACCTCGGCGCCCGCGAGCGCTATCTGCGGCAACTCGACGGCGGCTGGTGGCAGATGGGCGACATGGGCTACCAGAGCCGCTGGGGCGCCCTCCACCTCATCGACCGCGAGATCGACCAGATCGACTCCGTGCACAGCAACCTGGAGGTCGAGGACACCCTGATGTCCCGTCTGGAGGAGCTGCGCGAGGTCGTCATCGTCCCCGGTGCCGACCGCGAACCCGTCCCCGTGGTCTGCGTACGCGGCGAACGCCCCCTGGACCTGCGGCGCTGGCACGAGGCCACGGCCGACCTGCCGGCCATGGCCGAGCCGAGGCAGTGGCGCTTCGAGGAACTGCCGATGACCTCCACCTGGAAGGTCAAACGGGTCGAGATCACCCGCATGCTCACCGAAAGCACCCGCACATGACGACCCCCGTCCCCGTTCTCGTCGTGGGCGCCGGGCCCGTGGGCCTCTCCGCCGCCCTCGCCCTGCGCGCCCACGACCTCCCCGTCACCCTGCTCGAAGCCGACCCCGAGGGCCGCGAACGACCCGGCAGCCGCGCCCTGTTCGTCCACCGCGAGACCCTGGAACTGCTGGAGGGGATACACCCGGGGCTCGCCGTCGAGATCGCGTCGTACGGCCAGACGTGGCACACCAAACGCACCCTGTACCGGGGCCGCGAGGTCTACGCCCGCACCTTCCCGCCGCCCACCGGCACCCCGCCCTTCACCAGCCTGCGCCAGGTCGACACCGAGCGTTTCCTGCTCGCCGCCTGCCAGGACGCGGGCGTCGGGTTCGTGTGGGACGCCCGCATCACCGGCGTACGCACCGACCCGGCCGGAGTGACCCTGACCGGCGAGGACGGCCGCACCTGGACGGGCACGCACGCGGTGGCCGCCGACGGCGCCCGCTCGGCGATACGGCGCGAACTGGGCATCCCGCTGGAGGGCACCCACGGCGAGGGCTTCCACGTCGTCGTGGACGTCGCCGACATCCCCGGCGCCGAGCTGCCCCTGGAGCGGGTGTTCCACTACGAGCACCCGGGACTCGGCGGCCGCAGCGTGATGCGGGTGCCGTTCACCGGCGGTTTCCAACTCGACCTCCAGTGCCGCGACGACGACGCGACGGAGGAGTACGGCAGCCAGGAGGCCGTACGCCGCTGGCTGCCGGAGGTCGTCGGCGACGGGTACGGCGAGCGCGTCCTGTGGGTGTCCACCTACCGCTTCCTGCGCAAGGTCGCCGCCGCCTTCACCGACCCGCACCACCGGGTGCTGCTGGCCGGCGAGGCCGCGCACCTCTTCCCGCCGTTCGGGGCACGCGGAATGAACAGCGGCATCGCGGACGCGGTCGCCGCCGCCCGCGCGATCGCCGACGGCACGCCCGAGGCGGTCGCCTCCTTCGCCGAGATCCGGCGCTCGGCGGGCCTGTTCAACAGCGCCGCCGCCGGCACGGCCCTCGACCATCTGCGGCCCCGGCGCCGCATCGTCCGCGTCAAGCAGCGGGCGGCGGCGGCCCTCGCCCCCGTGGTGCCCCGGTGCGGAGCCTGGCTGGAGCACGCGCCCTACGGCCCCCGGCACGGCTCCCCGGCCGTCGCGGGCCGCAAGTACTGAACCGCGAGACCGACAGGAGCACCGCGTGACACAACCCGCCACAGCGGAAGGTCTGTTGACCTGGTCACCCGAACACGGCCTCGTCCCCGGCCAGGCACAGGGCGGACGCCTCCTCGTCGCGGACTCGTGGCTGATACGCGACGGACGGGCGCGCGGCTTCGACCGGCACCGGGAACGGTTCCTGCGGTCCTGCGGCGAGTGCGGCGCACCGCCCCCGGGGCAGGTCGTCGACTTCTGGCAGGACATGACCCGCGCCCTGCCGCGTACGGGGAAATGGTTCCCCCGCGTGGAACTCGCCGCAGGGTCACTGGAGTTGAGGATCCTGCTGCGGCCCGCGCCGCCCCTCACGGCGGACATAAGGGTCTGGGCGGCCGGACAGCCCGACCCGCGTACCGTGCCCCGCCGCAAGGGGCCGGACCTGGACGCCCTGGCCCGCGTACGCAGACGCGCGTCCGGCGCCGGCGCCGACGAGGCCGTGCTCATCGCACCCTCCGGCCTGGTCCTGGAAGCCGCCAACTCCAGCCTGCTCTGGTGGGAGGACGACACCCTCTGCCTGCCGCCGCCCCGCCTGCCCCTGCTCGCCGGCGTCACCATGGCCCTCGTCTTGGAGCACGCCGCCCGCACCGGCGTCCGGGTCACCCACCGGGAACGTTCCCTGGCCGAGCTGGACGGCCGCGAGGTGTGGCTCGTCAACGCCCTCCACGGTATCCGCCCGGTCGCCGCCTGGACCGGGCGCCCGATGACCCCCGGGCCGGCCGCGCGCGCCCCGGAATGGCGGCAATGGCTGGACGGCCTCATGGAGCCACTGCCGGGCCACTGAATTCACAGCGATATACGGACGCGGAGAAGCGCCGGGCCGAAGGGAATTCGGCCCGGCGCTGAAAGTCGTTTCCTGATTGTCGGGGAATTTGTTCCGCGGTGTTTTCGGGGCTACTTCTGGACGGGCTGGTAGGCGCCCGGAACCATCCGCGTCGCGATCGCGATCCGGTTGTACGCGTTGATCACGGTGGCGGCCCAGATCAGTGCCGCCACCTGCTCCTCGTCGAACACCTCTGCGGCGGCCGCGTAGACGTCGTCGGGCACATGGCCGTCGTGCACCAGGGTCACTGCCTCGGTCAACGCCAGGGCGGCGCGCTCGCGGGCGGTGAAGAAGGGGGTTTCGCGCCAGGCGCTGAGCGCGTAGATCCGCTGCTCGGTCTCGCCCTGCGCACGGGCGTCCTTGGTGTGCATGTCCAGGCAGAACGCGCAGCCGTTGATCTGCGAGGCGCGAATGCGGATCAGTTCGAGGATCTCCGGCTCGACCTTCGCGTCCCGCGCCGCGGAAACGGCGGCGCCGTGCAGGGAGCCCATCGCACCGGACACATCGGGGGTGATTTTCTTCAAGGCCACGCGAGATATGGAATCGCTGTTGCTCATGGGGAGAACTCTATATCCGAATTCCAGGCTGTGTAACTGTTTCGTCTCGACGTGGCCTCTTCCACAACCGTTGCCGCCCATCGCCTGTCTAGGCAGGCAGGACCAGCGAAGCACGCGAAGGGGAAAGGGCACGCCATGGGGGACATAGGCAGAAGAGGCGCGGTCGCACTCGCCGTCACCGGACTGCTGACACCGCTCACACTCGCGTTGGGCACCGCGCCCGCGCAGGCGGCGAGTTGTACGACGTCGACGGGGCCGTACCAGAAGCAGGTCGAGAAGTTCCTCGGCCGACCGGTCGACGGCAAGCAGTCCGCCGCCGACTGCAAGGCGATCAGGGCCTTCCAGACCAAGCACGGCATCACACCGAACATCGGCTACGCGGGATCCGTCACCTGGGGCGTGATGGACCTGATGAACAAGCAGAAGGCCGTCGGCAAGAACCCCAACAAGGCCGGCAAGTGCCCGACCAACAAGGGCCGTATCGCCTGTGTGAACCTCACCCTCCAGCTGAGCTGGATCCAGGACGGCAAGAAGCTCGTCTACGGGCCCGTCCCGGTCCGCACCGGCCGGAACGGTGACGAGACCCGCACCGGTCTGAAGAAGATCTACTGGCGGAACATCGACCACGTCTCGTCGATCTACCACGTGCCCATGCCCTACGCCCAGTTCTTCGACGGCGGCCAGGCCTTCCACTCCGCCGGCGTCAGCATGTGGAACCCGCCGGGCTCCCGCGGCTGCGTCAACATGACCAAGACCGACGCCAAGAAGTACTGGTCGCTGCTGAAGAACGGCGACGACGTCTACGTGTACGGCCGCAAGCCGGGCACCTGACAGGCAACCAGGAGCCCGGCCCGGCGACGGTGGTGAAACGTCACGCCTCGGGCGCGTCCCCGAAGTCCGGGATCTCCAGCCGCACCCCACCCTGCCGCGCGGACTCGTGCGCGACGATGCCCGGCAGGGTGTAACGGGCCGCCACCCAGGCGTTCACCGACGGCAGCGTCCGGGTGTTGACCGCGGTGACGAAGTCGTCCACCAGGAAGTGGTGGCTGCCCTCGTGCCCGTTGTGCAGATGGTCGAACTCCCGCGGCAGCCGCGACCGGTCGTGCACCGGCGCCGACCCGGAGGTGAACGCGGCCCGCAGATCCGGCGCTATGTGCTGGAGGGAGGGATCGTCGGGAGACAGGGTGGGCTTCGGCTCGAGCAGCTCGCTGATGTCCTTCACGCCCTGCTTGTCCTGCCAGAACGCCACCGTGGCGAGCTGCTCCATGCTGGCCTCCGTCCCGAAGAACCGGAAACGCGACTCCCGGATCTGCGAGGGGTAGCCGACCCGCCGGAACTCGTTCGTACGGAACGAACCGCCGCCCGCCACCTCGAACAGCGCGGTGGCGTTGGAGAAGTCGTTGCCGAACCGGCTGACCTCCTTGTCGAACACCCCGTCCCCGCGCCCGTCCACGACCCCGATCGCCGACACGCTCACCGCATGGGTCCGCCACGCGCCGAGCACCCCGCCCACCGAGTGCGTCGGGTAGAGCAGCGGCGGATAGCTGGCGGTCTCCTTCCACCGCTCACCGCCGCTGTACTGGTAGGCCTCGTAGAACCCCAGATCCATGTCGTGGACGTAGTCGCCCTCGGCGTAGAAGACCCGTCCGAAGGCGCCCTCCGCCATCTGGTTGCGGGCGTGCACGGTCGCCGGGTTGTACTGACTCGTCTCACCCATCATGTACGTCAGCCCGGTCGCCTTGACCGCGTCGATGATCGCCGCGATCTCCTCCGTGCTGATCGCCATGGGCACCGCCGAGTACACGTGCTTGCCGGCGTTCAGGCCCTGCAGGACCAGCGGCCCGTGCGTCCACCGCTGGGTGAAGATCGCGACCGCGTCGACCGCCGACGACTCCAGCATCGCCTCGTACGACGGGAAGGTGCCGGCCAGGCCCTGGGCGGCCACGAGTTGTCCGGCCCGCTCGGGCAGCAGATCGGTGACGTACACGTCGCCGACGCCGGGGTGTGCCCGGAACAGCGTGGCGAACTGGCCGGAGAACTGGCCGGCGCCGACGATGCCGAGGGAGAACGTCATGGAAGAGGTGTCCTTCACTGGTCGAGAATCAGGTTGATCTGGTCAAGCCGTCGTAGGTGCTGCACGCTGTAGTCGGATCGCTGTCGTACTGGTACTTCGTCCCCCAGCGGGCCTTGTCCGTGTAGCTCCACCCCGCCGACCCGGTGAACGGGCTCCACCGGGTCTCGCAACAGGGCCGACCGGGTCAGCCGCTGGAGGAGTACGGCGATGGCGAGCGCGGCGACCGTCTGCACCCCGGCCAGAGCACTTACTTTTGCTGTGAAACAATTCAGGCGTCAAGGGGTAGGTACAAGAACTTCGGGGGGCGCGCGGGCCAACCCCTCCCTGGTCCAGTTACTTCTTCCGCAAAACTAATGTCGTGTGGGAGTCTGATCTCCATGACCGCACTCGCTGCCAGTTGGCCGCCGCTCAGCCCCGGGGAACGCGCGGTGGCGATCGAGGTGCTCGTGCACGGCCCGCTCTCGCGCACCGAGCTCGCCCGGCGACTCGGCCTGTCCGCGGGCAGCCTCACACGTCTGACGAAACCGCTGATCGAATCGGGGCTGCTGGTCGAGACCGCCGAGGGCGCCACGCTCCCCGAGGTCCGTCAGGGGCGCCCCTCGCAGCCGCTGGACATCGTCGCCGAGTCCCGTTCCTTCATCGGCTTCAAGATCACCGAGGACATGGTGTACGGCGTGGTGACCACGCTCAGGAGCGAGATCGTCACCCGCTACGACCGCCCGCTCACGACGCACGAACCGGAGCGGGTCGCCGATCTGCTCGCCGAGATGGCCGGTGAACTCGCCCGCACCCACCCCTCCCTCGCCGGCATCGGCATAGGGGTCGGTGGTCTCGTCCGGCGTCGCGCGGTGGTCGGGGAGTCGCCTTTCCTGTCGTGGCGCGACGTCCCCCTGGCGGCGCTCGTCGAGGAGCGCACGGGGCTGCCGGTCGTCGTCGAGAACGACGTCGCCGCGCTCGTCGAGGCCGAGACCTGGTTCGGCGCCGGGCGCGGCCTCGAACGGTTCGTCGTCCTCACCATCGGCGCGGGCGTCGGCTACGGGCTCGTCCTCGGCGGCAAGCGCGTGCCGTACGCGGAGGAGGACCGGGGCTTCGGCCGCCACTGGATCGTGGACCCCTCCGGCCCGCTCACCCCCGACGGGGAGCGGGGCAGCGCCGTCTCGCTGCTGAGCATCCCCAGCATCCGGTACCAGATCCAGGCGGCGACCGGGCGCGAGGTGTCGTACGAGGAGATCCTCGCCGGTGCGGCCGAGGGGGAGCCGATGTGTGCGCGGGTCGTCGGTGAGGCGGGGCGGGCGCTCGGCACGCTGGTGGCGCAGATCGCGAACCTCGTGATGCCGCAGAAGATCCTGCTCGCGGGGGAGGGGGTCGGGCTGATGGGGGTGGCGGGGAAGGCGGTGGACGAGGCCGTCCGCGCCCATCGGCATCCCCTGGCCGCGCCCGTGCCGTTGGAGACCAAGGTGTCCGACTTCCACGACTGGGCGCGGGGTGCGGCCGTGCTGGCCATTCAGGTGCTCGTGCTCGGGACTGTGGAGCCGTAAACGCAGAGTGATCAGCTTCACGGTCCGTAATGTCTGAAGTGGGATCTTTACTCACATCGGCTTCACGTTCGAGGACATATGGTTTACACCATGTCCACCACCCCTGATGTCGTCCTGGAAAGATCGGAAACACCGTCGAGAACGGCCGCCGAGGTCAACGAGGAGATCCGGGCGCTCTGGTTCCGGAGTGGGGGGACGTTGAACACGGAGCAGCGGAGCGAGTACGAGCGGCTTGTCCTCGAATGGGCCGCCGCTTCGTAGTGCGTCGGCTGCCGGCCTGCGGTCGCTGATCGCGCGGTTCCCCGCGCCCCTGACGGGGCGCGGATCACACGGCGTTCGGCTGGATCACTCAGCTCCAACTCTGCGAGTACTGGCGGCGGTACGCCTGCCTGTCCTGCTCGGTGCGGATGAAGCGGGTCGCCGCCAGGGCGACCAGACTGCCGGCGATGACCAGGAGGCCCGGGCCCACGTTGCGGGGGTCGGCGAGCCGGTCGAGGAGTTCGGAGGCGGCGCCGATGGACTCGACGGGCTGCACGGCACCCGGTTCGGCGGCACCGGGAGCGGCGGCACCCTGGGAGTCGTCCTCCGAGGAGCCGTCGGCCGCGGCGGTCGGCTGGACAGGGGACCGGGGCAGGCCGGCCAGTTCGACGCCGAGGTCGTCGAGGGCGTCGGAGAGCGGCTGGAAGAACGTCGTACCGCCCTGCTCGCAGTCGCCGTTGCCGCCCGAGGTCACGCCCAGGGCGACACCCTCCGAGAAGAGCGGGCCGCCGCTGTCGCCCGGCTCGGCGCAGACCGTGGTCTCGATGAGCCCGGTGACCGTGCCCTCGGGGTAGTTGACCGTCGCGTCGAGGCCGGTCACCTCGCCGTTGCGGAAGCCGCTGGTGCTGCCGCTGCGGAAGACCCGCTGGCCGACCGCCGCGTCACCGACCGAGGTGATGCGCACCCCCTGACCGTCACCGACCGCGACGACGTTGGTCGAGTTGCTGGGCGCGTCCTGAAGGTACTGGACGAGCGAGAAGTCACCGCCGGGGAAGTTGGACTCGGTGGTCCGGCCGATCTCCTGCCGGCCCTGGTCGTCCGAGAACCAGACGGAACCGGCGGGCCCGCAGTGCCCGGCGGTGAGCATGAACTCGTTCTCGCCGTCGGTCACGTTGAAGCCGATCGAACAGCGCCCGCCCGTACCGAAGATCGGCTGGGCGCCGTTGAGCCGCATCGTGTACGCGCCCTTGGTGCGCTCCATCCGCACGGACCCGCCGATCTCCTCGGCGAGATCGGTCAGGCTCGACCAGTCCTTGGCGGAGACGGTGCTGTCGGCCCGTACCACGACCTCGTTGGACGCGGGGTCGATCGCCCAGGACGTACCCGACACCCGAGGCGCCGAACGCAGCGCCCGCGTGGCGGACTTCAGGTCCTCGGCGCTGTACTCGACCATCTTGGGGCGGGCGCCCGCCTGCTTGACCTCGGCGGCCGCCTTCTCGTCGGTGACCGCGACGACCGGACTGCCGTCCTCGGCGATCCAGGTCCCCGCCGTCCGGGACGAGCCGAGCTCGCTCACCAGACCGTTTCCGGTGCCGGACGCGGCCAGCACCGAACTCGGGGTCGTGGGCGGAGAGGTGGTGGGCTCGGTCGCCATCGCCGCCTGAGTGACCATCAGGGCTCCGCAGAGCAGTCCACCGACGGCCGTCAGCCGCGCCACCCGCTTCACGACTCGTCGTCGTGCGTGCCTCATTACCTGGCTCCCGAACCCCGTCCGACACGGTGCCAACACCGCGAGGGCGTCCGGTCCTTGAGCGCCCCTCTTTCATACGTGCGATGGTGGTCCGGTGTTCACCAGTGGGCGTCGACAAACCCCAGCGTCCGGTTCATGGCGATCGCCCGGTCATTGGCGGGATGGTGCAGCGTACGGACGGTGCTGACCCCGCACATTCCGGCGAACCCGATACCGAAGGTCTTCATGGCCACCGAGATGCCCCGGCCCCGGTGACAGGCCCGCACCCCGGTCATCTCGTTGAACACGAACCCGGACGTCCGCCGGTCCGAGGTCGCCGCCATGCCGATCCACCGGTCGCCGTCGAGGGCCAGCACCACGCCACGCGAATCGTAGGCGGGCCCCTCGAAGCGGAGCCGGTGGTACTCGTCGTACTCGTGGAACGCGCCGCGCTCCGGGATGTCCGCCGAGCACTCCTTGTTGAGTTCGTACAACGCCCGGCGGTGCTCCGGGGTGTCGCCGAGTTCGGAGAGGGTCGTCAGCCGGATGCCGGACGTACGGCACTTGTCGACGTACGGCTGGAAACGGGCCAGGTCGAAGTCGGTGACGTCCAGTTGGAGCCGGATCCAGTCGATCGCCATCAGCGCTTGCCTCCCACTCCGCAGTACATGGCCACTTCCGCCGGTTCCTGAGGAGGTCCGTCGCCGGTGCGGTCCGGGCGCCAACGCGTGCACGAGACGACTCCCGGGTCGAGGAGGTCCAGCCCGTCGAAGAACCGGGCGACGGTCTCCGGTGTGCGCTGGGTCAGTCGCGGGGTGCCGTGCTCGTTCCACCAGGCCGCCGCGATGTCCACGTCGGGCCACTGGGGGCCGGTGATGGTGTGCGAGAGCATCAGATGGCTGCCGGCGGGCAGGGCCTCCATCAGGCGGCGCACGATGCCGTGCGGGTCCTCGTCGTCACCGACGAAGGCCATCACGTCGAGCAGCATCAGCGCGACCGGACGGGTCATGTCCAGGGTCCTCGCGGCCTGTTCGAGGATCGAGTCGACGTTGCGCACGTCCTCGTCGACATGGTCCGTACGGCCCTCGGGCGCGCTCGTCAGCAGGGCGCGGGCATGCACCAGGACCAGCGGGTCGTTGTCGACGTAGACGATCCGCGCGTCCGGCGCGATGCGCTGGGCGACCTCGTGGGTGTTCTCGGCGGTCGGCAGCCCGGCCCCGATGTCCAGGAACTGGCGGATCCCCACGTCGGCGGCCAGATGACGCACGGCCCGCCGCAGGAAGTGCCGGTCCGCGCGGGCGTAGTCGTGGATGCTCGGGTGCAGTCGGCGTATCTCGTCCCCGGCCTTGCGGTCGACCTCGTAGTAGTCCCCGCCGCCGAGCCAATAGTTCCAGATCCGCGCCGCGCTCGGCCGCGTCGTGACGATGCGGCGGTTCAGCGGCGAGGAGGGGAAGTCCGAGGCTGCCGGGTTGTCCGTCACGGCATCAACTCCTGGATCTTCGGTGAAGGTGCTTCATCCAACGGGCAATGTAGACCCGCCGGTTGGCCTTTGCCGATACTTCTGCGATCTTCGCAGGGGCCAGGTTCGGCGGGCCGGTGCGCGCGGGTGCGGACGACGGCCGGCCTGAAGAGCGATCGTCGAGACCCCTCTACTAATCAGTAACTCGTGTGTGGCCTCCCGGCCATCAATGGGCATGACCATGACGAGCGCGGCGTGGGTTCGACCGACCTCGCCGCTTTGACATGAGAAAAAGGGGACGAACATGACAGCAAGCGGTGTGGGACGCCGCATCACGACGGTCGCCGCGGTGGCCGTACTGGGTCTGGGCGCTTCGGTGACCGCGGCGGTTCCGGCGGCCGCGGCGCCGAGCGAGGCCGAGGTCGGCGCGGCTGCGGCCGCCGAGGTCGGCTACGCGACCTGGCAGGCGGACGTGAAGGCCGTCATCGACACGGCCACCCCCTACGTACAGCAGCGCACCGCGAACTCCTCGGGGCAGAAGCTCGCCATCGTCTTCGACATCGACAACACGACGCTGGAGACGCACTACACGCCCTGGTACCAGCTGCCCACGCCGGCGCTGAAGCCCTCCCTGGCGCTGGCCAGGTACGCCAAGTCCCGTGGGGTCGACGTCTTCTTCGTCACCGCCCGCCCGGGCATCATCCAGAGCGTCACCGAGTGGAACCTGGAGAGCGTCGGCTACCCCGTCGACGGCCTCTACGTGCGTGACCTGCCCGACCTGTTCGCTGAGGTCTCCGCCTACAAGACGGCCTCGCGCGCTGACATCGAGTCCGACGGCTACACGATCATCGCCAACGTCGGCAACAACACCACCGACCTCGTCGGCGGTCACGCCGAGCGTACCTTCAAGCTGCCCGACTACGACGGGCTGCTCGACTGACGCCGTTTCACCGTTCGTTCCAGGAGGTACGGCCGCCGGTTCACGCCGACGGCCGTACGCCTACACTCCCGCCATGGCCGACGACACCTCGCTCGACGCGCTCGGCGTGGGCAAGTACCTGCTGATCACCACCTACCGCAAGAACGGCACCGCCGTGCCGACGCCGGTCTGGGTGGTGCGGGACGGGGACGCCCTCGGCATCTGGACGGTCACGGACTCCTGGAAGGTCAAGCGCATCCGCAACCGCGCCGACGTCCTCGTCGGCCCCTGCGACGTGCGCGGCAACCCCACCGGCGACTCCGTCCCCGCCCACGCCGAGATCCTCGACGCGGCCGGCTCGGCCGCCTACCGCCGTCTCATCGCCCGCAAGTACGGCCTCCTGGGCCGCCTCACCCTCCTCGGCAGCCGCCTGCGCCGGGGCACCGACGGCACGGTCGGTATCCGCGTCACGCTCACGACATGAGGTGACCGGGGCCCGACGACACCGTGTGAGGCGCGGCGCGGATCCGGCATCCGACAAGGCCGCCCCACTCGGCGGCCTGGGCTCACGAACGCTCGCCCGCGTGTCCCGTCCGCCACGCCCACGCCGCGATCTCCACCCGGTTCCGGGCGGCGAGCTTGAGCTGGATGCTGCCGAGGTGCGTCTTGACCGTGGACAGGGAGACGAACATCGACGCGGCGATCTCGGCGTTGGTGTGCCCGAGGGCGACCAGGCGGACGACGTCGAGTTCACGGTCGGTCAGCGGCTCCTGGGGACGCGGGGCCTCGGGGCCGGGGCCGGGGCCGGGGCCCGCGTCCGCCTTCGCCTCCGCCGTGACGTGCTTCAGCAGCCGGACCGTCACCGAAGGCGACACCAACGAGTCGCCCACGGCGGCGGCCCGTACCGCCTCGGCCAGCAGCGTCGGCCCGGAGTCCTTCAGCAGGAACCCGCAGGCACCGCCGCGCAGCGCCCCGTAGACGTACTCGTCGAGGTCGAACGTGGTCACCACGACCACCCTCAGCGGATCGGCCACGCCCGGACCTGCCAGCAGCCGGGTCGCCTCCAGGCCGTCCAGTTTCGGCATCCGGATGTCCAGCAGGCACACATCGGGACGCACCTCACGGGCCAGCCGTACGGCCGTCTCCCCGTCGGCGGCCTCGGCCACCACGGTGATGTCCGGCTGCGCGTCGAGGAAGAAACGGAAGCCGGTGCGGACCATGTCCTGGTCGTCGGCGATCAGGACCCGGATCGGGCTGCGGTCGTTCATGGGCGCATCATGCCTGAGGGGAGAAGGGAGAGGGCTCGATGAGGGGGTGTCAGTCGGGATCCTGGGTCCGCTCCGCCGTCACCTTCCGCAGCAGCGGCCTGCTCCCGGCCAGCGCCGCGAACATGGTGAGCGTGCCGAGCGCGACGCAGAGGGCGAGCCGCAGGGCGCCCGAGGAGTCCGGCTCCGCATGGAACGCTTCGTTGAGCTTCGTCCCGGCGTGGACGCCCGTCGCCGTCGTACCGCCGGCGAGGACCACCAGGGGCAGCGCGGTCTCCCGGATCCGCGCCCGGTCCAGCACCTTCAACGGCGTACCGGCCAGCCGCAGCAGCCCGTACATCCGGCGCCGGTCGAGCACGGTGGCCGCCGCGGTGAGCCCGGCGGAGGCGGCGGCCACGAGGAAGCCCAGGGCGAGGACCGTGAGCCCCATCTCGCCGATGATCCCGGTGGTGGCGTCACCCTCGGCGTTGACGTAGTCGTCGGTGAAGGGGAGGTTCCCGGGGGAGAGGGACGACAGCGCGGTCATGGCGGTGTCCATCCGGTCCTCACCGCCGCGGACCCGTGCCACGATGCCCTCGTCGCCGTTGAGGAGCCCGTCCCAGTCGTCGGCGCCGGCCGCTGTCACGTCGGCCTTCACACCGGCCTCGGCGAGCAGCTCCCGGGCCTGTACGGCGAGTTCACGCGGCGACGCGTCGACCGCGCGCACCGCGACCTGCCCGGGATGGTCCATGCCGATGATGCCGACCTGGCCGACGGTGAAGAACCCGGCCACGAGACCCGCGAGCACCAGCCCGCTGACGGTACGCCAGGCACCGCGCGGGTCGTCGCTGAGCCGGCGCGCGGCCAGCAGCGTCGCCGGCCGGCGGGCGAAGCGGCTCAGCAGTCTGCCCAGCATGTCGACGACCCAGGGGCCGAGCATCCAGAACGCCGCGTACACCAGCATGATCAGCGCGACCGACTGGCCGGTGGTCAGCCCGCCGGCGCGGGATTTCACCGCCACATACAGCCCGACGGCGACGAACAGCACCAGCCGGATCAGCTTCGTCCGGCGCGGATCGGCCTGCTGGGCGACGCCCAGCGGGGAGCGCGCCACCCCTCGTAGCGTCGTCATGGCACTCACGGACGTGAGCACGGCCACGGCCGCCACCACGGCGAGCAGCCAGGGCACACCGACCCACAACTCCCCCTCGTACCACGTCCCGATGCCATACGGCAGCCGCGCCAGGACCGGCAGCAGCAGGACGTAGGCGACCGCGCCCACGAGCCCTCCGGCCAGGCCGACCGTCGCCGACTCGGCGCCGGTCATGGCGAGGATCTGCCGGGGCGTCGCCCCGGCCAGCCGCAGGGCCGCCAGCCGCTGTTCGCGCCGGGCGGCACCGAGGCGCCCGGCGGCCGAGGCCAGCACGACCACGGGGACCACGAGGAGACCCACACCGATGAGCGCGGCCTGCTGGTCGAAGGCGGTGAACGTGTCCGGCTCGGTACCGGCGAACCCGGAGATAGGGGCGTGGGCGGCGAGTGTGTCGAGGCCGCCGCCCTCCGGCGCCCGGGTGATCGCGGGGTCGTCCGGCGCACGGCCGACCACGGCGACCAGTTCCTCGGGCGCGGCGAGGCCGGCTTCACCGATCGTGCCGTAGGCGGCCTCGGTCGGGAAGCGGTCGGCGAGCCGCTCGGCGGGCAGCTCCTTCATCAGCTTCGCCAGCGCGGGCGAGAGATGGACCTGGCCCGGGGCGGGGAACCGCGTCAGGCCGGGCGGGGCCGGAGTGGCGGCCCGGTCCGGCAGCTGGGCCAGGGACACGACGGTCACGGGGCGATGGCCGACGTAGGTGGTGCCGGTCGTCTGTACGGCGGTGGCGTCCTTCGCGGCCACGCCGTCCGGCTGCCGCCAGGCCGTGCGGTCGGCGCGGGCGCCGGAGCCGAGGTAGGAGGCGAGGAGAAGCAGGAGGACGAGCGCGCCGACGGCTGCCGCCGCGGCGGAGAGGAGATGGCTCTGCAGGCCGCGTCGGCCGGAGGAGCGGGCCAGGTGCCAGGTCAGGGGGAGGACAGGGGAGCGCATGCATGTCTCCGGGAAAGGGTTCGGTGCCGGGGAGTTCGGTCGGTTCGGTGCGATGGCGGCCGGTCACGCCACCGTGTACTGGCTGTAGCCGCTCACCCGGCCGTCTCGTACCTGGAGGATGCGGTCGCAGTGGGCGGCCACCTCGGCGTCGTGGGTGACCATGACCAACGAGGCGCCCTGGTCCCGGGTGACCGAGGTGAGGAGGCGGATGACCTCCTCGCCGGTGGACTGGTCGAGGGCGCCGGTGGGCTCGTCGGCGAAGACGACGTCGGGTTCGACGGCGAGGGCGCGGGCGATGGCGACGCGCTGGGCCTGACCGCCGGAGAGCTGGCCGGGGCGGCGCTGCTCCAGGCCCGCGAGCCCGAGCGGGGCGAACCACTGGCGGGCCCGCTTCACGGCCTGGCGGCGGGGCATGCCCTCCAGCATCAGCGGGAGGGCCACGTTCTCCTCGGCTGGCAGTTCGGGCAGCAGCTGGCCGAACTGGAAGACGAACCCGAAGCGCTTGCGGCGCAGGGCGCTGAGCTTGTTCTCGCCCCAGTGGTCGATGCGCCCCAAGCCTTCGGCCGGGGGGACCCCCCTCTCGCTTCGCTCGCCGCGCAGCAGCACCTGGCCGTCGTCGGGGCGGATGATGCCGGCGAGGGTGTGGAGGAGGGTCGACTTGCCCGAGCCGGACGGGCCCATGATGGCGAGGGACTCGCGCTCGGCGACCGCCACGTCCACGCCGGCCAGGGCGGTGGTGGGGCCGTACTTCTTGACGAGGCCGTTGCCGGCCAGGACGGTGCTCATGAGGGGTGAGGGATCCTTTCCGGTCGGAGATCAGACGCGCTCGAACTTCCAGGTGACGCTGGAGGCGTCGGCCTTGACGACGGTGACGGGGATGGAGAGGTCCTTGCCGTCGCCGTCCTTCGCGGTGCATGTCACCTTGGCACCCGCCACCGCCTTGAGGTCCGGGCACCTCACGTCGGAGGTCTCGCCGCCGATCCAGGGCAGCGGGCTGTACTTCGACGCGAGACGGCCGGCCGCGATGGTGCCGCTCAGCCCTTTCCGGCCGTCCACGGTCACGCTGCTGAACTTGTCGAGCCCGGTGGTCGACTCCGTACCGCTCATCGCGTAGGTGAGGGCTCCGCCGCCGACGGCGACGGCCGCCACAGCGGCACCGGCGATGAGGAGGGGCCTGCGTTCCATGAGGTGCTCCCGGTGGGAAGAGGTGGGGTTGCGACACCCAACCTCTCCCGTCGGCGGGGGTGCCCGCCTCGGCCGAACGGCCAGGCCTCACGGCCCGCCGGACGCGCTCCCTCAGCCGTACGGCCGATACCGGGGCGGCTGAACCTCCGGGCCGGACTTCCCGTATCTCCTCACGGGGATGGCGGGAGACCGCGTGCACGGAAGGAGAACAGCGTGTCGATACCGCCCGAACCGGGCCGGACGGCGAAGCGTCCCACGATCGAGCCCACCTACGTCATGCGCCGGCGCAGGACCGAGGCCCTGGCCGAGCTGCTGCGTGAGTTCGAGCTGTACAAGGGGACGACCGCCCCGAACGACGAGTACGAGACCGTCGCCGTACCACCGACACCGGCACGGACATCCACCCCGACACCGACACCCGCGGCGGAACCGACACGCACACCGGAACCGAAACCGGCTCCCGAGCGGATCCTGCCCCGGACGGAGTACGAGACCGAGGAACTGCCCCCGGTCATGGTCGGCGAGGACTTCGTCTCCGGCACGGCCCCGCGCGGCGAGCGGCGGCAGCGGCGGCGCCCGGCGCCCGGTGGCGGATCCGGCCTGAAGCGCGCCGCGGTGGTCGTCGGCGTCGGCGCGGCGGCCCTGATCGGCTTCGGCGCGGCGCTCCTGCTGCCCGGCGGCGACACGGAGAAGGAGGCGCGGGCCGTCACCCCCACCCCGACTCCCTCGGCGCCCGCGGCCTCGGCCCCGGCGCAGAACGACGACGTCGACCCCGACGGCCCCGGCACCCTCCGCGAGGGCGACAGCGGCCCCGAGGTCTCCGAACTCCAGCAACGGCTGCTCCGCATCCCGAACGTGTACGACAACGGCTCCACCTCGGGCGAGTACGACGTCGTACTGAAGGAGGCGGTGGCGCGCTTCCAGCTCTGGTACGGCATCCGGGGCGACGAGACCGGCGTGTACGGCAACGACACCCGCCAGGACCTCGAATCCCGCACGGCTCTTTAGTCGCACGGCGGGGCCGCGACCCCGGTACGGCACGGGCGTATCCGGGTTGTTGCCCCGCCTCGAACGGACCATCCTGGGCATATGGTGACGAAGGCGTCCGGCGCGTCGCGGGCTGCCACGGCCGGTGAGGCGATGGCGGTGCTCGACGCGCGCGGCCTCGTCGCGGGGTGGAGCGAGGGGGCCAGGCGGCTCACCGGGTACGCCGCCGAGGACGTGGCCGGGCGACCGGCGGCGGATCTCGTCGCCGGGGACGCGGCGGCGGTGTGGCGGACGCTGCTCACGCACGGCGACACGGTCGTGGACCTGCGCTACCGGGACGGCCGGCGGCAGAAGGTGGCGCTGCGGATGTGCCCTCTGCGGGGAGGGGCGGCCGGGCGGCGGGGGTTCGTCGTCACGGCGACACCGGACCGGACCGAGCGGGGTCTCGGTGAGCTGGCCTTCAAACAGGCGTCGATGTCCATGTCCGTCTTCGACACCGGGCAGCGCTATCTGCGGATGAACGACTGGGCGTGCCAGGTCATGGGCCAGCCCGAGGCCGAGTTCCGGCACCAGTACTTCCTCGACACCGTGGAGGACGCCGAACACAGCCGTGGCTTCCTGCGCCATCTGGAGATCGTGGTGGAGACCGGACAGCCGGTCCACTACGAGAGCTGGACCCGCTCGCCCTCCGGCCGGCGCATGCACGCCTGGAGCTTCGAGATGTGGCCCGTGCGGGACCACGCCGGCGAGCTGATCGGAACCGCGCTCGCCGGGTTCGACAGCAGCGAGCAGTTCTGGGCGCGTCAGCGCCTGGCCCTGTTGAACGAGGCCGCCGGGTCCATCGGCACCAGGCTGGATGTCGTCCAGACCGCCCGCGAGCTCGCCGAGCTGGTCGTGCCCCGGCTCGCCGACTTCGCCAGCGTCGACCTCCTGGAGTCGGTGCTCCAGGGCGAGGAACCCGAGATGGGGCCCCTGGACGGTGGCGTGGAACTGCGCCGGGCCGCCCACCATTCCCCCACGCCGGGTGTCCCGGAGGCGGCGATCGCGCTGGGCGCCGCCGACGTCTACCCGCCGTCCTCACCACCCGCCCGGGCCCTCCTCACCGGTGAGCCCGTCCTCACCCGCACCGGCGACGAATCCCTCGACTCCTGGTTCTCCCGGCACGGCGCCCGCTCCGCCAAGCTCCAGGAGGCCGAGGAGCACGACCTGTCCCTGATGGCCGTACCGCTGGTCGCGCGCGGCACGACCCTCGGTGTGGCCGTGCTGGTGCGCATCCTGACGCCGGAGCACCCCGACGCCTTCGACCAGGACGACGTGTCGCTCGCCGAGGAACTGTCCAGCCGGGCGGCCGTCTGCGTCGACAACGCCCGCCGCTACACCCGGGAACGCACCACGGCGCTGGCGCTCCAACGGAGCCTGCTGCCCAAGACGGTCGCCGGACAGGCGGCCGTCGAGTTCGCCTCCCGCTATCTGCCGGCGCTGTCGCAGGCCGGGGTGGGCGGCGACTGGTTCGACGTGATCCCGCTGTCCGGGACCCGGGTGGCGCTGGTCGTCGGGGACGTCGTCGGCCACGGCATCCACGCCTCCGTCACCATGGGCCGGCTGCGCACGGCCGTGTGGGCGCTCGCCGACGTCGACCTGCCGCCCGACGAGCTCCTCACCCACCTCGACGACCTCGTCGAGCATCTCGCGGCCGGCGACGGCACGGGCGACGGGGAGATCGGCGCGACCTGTCTGTACGCGGTGTACGACCCGGTGGACCGCAGCTGCTCGATGGCCTCGGCCGGGCATGTGCCACCCGTGGTGGTACGCCCCGACGGCAGCGTCGAGGTCGTCGAGGTGGCGGCGGGACCGATGCTCGGCGTCGGCGGCCTCCCGTTCGAGGCCACAGAGCTGGAGCTGCCCGAGGGCTCGGTGCTCGCCCTCTACACGGACGGCCTGGTCGAGGCCCGGGACCGCGATGTGGACACGGGCACCAGAGCCCTGTGCGCCGCGCTGGGGGAGTCGCTGGGAGACCTGGAGAGGGCCTGCGACACCGTACTGAAGGCCCTCCTGCCCGAGACCCCGGCCGACGACGTGGCCCTGCTGCTCGCCCGCACCCGCGCCCTCGACGCGGAACAGGTGGCCGTCTGGAACCTCACCGACGACCCGGCGCTCGTCGCCAACGCGCGCAAGCTCGCCACCGAACAGCTCACCCGCTGGGGCCTGGAGGAAGCCGTCTTCGTCACCGAACTCGTGGTCAGCGAGCTCGTCACCAACGCCATCCGCTACGGCGGCGCCCCCATCCAGCTGCGCCTGATCCGCGACCGCACCCTCATCTGCGAGGTCTCCGACGCCAGCAGCACCTCACCGCATCTGCGCCGGGCCCGCACCTTCGACGAGGGGGGCCGCGGCCTGCTCCTGGTCGCCCAGCTCACCGACCGCTGGGGCAGTAGGCCCAGCGGCGCGGGCAAGACCATCTGGGCCGAGCAGGCACTGCCACCGGCCCTGTAGACGCGTGTCGGGGGCGGCACACGCCACCCCCGACAGCCTTGTTCGCGAAGGAAGTTACTTCTTCCGCAGACGCACCGACACCCCGTGCGCCGTGAAGACCTGCTCGGCCGTCCAGCCCTCGACGGCCACGGAGACCGCGGCGAACCGGCCCTGCAGGGACCACGCCCCGATGACCGCGACCGTGCTGCCCGAACGCGGCGCCTGCTCGGCGTCGAAGCGGATCACCAGCTCGCTGCCCCGCTCCAGGACCGCGCGCCCGTCCACCACGAGGGCCGGGTCGGTGCCCCGGTCCAGCGTCACGTCGAGGACACCGGCCTGGGTGTAGCCGCCCCGCACCCGGACGGTGTGGTCGCCCGTGCGCAGCGTGCCGCCCTCGACCCGGACGCCACCCCGGCCGAACGCCTCCTTCGAGCCCGCCGCGAGGACACCGCCCTCCACGACGGTGCCGCCCGTGTACCGGTTGGCACCGGCCAGCGTCAGCGTTCCGCCGCCCCGCTTGACGAGGCCGCCCGTGCCGGAGATGTCGTTGCGCCAGGTGTCGGCCGCGTGGAAGCCGCCGAGCGCCGCGTCCAGGGTGACGACGACATCCGCGTCGAAGGCGCCGTAACCGTCCGCCGCCTCGAACAGGTTGAGCCTGCCCCACTGCTCCCAGCCGTCCAGCAGCACATAGCCGGACGGCAGCGCGGTCGTACGCAGCACCTCCCGCCGCTGCGCCGCGTCGAGGTACGGAAGCCGCGTCTCCAGCAGGACCTCGGCGCCCTTCGGCACGGTCAGGTCCTTGGAACGGCCGCTCCGGGGCAGGATGTACGTCAGCTTCGGCTCGACCGTACGGGCGTTGGCCGCCCGGTCGGCGTACGGGTCGGTGTCGGTCCCGGCCGAGTGCGCGTACGCGAACAGCGTGTCGGCTGTCGTGCCCGTCTTCGCCTGGAAGTACTCGGCCGCCTGCTTGCGCGCGGCGGCCTTCAGCTCTGCGTTCTTCGGGTCGGCGAGCGCGGCGGCTGCCAGGGCCGTGGCCATGACGCGACCGCCGATGACGTCGACCGCGGAGTGCATGCCCGAGATGATCCGGTCGTGGCTCGCTTCGAAGGCGCGGGTCACCATCTCCTGGAAGCGCTCCGGGACGGCGTACGCGTAGGCGAGCGCCGCCAGGTGGAGGGCGTTGGTGTGACCGCTGGGGAAGCCGCCGTCCTCGGCGGGGTTCTCGCCGCGCTGGCGCAGCAACTGCGGGACCACGATCACGTCGGAGTCGTACACCGGGTAGCCGAACGCGTCCGTCTCACCGGTGTCGACGACCTCGCTGTTCTCGTTCATCCGCCAGGGCCGGGGGTACTGGTACGAGAACTTGGCCGGGTTGCTCGACGCGAACGGCCCGCGCACGGTGTTGACGAGCTGAGCCACCTTCCCGAGCTCGGAGGTGGTCGACCCGGCGCCGTTCGCTGATCCGGCGGGAGCGTCGGCCGGGACGGAGTCGCTGATCTTGCCCGCCGGGGTGCCCTCCGGGGCGGAGGTGATCGACGTGACCGCCAGGGCGCCCGCCTTGTACAGCTCCGCGAGCGGGCCGAGACCGGTGATCACCGAGTAGCTCTGGTGCTGCCGGTCGGTGATGAACGCCTGGCGCGCCTGCGCCTCGGTGCGCCGCGAGGTGAGGCGCGCGCAGTAGCGCATGTTGGCGCGCAGGATCTCCGGGAGCAGCGGGGTGCCGGTGTTCCAGGCGTCCCCGGTCTTCCAGATCTCGGCGAAGCCGCCGAGCGCGCGGACCACGGCGTTGGTCTCGGGCGTCTGGTTCGCCGTGATGTTGGTGGTGTAGTCGTCCACGAACGGGGTGAACGCGGTCGCGGCCTTGTCCTCGGCCGCAGAGGCCTGCCACATGGTCGCGAGGGTCGGAGCGGCGATCAGGCCGGCCGAGACGCCGAGGGAGCTTCTGAGGAAGACGCGGCGGTTGAGTCTGTGGTGCCCGGCGGATGACGGCATGGAGTGCCGCTCCTTTCGCGGTGTGATGATCGGGTGCGGGCTGAGCGTGGAGTTGACGAGTGACCGGTTGGTGGCCGGTCGGCGACCGAACGGTGATCAGCGGATGACCGGTCGGAGGAGACTTCGTGACAGTGCCAACGCCCCTTCGACCGGAGGCACTTGGAGCACATGCGGTCGCGCGGACGGTACAGCGTCGGCGAGTGCTTCGGCGAATGCGGAGTACAGGACGGGCCGGGAGAGGATCGTCCCGCCGGCCACCACCACGTCGTCCGCGGCGACCCCGCGGGCGGCGAGCCGCGCCACGAGCGCGGCGAGCGCGCGGCCGCCGTCGGCGATCACCCGGCGGGCGAGAACGGAGCCCTCCTCGGCGGCCTCGAACACCACGGGCGCGTGCCGGCCCCAGTCGGCCGACATGGCCGTGGCGGCCTCCAGCGCCCCACCGAGAGCCGGTACCTCGCTCACCTGGAAGGCGGCGACCAGCCGGTCGGCGAGCACGTCGGGCGCCTCGCCCCGGTCGTGCGCCGCCCAGACGGCACGGACCGCCTCACGGACCAGACTGGCGGCGCCGCCCTCGTCGCCGAGGACCGCGCCCCAGCCGCCGACCTGCACCGAAGCGCCGTCGGCGGAGCTGCCGACGGCCACCGAACCGGTGCCCGCGACCAGGCCCACGCCCCGCTCGAAACCGGCGGCGGGGACCAGCAGTTCGGCGTCTCCCACCACCAGGCACGGCACCTGAAGCCGTTCCTGGAGAGCCAGACGTATCCCCTCGCACTGCCGGGGCGTCTCGCAGGCATGGGCACCGACGGCCACGGCCGAGGGGCGGGTGCGCGCGGGCAGCACCTCCCCGACCAGCGTGGCCAGCCATGCGGTCGCGGCCGCCGGGTCGTGCGGCCGCCAGCCGCGGCTCGTACGGATGTGATCGGCGACAAGGTCCGTCCCCGTGACAGCACGGAGATGGGTCTTGGTGCCGCCCACGTCGATACCGACCGCGACGGGTCCGGAGTCCTGCACGAAAGGCCTCTCTCGTCGTTGCGTTGCGATGGCGCAGCGACGGCTGGGCGAAACCGTGCCTGGACCCCCAGGGTCTGTGGGGGGTGCTAGGGAAGCCCCGGGACGGGCCTCTGCTGGTGCGGTAGGCGAGTACCGCTTGACTTCGTTAGGAAATTAACTAACGAATAAAGGTGCGTCAAGGGTTCGGACCCGGATACCGCACGACCGTGCGGCCGGATGATCACGGCAGGGACTGGGAGAGCATGGAACTGAGCGAGAGCGCCCGCGCTGTGTTCGCCGTACTGGCCGCGTCGAGCACGGCCACCCGCCCCCAACTGGCCACCGGGGCACGCCTGTCCAAGCCGACCGTCTCCTCCGCCGTGGCCGAGCTGGAGGCCGCCGGTCTCGCCGCCCGCTCAGGCACCCTCTCCGGTGGAACCGGCAGGTCGGCGGCCGTGTACGACCTCGGGCGCGCCGCCGGCGCGGTACTCGCCGTCGACCTCGGCCCGAGCGTCACCCGGGTGCGGGTCTGCGCCCTGGACGGCACTCTGCTCGCCGAGGGCACGGGCCTGCGGGCGGACACCGTCGGAGTGGTCGGGGACGCCCTCGCCGGGCTGTCGGCCGGCGCGCCGCTGCGGGCCATCGTGGTCGCGGTCGGCGACGTCACCGTCCAGGGCCGGGAGGGCACGGCCGTACGGCCCGCGACCGCCAAGGCCGGCCCCATCTTCGACGCCCTGACCGTGGCGCTCCCCCCGGGCGTGCCCGTCCACGTCGAGAACAACGTGAACTGCGCCGCCCTGGCCGAGCTGCACGAAGGCGCCGCCCGGGGCCGGGACACCTTCGGCTATCTGCGGATCGGCGTCGGTATCGGTCTCGGTGTCGTCATCGGCGGTCACGTGCTGCGCGGCGCGAACGGCGCCGCCGGTGAGGTGGCCCGGCTGCCGTACCCGTGGGACGCGGACCGGGAACCGCGCCACGAGGGCCTGGAGGCGCACATAGGGGCGGGTTCCCTGCTGCGCCGGGCGGCGGACGCCTGGCGGGGCGCGGACGGCGTGTGCCCCGACACCGTCGACGGGCTGTTCGCGCTGGCCGACGCCGGACACGCCACGGCCCGCGCCGTCGTCGGCCGGCACGCCGCCGACGTGGGCCGGCTCGCCGCCGCGGCGACCGCCGTCCTGGACCCCGGCCTGATCGTGCTGGGCGGCGCCGTCGGCTCGAAGCCCCTGCTCCTGCCCGGGGTACGGGCCGAACTGGCCCGGCTGAGCTGGCCCACCGAGGTCGTGAGCAGCGCGCTCGGCGACAGCGGCACCGTGGTGGGCGCCAGTCGGCTGGCCGTGGCCCGGGGAATCCAAACCGTGACCGGAGGTGCGGCGGTGAAGCATTGACGGACTCCACCGGCATCTGCCAATGTCCGGACAAGCGCTTTCTAAGTCGGCCGGGACGCCGGCTTGGGGCGAGCGATCCCGCCTGTACTCGACGTACGGCAACCGCACGAGGGCGTGCCCGTGCGGTGACGGCCAGAACGGCCGGGGATCCCGCCCCGCGTGGACGACGCGGCCGGGCGAGGCCGCGCCCCCGGAAAGCACCTCCTCCTGCAAATTGCACCCGTGCCGCCTCGGTCGGCGCCGTGCTCAGTCCCCTACGACGAAAAAGGGATCGAAGATGATCACTGTGGGTGTGCGGCGCTCCCGCCGACTCGGCCGCGGCGGTGTGCGCCGCCTGGTTCCCCTCGCTGCCGTTGCCTCGGCGGCGACCCTGCTGCTCTCCGCCTGCGGAGGGGAGTCCGACTCGGGCGGGACCTCCAAGTCGCTGACGTTCTGGATCTCCA
Organism: Streptomyces sp. NPDC002787; assembly: GCF_053592095.1. Lineage (NCBI taxonomy): Bacteria > Bacillati > Actinomycetota > Actinomycetes > Kitasatosporales > Streptomycetaceae > Streptomyces > Streptomyces sp. NPDC002787. The sequence continues at coordinate 115,545 of NZ_JBSFVC010000011.1, read as the reverse complement.
CCGTTCCGGGGCAGGACGCGGGCTGGAAGAAGATGGTGGCGCAGTACGAGAAGGAAACCGGCGTCAAGGTCAAGCTCGTCAACATCCCCTACGACGGCTACGCGACGAAGCTGCGCAACTCCGCGCAGGCGAACTCGCTGCCCGACGTGGCGACCGTGCCGGCGCTCGACCCGATCTGGTCGAACAAGCTGATCGACCTCAGCGACATCGCCAACAACAAGACGAACAAGATCAACGCCAACTTCGTCGCCAAGGACTCGTCCGGGAAGGTGCTGTCCATCCCCTCGGACATCACCGCGTCCGGCATGTTCATCAACAAGTCGCTCTTCGAGAAGGCCGGCGTCGACTACCCGACCTCGCCCGACAAGACCTGGACCTGGACCGAGTTCATCAAGGCCGCGAACGAGGTCCGGGAGAAGACCAATGCCAAGTACTCCCTGACCTTCGACCAGTCGCCGTCCCGGCTGCGCGCCATGGTGTACGAGATGGGCGGCAAGTACGTCCACGCCGACGACTCCGGCAAGTTCTCGGTGGACGGGGCGACCAAGAAGGCCGTGAACACCTTCGTCGGATGGAACGACGACAAGACCATGCCGAAGTCGGTGTGGACCAGCGGCGCCGACCCGTCGGCCATGTTCCAGAGCGGTGACGTCGTCGCCTACTGGTCCGGCGTGTGGCAGGTCGCCGCCTACGCGGAGAGCATCACGAAGTTCGAGTGGGCGAGCGTCCCGACTCCCGCCCAGCCGGTGCAGGCCAGTGACGTCAACAGCGGCGGCATGACGGTGGGCTTCAACAACAACGCCGACGCGGCCGGCGCCGCGAAGAAGTTCCTGTCCTGGCTGTACGAGCCGGACCACTACCAGGCGCTGTGCGAGGCCTCCGGCTTCCTGCCGGTCGAGAGCGGTCTGAACCCGAAGTACCCCTTCAAGTCCGAGGCGGCGCAGGCGGCGTTCAAGCTCTACAACGAGTCCATCCCGCTCTACGACCCGATCTCCGGCTACTTCAACCGCGCGCAGACGAACTGGGTGCTGAAGGGCAAGAGCCTCGCCGACGACCCGACCAAGGCGGAGCTCGGCAAGGCGATCAACGGCGAGCAGTCGGCCGACAAGGCCCTGCAGAACATCGTGGACGGCTACAACCAGCAGGTCGGCGGCTGAGCGTAGGCCGGCAGATCCGGGCGGCGGGTCTCGCCCCGCCGCCCGGACCTGCGGACCCCACCCATGTGATGCCGGGCCCATGGCCTGAGCCTCCAGGAACCCATTCCACCAGCACGGAGTCAGGAAGATGACAAAACGCGCCCCGGACGCTTCGGACGTGTCCGTGAGCCCGCCCAGGAGACGCAGCAAGTACACCCTCGCACCGCTCGTCCTCATCGCGGGCAATGTCGTGCTCTTCGCGCTGTTCTTCGTCTGGCCGGCGGTGATCGGGCTCGTCTACTCCTTCACGAACTACACGGGCGTGGGTGCGTTCCAGTTCGTCGGGCTGGACAACTACCAGAAGCTGCTCGGGGACTCGACCTTCTACGCCGCGACGACCCGCACGCTGCTGTACACCGTGCTCTTCGTTCCGCTGAACTTCGTGTTGTCGCTGCTCATCGCCAACGTGCTGGTGAGCAAGAACGCCAAGGGCGCGTCGGTCGCCCGCATCTTCTTCTTCATCCCGTGGCTGCTGTCGCCCATCATCGTGGGTGTCCTGTGGCGGTGGCTGTTCGGTGAGAACTTCGGACTGGTCAACTACTTCATCGAGAAGGTCGGCGGAAGCGCCGTTCCCTGGCAGTCGAACGCGGACCTGTCACTGATCGTGGTCGTGGTGGCGGCGGCCTGGGCCTGGACGGGCTTCTCCATGCTGCTGTTCATCGCGGCGATCAAGAACGTCCCGACGTCGTACTACGAGGCGGCCGCGCTCGACGGCGCCGGTCCGTGGCGCCAGTTCTTCAGTATCACCCTGCCGAGCATCGCCCCCACGTCCTTCATCGTCATCCTGCTCAACACGATCCACGCGATGAAGGAATACGCGGTGTTCGCCTCCCTCAACAACGGTGGACCCGGAACGTCGAACAACCTGCTTGTCCAGTACATCTACCAGACGGGGTTCAAGTCGGGCCAGATCGGCTACGCGAGCGCCGCGTCGTTCGTGCTCATGCTCATCCTGATGGCCGTCGCGATCATCCAGATGATGGTCAACCGGCGGGTGGAGAACCGATGACAACCACAGACGCAGTGCGCAAAGTCGACGCCGGTTCCGTGCGGGCCGTCCCCAGGAAGCGGTCCCGCGGCTCGGCGACCGGCGGGCTTCGGCGCGCGATCGCCCCGACGACTCTGCTGTGGGTCCTGGCGGGCCTCTACGGGATCCCGGTGCTGTGGTTCGTCCTCAGCTCCTTCAAACCGGCGGGAGACCTCTTCTCCCTTCCGCTGACGGTGTTCCCGGACGACCCCACCGTGTCGGGTTACAAGGAGGCGTGGGCGAGCGCCAACTTCTCCGGGTACTTCGTCAACACGATCATCGTGTGTCTGATCGCGACGATCCTGACCGTGGGAGTCAGCTGCTGCACCGGGTACGCGCTGGCCAAGTACGACAACAAGTGGCTGAAGGCATTCTTCCTCTGCATCCTCGCCACCACGATGCTGCCGGCCGAGGTCATGCTCGCCCCGCTGTTCCTGGTGGTCCGCGACCTCGGCTTCTACAACTCGCTCTCCGGCATCATCCTCCCGGCCCTGCTCACCGCGACCGGCTGCTTCATGTTCCGCCAGTTCTTCCTGACGGTCCCCGACGAACTCATCGAGGCCGCCCGCATCGACGGCGCGCGTGAGCTGTCGATCTTCATGCGGATCATGGTGCCGCTCTCCCGGCCCATCATGCTGACGCTCGCCATCCTGTCGTTCCAGTGGCGCTGGAACGACTACATCTGGCCGCTGCTGATGCTGAACGACCCCGAGAAGTTCACGGTGCAGATCGGCATCCAGAGCCTCGTCGGCGCGCAGAACATCAACTGGTCGGTGCTGCTCGGCGGATCGGTCATCTCCATGGTCCCGCTGATCGTGGTCTTCCTGGTGTTCCAGAAGTACGTCATGAACGCCGACATCAACGCCGGACTGAAGGACTGACCTTGCCCACCCCGCTCGACCACGAGTTCGTCCGGTCGGCGGCCCGCGCCGCCGACCGGACGGCCGCCCCGCTCGCGGCCCGCCCCGACGAGGAACCCGCCGGTGTGCCGCACCGTGGTCTGGCGTCGCGGGTGAAGACCCTGGTCGCGGCGTACCGTTCGGCGGACTCGGAACTGCACGGCAGCGGGCGGGCCGTGACGGCCGCGATGACCCACCTCCGTGCCCTGCGGGCCGTGCAGACCGCCACCGGCCTCTTCGCCGGCGGCGACAACGTGCAGTCGCCGCCGGACTCCGCCTTCACCGTCAACGACGTGTGCGACGCGTACGTCCTCGCCGCCGGCGCCGGGCCGGAGCTGCGCGAGGTCACGGCCACGCTCGCCGAGATCGCCGACGCCGCCACCGGCAGCCTCCTGACCGGCGGGGTGCACACCCCGAACCACCGCTGGGAGCTGAGCGCGGCGCTGGCCCGGCTGCACCGGTCGTTCCCGGACGACCGGCTGCTCGACCGCGTCGAGGAGTGGCTCGCCGAGGGCGTCGACATCGACGCGGAGGGCCTGTACTCGGAACGCAGCGCCGTCTACGCGTCCATCGTGACCACCCCGTCGCTGCTGTTGCTGGCCGAGGTGCTCGGGCGTACCGACCTGCTGGACGCCGTCGAACGCAACCTCGCCACGACCCTGGACCTGATCAGGCCGGACGGCACGGTGGAGACCGTCCACTCGCGCCGCCAGGACCAGAAGCTTTCGTTCCCGCTGTGGCCCTACCTGCCGCACTACCGGCTGCTCGCGATCCGCACCGGCCGGGGCGACTTCGCCCGCGCGGCCCACCTCGCGGCCGCCGACGGCATCGACGACCCCGACCTGCTCGCCCGGACCCTCCTCACCCCGGACCTGTGCCGCGCCCTGCCGGCGCCGGAGGCGGAGACACTCCCGCGCGGCCGGTACCTCACCACCGCACGCCTGGCCGCACGCGTCTCGGCCACCGCGCACACCGTGGTGTACGGCGGCTCCGACGTGCCCGAGCACCGGCGCATCCGCTCGGGCCTCGCCTGCAACCCCACCTTCCTGCGCCTGTTCGCCGGTGCCGCCGTCCTCGACGCGGTCCGCCTCTCGCGGGTGTTCTTCGACCTGGGCCCGTTCCGCGCCGCCGACATGGAACAGCTCGCCGACAACCGGTACCGGCTCACCCAAACCCTCACCACCGCCTACTACCAGCCGCTCCCGAAGGACCGGAGGCGCGACGACGGCGCCTACCGCCTGGTGGACGAGGGCCGCTTCTCCGCGGCGATGGCTTTCCCCGACCGCCCTCAGGACGAGGTCTCCCACATGACCCGAGTCGAGGTCGACCTGCGGGAGGACGGGGCCGACCTGCGGATCGACATCGGCGGCCCACCGGTGCCCTGGGCCCTCGAACTGACCTTCCGGCCGGGCGGCGAGCCGCAGGGCGCCGTACCGCTCGGCGACGGAAGCTGGTGCCTGACGACCGAGCCGTTGACCTACCGCGTCGGCGACGACGAGATCCGGGTCGAGGCCACCGTCGAGACGGGCGAACCGCTCGCCGGACCGGACCGGAGCGACGTACTGCGCTACGACCCCGGGCAGGACTACACCGTGGTCGGCGGCACCGACGCGACGACCGGAAACCGCGTCTACCTCGGTGGGCACGGACCGCAGACACTGACCCTCACACTGCGCGCCCGCCGGCCCGCACCCGTGACCCCGACGAACCACGCCATGGCCACCCCAGGCATGAAGGATTGATCGCCGTGCACCTCCCACGCCAGCTCGGTCCGCTGCACGACCTGCCGGACACTCCGGAGGCGTACGACGCCGTGCTCGCCGACGTCACCGAGCAGGCCCTCGCGCGCCTCACGCCCGAGGGCAACCTCGAACACCCCGACTGCGTGGACGACATCGGCGACACCTCCCTCGGCATCACCTCGCTGCTGGCCCTCGCCTGGCACCGCACGAAGGACCCACGCCTGCCGGAGGCCGTCCGCCGCAGCACGGACTTCCACCTCCGCGAGCGCGTCTACACGGACGACAACCCCGGCTACCCGAACCTCCGGGTCCGCGACTCCGGTTTCCCGTACGCCCGTTACACCCTGGCGTCCGGCGCCCACCCCATCGGCGACTGGCCGAGCACGGTGTGGGCGCTGCTCCAGGCCGTCAACCTGCTCGACCTCGCCGACGGCCTTCTGGACACCGAACAGACCGACGCCCTGCGGGACATGAGCCGCGGCTACTGGCGCTGGCTCACCGAGGCGACCTTCTTCAACCCGCAGGAGGCCGGCAACCAGGCCATCGGCTGCGTCGTCGGCGGCCTGATGCTGGCCCGCCACCTCCCGCCCGAGGAGGGGGAGGAGGTCCGCGCCCGCGCGATCGACCTGTACACCGAGGAGATCCGCGCCCACCGCCTACGCGACCGGGGCGCGCTCCTCCCGCCGGAGCACGGCGGCGCCTGGGACAACAACTACGGCCCGATCTCGCTGTCCTTCCTCGCCCAGGCCCATCTGGTCAGCGGCGAGCAGATCTTCGCCGAGGACGGGGAGGCGGTCGCCCGCTATCTGGACGCCCGCCTGACCACCGGCGGCTTCGACGTCGGCGGCCCCCGCTACAGCGAACAGCACTCCGGCTTCGAGTCCGTCCTCGGCCTGCGCTACTTCGGCCGGCGCATCGGCGCCGACCTGGGCCGCTACCGGGGCGACACCCGCTGGGGCCGGCACGCGGTCAAGCCGGACGGCGGCGTCGACGGCCACTTCGCGTGGATGCTGGTCTGGCAGATCCAGGACACCACGCCCTGGCACCGCACACCGTCCACCGAGCCGGTCCGGCACCAACTGCGGGCGGGCAGGGTCTCGGTCGCCTTCGACTCGAAGATGACCCCGTCACTCGTCGAGGCCAACGGCACGTACTTCCTCCCGGCCGCCGTCAACCGCCAGCACGGCTTCGGCCCGGTCGTCGACGGCTTCCTGCTCTGCCGCCCCATGGGCGAGACCCGCGTCCGGGACGTCCGCACCGACGGCCTCGCGGCCAAGCTGGTCACCAAGCCGGTCGTCACCCGCGACCACGTCCTGCGCCACGTCCAGTCCCTGTACGTCACCGACGGCACCCGCCTGTGGACCACGGTCGCCGTCGAACGCCTCCCCGGCGAGCCGTACCTCCTCGCCGGGCTGCCGTACGTCTCGGACGACGGCGACGGCCTGCGCCGTATCGCGGACGCCGAGGTGACGTCGGCCGGCGAACTGCGTCTGACCCACCCGTCCCTCGACGGCCCGGAGTTCTTCGACGCCCGCACCGACACCACCCAGGAACTGACCGCCTTCGCCCTCGCCGCCGACCCCCGCGGCTACGGCAACCCCGACGAGGGCTGGTCCCACCTCATCGCCTCCACGGCCATCGAGGCGACGCCCGCACCGGGAGCGCCGGACGACCTGAACGTGTTCGCCGTGCGCTACGGGGGCACCGGCGCCGTCTTCGCCCCCACCTTCGCACGCACCCCCGAGGGCCTGACGGTCCGCACCGAGGCGTTCACCGCCCTCATCGGAAACCCGGCGGGTGACGAGCGGGGCGAACCGACCCTGACGCTCCGCGCCTGACACCGGCCCCATCCCGGCAGCCCGACGATCCCCGGCGACGTCGGGCTGCTTCGTTCACGCCCCCGCCTCGCCCTTCGGCATCGCCGACTCCGGCACCACCAGATCCGCGTGACACCTCGTCGCCCCCACCAGGTCGGCGTTGCGCCGGTCCGTTCCCAGGACCCAGGCGACGGCCTCCTCATGTCCCTTGCCGTACTCCTCGTGGCGGGCGATGAGGCGGCGCACGCGTTCGGGCTCGTCGAGGTCGCAGAACCAGACCTCGTCGAGGCGGGAACGGACACGCGGCCAGAGCCCGTCGGCCACCAGGAGGTAGTTCCCCTCGGTGACGACCAGGCGGGCGGTGGGCGGCACCGGGATCGAGCCGGCGACGGGCTGCTCCAGCGTTCGCTCGAAGCCCGGCGCGTAGACGACGTCCCGCTCGTCGCCGCGCAGCCTCTCCAGCAGGGCCGCGTAGCCGGCCGCGTCGAAGGTGTCCGGCGCGCCCTTGCGGTCGCGGCGGCCGAGGCGGTCGAGTTCGACGTCGGCGAGGTGGAAGCCGTCCATGGGGACGTGGGCGACCCAGGGCTCGCCGTCGCCGTTGAGCGTGCGCGTCAACCGCTCGGCGAGGGTGCTCTTCCCCGCCCCGGGAGCGCCGGTGATGCCGAGGAGGGCCCGGTGGCCGGGGCGGACGAGGGAAGCGGCCCGCTCCAGCAGGTCGTCGAAGGTCAGGGGCATGCGGACGACGGTAGACCGGATCGGGCGTACGCGGGACGAGACCGGGCAGACGAGCCCCGCTGTCGTTCGGAGCGGGGAGAAGCGGAAGGTACCGGATGAGGGAGAGAACCTGGTCGGAGCCCGACGGTGAAGGCGAGGCGGTGCGGGAGGAACTGGCGCGGCTGCGCGCCCAGGTGCGCCAGCTGCGCGCCCGCATGGAGGGCCGGCCGCTGATCGCCCAGGCCCAGGGCATGCTGCGCGAACGGTATGCGCTGCCGGACGCCGAGACCGCGTTCGCGCTGCTCCAGCGGGCCTCGCAGCAGCACAACGTCAAGCTCCGCACCCTCGCCGAGGCCGCGGTCAGCGCCCCGCGGCCGGACAACCGGAGCGCCCTGTGGTTCCCCGGCCGTGCCCGGCACGCGGAACCGGCCCTCAGCTTCGAGGAGGCCCGTAACCGCCGTCTCGGACGCGGCAACCGGAGCGAGCTCCTGACCGCCGTGCTCAGCCAGACCCTCGCCGTCGTCGGCACCGACATGGGCAACGTGCAGATCGCCGACCGCACCATGGGCGGACTGCGCATCGAGAAGCACACAGGGCTCACGGAGGACTTCGTCGACTTCTTCGCCTACGTCGACGACGACGGCACGGCCTGCGCGGCCGCCGCGCGGAGCACCGCACTTGTCACCGTCCAGGACGTCGCCACGGACCCGGTGTTCACCGAACCGGCCCGCGAGACCATCCTGCGCGCGGGCTGCCGCGCTGTGCACAGCGTGCCGCTGACCACCGAGTCCCATCGGTGTGTGGGCGTCGTTTCCGTCCATGTCGACCGCAAGGTAGGACAATTGACGAAGTGGCAGGCCAAGGAACTGGAGGTGGTCGGCGCCGAGGCCGGCCGCTGGCTGGTCTGGTACGACCGCACCGTCGTCCTCGACGCCCTCGAACGCCTCCACACCCTCGGCCGCGCCCACGGCGGCGGCAGCATCAGCCGACGATGAGCGGTTCCCGCGCTCAAGGCCCACTGACTCCCGCCGAGAGGGGAACCCCCACCCCATGACAGAGACGATCGAACTGACCGGACTGGGCCTGCCCGAGACGATCCGGGCCTGCCTCTTCGACCTCGACGGGGTCATCACCAAGACGGCCGTCGTGCACGCCGCCGCGTGGCGGCGGGCGTTCGACGCGTTCCTGCGCCGACGCGACGGCGACGCCTTCCGGCCCTTCGACCCCGCCTCCGACTACGACGAGTACGTCGACGGCCGCCCCCGTGCCGACGGCGTACGCACCTTCCTCGCCTCCCGCGACATCCACCTCCCCGAGGGCACCCCCGACGACCCGCCCGACGCACCCACCGTGCACGGCCTCGGCAACCGCAAGAACGAGATCCTGCTCGACCTCATCCGCACCGACGGCGTCGAGGCCTACGACGGCACCCTGCGCTACGTCGAACAGGTCCGCGCCCACGGCCTGCGCACCGCGGTCGTCTCGTCCAGCGCCAACTGCCGGGACGTCCTGCGCTCGATCGACGCCGAACATCTCTTCGACGTACGGATCGACGGCGTGGTGGCCGCCGAACGGGGACTGCCGGGCAAGCCCCGCCCCGACACCTTCCTCGCCGCCGCCCACGACCTCGGCGTCGAACCCGCCGAGGCCGCCGTCTTCGAGGACGCCCTCGCCGGCATGGACGCCGGACGCGCGGGCCGCTTCGGCCACGTCGTCGGCCTCGACCGCGTCGGCCAGGCGGACGCCCTGCGCGCCCACGGCGCCGACGTCGTCGTACCGGACCTCACGGAACTGGGGGACTGGGCGTGATCACCCACAGGTCGTACGGCGTCGACCCCTGGGCCCTGCGCGAACAGGGCCTCCACCTCGACGTCCTGCCGCAGAGCGAATCGGTGTTCGCCCTGTCCAACGGCCACGTCGGCTGGCGCGGCAACCTCGACGAGGGCGAACCGCACGGGCTGCCCGGCACCTATCTCAACGGCGTCCACGAACTCCACCCGCTGCCGTACGCGGAGGCCGGCTACGGCTACCCCGAGTCCGGGCAGACGGTCATCAACGTCACCAACGGCAAGATCCTGCGTCTGCTCGTCGACGACGAACCCTTCGACCTGCGCTACGGCCGCCTCCACTCCCACGAACGCGTGCTGGATCTGCGCGCCGGGGTGCTGCGCCGCAGCTGCGAGTGGACCTCACCGGCCGGGACGACCGTCCGGGTGCGCTCCACCCGTCTGGTGTCGTTCACCCAGCGGGCGATCGCGGCCGTCGCCTACGAGGTCGAGGCCGTCGACAGCGAGGCACGCATCGTCGTCCAGTCGGAGCTGGTCGCCAACGAGCAACTGCCGCAACGCAAGGGCGACCCCCGGGCGGCCGTCGCCCTCGAGGCCCCGCTGGAGCCGGAGGAGCACTTCGCGGACGGGCCGCGGCTCCGGCTCGTCCACCGCACCCGGCGCAGCGGCCTGCGCGTCGGCGCCGCCGCCGACCACGTGGTCACGGGGCCCGGCGAGATCACCACCAGCGGCGAGAGCAGGGACGACGTCGCCCGCCTCACCGCCACCACCGTCCTGAAGCCCGGCGAGCGGCTGCGGGTGGAGAAGACCGTCGCCTACGGCTGGTCCAGCACCCGCTCGCTGCCCGCCGTCGCCGACCAGGTCGACGCCGCACTCTCCGCCGCCGCGTACGGCGGCTGGCAGGGCCTCGTCGACGAGCAGCGCTCCCGCCTCGACGACTTCTGGGCCCGCGCCGACGTCGAGGTCGACGGCGACGAGGAGATCCAGCAGGCCGTACGGTTCGCCCTGTTCCACGTCCTCCAGGCGGGCGCCCGCGCCGAACAGCGCGCGATCCCCGCCAAGGGCCTCACCGGCTCCGGCTACGACGGCCACGCCTTCTGGGACACCGAGACCTTCGTCCTGCCGCTGCTCACCCACACCGCGCCCGACGCGGTCACCGAAGCTCTCCGCTGGCGTCGCAACACCCTGCCCGCCGCCCGCGACCGCGCCGCCCAACTCGGCCTGAAAGGTGCCGCGTTCCCATGGCGGACCATCGACGGCTCGGAGGGTTCCGCGTACTGGCCCGCCGGCACGGCCGCCTTCCACGTCAACGCCGCCATCGCCGACGCCGTGGTCCGCCACACCACCGTCACCGGCGACACCGCCTTCGAACGCGACACCGGCGTCGAACTCCTCGTGGAGACGGCCCGCCTGTGGCGGTCCCTCGGCCACCACGACCACCATGGTGCCTTCCACATCGACGGCGTCACCGGTCCGGACGAGTACAGCGCCGTCGTCGACGACAACACGTACACCAACCTCATGGCCCGCGCGAACCTCCTGGCCGCCGTCGACGCCGTCGAACGCCACCCCGACCGCGCCGCGCGGCTCGGCGTCGACGACGAGGAGAGCGCCGCCTGGCGCGACGCCGCCCAGGCCATGCACATCCCCTACGACCACGAACTGGGCGTCCACGAACAGCACGCCGGGTTCACCCGCCACCAGCGCTGGGACTTCAAGAACACGGGGGCCGACCAGTACCCGCTGATGCTGCACTTCCCCTACTTCGACCTCTACCGCAAACAGGTCGTCAAGCAGGCGGACCTGGTTCTCGCGCTGTACAAGTGCGGCGACCGCTTCGACGAGGACCAGGTGGCCCGCGACTTCGCCTACTACGAGCCCCTCACCGTCCGTGACTCCTCCCTGTCCGCCTGCTGCCAGGCCGTCATCGCCGCCCAGGTCGGCCACCTCCGGCTGGCCTACGACTATCTGACCGAGACGGCGATGATGGATCTGGCGGACCTGGAGAACAACACCCGCGACGGCCTCCACATCGCCTCCCTCGCCGGCACCTGGACGGCGCTGGTCGCGGGCTTCGGCGGGATGCGCCACCACGGCACGGCCGTCGGCTTCGCGCCCCGCCTCCCCGAGCGGCTGAGCAGGCTCGCCTTCAACGTCGGGCTGCTCGACAACTGTCTGCGCGTGGAGATCAAATCCCGGTACGCCACCTACGAACTCCTCGCGGGCGATTCCCTGACGATCCGCCACTACGGCGAACCGGTCACCCTCGACGGCGACAAACCCCGGCGGCTGGACATCCCGGCACCGAAACCACCCGGCCCGGAGCCGGAACAGCCACCGCACCGGCGTCCCGGCCACCACCGCGGGCGGACGGGCTGAGACGCCGGGGCACCTCGAAGGAGCGTCAACCGCAGAACGTGGACTCCAGCGTCCGGTTCATCGTCGCGTACACCGTGCCGTTGTTGGACGTGTTGGCGAACGAGGTCACACTGCGCTTGCCGCTCTTCGAGGTGAACGCCCAGGTGTAGTAGCCCTGCACGGTCCCCGTGTGCCCGTACACCGAGACCCCGCACGACAGATCACGCCGACGCAGCCCCAGCCCGTACGCCTGGGTGCTGCTCACCGGCGTCCACTTCAGCATCTGGTTCAGCTGGGCGGCCGAGGTGAGCTTCCCCTTCACCAGCGCGGACATGAACTTGTTGAGGTCCTTGGCGCTGGAGACCAGCGCCCCCGCGCTCTGCGCCCACGACGCCGTCTGCCGCGTCGAGTCGATCTTCCGGCCGGTGGAGTCGGCGGTCATGTAGCCGCGGGAGTGCTTCCCCGGGATGGTGTTCTTCGGGTGGACGTAGAACGTGTCGGCCAGCTTCAGCGGCTTGATGATCCGGTCCTGGTACGCCGTCGCCACCGGCTTCTTGGTGAGCCTCTCGATGAGCATGCCCGCCACGACGAAGTTGGCGTTCGAGTACCCGTAGGCCGCGCCCGGCTTGTGGGTGAGCGGCTTGGCGAGCGACAGGTCCATCAGCTGGCGGTACGTGAACACCCTGTCGCGCACGTTCTCGAAGCCCGCCACGCTGGGGGAGAAGAGGGTGTTGGTGTACTCGTACAGCCCGCTGCGGTGGCTGAGGACATGACGCACCGTGATCCGCTTGTCGGGCAGCAGCCCCGGCAGATAGGCGTTCACCGAGGTGTCGAGCTTGATCCTGCCCTCGTCGACCAGTTGCAGCAGGACCACCGCCGTGAACGTCTTGGTGATGCTGCCGACGCGGATACGGTCCCCGGTGCCGAGGGCCCGCTTGGTGGACCGGTCGGCGACCCCTTCCGCCAGATGGTGCACCGTGCCGTTGTCGTCGATCCTCGCGAACGCGCCCGGCGCTCCCTGCGACAGCGCCGTGCGCAGCACTTTTCGTAGCGCGGTCGTGTCGGGCCCCGCGGCTGGGGCCGCCTGGGCGGGGACCGTGAGGAGGGACAGCACGACCGCGCCCAGCGTCGCCACGCCCGTGCCCACCGTTCTCGAAACCATGTGATTCGTCTCCCGTCGCCGTCTGTCATCGACAGGTGGCATTGGAGTCGAGCGATCACGGAGAGTCAAGTAACCGGGTGTGCAAGCGAGTTGACCGACTCGAAAGAGGGACAGGTCCGGCGGATCGGTTTCAGCCGCCGAAGAGCTGGGTCCAGTACGTACCGGCGGAGCCGCCGCCGGCGAAACCGATACCTATATGGGTGAAGCCGGGTTTGAGGATGTTCGCACGGTGCCCGGGGCTGTTCATCCACCCGCGTACGACCTCGGCGGCGGAGCGCTGGCCGCACGCGATGTTCTCGCCGATGGACCGCATGGTGGAGCCGGCCGCCGCCGCCCGGTGCCACGGTTCGCCGCCGTCGGGGGAGGTGTGCGCGTAGAAGGCCCGCGCCACCATGTCGGCGCTGTGCGCCTGGGCCGCGACGGTGAGGAGGGGATCGGGGGAGAGCGGGGGGAGGCCGGCGCCGGCTCGTTCGGCGTTGGTGAGGGTGATGACTTCGGTGGCGGTCCGGTGGAGGCCGCTGGGGGAGAAGGGGCGTGCCCAGAGCGCCGTCCAGAACACGGTTCCCGAGCGGGGGTCGGTGACGTGTGCCAGACCCGCCTCGCTGTAGGCCGGGTCGCTCAGGGTCTGTCCGGCCTGTGCGGTGGAGAGGCAGTAGTCCACGAAGTCGGCGGGGGTGCGGGGGCCGGACACCAGGTGTTCGCCGATGGTGAGGTAGGTGTAGCCGGTGGCGGTGACGCGCTGGTACACCGAGATGCCGTCCGTGCCTTCCGTGGCGAGCCGGCCCTGCGCGGCCATCACGGTGGCGTGGGCCCGGGCCGCGGCGGACAGCTTGGCGTTGAGGGATACGGGTGGGGAACCCGCGGCGGCGCGGGTGGCGTTGACCAGGCCGAGAAAGCCGTCGGAGTCGGGGGCCGGTGCGGTCGCGCATTGCGTCGCGCCTGGTGCGGGCACGCCTTGCGTCGCGTCCTCCAGCACGTCCACCCCGAAGTCCCGCGCGACCCCCGCCAGGCCGTCCGCGTAGCCCTGGCCCAGTGCCCGCAGCTTCCAGCCCCCGCCCCTGCGGTACAACTCCGCCAGGAGGAGTACGGTCTCGCGCGCGGGTCTCGGAGGTGTGAAGCGGGCGACGGTCCGGCCGCCGGGGACGCTGACGAGCAGGGTCGGGGCGGGCAGGTGGCCCAACGGCGTGTCCGGGTCGGCCGGGCTGATCGCGACGGTGAGACGGGTCGCGCCGGGGCGCAGGGCGGGCGGATCCACCGTCAGGGTCTCACCGGCCAGGCGGGCGCCCGGTGCCGTCGGCTGGTTGTAGAAGACGAAGTCGGCGTCGCCGCGCACCTTGCCGGTGTCGTCGGTGATGAGAGCGGACACGTCGAAAGGACCCGGCACCCTGATCGTCAGGGTGCCGCCCGGCAGGGGGAGGTTGCCCCCGGGTGTCAGCTCGCTCATCGGTGCCGTCCGCCGCAGTGACCGTCAGCCCGACAACGTCTCACCCCCGCAGGGCGGTTCCCGTGCCCTCCTGCCGCTCGGCGGCCAGGGCGTCCTGGCGGCCGGAGCGCATCGTCTTCAGGGCCAGGAGGAGGACACCGATGTCGTCCAGGTAGACCGGGTCCGGTACCAGGTCGGTCGGGAGGACGAGATAGAGGACGGCGCCCCAGAAGACCCACTTGGGTCCGGTGGGGAGTCCCGCCCGGCGCAGGTCGCGGCGGGTGCGGACGAGCCGGAGGAGCAGCCAGACCGCCGCTCCCAGCAGAGCGGCCGCGACGACCGCGATCGCGACGATCACCCATGTCCAGGAATCCATCGGTCCCGCCCCTCAGTCGAGCCGGGCCGTGTGCCCGGCTTGTGCCCTGTCCATCGTCTTCCCTCCGGAGGCGCCGTGTATCGCGGCGCGCGGGGAGCGGGGCCGGGTCAGTGGGGGGCGCGGGCGAGGTTGTGGTCCACGAGGGCCTGGCTGACGGCCCGGATGGAGCGGGCGATGTGGTTGAGCTGCATGACCTCGGCGGCGTACATCTTGATGGTGTGCTCGATGACCGACTCGGACATGCCGAGGCGGGGCAGTTCGGAGCGGGCGGTCTGCAGGGCGGTGCGGGCGACCCGGATCTCGTGCTGGACCTGGATCTGGGCGTGCCGCGCGAGCAGCACGGGGTGCCGCATCATCGCCGGGTAGCTGCCGTAACGGGCCGGCACCAGCTCCCGCAGCCACTTGGCCGCGGACCTCTCCCAGTCGTAACTGCCGGGTGTCTTGACCTGACACGGCCAGTCGGTGTGGATCGGCGGGGAGGTGAGGGCCATGTTCAACGCTCCGGTCTTGCATCGACGCCATTGGGTACAGCGGGTGTGGAGTCTGGGCGGCCCCGGTCTAGGGGATGGCCGGGGCCGCCCCACCCGGGGCGCCGTGGCGGGTAGGAGCGGACGGACCCGGGTGGACGTCGTGACCCGGAGTCCCACCGGGCCACGATCCGCGAGCAGTATTTATATATACCCATGAGTTTGCAAGGACATGAAAAAATTCATGCCGGGAAAGATGTGAATAATCCCCTGCTGTACTGGCATGTAGGGAGATCGGGATCAGTCCCGGAGGAAGAACTGCTGCTGCTCCGAGACCTGCTCGTACGCCTCCAGACGGGCCTGGGTCCGCTCGGGGTCGGCGTCGGTCATGGCCTGGAGCAGCGCGGAGGACATCATCACGGGTGCGGCGTAGGAGTCGAAGACCAGGCGTGAGCCGGTGCCCGTGGCGAAGACGGCGTCGGCCTCGTCCGCGAGCGGCCCGAGCGCCAGGTCGGTGACCAGGGCCACTTTCAGTCCGGCGCCGTGGGCCACCCGCAGCGCGGTCAGGGTCTCCTGGGCGTGCCGGGGCATGGAGAACGCGAGCATCCAGGTGCCGCCCGCCTCGCGGGACTGCAGCAGGGCGTCGTAGGCGACCGTGCCGCCCTTCGTCACCAGCCGGACGTCGGGGTGGATCCGGCGGGCGGCGTACGCGAAGTACTCGGCGAGCGCGCCGGAGATCCTGAGGCCGAGCACGGTCAGCGGTGCCGAGCGGGAGAGGGCACGGCCGATCTCGATGACCTGGTCGGGGTCGGCGAAGTCGCGCCGCAGGTTCTCCAGGTTCTCGATCTCGGCGTCCACGGCCGCCTGGAGCTCGTTGCTGCGGTCCGCCGCGGTGGTGCCCGGGGCGCTGCCGAGCGTGGCGAGCGCGATGGCCTGGAGCCGCTCGCGCAGCGCGGGGTAGCCGCTGAAGCCGACGGCCGCGGCGAACCGGGTCACCGAGGGCTGGCTCACGCCGACCCGCTCCGCGAGATCCGTGATCGACAGGAACGCGGCCTCGGTGATGTGCTCGATCAGATACTGGGCGATCCGCCGCTGCCCGGGAGAGAGCCGGGGACCGTCGAACAGTTCCCTGAGGCGGGACGTGGGCGACTGTTCCGTCTCCGGGGCCGTCCGCCCGGACGTGATCGCTGATGCCTGCGCACGTGCCTGCTGCGGCGATGGCACCCGCGCGCCTCCTTCGTCTCCCACGAGCACTCAACATAGCCCACGGCCCCGGCGCCCCCGGGCGGATCGGGCCACCCCGGCCCGAGCGGCCCGGGGGCCTCCTGGTGCGACCTGCGAGGACCCCGTTTCGGGCACACCATGGGGGTACCCGCCCCTTGTCGTCCACACCAGGGAGAACGCTCGTGACTCTGCCAAGTCTGCCCGTGTCCCAGGTGGAGGTCGTGCTCTGCGACTGCTCCGCCCAGGACGCCGAACGGGTCTTCGCCTGTCTGCGCGCCCACTTCGAATCGGACCGGAGCCCCGACGACCCGCCGCATGAGACCGGCACCGACCGGCCGACGATGTGGACCGGCATGTACGACACGGCCGCCGCCGTCGCCACGGGCGCCGAGGGCCGTCCCGAGCCGCTGTCCGCGCCGGTCACGGTCGACGTCCAGGGCAGTCCGCCGGCCGTACGGCTGCTGCGGGCGGCGCTGGAGGAGGAGTACGCCGTGCATCAGGTGGGCGTGGAAGCCGGTGACCAGGAGGTTCAGCTCCAGCTGCGGGTCGAGGGATCGCGGGGGCGCGGCTGATGACGACCTTGAGGGTGGGGAGCATGGGGAGCGGGCGAGCGGCCCGGGGTTCGGTGACGGAGGGCGCGGCCCGGGCCGGGCTGACCGCGCGTGGCGTCATCTATCTGCTGGTCGGGGCGCTGGCACTGCAGATCGCCTTCGGCGGGAGCTCGGAGCAGGCGGACCGCCAGGGCGCGCTCGCGGAGATCTCCGAGAAGCCGCTCGGCTCCGTGATGCTCTGGGCCCTGGGGATCGGCCTCGTCGGCATGGCGCTGTGGCGGCTGTCGGAGGCCGTGTTCGGCGCGGCGGGCCCGGACGGCCGCAAGTGGACCAAGCGGCTCGCGTCCGCCGCGCGCTTCGTCTTCTACGCCTTCGTCGCCTACTCGGTGCTGACCTTCGCTTCGGGTGAGGGCAGCGGTGGGGGCGGAAGCGGCGGCGGTTCCAGCGACGAGCAGTCCCGGGACGTGACGGCCCGGGCCCTCGAAATCCCCGGCGGCCAGTGGCTCGTGGGCGCGGCGGGCGTCGGCGTGATCGTCGCGGGCCTGTGGATCGGTGTACGGGCCGCGATGCGCTCCTACCACAAGCATCTGCGGATGGGGGAGATGTCCCGCCGGACGCGGCGGGCCGTCGACGTGACCGGGGTGGCCGGCGGGATCGCGCGCGGACTGGTGTTCGCCACGGCCGGGGTCTTCGCCCTGCGCGCCGCGATCGAGTACGAGCCGGACCAGGCCAAGGGGCTCGACGACACCCTCCGTTCCTTCGCCGAGGCCCCGGCGGGCCCGGCTCTTCTGGCCTGCGTCGCGGCGGGCCTCGTCCTGTTCGGGCTGTTCTCGTTCGCCATGGCCCGCTGGCGCAAGGTGTGAGGGTCGCAGTGGGCTCGGAATTCGCTCACGGGAACAGTCGGTCGAGGAAGGCGTTCCCATATACCCGGTGCGGATCGAGCCGCTCCAGGATCTCCACGGCCCCGTCCCAGCCCGGGCCCTCGCCGTCGTCGAAGGACGCCGGTACGACGGTGCCGAGGACCCGCTCGTCGCTCCAGGCGGCCTCGTCCGTGTAGCCCCAGCCCTTGGACCACTCGACCCGGGTGAGGGCGTGGCCGCCGTCGTACGTGGTGAGCAGGAACCGTTCCAGCTCCCGGAAGAACGCCTCGGCGTCCGGCGTCCCTGGCAGTGTCAGCACGTCCAGCCACACGGCCGTGTCCCACTCGGGCCGGTCGGCGCGCGGGCGCAGCGCGGACAGCAGCGGGGCACGGGCGCCGGCCACGCCGACGTCCGCCGGGTCGTCGAGGCCGGTCACCCGGATCTCCACCGAGCCGTTGACGGGGAAGCGTCCCCGGGCGGCGTACGCGGTCAGCCGCTCCCGGTAGAACGTGGCGAACTCGCAGACCACGCGCTGCACCTGGTCGCGTGAGGTGAGCACCGCGTACCCGTTGGCCGTCACCCGCAGTGTCGTCGGCTTCAGATACAGCAGCGTGTTCTTCGACGGCCCCCAGATGTCCGCCGAGAACGTGGTCGTCAGCCCCAGCGAGGCCGTCGTCAGCTGTGCGTTGCCCAGCACCGGGGCCAGATACCAGGCGGCGTCGGAGACCATCCGGCCGACGAGGTCCGCGACGACGGTCGGCACGTTGTCCGAGAAGGGGTAGTTGTACGGCGAGGTCACGCGCCGGGAGGTGAGCGGGCGGGTCGGCTCGACGCTCCACACCTTGAACCAGGGGAACTCGGTGAAGGCGAACCAGATGGCCTCCAGACGTCCGGCCTCGTCCAGGAAGCTCGCGAACGTACGCCCCTCGCTCCCGGGCGCGGCGAACAGTTCCCCGGCGGGGATG
The DNA here is from genome assembly GCF_053592095.1 of Streptomyces sp. NPDC002787. Lineage (NCBI taxonomy): Bacteria > Bacillati > Actinomycetota > Actinomycetes > Kitasatosporales > Streptomycetaceae > Streptomyces > Streptomyces sp. NPDC002787. The sequence continues at coordinate 96,977 of NZ_JBSFVC010000011.1, read as the reverse complement.
TCGGTCCGGCTCAGGCAGCGCAGGTTGCTGTTCACCCCCACCCGCAGCACGAACTCGGTGACCAGCGCGCGTCCGACGTGGGTGAGCAGCACGGCACCGTCCGGGTCGTCCCGGGTGAACGTCCGCAGCACGTACGCCTCGCTGCCGGTGTCCCACACCACCGCCGTCAGCGACAGCACGAGATTGCTGAGCGAGCCGTACGTGTGGCCGGGCGGCCGGGTCTCGCCGGCCGCCGGTACGGCCGTGCCGTGGGCGTCGACGGCGAGGGCACCGCCGATCGAGAGGTCGCCGGGCGCCGGGCAGGCCGTCACACCGAGTCCGTGGCCCTCCAGGAAGGTCAGCAGCCCTTCCAGCGTGGCGCCGGAGCCCACGCGGACGGCGGCGGGGCCGGCGGACTCCAGCGCCATGCCGGTGAGGTGCGTGGTCGTGTCGACGAGCATCACCGGGGCGCCGGAGTCGGTGCCGGGGGTGATGGTGAGGGGTGACCAGCCGTGCGAGAGGCCGCGCGCTCTGACCCTCCAGCCCTGCCGCCGGGCCCAGTTGACGACCGCCACCACCTGGTCCGCGTCGGCGGGTGCGCAGGCCCACAGCCCGGACCCGGTGATCTCCCCGTCCCAGTTGCGGTACGCCGACCGGTACAGCTCGACGTCCGCCGGGAAGCCGGGCAGTTCGGCCGCGGCGGCGGCCGGGTCCTGGCGGACGAACTGCGGGGTGAGCGCGAGCGCGGCGGCACCGAGGAGGAACCCCCGGCGGGACGTTTCTGAAGAGTCGGTCACCGCAGTCACGCTAGGCCGATAATTGATACAAGTGACCGATCCGCCCATCGTATTCACCCGTGTGAGTGAAGTGGTGCATGCGCGTGCTTGTTCGCCGGGGACGCGGCACCATCTGGCAAAAGGACATCGACCCGACCGGGAGGACGCGTGACCGAGGCGCACGGCAGCCGGGACCGAGGCCGCGACGAGACCGAGGAAGAGCGCGCCGACCGCAGATGGACCGAACTCATCCAGGAGGTACGGGTCGCCCAGACCGGCGTGCAGATCCTGTTCGGTTTCCTGCTCACCGTCGTCTTCACCCCGCGCTACGACGAACTGGCGCAGACCGACAGGACCATCTACATCGTGACCGTCGTCCTCGGCGCCGCCGCCACCGGCGCCCTCATCGGGCCCGTCTCCTTCCACCGGATCGTCTCCGGGAGCCGCATCAAGCCGGCCGCCGTGCGGTGGGCCGCGCGGCTGACCGTGGTGGGCCTGATCCTGCTCCTCGCCACCATGACGGCGGCACTGCTGCTGATCCTCCGTGTCGCCACCCACGACGGGTATGTGCCCTGGCTGGTGGGATGCGTCGTCCTCTGGTACGTGCTGTGCTGGTTCGCGCTCCCGGCGTGGATCCGCCGCCGTCACACCGGCGAGTGACATCCCCCGATGGCGTGAATGGCGGTGTTGCCCCTGGGTCGCGTGGTGCGCCAGCGTGCGGTGTCATGGACCGTGATCAGAGCCGCCCCACCCCGCCCCTGACCCGCCGTCGACTCATCGCCGCCACCGGGGCCACCGGGGCCGCCGCAGTCCTCGGCACCGCCGGCCCGGCCGCCTCCGCCGGCGCCCGCCCCGCCACACCCGGCACCGGCCTCTCCCTCACCTTCACCCGGGCCACCAACGGCTCGGCGACCCTCGCACCCGCCGGCGACACACTCATCGCCGAGATCCAGAGCGGCCTGTGGTCCCTGCCCCGCACCGGTGGCAAGGCGCTCCCCCTCACCCCGGCCGGACTCGAACCCAACCGGCCCACCCACTCCCCGGACGGCAGCCTCATCGCGTTCTGCGCCTACAGGGACGGCGGCTTCCATGTGTGGACCGTGCGCCCCGACGGTTCCGACCTGACGCAGCGCACCGACGGCCCCTGGGACGACCGGGGGCCTTCCTGGTCGCCCGACGGCACCCGGATCGCCTTCGGCTCCGAACGCGGCGGCGACCCCGGCCACCCCATGAACGGTTGCCCGTACCGCATCCACGTCCTGGACCTGAGCACCGGCGAGATCACCCCCGTCACCGGACTCCCCGGCCAGGACGGGCCCCTCCAGGACGGCCGGTGGGAGGACTTCGACCCCACCTGGACACCGGACGGCACCCGGCTGCTGTTCGTGCGCGCCAAGGTCGTCACCTCCGGCACCACCCCGTCCGTCGAGTCCCGGACCGTCGCCGCCGTGGCCGCCGACGGCACCGGCCCGGTCGCCGTCGAGCACACCGAGACCGAGGCCGCCCAGGTCATGACCCCGGCCCTGGCCCCCGACGGCCGACTCGCCTACCTGCGCACCACCGCCTCCCCGAACGGCTCGTGCACCCTCGTCGTCGACGGAGAGCCCGTCCCCGTCGCCGGCGACCTCGCGCCCGTGCCGCCCCGCTGGACGGCCGAGGGCGAACTGCTGCTCACCCTCGACGGCCGGTTCACCCTCGTGCGCCCCGAGGGACCCGCGCAGCCGCAGGCCCTCCCCTTCGAGGGTGTGCTCCCGGTGGACCGCCCGCGCTACCGGATCAAGGAGTACGACCTCGGGGAGGCGCGCGTACGGCCCGTGCGGGGCATCCACCTGCCCGCGCTGTCCCCCGACGGCCGCAGTGTCGCCTTCGCCGCCCTCAACTCGCTGTGGCTCGCCGGAACTTCGGGCGGTCGCCCGCCGAAGCGACTGCGGAAGTCACCGCCCACCCGTACCCTCCTCGCACCCGCCTGGGCACGGGACGGAAGGTCGCTCGTCTACGCCGACGACCGCGACGGCCTCCTCGGCGTGTACCGGCACGATCTGGCCACCGGAGAGGAGACCGCGCTCGCGGCCGGCGGCCGGGTCATGCCCGCCCTCTCGCCCGACGGCCGGCGGCTCGCGAGCCTGGACATGTCCGGACGGCTCGTAGTGCGCGACCTGGCGAGCGGCGAGGACCGCGTGGCCGTGGCGCCGCTCGGCGGGGGCGGGATCCCCGGCAGGCCGAGCTGGTCGCCCGACGGACGGTACCTCGCGCTGTGCGATCGCAACCGTCTGGGCGCCCGCTTCCGCGAGGGCTACAACCTCATCCGGATCGTCGACGCCACGACCGGCGCCGACCGGCTGCACGCGGTCGCGCCCCACGCCTCGATCGCCGACCGGTACGACTCCGGGCCCGTCTGGTCGCCCGACGGCCGCTGGCTCGCCGTGATCGTCGAGTCCGCGCTCTGCCTGCTCCCCGTCACCCCCGACGGCACCCCGCGCGGCGCACTCCGCACGCTCACCACTGAACCCGCCGACCACCCCACCTGGTCCGGCGACTCCACGACCCTCCTCTACCAGTCCGGCACCCGCCTCCGCCTGATCGACGTCTCGGGCGACCACGTCCGCACCGTCCGAGTCCCGCTGGACCGCACCCGGCTCACCCCCGCCGACACCGTCGTCCACGCCGGGCGCCTGTGGGACGGCACCGGTGAGACGGTCCGCGACGACGTCGACATCGTCGTACGCGGCGGCCGCATCACCGCCGTCGAACCGCATCGGGGCAGCCGACGGGCCGCCCTCCGCCGCGTCGACGCCTCCGCGCACACCGTGCTCCCCGGTCTGTGGGACACCCACACCCACCCCTGGCACAGCACCTACGGCAGCCGCCAGGCCACCGGTCAGCTCACCTACGGCGTCACCACCGCCGTCTCCCTCGGCGGTTTCGCCTACGAACAGGTCCGCATCCGCGAGGAGGTGAACGCCGGCAGACTCGCCGGACCCCGGCTGCTCACCACCGGCGAACTCCTCGACGGCGCGCGGGTCGCGTACAGCATGGGACGGGCCCACCGCACGACAGCGGGGCTGAGGCGCTCACTGGAACGCGGGGCAGCACTCGACTGGGACTTCGTCAAGACCTATGTCCGGGCGCCCGGTTGGGTGATGAGCGAGGCCACGCACTTCGCCCACGAACGCCTCGGCGCCCGCACGGGCGGGCACCTCCTCTCCCCGGGCGTCCAGCTCGGCCAGGACCTGACGTCCCATCTGCAGGCCACCCAGCGGGCGGAGTTCGGCCACGCCATCACCGCGAGCGGGCAGGCCTACCAGGACGTCGAGGAGATCTACACCGCGCGGGGCGTGGACTTCTCCCTCATCGCCACGCCCTTCACGGCCGCGCCCCTCCTCGGCGCCGATCCGTCCCTCGCCGACGACCCGCGCGTGACCGTCGTCATGCCGCCGTGGGACGCGGCCTTCGTGCGCCAGGCCGCCGGAGTCCCGCCGACGCCCGCCCAACTCGCCGCGCTGCGCACCGAGACCGACATCTACCGGCGGATCCTCGGAGCCGGCGGCACGGTCGCCCTCGGCACCGACCAGCCGCTCGGACCCGTCGGCCTCTTCCTCCACATCGCCCTGCGCGCCCTGCACGACGGCGGTCTCACCCCCGCCGAGACCCTGCGCACCGCGACCGCCCTCCCGGCCCGCCTCTTCGGCCTCGACGACCACCTCGGCACGGTCGGGACGGGCAAGCTCGCCGACCTGACCGTCGTCGACGGCGACCCCTTCACGGACTTCGCCGACCTGGTCCGTACGGTGTCGGTCCTCAGGGGCGGAGTCCCTTACACCACCGAGGAGTTGGTGGCCGCCTACCGGCCCACGGCGCGACGCGCCAAGGCCGCGGAGACCGAGGAGGACTGGCTGGAGATCGCCCGCCTGATGCGCCGGGACGGCTGCTGCGACGGCCACCACTGACGGGGCGGGGAGCAGCTCTTCATCGCTTAATGGTCGGTCTCCTTGCCGATGAACAGTTCCGCGAAGGTCGACGCGGCGGCGGGGGAGCCGAGGAGGCGGCGGAGCCGGGCGGTCGCGGCGCCCGCTCGGAACGCGTCGCCGGAGGACGGGCCGTGCAGCAGTTCCGCGAGCCACTGCGAGAACTCCTGGTAGTGCCAGACGCGGCGCAGACAGGCGTCCGAGTAGCCGCGCAGCCCCCTGTCGTCGCCCTTGCCCAGGTGGGCGATGAGGGCGTCCGCGAGGAGCAGGGAGTCGTGCAGCGCGAGGTTCATGCCCTTCGCGGCGATCGGCGCGACCAGATGGGCGGCGTCACCGGCCAGGTGGAGGCGGCCGTACGTCATCGGCTCGGTGACGTAGTTGTGCATGTCGAGCACCCGCTTCTCGATCAGCGGGCCCTCGGTGAGCGGCCGGGTGCCGGGCACAGCGAGGCGGGTGTGCAGCTCGGACCAGACCCGCTCGTCCGGCCAGTTCGCCGGGTCGTCGCCGGCCGGGACCTCCAGGTAGTAACGGGTGACCTCGGGGCTGCGCGCCATGTGCCCGGCGAAGCCCCGGGGATGCACGCCGAGGATGACGCAGTCGGACGACGGCGGCGCCTCGGCGAGCAGCGCCAGCCATCCGACGCCGTGGTCGTGCCGGGCGACCGTGGCGTGCTCCGCCGGCAGCGCGGTCCGGGTGACACCGCGCGCACCGTCGCAGCCCGCGACGAACTCGCAGTGCAGGACGTGTCGTTCGCCGCTGTCCGGATCGGTGTAGGACACGGACGGCCGGTCGCCGTCGATGTCGTGCAGCTCGACATCGCGCACACCGAAGCGGATGTCACCGCCCCGGACGTCCGCGTACTCCCTGACCAGATCCGTCACCAGCAGCGGCTGCGGATACACGTAGTGGTGGTGCCCGGTGATCGCCGTGTACGGGAACCGCTGTCGCTCACCGTCGAAGCGGAACTCGAACTCCGTGTGCACCGGCGCCCGTTCCACGATCCGGTCGGCCAGCCCGCGCCGCTCCAGCGCACGCACCGCCCACTCCTCCAGGAACCCGGCGCGCGGCCGCCGCTCGATGAACTCCCGGCTCTCGGCCTCCAGCACCACACAGTCCACGGCGGCGGCCCGCAGGATGTTGCCGACGGTCAGTCCGGCGGGTCCGGCGCCGACGATGACGACGGGGGTGCGCTCGGCGGACGAGGCGCCGGAAAGGGAGGTGGGGGCGGTCATTCGAGCATTATGCCGGGCGCCGGATGAGCGACTTCAAGTGCCGGGAAGGGCCGGGTAGTTGAGTACTCCTAGTGGTGGCTGAGGTGGCTGAGGTGGCTGAGGTGGCCCGGGGCGGGGGCGGCCACGTCACCGCAGTCCGAATCGCCGCGCCCAGTCCGTGATGTCGGCGGTGGTCGCGTTGCCGCCGCACACCACGAGGCCCAGTCGGGCGCCGTCGCCCACCCGCTCCAGCACCTGGCGGGCGGCGGGCAGCAGACATCCGCCGGCGGGCTCCGACCACACCTTGGCGTGCTCGGCGAGATCGAGGACGCCCTGGACCGCCTCGGCGTCGGAGACCACGAGGACGTCCTCGACGAGGGCGGACACATGGTCGTAGGTGAACTGGGAGGCGGAGGGCGCGCTGAGCGTGGTGACGACGGAGGAGAGGGGGACCGTGACGGGGCCGCCCGCCGCCAGCGCCTCGCTCATGGCCGTGGCACCGGCGGTCTCCACGCCCCAGACGCGGATGTCGGGGCGCAGGGCCTTCAGCGCGGTCGCGACACCGGCGATGAACCCGCCACCGCCGATGCTGACGAGCACGTCGGTGGGCGCACCCGTGCCCTCACTGTCCTCGATGTCCTCCGCGAACTCCAGGCCGGCGGTGCCCTGACCGGCGATCACCAGCGGGTCGTCGAACGGGTGGACGAGGGTGAGCCCCTCCGACCGCAGCTGCTCGGTCAGCGCGAACGCCTCCGCCATCCCGTCGGTGAGCCGCAGCGACGCCCCGGCCGCCTCGATGAGGTCCATGGCGCGCTTCGGCGCGGTCCGGGACATCACGACCGTCGCCTTGATGTGCAACGCGGCCGCCATGTGCGCCAACGCGATCCCGTGGTTGCCGCCGCTGACGGCCAACACCCCGGCCGCCCGCTCGGCGTCCGTCAGCGACAGCAACTTCGCCGTGGCGCCCCGGGCCTTGAAGGAGCCCGTCCGCTGCAACAGCTCCAGCTTCGCGGTGACCGGGACACCGAGGAGCGCGGACAGCCCCGGGCTCGGGACGGTCGGCGTCCGCACGACATGCCCGGCGATCCTCTCGGCCGCCTGCCGGATCTCGGAGACCTCGATCAACACGCCCACTCCGTCTCATCCATTCCCTCGTCTACGGGACGACTCCCCGGCTCCCTCGTGCTCATGTCACCGCAGGAGCTCGGTCCAATTCCCCGGCACCCGCCCCGCCGGCCCCGGCGACGGCTGGTCGGTGGGGCGGCTGAAGGGCGGGGCGAGGTCGGGACCCGACTCGTACATCTCGGAGGTCTCGTAGTTCCAGAACCAGGCCTCGCCGGGCTCGTAACTCTGCACGAACGGGTGTCCGGTGGCTCCCGCGTGGGCCGTGGCGTGCTGGGCGGGGGAGGAGTCGCAGCAGCCGATGTGGCCACACTGGGCGCAGCGTCGGAGGTGGAACCACCAGCCGCCGGCCGCGTCGCACTCCACGCATCCGTCGCCGCTCGGCGGGACGGCTGGATTGATTCCGGCGGGCAGGGTCATCACTTCTCCTCGGGCGCGTCGGGGTCGTGCCGCGGATCGTCGCCGAGTGTCAGGTCCAGGTCCGTCGCCGGCGCCGTCAGTGGCAGGAAGACCTGGAAGCGGGTGTCGCCGGGGTGGGAGTGGACCTCGATGTGGCCGTGGTGCTTGTTGACGACGATGCGCCAGGAGATGTCGAGGCCGAGCCCGGTGCCCTGGCCGACCGGTTTGGTGGTGAAGAACGGGTCGAAGATACGGTTCCGGATGTCCGCCGGGATACCGGGGCCCGTGTCACGGAACTCGACGAGCACCTGGTCGCGGTGGTCGAGCGCGGTCCGTACGGTCAGTGTGCCCTCGCCGCCCGTGTCGTGGATCGCCGACACCGCGTTGTCGATCAGGTTCGTCCACACCTGGTTCAGCTCACCGGGATAGGCGGGGATGCGCGGCAGCGTGCGGTCGTAGTCCTTCACCACCTGGACGCGGTCACCGATCTTCCCGGACAGCATCAGCAGGGTGCTGTCGAGGAGTTCATGGACGTCGGCGTTCTGGTAGGGCGCGCGGTCCAGCTGCGAGTACTGCTTCGCCGCGTCGACGAGCTGGGTGATACGCGTCGTGGAGTCCTCGATCTCGTTCATCAACAGCTCGGTCTCGACGGTGTAGTTGAGCCAGCGGACCGCCCCTTCGAGGGTGTGCTCGTCCACGGCCGCCGCGACCTGGTCCAGCCAGTCGGTGTGGAGCCCGGCCTGCACGAAGTTCGGCGCGAGCTGCCAGCCGCCCGCGATGCCGTGGTCGTCGAGCCAGTCCGTCAGCTCGTCCTCCCGGTCGGCGGCTTCCAGCGGGCTGAGCGGACTCGCCTTGGCGACCTGCTCCGCCGTCCGCTCCTGCAGGTCGACCAGTGACTCCAGCATGGCCCGCTTGTGCGGCCCGGCGGCGATCGCGCCCAGCTTGTGCCGCATCCCCGCCACCCGCTCCCGCAGCGCGGAGGTCGCCCGCACAGCCGCCGCGGCGGGATTGTTGAGCTCATGGGTGAGCCCGGCGGACAGCGAGCCGAGCGCCAGCAGACGTTCCCGCTGGCCGATGGTCCGTTGCGTGTTCTGGCTGCCGAAGAACAGGCCCTCCAGCAGATGGACGGCCATGGGAAACCAGTCGCGCATGATCTGGGCGAAGGACGCCGCGGGGAGGACGAAGAAACGCGAGGGCACCGTGACCCGCATGGAGCCCTTGTAGCGGGCCTGGTCCGCATGGTCGCCGAGATACGCGTGGAAGGCGCCCGCGTACACGCCCACCTGGGAGCTGCGGCTGACCTCCACGTCGTCGTCGCCGACCTGCCGCGACAGCACCACCGCGCCCTCCAGGAGCACGAAGAAGCAGGTGGCCGGCTCGCCCTCCCGATAGACGAAACCGGGCTCGAACCGCTCCACCCGGCCCTCACGGCACAGCCGGTCCAACTGCTCGTCGTCCAGCTTCTCGAACAGGAACAGCCGTCCGAGCTCCGCCCGGTCGCACGGCGACGGCTGCCCGCTCACGACGACGCCCGTACCGTTGTCATGACTGCTCCAGATACCTGTGTACGAGCATCACGGCCATCGCTCCCTCTCCCACGGCGGACGCGACCCGCTTCGCGGACTGCGACCGCGCGTCCCCGGCGACGAACACGCCGGGCACATTCGTCTCCAGGTGGTACGGCGGCCGGTCCAGTTCCCAGCCCGCCGGCGGACTTCCGTCGCTGGTCATGTCGGGCCCGGCCACGATGAACCCGCGCTCGTCGCGGAGCACGGTCCCCTCCAGCCAGTCGGTGTGCGGCTCGGCCCCGATGAACACGAACAGCCACTGCGCGTCGACCAGTTCCTCGCGCCCGCTCACGATGTCCTTGAGCGTCAGCTGCTCCAGCTGGTTCGTGCCGTGCGCGGCCTCCACGACCGTGCCGGGCCGCACGAAGATGTTGGGTGCCTCGGCGAGTTGCCGGATCAGGTAGTGCGACATGGACGCGGTGAGCGAGTCCCCGCGGACGAGCAGGGTGACCGACTTGGCGCCACGGGACAGGTACATCGCCGCCTGCCCGGCCGAGTTGGCGCCGCCCACGATGTACACGTCGTGCCCCTGGCAGCCGGCGGCCTCGGTGAGCGCCGAGCCGTAGAAGACACCGCAGCCGGTGAGGTCCGCGCAGCCCGGCGCGGCGAGCTGTCGGTAGGACACGCCGGTCGCCAGGATCACGCTGTGCGCGGCGACCGCCGACCCGTCGGAGAACCGGATGGTCCGCGCCGCCCCGTTCACCTCCAGCCCGCTCACCTCCCGCGCGGTGAGGATCTCGGCGCCGAACTTGGTGGCCTGACGGCGGGCGCGGCTGGTGAGCTGGCCGCCGGACACCCCGTCGGGGAAGCCGAGGTAGTTCTCGATCCGCGAGCTCTGCCCGGCCTGCCCGCCCGTCGCCGACCGCTCGACCAGAAGCGTCCGCAGGCCCTCCGAGGCCCCGTACACGGCCGCGCCGAGCCCGGCCGGTCCACCGCCGATGACGACCAGGTCGTAGAAGTCCTGAGCCGGAGTCGTCGCCAGCCCCACCCGCTCCGCCAGCTCCGCGTCCTCCGGCTCGACCAGCGGCGTACCGTCCGGCGTGACGACGAGCGGCAGCCGCTGCCCGTCCGCGCCGGCCGCCGCGAGCAGCCGCCGCCCCTCCGGCTCGTCCGAGGAGTACCAGCGGTACGGCACCTGGTTCCGCGCCAGGAACTCCCGTACGCCCGAGGAACGCGCCGACCACCGGTGCCCGACCACCTTCGTCGTGCCCACGCACCTGCGGTCGGCGGCCCGCCAGGACTGCAGCAGGTCGTCCAGGACCGGATAGAGCTTCTCCTCCGGCGGGTCCCACGGCTTCAGCAGATAGTGGTCGAGGTCGATGACGTTGATCGCGTCGATCGCCGCGTTGGTGTCGGCGTACGCGGTGAGCAGGATCCGTCGGGCGCCCGGATACACATCCAGCGCCTGCTCCAGGAACTCGATGCCGTTCATCTGCGGCATCCGGTAGTCGGCCAGGATCACCGCGACCTCGTCGCCGCGCAGCTTCAGCTCCCGCAGGGCCTCCAGCGCCGCCTGCCCGGACTCGGCCCGCACGATCCGGTACGACTCGCCGTACCTGCGGCGCAGATCCCGGGCAACCGCGCGGGACACCCCCGGATCGTCATCCACGGTGAGGATCACGTTCCGCGCCGGACCGACAGCCTGAGTCATACGCCTCCACCCCGAGCCAATGGGCCCATCGTATGTTCGACCGTCCCGCTCCGCTCGGTTTCCGGAGAGCCGCAGGCCCGCCGGAGCGCCGACCGAGGCATCAGCTCTTGCGCGGGGCCAGCACGCAGAACTCGTTGCCCTCCGGGTCCTGGAGGACGACCCACGGTTCGTCCCCGGTCTGCCCGATGTCCGCGTGCCGGGCCCCGAGGGCGAGGAGACGGGTGACCTCCGCCTCCTGGTCGACGGGCCGGAAGTCGAGGTGCAGGCGGTTCTTGACGGTCTTGGCCCCCGGATCGAGCCCGAACAGCAGGCCGGGCAGGCGGTCCGGGGCCGGACGGATCTCGTACTCCTCGGGGGAGTCGTCGACCACCACCCAGCCGAGCGCCTCCGCCCACCAGCGCCCCAGGGCCACCGGATCGGCCGAGTCCACCACCAACTGCTCCCACTCCAAGGTCATGCGGCGAGGGTAGTGAAGACTGGGCCCGTCAGCCCTGAAGTGACACAGAGAGGTGGCCGATGACGACGCGCCCGATCACCGCCGCAGTGGACGGTACGTCCGAGAGCCTCGCCGCGCTGGCCTGGGCCGGCCGGGAGGCCGTACGCCGGGGCCTGGCGCTGCGGGTGGTGCACGCGTGGCGGTGGGAGCCGCACGAGGCGGTCACCGTGGACCGGGACGGACAGGCGCGGTGGGCCCGGGAGGCGCTCGCCGAGGCGGCGCGGGGTGTCTCCGAGCGGCACCCGGAGCTGGCGGTGACGACGGAACTGGTCGAGGGCCCGCCGGTCGAGTCCCTGGTCGCCGCCGCCGAGCACGCGGAGTCACTGGTGCTCGGCTCGCGTGGGCACGGCGCGGTGGTCGGCTTCCTGCTGGGCTCCGTCGGACAGCAGGTGCTCGTGGAGTCGCCGCGTCCCGTCGTGCTCGTCCGCGCCGAGGACAGCCCCGCCGGCGAGGCCGCCGGACGCGAGGTCGTCGTGGGCCAGCAGGGCACGCCGGAGGACAGCGCCGACGTCCTGCGGTTCGCCTTCGAGACGGCGGCCGCCCGAGGTGCGTCGCTGCGCGCGGTCCGGGCCTGGACACTGCCGCCGCTGTACGCGTACAGCCCGGGCTCGCTGAAGCTCCTCGACGAGGCCGGCGGCCTGGAGCCGTTCGAGAAGAAGGCGCTGGCCGCCGCGCTGGAGCCGTGGCGCGAGCGGTTCCCCGACGTGCCGGTCACCCAGCACGTCGAGATGGGCAGTGCCGGGCAGGTGCTGCTGTCCGTGGCCGGGCGGGCCCAGCTGATGGTCGTCGGACGCCGCGCCCGCCGTACGGCCGTCGGCGCCCGCATCGGCTCGGTGGCCCATGGCGTCCTGCACCACGCGCACTGCCCGGTGGCCGTGGTCCCGCACGACTGATCCGGGCCCGGCGGCTCACCTGGGGGTGACGTCGTCCACCTTCGGCGGCAGCAGCGCCAGGGTCCTCGGCAGGACGTTGTCGATGTAGTCCTTGACCGCCGTGTCCAGGCCGATGTCGTGCTGTGCCCGCTCGGACAGGTACCAGCGGTGTTCGAGGAGCTGGTGGTAGATCTCCGCCGCGTCCATCGAGCCCCGCAGTTCGAGCGGGACGGCCCGCACGGTCGGGCGGAACACCTCCCGCACCCAGCGGTGGGCCAGCACCTCGGGGCGGGCGCCGAGGGGGTCGCCCGGGGCGTAGTCGTCCTGGGTGGCCATCCAGCTCTCCAGGTCGTTCAGGAGCCGCCGGGCCTGGTTCTCCTCGGTGTCCAGACCGGTCAGCCGCAGCAACTGGCGTTGGTGGTGGCCGGCGTCGACGACCTTGGGCACGAAGGTCACGGTGTCGCCGTTGTTCGAGTGCTCGATCTGCATCTCGGCGACGTCGAAACCGAGTTCGTTGAGGCGGCGGATCCGGCGCTCGATGTAGTGGTACTTCCCGGCCGGGTACACCGATCTGCGCGTCAGCTCCTTCCACAGCTTGTGGTAGCGGGAGCAGATCTCGTTGCCGAACTCGATCGCGTCCACCGAGGGGTGGAGCGCCCCGGACGCCTCCAGGTCCAGCAGCTCGCCGCTGATGTTGACCCGGGCGAGGTCGAGGTCGTACTCGCGCTGCCCGCCGCTCAGTTGCGGATGCAGCTCGCCCGTCTCGGCGTCCACCAGATACGCGGCGTACGCGCCCGCGTCCCGCCGGAACAGCGTGTTGGACAGCGAGCAGTCGCCCCACGCGAACCCGGCGAGGTGCAGTCGCACCAGCAGGACGGCGAGGGCGTCCATCAGACGGTGCATGGTGGCCGGGCGCATGGTCGTCTCGAACATCGAGCGGTATGGCATCGAGCCGCCCAGATGCCGGGTGATCAGCACGGACTCCAGCGGCTCGCCCGCCTCGTCGAGGCGGCCGGTGACCACGCCGAGCGCGTCCACGGCGGGGATGCCGAGCCGGTCCAGGTCGCGCAGCAGCTCGTACTCGCGCAGGGCGGGCCGCTCGGCGAGTTCCTTCACGGCGACGACCTCACCGCCGGCGCGGGCGTAGCGCACCACGTGGCGGGAGATACCGCGGGGGAGCGGCACGAGGTGGTGCTCGGGCCACTCCTCCAGGGGCAGGTGCCACGGCAGTTCGAGCAGCAGCGCGGGGTGTTCGGGGTTGGTGGCGCTGATCTGCAGTGCCATGGGTCCTCTGCCTTCGTCTCACGGTGGTGCGGAGTGCTCGCGGGCGGGTGGTTTCCCGCCGCCGCCTGGAGCATCTCCGCATCTGGAGGACCGTTTCGTCAACAGTGGCCCGGCCCGTGGTCAGGCAGGAAACGGAGCGACCGGCTCCTCCTTCGGCCGGCGGAGCGCGGACCGGACGTTCCAGCCGCCGACGACCAGGCACAGCAGCCCGGTCGCGCCCGGGTACAGCCAGACGCCGTTGTCCCGAACGACGGCCGTGGTCGACGACTCCCCGTCCACGTAGGCGGGCACGAGCCCGGTGGGCTTCGTGGCGAAGGTGGTGTCGACCTCGACGGCCGGGATGAGGAAGGAGTCGTCGTCGGCCCTGAAGGACCCTTCGCACGACCACTCGTCGTCGCCGCGCGACTCGGACACCTGGCACTGCGCGACGACGAACTGCCCCGCCACCCCGTTGAGTTGTGTCTCCAGCCGGAGCACCGCCGCTCCGAACAGAAATGCTCCGCCGCCCAGTGCCACCACCGTGGTCAGCAGCTTTCTCGGCCCCATACGTGCCATGGATGATCCCCCTGTTGATTGCGTACGACCGCGCGGTCGGTTGTCCGGTCGGTTGTCCGGTCGGTTGTCCGGTCGGTTGTCCGGTCGGTCGTGCGGTCAGTGCCGGGTGCGTCGGAACACGTCGTCGGAGTCCGAGTCGTCCCAGCCCGCGATCTCCTCCGAGAGCGTGCGGCGGGCGGTTCGGGCGGAGGTCGCGTACATCGCCTCGATCTCGGCCTCGTACCGCTGCACGATGGTGTCGCGGCGCAGCTTCATCGACGGGGTCAGCATGCCGTTGGCGAGGTCGAACGGCTCGGGCAGGATGCGGTAGACGCGGATCGACTCCGAGCGCGACACCGTGCTGTTGGCCCCGGCGATGGCGCGCAGCACCTCCTGCCGCAGCGCGTTCTCCTCCCGCGCCTCCCGGCCCAGCAGCTCGCCCGGCGCGGACAACGACCCCCGCCAGTGCGCGAGGAACTCCGGGTCCAGCGTGATCAACGCGCCCACACAGGGCCGGTTGTCGCCCACGACCACCGCCTGGTGGATCAGCGGATGCATCCGCAGCTGCTCCTCCAGCGGCGCCGGGGCCACCCCCTTGCCCCCGCTGGTGATGATGATCTCCTTCTTGCGTCCGGTGATCGACAGATACCCCTCGGAGTCCAGCCGCCCGATGTCGCCCGTGGCCAGCCAGCCCTCCTGGAGCGCGGCCCGGGTCCCCGCCTCGTCGTTGACGTATCCCTGGAACACCGAAGGCCCGCTGACCAGGATCTCTCCGTCCCGCGCCACCCGGACCTCCGTACCCGGCAGCGGACGGCCCACGGTGCCGAACTTCTCCCGGCCGACCGGCTGGGCGGTGATGCCCCCGGCGGTCTCGGTCAGGCCGTACCCGTCGTGGACGAGGATGCCGATGCCGGCGTAGAAGAGCGTCAGGTCGCGGTTGAGCGGGGAACCGCCGGAGCAGCCGCCCCGCACCCGGCCGCCGAGGGCCGCGCGCAGCTTCCGGTACACCGTCTTCTCGTAGAAGGCGTGCTGGAGCCTCAGGTCCATGGCGGGGCCGGGGCCCGTGTTCAGGCGCTGCCGTTCGACGGCGAGGGCGTAGTCCTGGGCCGTGCGCACCGCACGCTCGAACAGCGGCCCCCGGCCCGCCTGTTGGGCCTTGCGCAGGAAGTTCTTGTAGATCTTCTCGAAGAGGTAGGGGACGCCGAAGAGGAACGTCGGCCGGAACGACCGCAGTGCGGCGGACAGCGCCTCCTCGGTCGACTCCGGCTCGTGCGCGAGGAGCAGCCCGCCGCGCAGGCACATGCCCTGGATCATCAGGCCGTAGACGTGCGAGAACGGCAGGAAGGCGAGGATCGCCGGCTGTTCCCCCGGAGAGGCGGCGGTGTGCCGCCAACCGGCGAGCAGGGCGTCGCAGGGGCTGGCGAGGCTGCGGTGGGAGAGCGCGCAGCCCCGGGGCCGGCCGGTCGTGCCGGACGTGTACGCGATCACCGCGGTGGAGTCCGGCATGACGATGCGGCGCAGCGAGTCCACCGTCGCGTCCGGCACGTCCCGGCCCGCCTCGACGAGTTGCGGCAGGGACTGGGCGTCCAACTGCCACACGTGCCGCAGCAGCGGGAGCTTGGCGCACACCGAGCCGACCGTCATCACACCCGGCTCGTCCTCGACCACCACGCCCACACAGGCCGAGTCCCACAGGATCCACTCGATCTGGTCGCGCGACGACGTCGGACACACCGGCACGATCTCGGCGCCCACGGCCCACAGGGCGACAGCCAGCACCGTCCACTCGTAACGGGTCCGCGCCATCACGGCCACCCGGTTGCCCGGCTGGATCCCGGACGCGATCAACCCCTTGGCCAGCTCGACCACTTCGTCCCGCGTCTCGGCCGCGCTCACCCGCGTCCAGGTGCCGGGGGAGGCGGGGTCCAGGCGCGCCAACTGCGGCAGCGCGGGATCACGGTCCGCCGCCTCGAAGAGTGAGTCGGCCAGCCCTCCGGTCATCACCGGGTCCGTCGGTGGAGCAATGCCGAAGTTGCTCATGCGACGCTCAGAACCTTCCCTGACCTTCCCTGCACACGACCTCGCCGATGGTGCGCCAACCGCGGTGATCGAACGTAGCGTACGGCGCCGTCGACCGCGCGGGGAATCGGCAAGTCGGCCCCCCCCCGCGTATCCGCACGGTGGGCGGTGAACGTGATGTGCGGCACGTGAGGGACCTCCTTCACGGGCCCCTCCCCGGAATCGTCGCTGCACACGGCTTGATCACCTCTGACCGGCGGTAATGCCCCCGACCCGGACGTCCGACGGGTGTGGCACTGTGGTGCGCGCGAACGCGGGAGGTGTCCCGCCGATGTGGAGAGGTGGACGGTGCGCGAGCCCAATGTGATCGGGGACTGGCAGGAGTACGACGGCGATCTGGCCGGCCTGCGCGTGCGCGTCCACGGAGTGGAGTGCGTGGAACCCCCACGGGGACGCGACGACGCCGCCGAGGGCCTGACGTACTTCCGGTTCCGGGTGACCGTGGAGAACCGCGGCAGCGACCACGTCGGCCTCCACCTCGAGGACGGCCAGCTCGACATCCGCACCGGCCCCGACGGCGAGAGCGCCTTCCTCGACTGGCGCAACTCCCGGTTCATCGAGGGCTTCGACCTCTACCCGCTGCGCCGCGCCACCGCCGTGCTCTACGCCGCCGCGCCCGAGGCCCAGCTCACCCAGTTCGACATCCAGGTCCAGTTGCGCGTCGACGAGGAGTGGACCGAGCGGTATCTGTGGGCCGGCGGCATCGGCGTCGACGAGGACCTCCTCGACCCGGCGGGCGGCACGGGACGGGAGGGCCTCGCCGGGCAGATCAGCGCGTTCCTGCACGAGGAGGCGGAGCGGGGCGCGGCGGGCTGACGGCGGGCCGGGGTCTACCCGACCCGCCCGGCGTGGCTCACCGGGGCCCGGCGGGCGTGCGGTCACGGTCGCGGATCACCAGCCGCTTCAGCAGCGGCCACGTCAGCAGCACGGCGATGATCACGTACACCGTCACCGAGAACGGCGTGTTCACCAGGCCGGAGACGCTGCCGTCGCTGATCTGCAGGGCCCGGCGCAGCTGCTGCTCGGCGTTGGGGCCGAGGATGACACCGATGACGGCGGGCAGCACCGGCAGGCCGTAGCGGCGCATGCCGAACCCGATCAGGCCGATGATCAGCAGGATCACCAGGTCGATCACCTCACCGCCGACCGCGTACGCGCCGACCGCCGCGAAGAAGAGGATCCCCGCGTAGAGATACGGACGCGGAATCCGCAGGAGCTTCGCCCACAGCGGGGCCAGCGGCAGGTTGAGCGCGAGCAGCAGCACCATGCCGACGAAGAGGGAGGCGATCAGGCCCCACACCAGGTCGGGCTCGCGTTCGAAGAGCAGCGGGCCGGGCTGGATGCCGTACTGCTGGAAGGCGGCCAGCATGACCGCCGCGACCGCCGTCGTGGGCAGGCCGAGGGTCAGCATGGAGACGAGGGTGCCCGCCGCCGAGGCCGACGCCGCCGACTCCGGGCCCGCGACGCCCTCGATGGCACCCTTGCCCCACTCGTCCTTGTGCTTCGACAGCCGCTTCTCGGTGACGTACGACAGGAAGGTGGGGATCTCGGCGCCGCCCGCCGGGATCGCGCCGAAGGGGAAGCCGATGAACGGGCCCCGCACCCAGGACTTCCAGGTCCGCTTCACATCGCTCCGGCCGAGCCACGGTCTGCCCACCGGGATCGGCTCGGGCGGGCGGCGCCGCAGATGGGCGGCGACCCACAGGGCCTCGCCGATGGCGAAGAGACCCACCGCGACGATCACCACGTCGATGCCGTCGGCGAGCTGGAGCGAACCGAAGGTCAGGCGCTGCTGGCCGGTCATCTGGTCCAGGCCCACCAGGCCGATCGTGAGACCGATGAGGAGGGAGGCGAGGCCCCGGATGCGGGACGAGCCCAGGACCGACGTCACAGCGATGAACGCGAGCACCATGATCGCGAAGTAGTCCGGCGCGCCGATGTCCACGGCCAGCTCGGCGACCGTCGGGGCGAGCGCCACCAGCAGGATCGTGCCGACCATGCCGCCCGCGAAGTGCCCGATGGCGGCGGCCGCGAGCGCCTGCGCGCCACGCCCCGACTTGGCCATCGGATTGCCCTCCATGGCCGCGACCACGGCCGCGCTCTCCCCGGGCGTGTTGAGGAGGATCGAGGTGGTTGAACCGCCGAACATCGCGCCGTAGTAGATGCCCGCGAACATGATGAACGCGCCGACCGGGTTCAGCCCGTACGTCACCGGCAGCAGCAGCGCGACCGCCATGGCCGGGCCGATGCCCGGCAGGACGCCGATGGCCGTGCCCAGCAGGACACCGATCGCGGCCCACAGCAGGTTGATCGGGGTCAGGGCCGTACCGAAACCGTCGAGGAGGGAGTTGAGGGCGTCCATGTCACAGCACTCCCATCAGCGGGCCGCCGGGCAGCGGCACCCCGAGCAGGTTGTTGAAGACGGTGTACGTGACCAGGGAGATGACGGCCGCGATGAGCGGATCGCGGTCGAGACGCCGGCTGCCGAGGGCGTAGGCCGCGCCCCAGAAGAGCAGGGCGCCGGCTATGGGGAAGCCGAGCGGTTCGATCAGGACGGCCGCGCCGAGGAACACCCCGGTGAGCAGGAGCACCGTGCGCCAGTCGGCGGGCTCGGACAGGTCGATGTCCTCGCCGGCCTCCGCCTGGCCCCGGCCGCCGCGCAGTACGTCCACCGCCAGCAGGGCGGCGATCAGCAGCAGACCGGCGCCGACCACGATCGGCACGGTCGTCGGGCCGACGGGACCGCGCTGGGCGATGTCGACGTCCATGGTGAGCGCGTCGGTCAGGACGAGGACGCCGAGCGCCAGCAGCAGGACGCAGACACCGAGCTCGGAATGGTCACGCAGCCAGGAACGGCGCTCGTCCGCGGGCGCCGGGGAGGTACCGGTGGTGTCCGTCGTCACAGCCCGAGCTCCTTCAGCACCGAAACCACGCGCTTGTCCTGGGCGTCCAGGAAGTCGCCGAACTCGTCGCCGGTCAGGAAGGCGTCGTCCCAGCCGTTCTGTTTCATCGACTGCTGCCACTCCGGCGAGTCGTGCAGTTCCTCGATCAGCCGGGTGAGCTTGTCGCGCTCGGCCTCGGTGAGCCCCGGCGGGGCGACGATGCCGCGCCAGTTGGTGAAGTTCACGTCGTAGCCCGCCTCCTGGAGCGTCGGGGCGTCCAGCCCGTTCACCCGGTCCGGGCCGGTCACCGCGAGCAGCCGCAGCTCGCCCGCCTTGATCTGGTCCAGGTACTCGCCGACGCCGGACACCCCGAAGGCGACCTTGTTGCCGAGGATCGAGGCGAGCAGCTCACCACCGCCGTCGAAGGGGATGTAGTTGACGTCCTTCGGCGCGATCCCCGCGGCCTCGGCCATCAGCATCGGCGCCAGATGGTCGGGCCCGCCCGGCGCCGACCCACCGCCCACCGGCAGCTTCCCGGGGTCCTCCTTCCACGCCCCGATCAGCTCGTCGATCGTCTTGTACGGCGAGTCCTTCGCCACCACCACGACGTCCTGCTCCTCGGTGAGGCGGGCGATCGGTGTGGTGTCGGCCAGGGTCTTCGGCGCGTCGTTGGAGCGGACGGCGCCCACGACGCCGAGCCCCATCGACATCGCCAGCTTGCCGTTGCCGTGCTCGCTGACCAGTCGGCTCAGCCCGACCGTGCCGCCGGCTCCCGGCAGGTTGAACACCTCGATGTTGTGGGTGAGCCCGGCGTCCTCGGCGTTCTTCGCCGCCGTGCGGGCCGTGATGTCGTAGCCGCCGCCGGGCGTGTTCGGCACCATGAAGCGCAGACCCGGGATCTGCGTGCCGGTCTCGGTGCCGCTGCCGGTCGTCAGCAGCGGTGGTCCCACGAGCACGAGCACGGCGGCCCCGAGCAGGGCGAGGGGAGTGCGCAGTCGCACGAATGCCACCACCTGTCGGTCGGGTCGAGGGGGGAAAGGTGACCTGGGACACATCGTGCCCACGAGGGGCGGGCCTGCCCCACTTGCGGAAGCAACGGAGGTTGTGGTCGTTGTGGTCACGGGCCCTGTCACCTTATGAGCACGTCCCCCACACGTCTCTTTCCCTGACCGGACGTGAGGGCCATGATTGTGCGACCCACCGCACAAGCCGGCGCCTGAGCCGCCTGAGACCGTGTCGGCACGAGAGAAGAGTCCGTCGTGGTGTTCCGTCGCCATACCCTCGCAGGCGAGATGCTGGTTCTCCAGCTCGCCATCGTCGTGGTGGTGCTGGCGGCGGTCGCGGGGGTCTCGCTCACCCAGTCCGCGGCGACCTTCAACCGGGTCGAGGGCCGCCGGGTCACCGCGCTCGCCGAGCAGCTCGCCGCCAACCCCCTGGTCCGTGACCGGCTCGCCCAGCCCGTCGCGCACGAGGCACTGGCACCCCTGGTCAACTCCACCCAGACCCAGTCCGGGGTGACCTCCGTCACGGTCGCCGACGCCGACGGCCGCATCGTCAGCTCCACCGACCCCACCGCGATCGGGGACGTGATGCCCACCGGCGAGGGCGCCGTCGCGGGCCGCGGCTGGTCCGGCTCACTGACGCTGGACGACAGCCGCGAACTCGTCGCCCAGGTGCCCGTCCTCGGCGAGACCGAGGCCAACCTGGGCCGACTCCTCGGCACGGTGATGATCGGCGAGGCCTCCCCGACCGTGTGGCAGCGCCTCAGCGGCGCCTCCTCGTACCTCCTCGCCTACCTCGGCATCGCCAGCGGCCTCGGCCTCGTCGGCTCCTGGCTGCTGGCCCGGCGGGTCAAACAGCAGACACTCGGCCTGGAGCCCCACGAGATCGCCGGCCTCGCCGAACACCGCGAGGCCATGCTGTACGGCATCGCCGAGGGCGTGATCGCCCTGGACCCGCACCACCGGCTCACCCTCGTCAACGAGATGGGGCGGCGCCTGCTCGACCTGCCCGAGGACTGCGTCGGCAAGAGCCTCGCCGACCTGGGCATCGAGGGACGGCTGCGGGACGTCCTGGCGGGAGCCCAGGAAGAGGCGTCCGACAAGCGCGACGAGGTCGTCATACGCCGGGGCCGGGTCCTGGTGATGAACCGGATGACCGTCACCAAGGACGGCCGCCACCTCGGCTCGGTCACCACCCTGCGGGACCGTACCGAGCTGGCCCGCCTCGAACGCGAGATCGGCTCCTTCCGCAGCTCCTCCGAACTGCTGCGCGCCCAGGCCCACGAGTTCGCCAACCAGCTGCACACCATCTCCGGGCTCATCCAGATCGGCGAGCAGGACGAGGTCGTCCACTACATCCGCGCGCTGAGCCGCCACCGCCACTCCCTCGACGTCACCCTCAGCCGCCGCGTCCGCGACACCGCCGTCGCCGCCCTGCTCATGGCGAAGACCTCCCTCGCCGCCGAACGCCGGGTCACCCTGCGGATCTCGGACGCCACCGCACTCGACCGGCTCGCCCCGGAGGACGCCGCCGACGTGGCCACCGTGGTCGGCAACCTCGTCGACAACGCGGTGGACGCGGCCGCGGCCACGCCCGACGACCACGAACCCTGGGGCGGCACCGAGGACCGCGAGGCCTGGGTCGAGGTGGAGCTGCGCCAGGACGCCTCCAGCGTGGAGATCGTCGTCCGCGACTCGGGCCCCGGCGTGGCCCCCGAACTCGCCAGGGAGGTCTTCTCCCACGGTTTCACCACCAAGGCCGCGCGGGAAGGCGAACGCGGGATCGGCCTGGCCCTCACCCGCCTGGTCTGCGAACGGCACGGCGGTGAGATCTCGGTGACCAACACCCCCGACGGCGCCATGTTCACCGCCCGCATGACCGTCAGCCACCTCGCCGACGCGGTGGCGGAAGGAGCGACACCATGACCGGCACGAACAGACCGTCCGGCACCGGGAGCACGCCCGGCACGATCGACGTGCTCGTGGTCGACGACGACTTCATGGTGGCCCGGGTCCACCGCACCTTCGTCGAACGCGTCGAGCCGTTCCGCGTCGTCGGCGTCGCCAGCACCGGCGAACAGGCGGTCGCGGCCGTCGACGAACTCCGCCCCGACCTGGTCCTGCTGGACCTCTACCTCCCCGACGGCTTCGGCCTCGACGTCATACCGCGGCTGCGCACCGCCGGCCACGACTGCGACGTCATGGTCATCAGCGCCGCCCGGGAGGCCGACAGCGTGCGCGGCGCCGTCCGCCACGGCGTCGTCGACTACCTCCTCAAACCCTTCGAGTTCGAGGAACTGCGCTCCCGGCTCCAGCGGTACGCCGCCCAGCGCGGCCGCCTGCTCACCACCGTCGTACGGGGCCAGGCCGACGTCGACCGCGTCCTGGCCGGGGCCGGCGCACCGGCGTCGGCGGCCGGCGCCCTGCCCAAGGGCATGAGCGTCGAGACCGCCGAGCTGATCGAAGGCACCCTCCGAGGCACCGACGGCACCCTCTCCGCCACCGAGTGCGCCACCCTCACCGGCATCTCCCGCGTCAGCGCCCGCCGCTACCTGGAGTACTTCCACAGCACCGGCAGCGCGGACGTCTCCCTCCGCTACGGGGTGGCCGGGCGGCCGGAGCGGCGGTACAGCTGGCGGGTGTGACGAGACCGGGCCCCAGGTGCCATGTCTACGGGGCGAGCCGTATCGCGTGCGGGCCGGAAGGGCCCGCCGCCGGCACCCGTTCCAGGACGCCGCCCGCGAACACGTCGTACAGGGGGAGCGTTTCGAGGTGGACGTACCCGATGTGACAGTCGCAGACGGCCAGCGGGCACGGCCGGGGCGCGAGTGCCGCGCGGAAGGAATCGTCGTAGAGGTTGCCGAGTTCGGCCCTGACGAAATGGCAGCGGCGTACGGTCCCGTCGCCGTCCACCGACACGACCGTCGAGCCCGTACGGCAGGCGCGCCCCGCCGAGCGGTGCGGATGGCGGCTGAAGTGGAAGAGCGGGTCCAACTCGCCCCATGTCGCCGCCTCTTCGTCGGTGTAGGTGTGCCCTTCGGCGGCGTTCACCCACAGATACACCTGCTCCGGAAGCTCCCCGCGCAGTCGGCGGGCGTGCTCCAGATGCTCGGGAAGACCGACGATGCCGACGCTGAAGCGGATCCCCGTCGCGGTCAGCCGCCGGGTCTTGTCCAGGAAGCGTTCGTACGGGGTCTGTCCGGGGTGGTACGTGCACCACAGGGCCACCGTGTCGGGGTCGGCCTCCGCCAGCCACTCCGTGCGGCAGCTGAGGTTCGTCTGGATCGCCACCCGGTCGATGTGCGGCTCGTGGGAGAGGTCGACCAGTGCGCGCCGGTACCAGGAGCGGACCAGACCCTCGCCCCACGGGGTGAAGAGCACCGACAGCCGGTCGCCCGTCCGCGCCCGCGCCCACGTGGTGAAACGGTCCAGCGCCGCACGGTCGGTCCGCAGCTGTGCCGTCGAGTCGCGTCGCTTGGCGAACGGGCAGTAGGGGCAGTCGTAGTCGCAGGAGGCGAGCGGGCCGCGGTAGAGGAGCGTCAGGTCCATGGGCGACGCCGTCACTTCAGCTCGTAGTCGGCCATCGCGGCCCGTACGGCGGGGGAGAAGAAGTCGGGGCCGACGGCGTCCGAGTGGGCCAGTCCCTCGGCGGAGAGCTTCAGCAGCCCGTCACCCGCCTCCGCCAGCCAGCCGCGCGAGGCCAGCCGCTCCAGCTCCCCCGGGAAGTCCGCGTACGGGTCGGAGCCGAACCGCCGCCGGTACTCCGCCACCGGCAGCCCCCGCGCCTGGAGCAGCGACTGCAGCAGATGGCGGCGCCGCGCCTCGTCCTCGTCGACCGCACGGCCGTGCACGGCCCGGCCGAAGTCCTCGGTGGCGGTGTAGTCGTCGATGATGCCGCGGATCTCCCGCATGTCGACCGCGTAGTCGAAGGAGTAGTGCAGCGTCGACGTGTACGAACGGGCGCCGCAGCCGAGGCCGATCATGCCGTCGGTCTGGCAGGCGTAGTCGTCCGGGCCCTGCGGCGGCGCGTCCGCGCGGCGGAACATCCGCAGGGACACCTGCTCGTAGCCGTGCGCGAGCAGATGGTCGCGGCCCTCGCGGTAGCGCCGCAGCCGCGTCTCGTCCCACTCGCGGTCCGCGACCGCCGGATCGGCGTTGCGGCCGAGGCCCGTCAACGGGCGTACGTACAGCGGATAGAGGTAGATCTCCTCCGGCCGCCAGGTGAGGGCCGCGTCCAGGGAGAGCCGCCAACTCGCCGCGGTCTGCCCGTCGATGCCGTAGATCAGGTCGATGTTGAGGACCGGGATGCCGGCGTCGCGGATGCGTGACAGCGCCGCCTCCACGTCGGACCTCCGCTGCGGTCGTACGGCGGCCCGCGCCTCCGCCTCGACGAAGCTCTGCACACCGAGGCTCAGCCGCGTGGTCCCCCGCTCGGCCAGGACGGCCAGTCGGTCCGCCGTCGCCGTGGCCGGGGAGGCCTCGACCGACAAGGGGATCGCCCGCAGGTCCGCGCCCATGTGCCGCTCGGCGATGTCGCACAGCCGCTCCAGCTCGGCGGCCTCCAGATAGGTGGGCGTGCCGCCGCCGAACGCGGCGTTCGCGAACCGCACCGGCTCCGCGTCCCCGAGCGCCTCCCGTACGGCGAGCGCCTGCCGTTCGAGGGCGTCGAGATAGCGGCCGGTCAGCCCGTCCGGCGCGCCGATCCGGGTGAAGAGGTTGCAGAAGCCGCAGCGGACCTCGCAGAACGGTATGTGCGCGTACAGCGACAGCGCCTGCTTCGACTCTCCGGCCCACAGGTCCGCGAGGGACGGGTGGTCGGGCAGCTCCCGGTAGGTCGTCTTGTGCGGGTAGGCGTAGACGTAGTGCTGATAGGGGCGAACCGGTGTCCCGGTCCCGGTCACGGTCATGCGGACGGCTCCAGGAAGAAGTGGCTGTAGGGGACGGTCCACACGGCCTCGTGGCCCAGACGGTGCCCGGTGTACCCGTCCTCGCCGTATGTGGTCCCGTGGTCGGAGCAGACGACGGCGAAGCAGCGGCGGCGCGAACTCATCGCGTTGAAGAGCCGTCCGATGTGCCGGTCGATGTACTCCAGGGCCGCCGCGTGTGTGGCCGGGCTGTCGCCGGCCTCGCGGGTGGCGCCCGGCAGGTGGAACCAGTTGGGCTGGTGCAGGGCCGAGGCGTTGAGGAAGAGGAACAGTCGCTGCTCGGCGGGCAGTTCGGCCACGATCCGCTCGGCGCGGGCCACCTGCGACTCGAAGGACGTCGGTGACGCCACGGAGAACTCCGGTTCCCAGTGGCTCTCCTGGAACAGGCCGGGCAGGACGCTGCCGAGCGCCCCCTGCTTGTTGAAGAAGCCCACACCGCCGACGCACACCGTGCGGTAGCCGCGCTCGGCGAGCGCCGACACCAGGTCGGGGCTGTCGAAGACGAAGGTGCGCCCCGCGGTCGTCTCACTGCCCGCGAACCGGCCCGCGAAGAGACGTGGATGCGGCCCCGGAGCCGCCGGGGTCGGCAGGAAACCCGCGAACATCGCCTGGTGCGAGGCGTAGGTGAAGCTGCCGGGTGCGTGCCGCTTCTCCCAGGTGCCGCCCGGCAGCCGGGCGGACAGGTTCGGCAGCCGGCCCTCCGCCGCGAGCCGCACGGCCACGTCGTACCGCAGGGTGTCCAGAGTGAGCAGCAGCAGGTCGTCGCGGCCCACCACCTCGTTCATGTCGGGCGGCTGGGCGGCCTCCGAAGGCCGGTGGGGCGGGTGGGGCATGTGGGTCGTGGGGGTCCGGTGGGGCGTGTCGGCCAGGTGAGCTGGGTCGCCCGTGGCGGTCGGGCCGGTCGATCCCGCCGTGTCAGAAGGGTGCATGGTCTTTCCTTGCCTGAGCGTGGTGCGAAGGCGCCGGGCGCAGCGCGTCGCGCACCGCCGCGATCTGCGCCGTGTAGGTGTCCAGGCCCTCCGCCGGGCCCCCCGGCAGTCCGGTCAGCCGGGGCAGCAGATCGCCGAAGGCGTTGACCTCGCCGACGGCGAACCGACGCCAGCCGATCGCCGGCAACAGGTCCACGCCGACGCACAGCGTGTCCGGGAAGCAGGCGGCGGCCCGCTCGCAGATGTCGAGCGCCTGCCTCCAGCGGTCGCCTGCCGCGTCGACGACGGACGCCAGGTCGCCCCGCGCCCCACCCAGATGGAGATTGGTCATCGGGAAACGGCTGGTGCGGACGACCGCGTGCGTGGCCCGGCCCGCCACCACCAGAACCCGCAGGTCGGCGGATCTGCCCTGGGCGGACGCCTTCGGCAGCCAGCGCTCGATGTGCAGACCGTCGACCGCGAGGGCGTCGACGATGCCGGCGATCTCCCGCTCGTCCGTGTAGCGCCGGACCCGCAGGGAGTTGTGCAGCCGCGGTGGCGCGTGCAGCCGGCCGTCGGCGGCCACCTCCACCGAGGTGGTGGCCCTGATCCGGCCGCCTGCCGCCGACTCGACGGCCAGCACACCGGACGCGGAGGACCCGTGGGCAGGCTTCACGAAGACACGCGCCATGCCGTGCTCCCGCATCGCCGCCCTGACGTCGTCCCAGCCGCGCACCGGCGGCCCGTCGCCCGAGGTGGGTGACGGAGGAACGGGGACCCCGGCGGCGTCGAGCCGGGCGTGGCAGAGCCGCTTGTCGAACAGCACGGCGAGATCCGCCGGACCGTCCAGCCGTACCCCGCCCCGCAGCGAATCCACGGCGGCCAGGAAACGGGCGTACCAGGTGGCCGAACCCTCCACCCGCGTCGGATCGTCGACGCCCCGCAGCAGCCGGTCCACCTCGGCGTTCTCGCCCGGTGATTCCAGCCGCACGACCTCGTCGGCGGTGAACGCGTGCCCGCCGTCGCGCAGCACGTCCCGCCACTCGACGACCCGCGGCGTGCCGACACCGGCCGCCTCGGCCGCCGTGACGAACAGCTCGACCCGCCGGTTCTCCCCGTTCCCGACGACCACCCACCTGTACGGTCCGGACCCCGCACCCGCCGCACCGGTCCAACCGGGCATGCCCCTTCCCCCCTTCCCTCGCGAGCGACTACGCGTTCACTCGCCGACCGCGACGAACCGCCAGACCGTGCCGTCCTCCTCCTCGTCCGATTCGGCGTCGTCGGCGTCGACGTCGACCTGGACGCCCTCGGCCTCCAGGGAGTCCCGGAGGCGGTCGCGTATCGCCTGGCTGAGGTAGTTGTGGTGCAGGTCCAGTGTGGTGAGGTGGGTGAGCGGCTGGCCCGTGAGCAGCGCGGTCGCGCCGTCGTCGGTGAGGACGCCCATCGACACGTCGAGGACGTCGAGGCGGGCCACCACCGGGGCGGAGGCCAGCGCCGCGCAGATGTCGTCCTGTATCTCGCTGTTGCGCAGCGCCAGATGCTTCAGCGCCGGCAGCCGGGTGCCCGCGAGGATCGGCGCCAGGTCGCCCACCTCGCAGTCGCCGCCGTACTCGGACGTGCCCAGCCACAGGTCCAGCTCGACGAGGGCGGGCAGGTCGCTGCCCGCGACACCCCGGACCGCCTCGACGGGCATGCCGCCGGTCTCGACCGTCAGCGTCCGCAGCCGCTCGTGACGCACCGTGGGGAAGACGAGACCCTGTCCGCCGCGCACGCCGAACTCCTCCAGCTCCGTGAAGGTGTTCAGGAGCGGACCGACATCGCCCTGGTTGATCCAGGAGATCTCGCACTCCTCCATCACGATGTCGCCGAGGAACAGCGCGCGCAGCGCGGGCAGCCGGTCCTTCGCCTCGACGAGGGCCTCGACGATCTTCTCGGGGCCGTTGTCGTACGCGTCGCTCCAGGCTCCCACGACCAGCGCCCGCACCTTCGAGGTGTCGACGGCGGCCAGGAAGCGGGCGAACGCCTCCTCCCACGCCTCCTCGCTGTCGTACGAGTCCACGGCGATGCTCCAGGCCACCGACTCGGGAGCGGGCAGGTGCCTGGCGCCCTCCGGTCCCTTCACCGACTTGGGGAAGCGGTGGACCGGAAGGTCGTGGAACTCCTCCAGATGGCTCCCGATGGTCATGTGCGCCCCGCCCCTTCGTTCCCAGTCCATGGACGGCAGCCGGGTCCGTGCCCGGTCCGCCCGTTGCGCACCCGGAGCGCGCACAGCGCCGCCGGGTAGGGGAGTTCTACCAAGCCCCACTGACAACGTGTGCGGCGGACCCCTGTCCTGTGGACGAACAGTCGTGCCCGGTCCGGCGAACAGGGGCGCCCGGGCCGATTGTCAGTGCCTGGCCCTACCGTCCTTTCCGTGGCACAGCGAGTGCCCGACGGGAGGGAGACCCATGTACCGGCAAGGAGACATCCTCATCGCGCCGTTGGCTCAGAGCGCCGTGCCCGACACCGCGCTGGACGCCACGTCGGAACCGCGGGACGGGCGCGGCCGGCTCGTCCTCGCCCTCGGCGAGGTCACCGGCCATGCGCACGCCGTCGTCGGCCCCGGCCGCCTCATCCGCGAGGCGAGTGCCTTCGGGCCGATGCTGCTCCACGTGCCGGAGGGCGCCCGCGTCGTCCACGAGGAGCACGCGGCCATCTCCCTGCCCAAGGGCTGGTACCGGGTCGTACGCCAGCGCGAGTACGTACCGGGTTCGGTGCGGATCGTCGCCGACTGAAGCCCCTGGGGAAACGGCGGGCCGTGGCGTACGGCAGCCGCAGCGACAGGCATCGAGATCGAGGAGGAACGGCGTGACGGAACAAGTGAGTTGGCGGGCGGTGGCGGCGGCCACCGGACGGGGCGACCAGGCGCGGGCAGAGGCGGGCGTACGGCTCGCCTACCGGCGGGCGGGACTGCGGGAGCCCGAGCGGATCGTGTGGGCCCGCTCTCCCCTGGAGGCGGTACGCCTGCTGTCGGGAGCACCGGCGGAGGACGGCGAGGCCTTGCCGGCGACCGGGGCGAGTGTCCGCGACGCCGTCCGCACCAGACCCGTCGCCGCCGAACGGGACCGGCTGCACACCCGGCTGGGACCCACCGGCTGGAGCGACCACTGGCGCGCCACGGGCGCGGACCTCTGGGAGACGACCCGGCCCCTCGTCGACCGCGTCCGCACCGGCATCGTCGAGGCCCTGGCCCCCGCCGACCGCAAGGAGGAGACCGGCATCCGGCTCCTCCTCCTGGACGCCGTCCTGGGCCAGCACGACGCGGCCTGGCTGGCCGCCCTCGACGCCACTCCGGGCCTGGACGGACTCGCCGAGGTGGCCCGCGCGGCCGGCTGGTGGTGGCCGTACGAGCAGGTCGCCGTCGTCGCCGAACGGCCGGTGGAGCTGCACCGAGACGAGGCGGGCCGCCTCGACCGTGGTGACGGCCCGGCGCTCGCCTACGCGGACGGTTTCGCCCTGCACGCCTGGCGCGGGCTGCCCGTCCCCGGCGCATTCCTCGACCGGCTCGGCGCGTTGACGCCGGCGGAGATCCGGCAGGAGGAGAACGCCGAGCTGCGCCGCGTGATGCTCGAGCACTACGGCTACGACCGCTACCTGGAGGAGTCCGGGGCGCGGCCGGTGCACCGCGACGAGACGGGTGTGCTGTGGCGGATAGCCCTGCCCGGCGACGAGGACGTGGTGATGGTGGAGGTCGTCAACTCCACGCCGGAGCCGGACGGCACGAGCCGCACCTACTGGCTGCGCGTGCCGCCCACGACGACCACGGCCCGCGAGGGCGTGGCCTGGACGTTCGGCCTGAGCGCCGAGGTGTACGAGCCGCTGCGGCAGACGTGAGGGCCCCCGGCGCCCCCCGGCGTCACTCGAAGCGTGAGGTGTCGCCCGCGCCCTTGCGGATGATCTCGGCCTCGCCGCTGGAGAAGTCGATGACGGTCGTCGGCTCCGTGCCGCAGTCGCCGGAGTCCACCACCGCGTCGACCAGATAGTCCAGGCGCTCCTTGATCTCCCAGCCCTGGGTCAGCGGTTCCTCCTCGTCGGGCAGCAGCAGCGTGCTGGAGACGAGCGGTTCGCCGAGCTCCGCGAGCAGGGCCTGGGCCACGCGATGGTCGGGGATGCGCACGCCGACCGTCTTCTTCTTGGGGTGGAGGAGCTTGCGGGGCACCTCCCTGGTCGCGGGGAGGATGAAGGTGTAACTGCCGGGCGTCGACGCCTTCACGGCGCGGAACACGTCGTTGTCGACGTGCACGAACTGGCCCAGCTGCGCGAAGTTCTCGCACACCAGGGTGAAGTGGTGACGGTCGTCGAGCTGCCGGATCGTACGGATCCGCTCGATGCCGTCACGACTGCCCAGCTGGCACCCCAGCGCGAAGCAGGAGTCCGTCGGATACGCGATGAGTCCACCCTGACGAATGCTGTCGGCCACCTGACCGATGGCACGCGGCTGAGGATTGTCGGGGTGCACGTCGTAGTACTTGGCCATTGACCGAGCTTATGCCTACGAGTGGCGCACGGCCGTCGATGGGGCCGCAGGCCCCTGAAAGGGGCGCGGGGAACTGCGCGACCAGCCACGAACAACCCGCGGCTCAAAGACGGCCCACAGTCCCCCTGCCCCAAGCGGAGCGCCTACGCGCCGCTCTCTCGCAGCATGTCCTCACGCTCGACGAGCTTCACGCGCTCGCGGCCCTGCGGCTCACCCAGCGCCTTCTCCGCGGCGTCGAGCTTGTACCAGCCCTCCCACGTCGTGAAGCGGACGTTCCGCTCCGCGAGGAAGGCGTCGACGGCCTCCGGGGCGGGCGCGGAGGGCTCGTGCAGCCGCCCGTTGGCGAAGTCGTCCAGCAGGTTGGCGACGGTCTCGTTGGCGTCGCCCTTGGTGTGCCCGATGAGGCCCACCGGACCACGCCGGATCCAGCCGGTGACGTACGTCGACTGCAGGTGCGCGCCGGTCTCCTCGATGACCCGGCCGCCCTTGTCCGGGACCGTGCCCGACTCGACGTCCCAGGGCAGCTTGGGCAGCTTGTCCGACAGGTAGCCGACCGCGCGGTAGATCCCGGTGACGTCCCAGTCCTTGAACTCGCCGGTGCCCTTGACGTTGCCGGTGCCGTCGAGGGCGGTGCGCTCGGTGCGCAGGCCGACGACCTTGCCGTCCTCGCCGAGGATCTCGGTGGGCGACTCGAAGAAGTGCAGGAACAGCTTGTGCGGGCGGTCGCCGGTGTCGCGGATCGCCCAGTTCTCCAGGGTCTTGGCGACCATGTCGGCCTGCTTGTTGCCGCGCCGGGTCGCGATGGAGCCCTCGTCGTAGTCGATGTCCTCGGGGTCGACGATGACCTCGATGTTGGGGGAGTGGTCCAGCTCCCGCAGCTCCATCGGGGAGAACTTCGCCTGCGCGGGGCCGCGCCGGCCGAAGACGTGGATCTCCAGCGCCTTGTTGGCCTTCAGACCCTCGTAGACGTTCGCCGGGATCTCGGTCGGCAGCAGTTCGTCGGCCGTCTTGGCGAGGATGCGGGCCACGTCGAGGGCCACGTTGCCGACACCGAGGACGGCGACCTTCTCGGCCTCCAGGGGCCAGGTGCGCGGGACGTCCGGGTGGCCGTCGTACCAGGAGACGAAGTCGGCCGCGCCGTAGGAGCCGTCGAGGTCGATGCCGGGGATGTCGAGCGCGCGGTCGGCCGTGGCGCCCGTGGAGAAGATCACGGCGTCGTAGAAGGCGCGCAGATCGTCGAGGTTGATGTCCGCCGGGTAGTCGACGTTGCCGAAGAGACGGATCTGCGGCTTGTCGAGCACCTGGTGCAGGGCCGTGATGATGCCCTTGATGCGGGGGTGGTCGGGGGCCACGCCGTAGCGGATCAGTCCGAACGGGGCGGGCATCCGCTCGTAGAGGTCGATGGACACACCGGGCTCGGTGGCCACGTCGGACTTCAGCAGCGCGTCGGCGGCGTAGATCCCGGCGGGTCCGGCTCCGACAATGGCTACCCGCAGAGGGCGGGGCATGTTCAGGTTCCCTTCGAGCGGAGACAAGCGACTCGACGGCAACCCTAAACTAAGGCAACCCTTACCAGGTACACGGGTCGGGTCTATGACCTCATAAAGCGATCTTATGCC
Organism: Streptomyces sp. NPDC002787; assembly: GCF_053592095.1. Lineage (NCBI taxonomy): Bacteria > Bacillati > Actinomycetota > Actinomycetes > Kitasatosporales > Streptomycetaceae > Streptomyces > Streptomyces sp. NPDC002787. The sequence goes on along the minus strand of NZ_JBSFVC010000011.1, from coordinate 65,187 downwards.
ATCTGGGGGAATGCGCGGCCGGCGGGGCAGGAGCGGGCAAGGGCAGAGCGAGCCGCGGGGGCCGACGGCGGGCACGCGCTTCGACGTGATGTGTTTGCCGGGGCGGTGAACGGCAACGCGGTCTCCATGAATCGACCGAACAAGGATCCCAACGAGAACTCCGCGTCCGCCGAGACGGCCGCGGCCAAGGCCCGCCGGACCACCGGAAAGACGACGGCGCCGGCCACCGAGTCCGCGAAGACGGCGGCGGTCAAGGTGGACGACGCGGCGTCGTCCGCCAAGGCGGGTACCGGACGCGCGGCCGACACGACCAAGCGCGCGGTCGACAGCACGAGCAGCGCCGTGCACAGCGCGGTCAAGGGTGTCGAGGCGGGCCGTCAGGCGGTGGTGCAGGCCTCCGGCCAGGTCGCCGCGACCGCGAAGACGGCCATGACCGTCATCGCCCACCGCAAGCTCGTCGCCGCCGGTGTGGGCGCGGGCCTCACCGTCCTGACCGCCGCCTCCTACGCGGCCGGCCGCCGCTCCGAGCGCCATATACAGGGCCCGCTGACCCGGCTCACCGGCGGCCGCATCTGACACGCCCGCCGCGCGACGCGCGGGAAGCGGCCGAACCGGCCGCTTCCCGCGCGTCGGCACCGCCTGGTGCTACCAGCGGCTCTCCACCTGCTCCTTGATACGCCGGTCGTACAGCTCCCGGATCGCCGTGAGGGTCTCGTCGGACAGGGCCGGCAGCGCCGCCGCGGCCGCGTTGGCGCGAGCCTGCTCCGGCGTGCGGGCGCCGGGGATGACCGTCGTGACGCCCGGCAGCTGGATGATCCAGCGCAGCGCCAGCTGGGCCGGGGTGAAGCCCTCCGGGGCGAGCGCGGCGAACTCGACGGCCGCTTCGACGCCCGTGCCGTAGTCGACGCCGGAGAAGGTCTCGCCCTGGTCGAAGGACTCGCCGTGCCGGTTGTACGTGCGGTGGTCGTTCTCGGCGAAGACCGTGTCCTTCGTGTACTTGCCCGACAGCAGACCCGAGGCGAGCGGAACGCGCGCGATGATCGCGACGCCCGCCTCCTCGGCCGCCGGGAGGACCTCGCGGAGCGGCTTCATCCGGAACGGGTTGAGGATGATCTGCACGCTCGCCACGTTGGGCCGGGCGATCGCCGTCAGCGCCTCGGCGCAGGTCTCCACGCTGACGCCGTACGCGGCGATGCGCTCCTCCTCGACCATGGTGTCCAGGGCGTCGAACACCTCGTCCGAGGAGTAGACCGGCGTGGGCGGACAGTGCAACTGGACCAGGTCGAGGCGGTCCACGCCGAGGTTGCGGCGGGACCGGTCGTTCCAGGCCCGGAAGTTGTCGAGGACGTAGTTCTCGGGGATCTGGTCCACGCGACGGCCCATCTTCGTCGCGATGAACACATGGAGGTCGGGCCTGCTCCGCAGGAACGTGGCGATGGTCTGCTCGCTGCGCCCGTCGCCGTAGACGTCGGCCGTGTCGAAGAAGGTCACCCCCGACTCGGCCGCGGCCTCCAGCACCGCAAGGGCTTCCTTGTCGTCGACGTCTCCCCAGTCGGCGCCCAGCTGCCATGTGCCCAGACCGACCACGGACGCGTGCTGACCCGACCTACCGAATGCGCGTTCTTCCATGGCGGCAGTCTGTCATCTGTTCCGCCACGTGTTCCGCAGGGTCAGTGCGGGAAGGCACGCGGTGGGCGCTGCCCGGGCAGCTCGTCCCGGAACTCCGCGATGACCGAGCTGATCTGCCGGGTGAGTTCCGTCTTCTCCAGCCGGTCGAGGTAGAGGTTGCGGCGGGCGAGTCCGACCGCGTCCACGCAGAAGTACAGCGCCATCAGCGGGTTGATGAACAGTTCGCTGTTCCGGGTCCGGTCGGTGAACCGGACGTCGCCGAACTCGCCGCGCACCGCCGCCGCGACCGAGCCGTTGACGATGCTCGGGTGGGTCGGCGTGGACCGCTGGGCGTGGGCCACCGCGTCCAGGTACAGGGCGCCCTCGCGGCTGTCGCGTGGCAACGAGAACGCGCCGAGGTAGGCGCCGTCGCGCTCCAGCGCCGCCAGGTTCTCCAGCACCAGGGAGTGGTTGACCCCGTGGTAGGAGTCCACGCCGAAGCCGAGACACGCCACCAGCCGCTCCGGGACCTCGTCGAGCCCGGCGACGGCACCCAGGCTCGCCATGTCCTCCTCCGGCGTCCCGAGCCCGTGTTCGTCCCCGCGCATCAGGATGTCGGTGCCGCCGTCCACCAGGACGACGGCGTCCACCCCGCCCAGATGGTCGAGGAGCGCGCGGTAGGCGGCCCGCAGAGGTGCCACACCGGTACGGGAGAGCGCGTACACCGTGCTGGGCAGCCCGTGCAGGGCCAGCCACCGGGCGAGGGTGCGCTCGGGGAAGTAGTCGCCCCGGAACGTGGTGTCCGGACCGATGGCCGCGACGTCCTGCTCCAGCCACACGTCCAGACTCAGGCCGTACAGATCGGCGAACGAGAGGTTCGCGAGATGGACCTCCTTGCCCGCCGAGCGCAGGGCGAGGGCCAGCGGAAGACCGGCATAGACGTCGAAACCGCCACCGGCACCGGCGATGAGCACGCGCCGCGCGTCGCGCAGCCGGGTGAAGAACGGGGGTTCGGGGAGGGAGAACACCGGGGGAAGCTAACAGGGCGGTGCGGCAGGCGCGCGCGATTTCCGGAGGCCGGCGCTCTGGACGGCGCGGGAACATCCCCAGGATTGCTCGATTGCTCGATTCTCATTGCTCGATGCAACGGTGACGCGGGGCCGGGCACCGGTTACCGTACCGGTCAGTAACCGGACGGCACCGCAGGAGGCCCCCATGCCGCAGCTCGAAGTCGACGGCGCCGCGCTGACGTACGACGACGAGGGACCCCGCGACGGCGAGGGCGTGCCCCTGGTGTTCGTCCACGGCTGGACGGCGAACCGGCACCGCTGGGACCACCAGGTGGCGCACTTCTCCGCGAAGCGGCGGGTGATCCGGCTGGACCTGCGCGGGCACGGCGACAGCGGCGGGGCCGGGGTGCGCACGATCGAGGAACTGGCGAGAGACGTCCTCGCTCTCCTCGATCACCTCGGCGTCGAGCGGTTCGTCCTCGTCGGCCACTCCATGGGCGGCATGATCTGCCAGACCATCACCCTCGCCCACCCCGAGCGGGTGGAGCGCCTGGTCCTGGTCAACTCCATCGGCCGTATGACCTACAGCCGCGGCCGTGGCCTGCTCATGGCGGCCTCGACCCGCGTCCCCTTCAAGCTGTTCGTCGCCGCCAACATCCAGCGCGCCTTCGCCCCCGGCTACCCCCGCGAGGAGATCCGCGAGTACATCCGCGCCTCCTCGGCCACCCCGCGCGAGGTCGTCATGACCCTCTACGGCGCCATGCGTGCCTTCGACGTCCTGGACCGTCTCGGCGAGATCAGCACCCCCACCCTCCTCGTCCACGGCTACCACGACATCCAGCTCCCCGTCGCGCAGATGCTCCGCATGGCCAAGGCCTGCCAGGACGCCGAAGTCCGCATCCTGGACGCAGGCCACGAGCTCCCGGTGGAGAAGCCGGCCGAACTGACCGCCACGCTCGACCGCTTTCTCACCGGCACCCGTCCCTGAGGCCTCCGTCGATCGGAGGCCCCCCGGGTGTGTCACACCGCCTCGTGCGAGCGGGGTTCCCCCCGGCCCAGCAGACCGCCGAGAGAGCGCGGCCATCCGAGCAGGGCACCGACGACCGCCCGGGTCCTGGGCAGGCGGTCGATGTCCGCGGCCAGGGACAGGGCGGCGCCCGTCCAGGCGAAGCCGAAGGACCACACGGACAGCCACTCGCACAGGTACAGGGGCGTGACCAGCCAGTCGTCGCCCACCTCGGTCACCGCCGCCGCGGCCGCGAGCCCCATGAAGACGAGGATCAGCACACCGGCCCAGAGGTAGGGCCGCCGTACGTACGACCGTTCCTTGACGCCCGGCGCCCGGTACATGAGGAGACAGAAGACGGCCATCGACGTCAGCAGCGCGACGGCGAAGATCTGGTGGAACACGGAGATCGTCTGCTGTCCGGCGTCGCCCCCGGAGCCCGGCGCGGTCGGGAAGAGGGCGACGCCGAGGGCGCAGGTGCCGGCGATCGTGCCCATGACGTCGTTCAGCTTGTTGTAGCGGTAGACGATCAGGAAGATCCCGAGGGCGCACAGCGCGCCGACGAAGATGTCACGGGTGCTGGTGTAGTAGGCGCCGCTCATGGAACCGGGCCAGGCGTCCTCGCCGCTCCGGCCCGCGAGCCGCGCCGCGATCCAGTTGCCGACCGGCAGCGCCGGGGGCAGCAGGACGCCGATGACGCCGACCCCCAGGCGCAGCCGCATGACCGTCCGCGCGTCCTGATCCCTCTGTCCGGCCGTCGCCCTGTCCCCCGGGGGCACGGCGGCGGCCCCGTCCGCTTCGCTCACGGGCACCTCCTCACCGACACGCGCCGGGCGAAGGCATGCCCGCCACCGGACGATGTCCGGTCACGGTCGAACGCAAACCCGAACGGGGTCCGGGAGTCGGCCTTATCAGCCGGTCAACTTCCCTTCCGCGGTGGCCAGTAGCTCCGTCACCCGCAGAGCGAACGCGGCGTCGCACGGGTGCGGGCGGCCGCCGCGGGCCGCTGCCAACAGCGCGTCCCCCGCCCGCACGAGGGCCGGTACGGCACCTTCGTCGGAGGTGGGCAGCACGGTCGTACCGGCCCGGCCCCGCAGCTCGACCGTGGTGCCGGAGGCCGCGGGCGGGGCGGTGAGGCTGAGGGTGACCGTGCTGGACGCCCCACCGCTGTGCAGGAGGATCAGATGGACCGTGTCCTTGGGGCCGCGCACGGCGGCGGCCACCTTCTCGACGTCCCCGAGGAGCGGCAGGAGTACGGACAGGGCGTGCGGGCCCACATCCCACAGGCCGCCCTTCTCCCGCCGCCACGGCGAGTCCGCGAAGGGGCTGTCGCTCTCGTCGTCGAACAGCGACCCGAACCACTCCGCGCGGGCGGTGAACCAGCCTTCGTGGGCGGCCTGTTCGGTGATCCACGCATCGATCGGAGGCTGGAACCGGGCGGTGAAGAAGACGACGGAGGCGACCTGGGCCTCCGCGACCGCCTCGACGACGGCTCGCCCCTGCTCGACGTCCATCGCGAGGGGCTTGTCCAGCAGCAGATGACAGCCCGCCCGGGCGGCACGTACCGCGAGCGGCGCCTGAACGGAGGGCGGCAGGGCCACGGCGACCGCGTCCACAGTGGCGAACAGGGCGTCGACGTCCTCGTACACGGGCAGTCCGCCGTGCCGGTCGGCCAGTTCCTTGGCCGCCTCCGGGCGCCTGCCCCACACGCCCACGAAGTCCAGCTCCTGGTGCGCGCTCAGCGCGGGGGCGTAGGCCATCTCGGCCCACGGTCCGGTTCCGAGCAGTCCGATACGCATGCTGCGGTCTCTCCTTGCACATGGTGGAGGGCCCTGCCCTTGGGGACAGGACTGGTGAGATGACGTCAGGGCAGTGCCTGTTCGGTCCAGATGGTCTTGCCGGTGGGGGAGTAGCGGGTGCCCCAGCGCTGGGTGAGCTGGGCGATGAGATAGAGGCCGCGGCCGCCCTCGTCGGTCGTGGCGGCGTACCGCAGATGGGGGGAGGTGTGACTGCTGTCGGTGACCTCGCAGATCAGGTTGCGGTCGTGGATGAGGCGGACCCGGATGGGGACGCCGCCGTACCGGATGGCGTTGGTGACCAGTTCGCTGAGGATCAGTTCGGTGGTGAACTCCAGCTCCTCAAGGCCCCATTCGGTCAGCTGACGGGTGGCGTCGGCGCGCGCCCGGGCGACGGCCGCGGGATCGCCGGGCACCTCCCACTCGACGACGCGGCCCGTGTCCAGCGCGCGGGTGCGGGCGACGATCAACGCGATGTCGTCGCTGGCCCGGCTCGGCGGCAGCGCCTCGAGCACGGCCTGACAGGTGCCCTGCGGCGAGGTGTCGGCCCCGGTCAGGGCCGTGCGCAGCAGTTCGAGCCCGTCGTCGATGTCCCGCTCCCGGTCCTCGACGAGCCCGTCGGTGTACAGCACCAGCCGGCTGCCCTCGTCCAGGTCGAGCTCGGCTGTCTCGAACGGCAGACCGCCGAGACCGAGCGGCGGACCGGCCGGCACGTCCGGGAAATCGACCGTGCCGTCGGGCCGGGCCACCGCGAGCGGCGGATGCCCGGCGCGGGCGACGGTGCAGCGGCGCGAGACGGGGTCGTATATCGCGTACAGACAGGTCGCCCCGGTGATCGGGGCGGTGCCGTCCAGGACGGCCTCGTCCTGGTCGATGCGGCTGACCATCTCGTCCAGCAGGCCGAGGATCTCGTCGGGCGGCAGGTCCAGGGCCGTGAAGTTGTGGACCGCCGTGCGCAGCCGCCCCATCGTCGCCGCCGCGTGCAGCCCGTGCCCCACGACGTCGCCCACGACGACCGCGACCCGGGTGCCGGACAGGGGCAGTACGTCGAACCAGTCCCCGCCCACCCCGGCCTGTGCGGGCAGATAGCGGTACGCGACGTCCAGGGCGCTCTGCTCGGGAAGGTTGCGCGGGAGCAGGCTGCGCTGCAGGGTCTCCGCCATCGTGTGCTCGCGCGTGTAGCGGCGGGCGTTGTCGATGGAGACCGCCGCCCGGGCGACGAGTTCCTCGGCGAGGGCCAGCTCCTCCTGGTCGAACGGCTCGGGCTTCTCCGAGCGCCAGAAGTTCGCGACACCCATCACCAGCTGGCCCACCCGCAACGGCACGGTGATCAGCGAGTGGATGCCGTACTCGACGACCTGCGCGGACCGTTCGAGGTCCTGGGCCCGCCAGCCGGGCGCCCGGCTGAGGTCGACCACGAGGGTCGAACTGCCGCTGTCGATGCTGCGGGCCTGCGGCGAGGAAGGGACGAGGTCGATCTTCTCGCCCACCTTGTACAACGGCGCGTCCTTGCGGATCCCGCTGAACGCCGTACGCCGCAGCGTGGTCACCGTCTCCGGTTCGTCGCCGCTCAGCGCCGCCGGGGCCAGGTCCACGGTGACGAAGTCCGCGAACCGGGGGACGGCCACCTCCGCCAGCTCCTCCGCGGTGCGGGTCACGTCCAGGCCGGTGCCGACGCCCACCCCGGCGTCGTAGAGCAGCCTCAGACGCTCCCGCGCGGCCTCCGCCCGGCCGGACAGGGCCCGCAGCTCGGTGGAGTCGCGGAGGGTGGCGACGCTGCCGGAGGGCTCGCCCTGCAGATCGGTGGGCCGCTGGTTCACCGCGAGCAGCCGGTCGCCCACCAGGTGCACCTCGTCGTTGGCGACGCGGCCCGAGGCCAGCAGGTCGGCCATGTGCGGTTCGAGGCCCAGGGCGAGGACGTCCTGCCCCTCGGCGTCGGTGGGCAGGTCGAGCAGACGGTGGGCCTCGTCGTTGGCGAGCAGGAGCCGGCCCCCGCCGCCGATGATGATCACGCCCTCCCGTACGGCGTGCAGCACCGCGTCGTGGTGCTCGTACATACGGGTCATCTCGGACGGCCCGAGGCCGTGGGTCTGGCGCAGGAGCCGCTTGCTGACGAGTGCCGTGCCCGCCGTGGCCAGGGCGAGGGCCGCCGCGGCGGCGGCCAGCACGAGGGGCAACTGCTGTTCGGCGACCCCACCCACGTTCTCGGTGGTGATCCCGGCCGATACCAGGCCCACGACCGTGCCGTCGGGCGCCTTGATCGGCACCACGGCCTGCACGAGCGGGCCGAGGGTTCCGTCGATCTCCTCGGTGAAGGACTCGCCTTCGAGCGCGGGTTCGAGGCTGCCGACGAACTGTTTGCCGATGCGGTCGGTCTTGGGATGGGTGTAGCGGATCCCGTCGGTGTTCATGACGACGATGAAGTCGACCTTGGACTGGATCCGGGCGGCCTCGGCCCTCGGCTGGAGCACCGCCGTCGGATCGTCCGCGCTCAGCGCCTCCCGGGTGCCCGGCGCGTTGGCGAACGTCTCCGCCACGGCGAGCGAACGGTTGTGCGCTTCCTTGGTGCTGTCGTGCCGTACCTGGAGGACCAGCGCCACCACGGCCGACACGACCAGTACCAGCACGATCACGACCTGCAGCAGGAACACCTGCCCGGCGACACTGCGCCCGCTGAGCGCCGACCAGAGCCCCGCGAGCGGGCTCCACCGCCGTCCAGGCCCCCGGGTTGCGCCGCCGCCGGAACCGTGCGCCAACCGCCGGGCGCGGTCCGCCCGGCCCTGCGCGCGCTGACCTCGGGGACGGCGGGTCGACTGAGAGGGAGATCGACCCAGGAGACGGACCATGTGCCCATGTCTACACTGCCCCGCGCCAGGAGGCGAGAGGGGGTCACGCACGGTCACGGCCGGTGCCGTCGCCCGAACGGCCCAAGAGCTGTCCGGCGGTGCTGGTGACCACCCGCGACGTGCCGCTTCCTGAGAAATTCCTGTGAATTCGCGAGGCGCTTGAACGCATCGGGCTCCGGCTCCGTATGGGGCGGGGGCTTACATGCCCGGACCGAAAACGACGTCGTAGGAGCTTTCCGTGGGACGCACCACCAGGCGCAGACGCCCGACAGGAGCCCGGCGCGCGACCTCCGCCGCGATCGCGCTGATCTTGGGCGGGGGCGGGCTCGTGGCCGTCAACGTCTACGCCTCGGCCACCGAGGACGGTTCGACCGACGACTCGGTCCAGCAGGCCGGCTCAGCCGCCGGCACGATCGACTGCCCGGACGTCGGCGCGCAACTGACGGAGGTGCCGGACGGGGCACGGGCGGAGGTCGACAAGGAACTCGCCGCCCTGGACCAGCAGATAGCCGAGGCCTACCAGCGCCTGCAGAACTCCGCGGGGGCCCAGCAGCAGGACAGCGGCTTCGCCGACAACGCGATCATGAACCCGCTGAAGGAGAAGCGGGCCGCGACGATCGAGCGGATCGCGATCGCCGTCGACCGCGTCGGGGACCGCCCCGAGGGCCTGGACTCCCTCGCCGCCTGTACGCTGCGTCCCGCCGAGGACCCGAACGCCGGCCAGAACGGCGGGAACCAGAACGGCGATCAGCAGAACGGCGGCGGCCAGAACGGCGACGGCCAGAACGGCGACGGCCAGAACGGCGACGGCGGCGGCCAGGACCAGGGCGATCAGCAGGGCGGCCAGCAGGGCAACGGCGGTCAGGCCGGGAACGGGCCGGTGGCCGCGGACTACGCCGACATCAGGTCCGTCCAACCGGGCGCCGGGAACCGGGGCGGGCAGCAGAACGGCTCCACAGGCTCCTTCAGCACCGACTGCGGTGTGAACGCGAACGGTGTCTTCAACTCGGACAACGTCATCGTGGCCCCCGGTGTCTCCAACGGCGCCCACCACTTCCACGACTACGTCGGCAACCAGGGCAACAGCGCGTTCGCGAGCGACGAGGACCTGGCGGCCGCCGAGACCAGCTGTGAGAACCAGGGCGACAAGTCCTCCTACTTCTGGCCCGTGATCCGCCTGCAGAACGGCACCGCCGAGCAGGACGCCAACGCGCCCGGCGGCGGCATCGAGGGCAACGCCGGTGAGATCGTGACGCCCAAGGAGGTCACGATGACCTTCGTCGGCAGCCCGCGCGGCGAGGTCGTGGAGATGCCGCGGCTGCTGCGCATCATCACCGGTGACGCCAAGGCCTTCGTCAACGGTCCGGCCAACGCCAACGCCTCCTGGAGCTGCACCGGGTTCGAGGACCGGCAGCTGAAGGACAAGTACCCGCTCTGCCCCGCCGGCAGCGACGTCGTACGCACCTTCAAGTTCCAGAGCTGCTGGGACGGCCGCAACATCGACAGCGCCAACCACCGCACCCACGTGGCCTTCGCCGCCGCGGACGGCAGCTGCGACGCCGGCTTCAAGGCCATCCCGCAGCTGGTCCAGCGCATCGTCTACGACGTCGACGCCCCGAGCCTCCAGGACGGCGGCCGTACGACCCCGCTGTTCGCCGTGGACTCCTTCCCCGAGCAACTGCACAAGCCCGTCACCGACCACGGCGACTTCATCAACGTCTTCGACGAGGACCTGATGCGGGAGATGGTGGACTGCATCAACGACGGCCGCGAGTGCGACGCGGCCGACGTGGGAGGCGACCAGGGCAACGACGGCGACCAGGGCAACGACGGCGACCAGGGCAACGACGGCGACCAGGGCGACGGCGGCAACCAGGACAACGGCGGCGACGCCGGTCAGGGCGACGATCAGGGCCAGGGCCAGGACCAGGGGCAGGAGCAGCCCGGCAACGACCAGGACCCGAACCCGGGCCCGGGTCAGGACCAGGACGAGAACGCGGCCCAGCCCACCCAGACCGCCCCGGCACCCGGCGGCGGGAACGACGCGGCGAACCAGGGCGGCGACAAGGAACCCCAGGTCCTCGGCTCGCTTAAGGCGACCCAACGCGGCAACGCCGCCGCCCAGGACGAGCGCGGCGACAAGAACGCCGACACGGGCGGTGACAACGCCGACGACAACGGCGGTGACAACGGCGGCGCCGAGGCCGTCGCCCCCGAGCAGCCGACGCCCGCCGCCAACATCCCGTCGGCCGCCGGTCAGCCCGGAGCGCAGGGGCCGGAGTCGGCGACGGGCGACCTTGCCGAGACCGGGGCCCAGATGTGGCCCGCCATGATCGGAGGCGCGGCCGTGCTCGCCGGAGTCGTATTGCTCCGCCGGGTCGGGCGCCGAGACCTCTGACGACACGCGAAACCCGAAGGGCCCAGCGGCAGCCGCTGGGCCCTTCGGCGTCCCGCCGGGCGAACCGGGCAGTGGCCCCGGCGCGTCAACAAGGGGTGGAGGCCGGACTTTTCACGAGCGACGGGTGGTGCGACCGACTCTTTCGCGCCACCTCTCGGGCGGTGGTCACGAATGGAAATCGATCTCCACCTGCGCCCGAGAATCATCTGTCGTGGCATCGACTTTCGGCCGTACACTGACAATTCGTGAGCATGCGGGTGGAGTTGACGGGGGGATCCGACATGTCCGGGGATCAGTACGGCGTAAGAGACCAGGACGGCTGGAGTCACAGCTTCGTCGTGCCACCGGTCCCGCCGATGCCGCCGGGGCCGCCACCCGGTCCGGCGGACGGCTGGCGGGCCGTCGGGGTGGGCCTGCTGAACCTCAGCGGTCTCGGACTCGGCTACGCCCTGATGCGCCGCCCGTTCCTGATGCTGCTGTGCTGGGTGGCCACCGGCCTCCTGCTCTTCACGGTGCTGCCGGCCGACCCTGACGGGATCTCGGGCGCGACCCTCGTCGTCTACGGGCTGTTCCTTCTCCTCGCGGCCGTCCACGGCGCCTTCCTGGGCCTGCGCAACCGTCTGGTGTGGCCCGCGAAGTCCCCGCTCGCCATCGCACTCGGCGTCCTGCTCCTCGGCGTACCGGTCGTGGGCGGTCTGCTGTACGAGACCGCGCGGAAGGAAGCCGTCGAGGAGATGCTCCTGGACCGGCTGGAGAAGGCCGACGACCTCGTGGCCAAGGCCTCCGGCGAGTCCTTCGGCACGACCCAGTCCGAGTACCGCAGGGCCCTGACCGCCTACGACGACCTCAGCACCGACCACCCCGACTCCCGGGCGGCCGAGAAGGTCCCGGACCGGCTGAAGACCTTCTACACGACGGTCGGCGCCCCCTACGAGGAGCAGGAGTACTGCGACGCGATCGCTCCCCTCGAATACCTGCGCACGGTCCCGCAGACCGTGAGCAAGCAGGACCTCGGCTCGCTGGCCACCTGGCCGGACGACCGGCTCGCCACCTCCCTGTACGAGTGCGCCTCCGGCAGCCTGGCGGGCGGCACGGCGGGCTGGCAGGACCAGTTCAGCGACCTCCTCACCACGTTCCCCGACTCGGACGAGGCGGCGAAGGTCGAGCCCGACGTCAAGGCGGCCGTGGACAAGGCGATCAAGGCCGTGGGCGGTGACGACCCGTGCACCGCCGTGGACCAGCTGAGGACGCTCGGCTCCGAGGTCAAGGCGCTGCCGGGGGAGAAGGCAGGCGTGGCCGACGCGCTCGCCGCAGACGCCGGACGCGCCGAGGACTCCGCCTCAGCGGGCGTCTACACCTGCGGTGTGGACCAGTACAACGACGGCGACTTCGCCGAGGCGGTGACCTCGATGAACGACTTCGTCGAGGCCAACAAGAACCACAAGAACGCGCCGCGCGCGAAGAAGATAGCGATCGCCGCCGAGATCGCCCAGGAGGTCCCGGAGGCGGGCAAGAAGCTGCCCACGACCCGTTCCGGCGGCAGCATCACCGTGACGGTCAAGAACGACAGCCCCGACGAGATCCAGGTCATGTACACCGGCCCCGTGACCGGCACGTTCACCCTGAAGGGCTGCGGAGGCTGCACCAGCTACGACTGGAGCAGCACGCTGAACCCCAGCTTCAAGCCGTGCAGCGGCAGCAAGAACTACCCGCAGCGCACGATCAGCCTGCCGGTGGGCACCACCTACTTCCTGCACAAACCGAAGGGCGACAGCGCGTCCAGCCCCGCCTCCGACACGGCCAAGCTGGAGTCGGGCTACATCTACACAGAGTGCGCCTACGTGACCACCGGCTACGGCCTGAACTCCTGAGACACCCGGGGGCACGGTGGCCGGAGGGCCGAGGGGGCGGCTCAGCTCCTACGGCCCTCCACCCACGCGGCGACGTCGTCGAGATCCTTCGCGACGGCCTTGCGCACGGCACGGGCACCGACCGAGCCCATCACCTTGGCGAGCAGACCGGCGACCCCGCCGGTCGGCTCGGCCGAGAACGTCATCAGGATCGTCGTGGTCGTGGGTCCCTCGGCCCGCAGCACCCACTCCGAGACATAGCGGGAGCCGTGCGACTCGGCCTCCACCACATACCGCTCGGGAGGAACGCTGACGGTCACCCACATCTCCTCGGTGGCCTCCTTGCCGAACATGCGCCGGGTCTCCCGCCACCGCGTGCCCACCCCGAAGCCGCCGTCCGTGAGGATCTCGACCTTCGTGACCCCGCCGATCATCCGCTCCATACCGCCGAGGTCCGTCAGGGCCTCCCACACCCGCCCCTGAGAAGCGGCGACCCGCCGCTCGACGACGACACTTCTGCTGGTCATGACTCCCATGAAAGCACCGGGCACCGACACCCGCCCCACGACATCCGCCCCCCGACATCCGCCCCACGACGGCCGCCGCCCCGGGCCGCGCCCGGCCGGCGCGCCATGTCGCGTGACGGGGCCGCGTAGCCGCCCGGCCGACGGTCCTGTCGGGCGACTTCCGCCTCCGCCGCCGCACCCCATCCATCACGACCCGAGGAGAACCCGATGACCGATCGCCCCGAGGGTGCGCCGGCGCAACCGCAGCCACAGGACCAGCCGTCCCCGTCCCCGGCCTGGCCGCCGCCGGCGCAGCCCGGCCCCGGGGCCCAGGTACCGCCGCAGGCGGCCGCGCCCCAGCCGCGCCCTGCCCTGCCCGCCGCACCGGCCGCACAGGCCCAGCCGCAGACGCCGACACCGACCCAGGCGGACATACCGCTCCAGCCGCAGGCACCCACCCAGGCGGCGGCCCCGAGCGCCTACCCCTACCCCCATCCGCAGTCCCCGGCCGGCTACGGCCCCCCGGTCGCCCCGATGCCCGCCCAGGCCAACCCGTACGGCCAGCCGCCGGGCGGTTACCCGCCGCACGCAGCCCCGCCCACGACGGGCGCCGGCGGTCGCGCCGTGCTGTGGGCACTCGTGGGCGCGGCGGTGGCCTCCGCCGCCTGGGCCGGCGGGGTCTTCCTGCTCGGCGACGACGACACGGCGGCGGACCTGCGCGGCTACCGGGCCAAGTCCAACCTCTGCTCCTCGGTGGACTACTCGTCGTTCCAGAACGAGTACCCGGAGGAGGACACCGCCCCCGTGGACAACGCACTGGAGCACGAGGCCCTCGACCAGAGCTACTGCAGCATCTCCCTCAAGAAATCCTCGTCCTCCACCCTCTCCGACGCGTACTTCTCGGTCCAGGTCGACCTGCACAAGAAGACCGACCCCGGGCCCGAGTTCACCGCCCTGTGGTCCGAGTACGACCAGCGCTACGACGACTACGACGTGGACGAGGTCACGGGCTTCGGCGACGAGGCGTATCTCGTCACCGAGGACACCACCTCCGGCGACGACACCAGCGGCAGCCGGTCGGCCACGCTCGCGGTGCGCGACGGCTGGATGACGTACGAGATGCGCTGGAGTGCCTACGGCTCCACCTACGACGACGTCACCATGCCGGAGGTGGACGACGTCGTGGAGTGGCTCAAGAACGACACCAACGCGACGCTGGACAACCTGCGGGAGTCCGACGGGATCTAGGGCCCTTCCGGAACACCGGGGACGGACGGAGGCGGGGCGCGTACGCCACCGCCTCCAGCCCCTCTCGCACCCGAATCGGCTCAGTCGCCCTTCGCCTTGGCGTAGTCCTGTGCCATCTGGCCGGCGAAGTCGTACAGCAGTACCTGCTCGTCGCCGACGACCCACGCGTCATGTCCCGGCGGGCACACGAAGGCGTCGCCCGGTCCGACCTCGCCCTCACCGCCGTCGTCCATGCGGATGTGCATGCGTCCCTGGACGACATAGCCGTTGTGGTGGATCTGGCAGGTCTCCGTGCCCGCGATGGGGGCGACGGACTCGGACCAGCGCCAGCCGGGTTCGAAGGTGGCCACGGCGAAGTCGAGACCCGTGAGGTGGACGGCTTCGAGGTGACCCCGTGGGAAATCGCGCCGCTCATCCGGCTTCTCGACCGTCTTGATCTCCAGCATGACGGCTCCTTCCGTTCCGACCCACCTCCCCATCGTCCGCCTGTCAAGCCGGGGCCGCCAACCGGGGGAACGCCGCCACCGGAGGTGCCGGGGTGACGGGAGCGCCGTGTAATGGGGGATGCGGGAGATCGCTCCCGCAAAGGAGAGGCGATGCGAGCGAGTCGTTCCGGTGGGAAGGGCGGGGACGAGGCCGCGGTGGGCCGGCTGCGGCGGCTCGGCCAGTGGTGCGCCCGGCACTGCGTGGTCGTCATCGTCGCCTGGCTGGTCGTCCTCGCGGCCCTGCAGGCACTGAACCATGTCCACGGCGGGGACTACTCGGACGACTTCTCCCTTCCCGGCATGCAGTCCCAGGAGGGCCTGGACGTGCTGAAGGAGCACGATCCGGCGGCCGGCGGCTACAGCAGTCAGATCGTGCTGCACGACAAGGACAAGGCCCTGACCTCCCTCGGCTCCCAGATGACGCAGACGGTCGACGACCTGCAGAAGCTGCCCCATGTGCTGTCGGTGCAGAACCCGCTCACCGCACCCGCCACACAGCCCTCGCAGTCGTCGGACCAGTCGCAGCAGCCGAACGTGGGGCCCCTGTCGTCCGACCAGAAGACGGCGTACATCACCGTCCGCTTCGACGTGCAGCCCTCGACCCTCGAGGACAGCTATCTCGACGGCGTGGACGACTCCGTCCAGCCGCTCCGGTCGGCGGGCGCCGAGGTCGAGTACGGCGGCCCGCTCGGCGAACTGGCCCGTCCCGCGGCCGACGACCGGGTGAGTGAACTCATCGGGTTCGCGGTGGCGGTCGTCGTCCTCCTGGTCGGCTTCGGCAGTGTGATCGCGGCCGGACTGCCCCTGGTGACCGCGCTGCTGAGCGCGGTGGGCGGACTCGCCTGTCTCGGGCTGCTGGCCGCCGCGTTCACCTTCGCCACCGTCTCCCCGACCCTGGCCACGATGATCGGCCTCGGCGTGGGCATCGACTACGCCCTGTTCCTGATCACCCGTCACCGGCAGGACCTCATGGACGGCGCCGACCCGGCGCACGCCGCCGGACACGCGGCGGCGACCAGCGGCCGCGCCGTCCTGGTCTCCGGCTGCACGGTGATCATCGCCCTGGCCGGGCTGTACGCGTCCGGGGTGAGCTTCATCGGCAAACTCGGACTCGCGGCCGCCGTCACCGTCGTCTCGGCGGTCGCCGGCGCCCTGACCCTGGTCCCGGCCCTGCTGGGGCTCATCGGCCGACGCATCGACCGCTGGCACGTGCGCAAGCCGGTCGCCGAGACCGGCGCCGAGGAGGGGGCAGAGGAGGGGGCCGCGATCCAGGGCACCTGGCACCGGTACGCCCAGCGCGTGGAGCACCGGCCCTGGCATTTCCTCGCTGCCGGCGTCACCACGATCGCGATCCTGGCGATCCCCGTCTTCTCCCTCCAGCTCGGACACATCGGCGACGGCGCCGACCCCACCTCCTTCACCGACCGCCGCGCCTACGACCTGATGACCGATGCCTTCGGGCCCGGCTCCAACGGCCCGCTCACCGTCGTCATCGACCAGACCTCCGTCCCGTCGTCCGACCGCCAGACCCTCCAGAGCACCGCGCAGAAGAACCTCGACGCGGTGGAGGGAGCGCACGCGGTCACCCCGCTGTCCGCCACCCAGGACGGGGACGTCCTCGTCGGCACGGTCTACTCGGCGAAGTCCCCCCAGGACGCCGACACCACGGATCTGGTGAACCGTCTGGTCGACGACACCCTGCCCGCCTCGGTCGCCGGTACCCAGGCCGAGGGATACGTCACCGGCACCACGGCCTCCCAGGTCGACTTCCGCGACATCGTGGCGAGCCGACTGCCCCTGATCATCGCGGTCGTCGTCGCCCTGGCCTTCCTGATCATCCTCATCGTCTTCCGTGGGCTGCTCGTCGCGTTGAAGGCGGCGGCCCTCAACGTCCTGTCCATCACCGCCTCGTACGGTGTGGTCGTCGCCGTCTTCCAATGGGGCTGGGGCGGCCCCGCCCTGGGGGTCTCGGGCAAGGTGCCCATCGAGAGCTACGTCCCGATGATGATGTTCGCCATCATCTTCGGCCTCAGCATGGACTACGAGATCTTCCTGCTCTCCCGCGTCCACGAGGCCTGGCTCCAGTCCGGCGACGCGCGGGCCGCCGTCGCCCATGCCCTGGAGATCACCGCCCGCGTCATCACGTGCGCCGCCCTGATCATGGTGAGCGTCTTCGCCGCGTTCATCATCAGCGACAACATCGTCGTCAAGATGCTGGGTCTCGGCCTCGCCGTGAGCGTCCTCATCGACGCGTCCGTCGTACGGCTGCTCCTCGTCCCGGCGGTGATGACCCTCCTCGGCCGTCATGCCTGGTGGACCCCGCACTGGCTGGACCGCGTGCTGCCGCACATCGACGCGGAGGGCAGGACGGCCGAACGGCCGGTCCCGCAGGGGCAGGACCGGCCGCTCAGTAACTGACTTCGTTCACCCACAAGGAAGTTGACGGGAGATCAGAAGGTCAGCTTCCAGCTGTTGATGTAGCCGGTGTCGAGGCTGGCCACGTCCTGGACCCGCAACTTCCAGGTGCCCGCGGCGGTTTCGGAGGAGGCGTCCACCGTGTACGTCGCCTCCACGTTGTCGGCCGAGTCGGACGACGAGGAGTTCTTCAGCCGGTACGCCGTGCCGTCCGGGGACACGAGGTCGACGACCAGGTCACCGCGCCAGGTGTGGACGATGTTCACGTCCACGGTGAGCGCGCTGGACGCCGCTCCGGCCCGGTTGACGTCGATCGGGGAATCCACGGTGGAGTTGTCGGGGATCTGGTAGTCGGCGGTGTTCTCGAACACCGACTGGTTCCCCTCCTCGTCCACCCGCCAGGCGAAGCCCGCCGTACCCCTCTCGCCGGCCGCGTCCGTCACGGTGACCGTAGGCGTCCAGCTCCCGGCCGTGGTCGGTGTGCCCGAGACGCGGCCCGTGGCGCTGTCGATGGACAGCCCGTCCGGCAGACCCGTGGCCGCGTACGACAGGGCGCCGGCGTTGGTGGAGGACGCCTGGACGTCCAGCGTGACGGCCTGGCCGACCAGGGAGTACTGGGCGGCCGGCGGGACGACCGTCACCCCGTCGAGGATCCGGGAGCCGACGTTGATCGCGGCCCAGGCGTTGGCGGTGTTGTTGTAGGTCACCGAGCCGAGCCCGTACAGGTCGGCGGCGGCCTGCAGGGTGGCGGTGCGGGCGCCCGCGTAGTTGGTCGTGGACGTCATGTACGTGGTGAGCGCCCGGAACCAGATCTTCTCGGCCGCGTCCCGGCCTATCGGGGTCACCGGCAGCCCGTCGAAGGTCGGCGAGTCGTAGGAGACGCCGTTGACGACCTTCGCGCCGCTGCCCTCGGAGGCCAGGTAGTACCAGTGGTTGGCCGGACCCGAGGAGTAGTGGACGTCGATGTTGCCGAGCGTGGAGGACCAGTAGTCGCGTGAGGAACCGTCCTTGCTGGGCCGGTCCATGTAACGCAGAGGCGTACCGTCGCCGTTGATGTCGATCTTCTCGCCGACCAGGTAGTCGCCGACGTCGTTGGCGTTGCCCGCGGCGAACTCCACGGCGGCGGCGAAGATGTCGGAGGTCGCCTCGTTCAAGCCGCCCGACTCACCGCTGTAGTTGAGTTTGGCGGTGACCGACGTCAGACCGTGCGTCATCTCGTGCGCGGCCACGTCGATCGAGGTGAGCGGGTTGGCGTTGCCGGAGCCGTCGCCGTACGTCATGCAGAAGCAGGAGTCCTGCCAGAACGCGTTGACGTAGTTGTTGCCGTAGTGGACCCGGCTGTACGGCGCGACGCCGTCGTTGCGCAGGCCGTTCCGCCCGTGCACGTTCTTGTAGTAGTCCCAGGTCAGTGCGGCCCCGTAGTGCGCGTCCGCGCCCGCGGTCTCCAGGTCGGCGGTGGTCCCGTCGCCCCAGATGTCGTCGGATCCGCTGAACAGCGTGCCCGTCCCGGACGAGCCGCGGTTCAGGTTGTACGTGCGGTGGTTGCCCCGGTCCGCGTCGGTCAGCGTGAACGACGAGCCGGACTGGCTGGTGCCGAGGGGGACCGTGCCGCTGTAGCGGGTGTTGCCCGTGCCGGTGTGCACGGCCTCGTACTCGAACAGCTTCTTCCCGGTCTGCGCGTCGGTGATGACGTGCAGCTCACTGGGTGTGTCGTCGTGCTGGAAACCGCTCACGACGGTCTCGTAGGCGAGGGTCGGCGTGCCCTTCGCGGCCCAGACGACCTTGCGGCTGCTGTCCGGCGCGGTCTTGGTGGACCCTTCCTCCTTCGCCGCCGCGAGCGCCTGCTTCTCGGCGGTGGCCCTGCTGACCTCGGCGCTGAGGTCGCTCACCTTCAACTCGGCCTTGCGGGCCCGGGTGACACTCTCGATCGCACCGGACTTCGCGGCGTGGACGATGAGGTCGCCGCCGAGGACGGGCAGGCCGGCGTAGGTGCGCTCGTACCTGGTGTGCACGGTGCCGTCGGCGTCCTTGACGACGTCACGGACGCGCAACTCCTCCTGGCCGCCCAGCCCGAGGCGGTCGGCCGTCCTGTCCGTGGCCTTCTCGGCCTTGCGGATGAGGGTGTCGCGCTGCGTGGGAGTGAGCTGTGCGGGCAGGGCCCCGCGGTCCGGTTTCGCCGCCGCCGCGGGACGGAGGGTGCCTTCTCCGCCGTCACCGCCTGCGACAGCCGGGGCGCCCGGGACGGCGACGGCGAGTACCGCCGCCGCGACGACGAGGGCGGCCGTGGCCGTGGTACGTCTGTGGGGGGTGGATCTCACGCGAACTCCTTTGCTGCGGCCGACGTTGGACGAGCGGCCGTACGACGGACCCGGTGCACGGGTCGAGGCACCGGGTGGTGCAGGGAGTACTGCGATGCGGGTGCGCGTGCGCCGTCGTGAGACGGAATGCGCACAGAGTGACAGACGTGCGCGGGCTATGTCAGGGGCATATCAAGTCTTTGGCCGGAAAGTGTTCGATCACCGACCGCCGGTGACCAGGCGGTTCCCGGCGGCGGCCCGCACCTCGGCGTCTTCCATCGGATCGGCCCGGAGCTGAACCAGCCGCTCTCGCACGTGCGGCAGATCGGGTGCGTGCGCGATCCCCAGCAGCCGCGCGTTCGATTCGCAGTCCCACAGCGACTCGGTGTACGCGAAGTCGAGTCCGGCCGGCGCGACCGCCGCCAACGCCCTCAGGTAGTCGGGCCGCTCGTACGAGTGCGGTGTGCGCAGCCAGAGCCGGCGCAGCGCCGGCGCCGCGTCCGCGCCCGCCTCGCCGAAACGGGCGATCCCGGCGGCCGGCACGCAGGGACCGCACCACTGGTGTGCCGTTTCCAGCGCCGAGAGCTCCGCCAGCAGTACGGGCAGGTCCTGGGCCGTACCGTGTTCCGCCAGCACCTGGATACCGATCCACGACAGCCAGGACCGTCCGTCCACCGCCCATGCCCGCGCCTCGGGCACGGCGGGCGTGCCGAGCCGCGCGACCGCCGACCCGAGCCCCGGCAGGGGCAGTTCACCGTTCGCCTCCGCAAGGCCGGGGACCAGCGGGATCAGCGCCGGCTCCGGCGGACGCCCGGACAGGGTGCGCAGGGCCTGGATCTTCAGGTGCCTGGCGGACGAGCCGTCGGCGAGGACGTCCAGGAGCCGACGGCTGCTCGGGCCCACGTCGAGTGTGTGCGTCCGAGGCGAACGAACAGGCCCGCCCGGTCCGGCCCCAAGCCTCCACCGCGCCCAGGGATCGGAACGCCACAACCGGGGCTCGTCCCCGCCCAGGCGGTGCCGGGCGACCTCGGCCAGATCGTCCCACCACTCGACGGGCCAGGCCTTCGCCACCGACTCCAGCACATCGGCCCAGTGCTCGCCCTCGCGGACGTACGCCCGCAGCCCTTCGCGGGCCTCGACCGACCCCGCCAGGGCCAACAGCTCCAGGATCCCGGTGGCCCGCTCGCAGTTGTCGCCGTCTCCCGTCAGCAGGTCGAGGACCGGAGCGAGGGCCAGCCCCAACTCACGGATCAGGCAAGCGAGATAGACAGCGCGGTCGTCCACCGCCGTGTCCCACCGCCAGTCCCGCCGCACGACCGCGTACACCGGCTCGGCCGACGTCCCCGCCTCACCGAGCGCCCGCAGCGCCCCGAGCCCCCGGCCCCGCTGCAGCAGCCCCTCCAGGGAACGGGGCGAGGCATAAACCTGGTCGTCCGCGGACACGTCAGCCATCCCGCGAAGCCTGCCGGAGAGCCCGCCCTCCTGACCACAGGTGGCCCGGCCCGTTGCCGGGCGGCGGATGGAGCCGGCGCCCCGCGCCACCTCGGCTCACCGCAACGCGGTGTGCGTCACGGCTTGAGGGCGAGGCCGCCGTGTTCGGCGATGACCGCCGGGGCGGCGTCGGCGGGGTCCGGGCGCCAGAGGGGGACCGAGATGACGCCGGGGTCCAGGAGTTCCAGGCCGTCGAAGAACGAGGTGATCTCCTCGACGGTGCGCAGGTTGTACGGCACGGCGCCGCTCTCGTTGTACCCGTCCTGGGCCTGTTCGAAGACCGGGTCGATGCCGCGCGAACCGTCGTTGATGGACAGGTAGCTGCCGGACGGCAGCGCCCCCATCAGGTGCGTCACGATGGAGCGTGCCTGGTCGTACGTGGCGACATGGCCCAGGATGTTGCTGAGGATCAGCGCCGTGGGCCGGCCGAGGTCCAGCGTCTTGGCGGCCGCCTCCAGGATGCGGTCCGGTTCGAGCACATTGGAGTCGACGTAGGCGGTCGCCCCCTCCGGCGTGGAGTAGAGCAGGGCACGGGCGTGCGCCAGGACCATCGGGTCGTTGTCGACGTAGACGATCCGGGTCTCGGGAGCGATCCGCTGGGCGACCTCATGGGTGTTGTCCGCGGTCGGCAGGCCCGTACCGACGTCCAGGAACTGCCGTATGCCCGCCTCGGCGACCAGGTACGTGATGTTGCGGCGCAGAAACGCCCGGCTGCTGCGGGCGATGGTCACGATGCCGGGGAACACGGCGGTGTACGCGTCGCCGGCCTGCTCGTCGACGGGGTAGTTGTCCTTCCCGCCCAGCCAGTAGTTCCAGATACGGGCCGAGTGCGGCACCGAGGTGTCGATCTTCTGTTGCGCCGCCGGTCCGGGCGCCGTCGCGTGGTCGGTCATGTCTACCGTCCGTCTTTCAGCCGAAGCGAGGTCTTCCAGGCACAACTTACGTCCCGACACCCTTGCCCCGTACGTCAGTTCACATTTCCGGTGAGTCCGAGCAGGGGTCGTAACTGCCTGGGACGCCGGGCACGGCGCCGGCGTACGGGCCCCCGCTCCACCGGAGAGATGGTTCGGGGCCTCTCCGTCGCCACTGGCCGCACCCGCCCGGCCAGGTCGCACAGGGAACCGGCCTCCCGGGATCGGACCACGCACAGGACCATCCCGACGGCGTACAGCTGAGTGAGTGTCAGCGAGTCGAAGGCGTGGGCGAGCGGAAGGGAACCGATCACCAGGAGCAGCCCGCCAACAGCACGACGGCCACCAACGGCAGGGTGAGGATGGTGATGTGCGACCCCATCTCGGCCCGGTGCCGCTCGTCGACGAACCCCCGCGGTCACCGGAGCCGGTCGACACCGGTGGGAGATCCCCGCAGGAGGGAACTTCTTGGCTCGAACAGGCGTCCTTCGAGTTGAGGCTGGACACACCTGGTGTGCGATGGAAGTGAGTTTCCATGACGACGAACGACCCGACCAAGCTTGAGACCACCCTGGCCGACGGCCGGCGCATGACCCTGTCGCTGCCTCCGACGGACGCCGGATGGGCCGCCGACGGCATCAAGGCGCTCCGCGTCGTCCCGCCCACGCACACCGGCCGAGGAGAGGAGCCCCCGGCCCTCCCCGAGCGTCCCGCGTTGCCCCTTGAGGTGGCCCTGCTCGGCCTGGGTGCCTAGCCGACGGCGCGGCCTGTTCGTGGATGAGGAGCCGGCCGAGCACCGACGTTTCGGCCGGTATCTCATGGCCCTGGAGGCCGTCGCCGAGGAGGACGAGGTCGGGCTGGTGGCAGCCGTTCTGCGGGACGAGGACGCGACGATGGCACAGAGCGCGGTGGTCCGCCACATCGACCGCCGGGCCGCCCGGACGCTGACCGAGTCCCGGTTCACGGCCTGGGCCGACACCCTGACCGGCGTCGTCGCCGAGCGTGACTTCCTCGCCGGCCGCCTGCGGGAATGGACCCTGCTCAGCGCGATCACCCTGGGCAGACCCTGGGCCCCCGAGGAACTGACCACCGCATCCGACTGGTGCCAGCGCAAGGCCACGAGCGGGCAGTTCGCCGTTCCGCCCGAGGCCCTCACCCTGCTCGCCGAACACGGACGGACCCGCCGCGTACGCAACGCGGCCGTCCTCCGCTCGTCAGCCTGGCCGACCGGCGGATGTCCCGCTGAGGCCCCGCCCGCACGGTGAGCAGCCGGGCGCGCGGATGCCGTGGCGTCCCCCCGTCCCCCCACCCGGTGGCCGCCCCGCGCTACGGCCCGGCCCGGCCGCCGGAGTTGTAGACGGAGATCTCGGTGAGCGTCGGGGTGTACTGCTCCGTCGCGAGCTGCCCCGTCAGCGCCACGCGGAGCCGGGAGGTCGTGATGTCGCCGAAGCCGGTCACGGTGAGGTCGTGGCCGATGCCGGAGTCACGGGACGCGAAGGTGACCCACCGGCTGGTTCCGGCGTCCCACCGCTGCAGGTCGAACGACCGCACACGCGGGTTGGTGCCTGAGTCGGTGTACTCGTCCAGGTAGACCTCGTCGAAGGTGGTGTCCGCGCCGAGGTCGATGTCGAGGATGATGGGGTAGGTGGCGTCGTCGGCGGCGGCCCAGCGGGTGGTGAGGCTGCCGTCGGTCAGCTTGTCGGCGGTGAGTGTGCCGTTCGCCCCGGGGTGGGTCGAGCTGGCGTGGCCGGTCTGCCGAAGGCCAGGTCGACCCGGTTGGAACGCCTCGGCAGGGAGCTGGAGTTGCGGGACCGGCCCGAACTGGGGCCGCCCAAGGAGTACGTCGAGGAGTTCGACTGATGTCCAGTGATATCCAGGACCGCGACTTCGCCGTCGGAACCGAATCCGCCGACGATCTCGCGGACTAGGGGAAGGGGGCGCACATGCCCGACGGATGGGAGTGGGACAGCACGCTGTTCCGGGGAAGCGCGGCCCACTACGAGCGCGGTCGCCTTCCATACGCACAGGGCTTCGCCGACACACTGGCCGACGCGCTCGGGCTGGACGGCCGGGGGAGACTCCTGGACGTCGGCTGTGGCCCGGGCATCGTGCTGCTCCCGATGGCGAGGTTCTTCACGGAGGCCGTCGGCGTCGACCCCGACGAGGACATGCTCGCCGAGGCCGAACGACAGGCCGGCCGCCGAGGGGTGACCAACGCGCGCTGGGTGGCCGCCCGCGCCGAGGATCTGCCGGCGGGGCTGGGGGAGTTCCGGGTCGTGGTGTTCGCCCAGTCCTTCCACTGGACGGACCGCGATCGGGTCGCGGCCACCGTGCGGGAGATGCTGGAGCCGGGCGGCGCGTTCGTCCACATCGGCGACCTCAAGGACCCGCCGCCCGAACCGGCACCGCTGCCGTCGCCCGCGCCGCCGTACGACCGGATCGGTGACCTGGTGCGCCGCCATCTGGGTCCGGTGCGCCGTGCGGGGCAGGGACGGCTCGTCCACGGCACGCCGGGCGGCGAGGACCGCGTCATCGTGCGCGCCGGCTTCGATCACTACGAACGACATGTCGTGCCCGCCGGGCAAGTGGTCACCCGCACGGTGGACGACATCGTCGCGTGGACGTTCTCCCACTCCGCCTCCGCGCCGCACCTGTTCGGCGACCGACTGCGGGAGTTCGAGCGGGATCTGCGTGCGCTGCTGGAGCGGGAGGCCTCGGACGGCCGCTTCGCGGAACGGCTTCCGGCGACCGAGATCAGGATCTGGCGGAAGCCGCGCGCCTGAGCCGCCGACGTCCGGGGCGGGCGGTTGCAGGGCTCGCCCCGCGGGCCGACGGTCACCGTCGAGGGGACTCGGCCGGTGCGGTCGGTCGTACCGCGGTCAGGGTCTCGGTGATCAGGTGGATCACCTGGGGGGCCTGGTCGACCAGGTAGAAGTGGCCGCCGGGATAGGTGTGCGTGGTGAAGGGGCCTGTGGTGTGCTCCTGCCATGCCTGGACGTCGTCCAGAGGGGCCTTGGGGTCGGTGGTGCCGACCAACGCCGTTATGGGGCAGGTCACTTGGTGGACACGGGCGGGGCGGTAGAGCTCGGCGGCGCGGTAGTCGTTGCGGAGGGCGGGCAGGATCATGCGGAGCATCTCGTCGTCGCCGAGGACGCGGCTGTCGGTGCCGGCGAGTCGTTTGATCTCGGTGAGGAGCGCTTCGTCGCCGCGACGATGAATGTCCTCCTCGGCGCGGAAGCGCGAGGGGGCGCGCCGGCCCGAGGCGAAGAGCATCGCCGGTACGACACCGGCCTCTCGCTCCAGGAGGCCGGCCAGTTCGAAGGCGAGTGACGCGCCCATGCTGTGGCCGAAGAGGGCGAGGGGACGGTCCGCCTCCCGGAGGACCAACGGCAGGAGCCGGTCGGCGAGTTCGGGGATGGTCTCCACGCACGGTTCCAGACGCCGGTCCTGACGTCCCGGGTACTGCACCGCGAGCACGTCGATCCGTGGCGAGAGGGCCTGGGAGACGGGGAAGTAGAAGCTCGCCGACCCTCCGGCGTGCGGCAGGCACAGCAGTCGTACGGCACTGTCCGGGGCGGGGTGGTAGCGGCGGATCCACAGATCCCTGTTCTCGGTCTGCACGGTCACCTGGTGGCTCCGGAGGCTCGGGGCTGGCGGTCTTCGGACGCTAACAGCCGACGGTGGGCGGCAGGTGGCGTCGGCCCCCTGACCCCACCCCTAACCTCCGGGGGCGAGGTCAGGGGTGTTGCGGCGCGGCCGTGATCGTTCTACTTGAATCTCCACATATCCAGGACCGCTCGGCCCGCCGTCCTGCGGCAGCCGCTGCCCGCTCCCTGGTGTACATCCGCACGGCTCCGACCCCAGGGGGTTCCAGTGACGGACGAAGCACGGCTCGTCGAGTACATCCGCACGATGACGGGCGATCTTCGCAAGGCGCACAGACGGCTCAAACAGCTGGAGGACGCCGACAGCGAACCCATAGCCGTCGTCGGCATCGGCTGCCGCTTCCCCGGCGGTGTCACCGGCCCCGACGACCTGTGGCGGCTGGTGGACGAGGACCGGGACGCCGTCGGGGCCATGCCCGACGACCGGGGCTGGGACTTCGAGGCCCTGTTCGCCGACGGCGACGACCGGCTCGGCACCAGCCGTGCCCGGGAAGGTGCCTTCCTGTACGACGCGGGCGAGTTCGACGCCGGCTTCTTCGGGATCTCACCGCGCGAGGCCCTCGCGATGGACCCGCAGCAGCGGTTGCTGCTGGAGGTGTCCTGGGAGGCGCTGGAGCACGCCCAGATCGTGCCCGCCACGCTCGCCGGCAGCCGCACCGGTGTGTACGCCGGGCTCATGTACCACGACTACGGCGGCGAGCTGTCCACCCTGCCCGACGAGGCCCAGGGGCTGCTCAGCACCGGCATCGCCGGCAGCGTCGTCTCCGGTCGCGTCGCCTACACCCTCGGCCTGGAGGGCCCGGCCCTCACCGTGGACACGGCCTGCTCCTCCTCCCTGGTCACCCTGCACCTGGCGGCCCAGGCACTGCGCGCCGGTGAGTGCGAGCTGGCACTGGCCGGCGGTGTCACCGTCATGTCCAGCCCGTTCACCTTCGTCGAGAGCACCCGGCAGGGGAACGTGGCCCCCTACGGCCGTTGCCGCTCGTTCGCGGACGCAGCCGACGGCACCGCGTGGGGCGAGGGCGCGGCCGTCCTGGTCGTGGAGCGGCTCTCGGACGCCCGGCGCCACGGTCACCAGGTCCTCGCCGTGATCCGCGGCACCGCCGTCAACCAGGACGGCGCGTCCAACGGGCTGACCGCTCCCAACGGCCCTTCCCAACAGCGCGTCATCCGGCAGGCGTTGGCCAACGCCCGGCTGACCGCCGCCGACGTCGACGTCGTCGAGGGGCACGGCACCGGCACGCGGCTCGGCGACCCCGTGGAGGCGCAGGCGCTGCTGGCCACGTACGGCGCGGAGCGGCCCGACGGGCAGCCGCTGTGGCTGGGGTCGGTGAAGTCCAACCTGGCCCATCCCCAGGCCGCCGCCGGGGCCGCCGGGGTCATCAAGATGGTGATGGCGATGCGGCACGGGCGCCTGCCCCGCACCCTCCACGTCGACCGGCCGACGCCCCAGGTGGACTGGACCGCCGGGGCCGTCGAACTCCTCACCGAGCCCCGCGACTGGCCCGACCTCGGCCGCCCCCGGAGGGCCGCCGTCTCGTCGTTCGGCGTGGGCGGCACGAACGCGCACGTGATCATCGAACAGGCCCCGGTGGATGGGGAGTCGGCCGGGGATGAGGCGGGGGAGCCGGAGGGGGCCGCTGTGGGGGGTGTCCCTGGCCGGACGCTGACCGCCGCGGGCACGGGCACGGGCAGGGGCACGGGCACGGGCGTGGGCGCGGGGGCGGGGGCCAGGTCGGCGGGAGCTGCGGCCGACGCCTTCGGGCGACCCGCAGCCGATGCCGTACCGGCCGGGGGGCCCGCGGCCGCCGCCGAGAAACGGCGTGACGATACCGAGAAGCAGGGCGAGGAGCAGCGCGCCGGCTTCGCGAACCAGCGTGCTGCCGACGAGATCCGGCGTGACGGGACCGTGGACCAGCGTGTTGTCGGCGAGGAGCGGCGTGCCGGCAGTGAGAACCGGCGTGGCGGGACCGCGGACCACCGCGCTGTCGGCGAGGAGCGGCGTGCCGTCGCCGCGAACCAGCGTGCCCTCACCCCGGCCGTCCCGGCGCTGCCCGCCGTGCCCGTGTTCGTCTCCGCGCGTGATGGCGAAGCACTGCGGGCGCAGGCCGCCCGGTTGCACGAGTATGTGACCCCTGCCACCGGAGCCGACGCCCCCCGCCTCCTCGATGTCGGCCTCGCCACCGCCACCACACGCGCCGCGCTCGAACACCGGGCCGTGGTGGTCGCGACGGACGCCGACGACCTCGGCCGTGCCCTGACGGCCCTGGCCGCCGGGGAGCCCGCACCCGGCCTGGTGACGGCCCTGGCCGACGAGCAGGTCTGCGCCTTCCTGTTCACCGGACAGGGCGCCCAACGACCGGGCATGGGGCGGGAGTTGCACGCCGTTTTCCCGGTCTACGCCGACGCCCTCGACGCGGTCTGCGCCGAGCTCGACGGACACCTCGAACAGCCCCTGCGGCCCCTGATGTTCGCCGAGCCCGGCAGTGACGCGGCGGCGCTGCTGGACGAGACCCAGTACACGCAGGCGGCGACCTTCGCCATGGAGGTGGCGCTCTTCCGGCTGGTGGAGAGCTGGGGGGTGACGCCCCGGTACCTGGCCGGGCACTCCATCGGCGAACTCGCCGCCGCCCATGTGTCCGGCATGCTGGCGCTGCCCGACGCGTGCGCCCTGGTGGCGGCACGCGGCCGGCTCATGCAGGCCCTGCCGAGCGGCGGCGCCATGGTGGCCCTGGAGGCCACCGAGCAGGAGGTCGCGCCGCTCCTCGCCGGCCAGGAGGCAGCCGTCGCCCTGGCCGCCGTCAACGGTGAGCGTTCCGTGGTGGCCTCGGGCACGGCCGCGGCGGTCGCGTCGATCGCCGGGCACTTCTCCGGCCTCGGCCGCCGCACCCGCCGTCTGCGGGTGTCCCACGCCTTCCACTCGCCACTGATGGACCCCATGCTCGACGAGTTCCGTGACGTCGTGGGGAAGCTGGAGTTCCGTCCGCCGGCCGTTCCCGTCGTCTCCAGCGTCACCGGCGCCCTCCAGGGCGACGAGGAGTGGCGGTCGCCGGACTACTGGGCCCGCCAGGTCCGGGACACCGTGCGCTTCCACGACGTGACCCGCGCGCTGCGGGAGGCGGGCGTCACCGCACAGGTCGAACTGGGCCCGGACGCCGCGCTCACCGCCATGGCGGACGGCGACGAGGGCGCCCTCCGGCCCGTGGCGGCGCAGCGGCGGGACCAGCCCGAGACCCGCGCGCTCGTGACCGCGCTCGCGCAACTGCACGCCCGTGGCGTCCCGGTGGACTGGGCGGCCTTCTTCGCCGGCCGGGGCGCACGACGGGTACCCCTGCCGACGTACGCCTTCCAGCGACGGCACTACTGGCTACGGCCCAAGCCGGGCGCTGCGGCCACCACGGGCGCGGCCGGACTGCCCACCGCCGGACACCCCCTGCTGGGCGCCGCCGTCACCGTGGCGGGCACCGGCACCCTGCTGCTGACCGGACGACTCGGCCTGGACACCCATCCGTGGCTGGCCGACCACGCGGTGGGCGGCTCGGTCCTCGTCCCCGGCACCGCACTCCTGGAACTCGCCCTGCACGCCGCCTCCCGCCTGGAGGCCACCACCCGTACGGCGCTGGCGGTCGGCGAACTCGTCCTACAGGCCCCCCTGGTCCTGCCCGCCACCGGCGGCGTCCGGGTCCAGGTCGTCGTCTGCGAACCCGACGCCGACGGCCGGTGCGCCTTCCGCGTGGTCTCCCAGCCGGAGACCGCCGACGGCGACACATGGACCACCCACGCCGACGGCGTCCTCGGCGCCGAACAACCCGGCGGCGACGCGGAGACGGCGGCCCCCTGGCCCCCGGCCGACGCCACGCCCGTGGACACCGCCTCGCTCTACGCCGACTTCGCGGCCGGCGGCTTCGCCTACGGCCCGTCCTTCCAGGGCGTGCGACGCGCCTGGCGGCACGGCGACGACGTGTACGCGGAGGTCGCCCTGCCCGAACCGGTCGCCAGCGCCGCCGACTTCGCGCTCCACCCCGCGCTCGCCGACGCCGCCCTGCACGCCGCCGTGTTCGCGGGCGGCCCGTTCGCCGAGGCGGCCGGTGAGGCCCGGTTGCCGTTCGTCTGGGACGGCGTGACCCTGCACGCCACCGGCGCCACCGCGCTGCGCGTGCACATCACCCCCACCGGCCCGGACAGCTTCGCCCTCGCGCTCGCCGACCCCACGGGCACCCCTGTGGCGACGATCCGCTCGCTGACCGTCCGCGCCGCACCCGACCTCGCCGCCCCCGCCCCGGCCGCGTCGACGGACGACCTCCACCTGCCCGGCTGGGAGGAGGTCCCGCTGCCGGCCGAACCCGCGGCCCCGGCCGACCGCTGGGCCCTCGCCGGAGACCCCGGCCGCCTGCCCGACCTGCCGGAGGCCACCCACCGTCCCGACCCCTTCGCCGCCGCTCGGGAGGCCGACCAGGTCGTCCTCGCCCTCGAAGCCGCACTGCCCGCCGGCACCGAGCCGGGCGACGTGGCGGCCGTGGCGGCAGTCCACCACGTCACCGAGCAGGCCCTCGACACCGTACGGCGCTGGCTCGCCGACTCCGCCGACGGTGGCGCCGCCCGGCTGATTGTGCTGCTGCGCGGCGCCGTACGCGTCGGCGACGAGGAGGACGCCCCCGATCCGGTCGCCGCCGCCGTGTGGGGCCTGCTGGGTTCCGCCGCGCACGAGAACCCCGACCGGATCGCCGTCGTCGACTGGGACGGTGACGAGGCGTCGGCCGCCGTCCTCACCCGGGCCGTGGCGTTCCCCGAACCCCGCCTCGCCCTGCGCGCCGGCACCGTCCACGCGCCCCGGCTGCTCCCCCTCACCCGCGACTCCGCGCTGCTGCCACCGCCCGGGCCCGGCCCCTGGGTCCTCGACCGGGCGGCCGACGGCGCCACCATCGACGACCTCGCGCTCGTCCCCGCCCCCGACGGCCTCGGCGCACCACTCGGCCCCGGCCAGGTGCGGGTCGAGGTCCGCGCCTCCGGCGTGAACTTCCGGGACGTCGTCGTCGCCCTCGGCCTCGTCGACGGACTGCGCGGCCTCGGCGGTGAACTCGCCGGCGTGGTCACCGCCGTGGGTCCCGACGTGACCGGCGTCGAACCCGGTGACCGCGTCCTCGGGCTCGGCCCCGCCACCTTCGGCCCGGTCGCCGTCACCGACCACCGCTGGCTCGCCCCGATGCCCGACGGCTGGACCTTCGAACAGGCCGCCGCCGTACCCATCGCCTACCTCACCGCCTACTACGGCCTCGTGGACCTCGCGGGCGTCCAGCCCGGCCGGCGCGTGCTCGTCCACGCCGGCGCCGGCGGCGTCGGCACCGCCGCCGTCCAGCTCGCCCGGCACCTGGGCGCCGAGGTGTACGCCACCTCCAGCGCCGGAAAGCGGCACGTCCTGCGGGCCGCCGGGCTCGACGACGCCCACACCGCCGACTCGCGCAGCCTCGACTTCGCCGACCACTTCCGCGAGACCACCGGCGGGCAGGGCATGGACGTCGTCCTGGACTGTCTCGCCGGGGAGTTCGTCGACGCGGGGCTGGGGCTGCTGCCCCGAGGCGGCCACTTCCTGGAGATGGGCAAGACCGACATCCGCGACCCGCAGGCCGTGTCCGCCGCCCACCCCGGCGTCACCTACCAGGCGTACGACCTCCAGGAGGCGGCCCCCGACCGGATGCGCGAGATGCTCCGGGCGGTCCTCGACCTCTTCGCGCAGGGAGCGCTCACCCCGCCCCCGCTGACCGTCTGGGACATCCGCCGGGCCCGCGAAGCCTTCCGAGCGCTGAGCCAGGCCAGACTGGTCGGCAAGGCCGTCCTCACCGTCCCCCGCCGCACCGACCCCACGGGCACCTTCGTCGTCACCGGGGCGAGCGGCCACCTGGGCGGCCTCGTCGCCCGCCATCTGGTCGCCCGTCACGGCGCCCGGCATCTGCTGCTGCTCAGCCGCCGGGGCCCCGACGCCCCGAGGGCCGCCGAACTGGAGGCCGAACTGCGCGCGGCCGGCGCCGCCGACGTCACGACCCTCTCCTGCGACACCGCCGACCGCGACGCACTGCGCGCCGCACTGGCCGGCCTGCCGCCCGACCGGCCGACCACGGCGATCGTGCACACCGCCGGCGTCCTCGACGACGGCATCGCCGCCGGACTCACCGACGACCAACTCCACCGCGTCCTGCGCCCCAAGACCGACGCCGCCGCCCACCTCGACGCCGTCACCCGCGAACTCGGCCACGACCCGGCCCTGTTCGCGCTGTTCTCCTCCGCCTCCGGCTTCACCGGCAACCCGGGCCAGGCCAACTACGCCGCCGCGAACGTCTGTCTGGACGCCCTCGCCGCACAGCGCAGGGCCCGAGGCCTCGCCGGCGTCTCCCTGCTCTGGGGAGCCTGGGAGCAGACAGGCGACGGCATGACCGCCGGCCTCGGCGACACCGACCAGCGACGCATGGCCCGGACCGGGCTGCGCGCCCTCGGCCCGGACCAGGGACTCGCCCTGTTCGACGCCGCCCTCGGGGCGGACGCCGACGCGGTCGCCCCCCTGGCGCTGGACACCGCCGCCCTGCGCGCACAGGCCGAGGCGGGCACCCTGCCCACCGTCTTCCGCGGCCTCGTCCAGGCTCCCGTCCTGCGGCGCGCCGCCGTCGCGGGTGTCAAGGAACCCGCCCTGGCCGAGCGGCTGGCCGCCCTCTCCGACACCGAACGGGACCGGCTGCTGCTGGACCTCATCACCACGCACACCGCCACCGTCCTCGGCCACGGCTCACCCGCGTCCCTCGGCTCCCAGCGGACCTTCCGCGAACTCGGCTTCGACTCCCTGACCGCCGTGGAACTGCGCAACAGCCTCGGCGCCGCGACCGGACTGAGGCTGCCCGCCACCCTCGTCTTCGACCACCCCACCCCCCAGGCGCTGGCGGAACTGCTGCGCGCCGAACTCGCCCCGCCCCAGGCGTCACCGGCCCAGGAGGCGCTGGCCCTGCTCGACGGCCTCTTCCGGCACCTGGGGGCCGTCTCCTCCGACGACCCGGACCGCAGGCACCTCGACGAACGACTCCGCCAGGTCCTGGAGACCTGGCGCCGGCCCGACGGCACGGCCACCGACACCGACACCGACACCGACCACGACCTCGACACGGCCTCAGACGACGACCTCTTCGCCATGGTCGACGACGGAGCCCGGCTGCCCTGACCCGGACGGCACCCGCCCGCCCGGCGGGCCTCACCCCCCCCCGCCGGGCAGGCACCCACCCCCCACCTCGAGGAAAGTGACGCATGTATGACCAGCACACCCGCCGAACCCGGCAGCGCCACCGAGAGCAAGCTCCGCGACTACCTCAGGCGGGCCATAGCCGACGCCCGTGAGCTGCGCGAGCGGCTGCGTCAGACCGAGGACCGGGTACGGGAGCCGATCGCCGTCACCGGCATGGCCTGCAGGTTCCCCGGCCAGGTCGCCTCCCCGGACGACCTGTGGCAGCTGGTGGCCGGCGCGGTGGACGCGATCGGCCCCTTCCCGCGCGACCGGGGCTGGCCGCTGGAGGACCTGTACGCGGCGGCCGGCGGCGCCTCCTCATCGGCGACCCTGGAAGGCGGCTTCCTCGACGATCCGGCCGGCTTCGACGCGGAGTTCTTCGGCATCTCGCCGCGCGAGGCGCTGGCCATGGACCCGCAGCAGAGGCTGCTGCTGGAAGTGTCCTGGGAGGCGGTGGAGCGGGCCGGCATCGACCCGTCGTCGCTGCGCGGCAGCCGCACCGGCGTCTTCCTCGGCGGCGGGACGGAGGACTTCGTCGGTCTGCTGGCGATGTGCCGGGACTCCGAGGAGGCCTCGTCGCTGACCGGCACGACCAGCAGCGTCATGTCCGGCCGGGTGGCGTACACCCTCGGCCTGGAGGGCCCGGCGCTGACCGTCGACACGGCCTGCTCCTCCTCCCTCGTCACCCTGCACCTCGCCGTACAGGCGCTGCGGATGGGGGAGTGCGACCTCGCGCTCGCCGGAGGCGTGGCCGTGATGTCGACTCCCGGCATCTTCCCCGAGTTCGCCCGCCAGGGCGGCCTCGCCTCCGACGGCCGCTGCAAGGCGTTCGCGGACACGGCCGACGGCACCGGCTGGGGCGAGGGCGTGGGGGTGCTGATGGTGGAGCGCCTGTCCGACGCCCGCCGCCACGGCCGCCCGGTGCTGGCGGTGATCCGTGGCTCGGCGGTCAACCAGGACGGTGCCTCCAACGGGCTCACGGCGCCGAACGGCCCCTCGCAGCAGCGCGTGATCCGGGACGCGTTGGTGAACGCGGGGCTGTCCCCGTCGGACGTGGACGCGGTGGAGGCCCACGGCACCGGTACCCGGCTCGGCGACCCGATCGAGGCCCAGGCCCTGCTGGCGACCTACGGGCAAGGGCGCCCGGAGGAACGGCCGCTGTGGGTCGGCTCCGTCAAGTCCAACATCGGCCACACCGTGGCGGCCGCGGGCGTCGGCGGTGTGATCAAGACAGTGATGGCACTGAGGCACGGGGTGCTGCCCAAGACCCTGCACGTCTCCGCGCCGACACGACAGGTGGACTGGTCGGCGGGCGCCATGGAGGTGCTGACGGAGGCCCGGGAGTGGCCGGAGACGGGATGTCCCCGCAGGGCAGGGGTGTCGTCCTTCGGGATCAGCGGCACCAACGCCCACGTCATCCTCGAACAGGGCGACGAACTCCCGGACACGCCACCGGAGGAGAGCGTGGGCACCCGGCCCGTGCCCTGGCTGCTCTCCGCACGCGGCGAGAGCGCGCTGCGGTCCCAGGCCACGAAGCTGCTCACCCATCTCCAGGGCCGCCCCGACGTACGGCCGCAGGACGTCGGCCTCTCGTCGACGGTCTCCCGTGCCGCGCTGGAGCATCGGGCCGTGGTGGTCGGTGCGGGCCGTGAAGAGCTGCTGCGGGGCGTGGCGGCGATCGCGGAGGGGCGGCCGGACGCGGGGGTGGTGCGAGGCCGTGTGGCCGGCGGCCCGGGGCCGGTGTTCGTGTTTCCGGGGCAGGGGTCGCAGTGGGCGGGGATGGCGGTGGAACTGCTGGAGAGCTCGCCGGTGTTCGCCGCCCGGATGGGCGAGTGCGAGCGGGCGTTGTCGGCGTTCGTCGACTGGTCGCTCACCGAAGTCCTAGATGAGGCACGCGAGTTGGACCGCGTGGACGTGGTTCAGCCGGTGTTGTGGGCGGTGATGGTGTCGCTGGCGGAGGTGTGGCGGTCGTACGGGGTGGAGCCCGCGGCCGTCGTGGGTCACTCCCAGGGTGAGATCGCTGCCGCTGTCGTCGCCGGGGCGTTGTCGCTGGAGGACGGGGCGCGGGTGGTGGCGTTGCGGTCCAGGGCGATCCTGGCCCTGTCCGGCCGGGGCGGGATGGCGTCCGTACAACTGCCGGTCGACGAGGTGCGCGAGTTGTCCGCGCCGGCCGACGGACGGGTGGAGGTCGCGGCGGTCAACGGCCCGTCGTCGGTGGTGGTGGCCGGCCCGCCCGAAGGTCTGGACGAGGTGATCGCCGAGGCGGAGGCCCGGGGCGCCCGGGCCCGGCGCATCGCGGTGGACTACGCCTCCCACTCCGCCCATGTGGAGGAGGTCCGCGAGGAGTTGGCAGGCCTGCTGGCCCCCGTGGCACCGACGTCCTCCCGCGTGGCGTTCTACTCGTGCGTCACCGGTGGCCGGCTCGACACGGCCGGGCTGGACGGCGCGTACTGGTTCCGCAATCTGCGGCAGCCGGTGAGGTTCGAGGAGACGACACGGGCCCTGCTGGAGCAGGGACACGGGCTGTTCGTGGAGGTGAGCCCACACGCGGTGCTGACCGGTGCCGTGCAGGAGACGGCGGAGGCGGCCGGGCGCGAGATCGCGGTCACCGGCACGTTGCGTCGTGGAGAGGGCGGGCCGGAGCGGCTGCTGCTGTCGCTGGGCGAGGCGTACGTACGCGGGGCCCCGGTCGACTGGCAGCCGTGTTTCGACGGGACCGGGGCGCGGGGCGTGGACCTGCCCACGTACGCCTTCCAGCGCCGGCGCTACTGGACGGAGATGCCCGCCGCGCGGTTCGGCGACGCGGCCCTCGCCGGACTCGGCCGGGTCGAACATCCCCTGCTCGGCGCGGCGGTGGAGCCGGCCGACGCGGACCTCACGGTGTTCACCGGGCGGCTCTCGCCCAAGGACCAGCCCTGGACGGCCGACCACGTGGTGCACGGCGCCGTCCTGCTGCCCGGCACGGCCTTGCTGGAACTCGCGCTGTGGGCGGGGGAGCGGCTGGGCACTCCTCGGGTCGACGAACTCGTCCTGGCGGCACCGCTGTCGCTGAGCGAGTCGGAGCCGGCGCAGCTGCAGATCGTCGTGGAGGAGCCGGACGAGGACGGGCGGCGAGCCGTGCGCTTCTTCTCCCGTACGGAGTCGGGCGGTTCCCGTACGGAGCCGGGCGGTGGGGAGTGGACACGGCACGGGAGTGCCGTCCTGAGCGGGGCCCCGCAGCCGGAGTTCGACCTGGGCGCGTGGCC
This sequence comes from Streptomyces sp. NPDC002787, assembly GCF_053592095.1. NCBI lineage: Bacteria > Bacillati > Actinomycetota > Actinomycetes > Kitasatosporales > Streptomycetaceae > Streptomyces > Streptomyces sp. NPDC002787. The sequence continues at coordinate 29,149 of NZ_JBSFVC010000011.1, read as the reverse complement.
GCCCACCGGGGCCGAACCCGTCGAACTGGACGGCCTGTACGAGAAGATGGCGACCGCCGGGTTCGGGTACGGGCCGGCCTTTCGCGGGCTGCGGGCCGCGTGGCGGCGAGGCGACGAGGTGTTCACCGAGGTCGAGACGGACCCCGCGCACACCGGGGGCGACGGCTTCGTGGCGCACCCGGCGCTCCTGGACGCGGCCCTGCACGGCGCGAGCCTGCTCCCGGGCACGCTGGACGGGGGCGCGCGGCTGCCGTTCTGCTGGTCGGGTGTGACGGCGTACGCGACCGGTGCCGCCTCGCTGCGGGTCCGGCTGGCGCCGGCCGGCACCGACGGATTGTCCCTGCACGCGGTGGACGCGCTCGGCGCGCCCGTCCTCGCCGTCGACGAACTCACCTTCCGGCCGGTCTCCCCCGGCCGGCCGGCCGCGGCGGCACCCGGGGGACCGGACGGACTGCTGCGCGTCGAGTGGCCGGAACTGCCGGTCCGTGTCGCCACCGCCGGGACGTACGCGTGGCTCGGCACGGATGCGGTGGCGGGCCGGCGGGGGTACGGCGACGTGGCGGAGCTGGACGCCGCGCTGACAGCGGGAGAACCGGTGCCCTCGGCGGTGGTCGCGTGCTGCCCCGTCACGGCCGACGAGGACACTCCGGCCGAGGCCGCCGAACGCTCCGCCGCCTGGGGGCTGGACCTGCTGCGGCACTGGCTGGGCGACGGCAGGAACGCGGAGCCGCCGCTGGTGGTGGTCACCCGGGGCGCCGCGCCCGTACCCGGCACGCCGCCGACCGCCACGGGAACCGCCCACGCCGCCCTGGTCGGGCTGCTGCGATCGGCCCAGGCGGAGGCGCCGGGCCGACTCGTCCTGGTGGACGTGACGGACGACGAGTCCCCCACCGGGGAGGCGCTCGCCGGCGGGCCGCCTGCCCGAAAGCCGTCCGTCGATCGCTTGTCGGTCCTGGAGCCGACCGCCGACGGGCCGGCCGCCCGAAAGCCGTCCGTCGACGGGTCGTCTGGCTTGGAGCCGTTCGTCGACGGGGCGCCCGCGCCGAAGCTGTCCGTCGGGGGTTTGTCCGCCGGTTCGGTCACGCCTGCCGAGGCTCTGCCTGCTTCCGAGCCGTCCGCCGTAGGGGCGCCCGTCCTGGCCCTGTCCGCTGAGGGCCGATCTGTTGAGGGCCTACCCTCCCCGGCCACGCTCGCCAAGGGCCTGCCCGCCCCCGCCCCGTCCCCCGGCGGTTCCCTCACCCCCGCCCTGCTCGATGCCGCCCTCGCGGCCGGTGAACCCGAGGTCGCCGTGCGTGGTGGCAGGGTTCACGGGCGGCGGCTGGTGCGGGTCGACGGGGAGTCGGATGTGCTGCGTCCGCCCTTCGGGGTCGCGCAGTGGCGGCTGGACGTCACCGAGCCGGGCTCCTTCGGCAACCTGGCGCTCGTGCCCGACGAGGAAGGCACGGCCGAACTCGCCGAGGGGCAGGTGCGGGTGGCCGTGCGGGCGGCCGGGCTGAACTTCAGGGACACCCTCATCGCGCTCGGCATGTATCCGGACCGGGCCCGGCTCGGGAGCGAGGGATGCGGGGTGGTGACCGAGGTGGGGCCCGGCGTCTCGTGGCTCTCGCTCGGTGACCGGGTGATGGGCACGCTCGACACCCCGTTCGCCCCGCTGTCCGTCGCCGACGCCCGGCTGCTCGCTCCGGTGCCCGACGCATGGACCGAGACGCAGGGCGCCTCGGCCACGGTCGCGTTCCTGACCGCGTACTACGGCCTGGCGGACCTCGGCGGGCTGCGCGCCGGCCAAAGGGTCCTGATCCACGCGGGGGCGGGCGGCGTGGGCTCCGCCGCCGTCCAACTCGCCCGCCGGCTGGGGGCCGAGGTGTACGCGACGGCCTCCCGGCCCAAGTGGGACGCGCTGCGCGCGGCAGGTCTCGACGACGCGCACATCGCGGACTCACGCACCCTGGAGTTCCGCGACGCGTTCCTCGCCGCCACCGACGGCCGTGGCATGGACGTCGTCCTCAACTGTCTGGCGGGGGAGTTCACCGACGCATCCCTCGAACTGCTGCCGCACGGTGGGCGGTTCGTCGAGATGGGCAAGACCGATCTGAGGGACCCGAGACGTGTCGCCGCCGAGTGCCCGAAGGTCGGGTACCTGCCGTTCGACCTGGCCGACGCGGGCCCGGAACGGATCCGGGAGATCCTGCGGGAGCTGGGCCCGCTGTTCGCCGACGGCACGCTCACCCCGCCCCCGGCGACCGTGTGGGACGTCCACCACGCCCCGCGCGCGTTCCGGGCGCTGGCCCAGGCCACCCTGGTCGGCAAGGCCGTACTGACCCTGCCGCCCGCCGGGTTCGCACCGGACGAGACCGTCCTCGTCACCGGCGGCACCGGCACCCTCGGCGCCCTGGTCGCCCGCCGCCTCGTCACCCACCACGCGGCCCGGCATCTGCTCCTCCTGTCCCGCTCGGGGCCGGAAGCGGCCGAGGCGCGGGCGTTGCGTGCCGAACTCGCCGAAACGGGCGCCGAGGTCGAGGTCGTGGCCGGCGACATCGCCGACCCCGGCGCGGCGGAACGCCTCCACGGCCTCCTCGCGCACCTCGGGGTGCGGCTGGGCGGCGTGGTGCACTGCGCGGGGACCACCGACGACGGGGCGCTCGGCTCGCTCACGGCGGACAGGCTCAGCGGTGTGCTCCGGCCGAAGACGTACGGCACCTGGAACCTGCACCGGCTCACCGAACTCCACCCGGAGGTACGGCGGTTCGTGCTGTTCTCCTCGGCCGCCGCCACCGTCGGCCCACCGGGCCAGGCGAACTACGCGGCCGCGAACGCCTTCCTGGACGCCCTCGCCCACCGGCGGCGGGCGCAGGGCCTGCCCGCCGTGTCCATCGGGTGGGGGCTGTGGGAACAGAGCAGTGCCCTGACGGCCCATCTGGACGCCACCGATCACCGGCGGCTGCGGGCCGGCGGCTTCCGGCCCCTGTCCACCGGCGAGGCGCTCGCCCTGTTCGACGAGGCGCTGCTCGGCCGGGCCTCGGGGCCCGCCGTCGTGGCGGCGCCCGTGGACGGCGCGGCCCTGCGGGCGCGGCACGCGCGTGAGCCGCTGCCCGCGCTGTTCCAGCCCCTCCTCGGCCCGACCGCCGCCCGCGCGCGACGCCGGACCGCCGCCCAGGAGACGCACGAGCCCGGAGAGGCGCTGCGCAGGCGTCTGGCGGCCATGCCGGAGGAGCGGCGCACCAGCGCCCTGCTCACACTCGTGCGCGGCGAGGTCGCCGCCGTGCTCGGGCACGCCACCGCGGGGCTGGTCGACACGGGCCGGTCGTTCCGCGAGATGGGCTTCGACTCGCTCACCGCCGTCGAGCTGCGAAACCGGCTCAATGCCGCCACCGGACTGCGACTTCCGGCCACCCTGGTCTTCGATCACCCACGGCTCGACGCGCTCGCCGCCCATGTGTCGGCGGAACTCGCGCCGGGCGGGGCCCGGGCGGCGGCCGCGCCGGACGGAGGCGGACAGGAGGCTGAGATCCGCAGCCTCATCCTGTCCGTCCCCTTGGCACGACTGCGCGAGAGCGGTCTGCTCGACCCGTTGCTCGCCCTCGCCGCGGGCCGGACGGCACCACCGGGCGCGGCCCCGCGCACGGAACCGGACCCGAGCGACGAGATTCGCGCCATGGACGCGGCGGCACTGGTGGAAATGGCCAGATCCCTTTCCGCGGAAGGTGAAACCGGCAGGGAACTGACGCGTAATCATCCTTCCCACTGAACTCTGAGAATCTTTACACGCCGCATCCGGAGCGTTTCCGGAATGCTCACTTCCATGGTTGCTGTGCCTTGGCTATGTTGGTTGCCGAGTCCGCAGCGACCGCTGGTCGGGGCGGCGGAGCAGGTCTTACGTGGTATCGCTCGTCTTACCGATGCGGTGTTTGCGGGGGCACCGAAGGCATCGGACAGTTCTACAGACCGTCCGGCGCGCTCTGCGACCGTTCTGGGTTGATTCCACAGAACGCGCAGAACACGGTGGGGTGTGATTGGGGTTAGGTACATGTTGTTTTCTGGCCGAGACGACAAACTGCAACTCATGAAGTCCCTGCTCGCAGAATGTGAACGTGGCACAGCCACCACCGTGGTATTGGAGGGCGGCGCCGGCTGCGGGAAGACCTCCCTCATGGACGGTTTCGCGCACTACGCCGCGGAAACCGGCGCGACCGTTCTCACCGCGGCCGACATCGGCGGCCTCTGCGCGGCGGGGACGGAGAACGCGGCCTCGGCGGGCCTGCCGGAAGGCGAGGAGCCGGCGGAATTAGCCGACCTGATAGCGACGCTGGCCCAGACCTCGACCGTCGTCGTCTGCTTCGACAAGCCCCAGGACCGTGAGGCGCCGCACTGGCGCCGGCTGCTGAAAGCCACCCGGCGACGGCTGCGCAAACACCCCGTCATGCTGGTGCTCACCCTGCTGCCGTTCGGCGGTCGCCAGGCCGACGTGCACTGCGACCTGCTCCGCCAGCCCAACCTTCACCGGATCAGGCTGGGCCTGCTGGACCGGGAACAGACCGTCGAACTCTGCGAGAAGCTCCACGGCGGCCCGCTGGACGACGAAGTCGGCGAGGAACTGCACACCGTGAGCGGCGGCAGCCCGCTCCTCGTCCACGCCCTGGCCGAGGAACTGGACATGCAGGCACGCTCCGGTCTCGGAGCGCCCTGGCCCTACCCGCGTGGTCTGTACGCGCAGGTCGCCGTGGACTGCGTACGCCACAGCGGGCCGCTGGCCGAGTCCGTCGCCCTGGGGATGGCCGCGCTGCGCGAGTTCTCCGACCTCCCCAGCCTGGCGGCCGTGCTGCCCCTGGACGGCGCGGAGATCGTGCGCGGCACGAACCTGCTGCGCGAGGCCGGTCTGGTCGACGGCTGGCGGTTGCGGCATCCGGTGATGGAGGCCGCGGTACTGGAACAGGCGGGCCGCGACCGGCGGTCCGAGGTCCTGCTGCGCACCGCAGAACGACTGCGCGAGCGGGGCGCGGGCGCCCGTGTGACGGCCCGCTATCTGCTGGAGATCGGTCACGTCACCGAGTCGTGGCAGGCGGCCACCCTCCAGCGCGCCGCCGACGAGGCCCTGGCCGTGGACGACACCCCCTTGGCGGTGGCTTGCGTGGAACTCGCCCAGGACTCCACGACCGACTGCTGGGAACGGGCCCGGCTCGCGCTGAAACGTTCCGTTGTACTGCTGCGGACCGAGCCGTGGCGGGTCGAGCAGCGGTATCTGCAGAAGTCCCCGTGGCCGGACTGCGCCCACGGGGCGGGCCCCTGCCCCGCGCACGTGGTGCTGACCGCGCTGCTGCTGATCGGATGCGGGCGGCTGGCGGAGGGCAGGACGATGCTCCGGGGCGTGGTCCCGCCCGCCACCCACTCGGGGGAGGAGGACCTGCGGCGGGACCCCCTCAACGAAGGCTGGCCCTGGTTCTCCTGCCTCACGCCCGGCATACCGGACGCCTGGGCCCTGCGGATGTCGTTCGAGCGGACCGTGTGCGGTGAGGGCCACGACCTCGGCAACCACGTCCAGGCCGACGGTGTCGGCTTCGACGTCTGTCTCACCCACCACCACGTCGGGGCGCGTGCCGTCCGCGAGACCGAGGAGCACCTCGGCGCCTGGACCCTGGGCGACACCACCCTGGCGCTGATCGTGCCCGAGCTGCGCCATCTCACGGCCGCCGGCCGGCCGGATCTGGCCGAGGCTTGGTGCGAGCACTTCCAGCGGGAGGCCGCCGAGCGCGGCGTCGAGGGCTGGCGGCAGCTCTTCACGGCCCTGCGCGCCGAGAGCGCCCTGGCCCGGGGCAGGCTGACGGAGGCGGAGGCATACGCCCGGGAGATCGTGGAGCTGGGCGGGGAGGCGCCGAGCCACTGGCTGTGCGGCGGGGTCCTCACGGTGCTGATCAACGCGTGCACCGCGTCCGGTCAGTACGCGGAGGCCGTCCGGCTGCTCGACCGGCCCGTCCCCGACGGCTTCTTCCGCAGTGTCTACGGGCTGGACTACCTCATGGCCCGGGGCCGGCTCCTGCTGGCGGTGGGCCGGCCGCATCTCGCACTCTCGGACTTCCTGGCCGTGGGCCGGTACTCCGAGCGTTGGGAGCTGTCGCTCAGGCCCCGGCCGACCTGGCGGATCGACGCGGCCGAGGCCTGGCTCGCCCTCGGTAACCTCCGCGAGGCCGAGCAGATGCTGGACGCCCATGAGGCCGAGCCCGACACCGGCGGCGCGCTGGGAACCGGGCTGTGGCTGCGGACGCGGGCCCAGCTCGCGGAGGTGTGCGAGCGGCCGGGGCTGCTCAGCCGGGCCGCCGAACAACTGCAGGCGTCGGGCAACTCCTGGGAACTGGCACGTGTCCTCGTCGACCTCGCGGAGGCCTACCAGGACCTCGACCAGTCCGCCCGCGCCGATCTGACCCTCCGCAAGGCGCAGCAACTGGCCGAGGAGTGCGGGGCCGCCCCGCTGCGGGAGCGGATCGCCTTCCTCGGGCTCGCCGACGGGCGGCAGGGCATTCCGTCCCCGCGGGGGCCCGTCCGGATCCCGGCCCCCGCGGCGAAACTCAGCGAATCGGAAAGGCGCGTCGCGGTGCTCGCGGCCCGGGGCATGACCAACCGGGAGATCTCGACCGAACTCTTCATCACCGTCAGCACGGTCGAACAGCACCTCACCCGCGTCTACAAGAAACTCGACATCACCTCCCGTCAGGAACTGCCACTGCACATGGAACTGGGGTTGCCGGAAACCGCGTGAGCGCGTTTTTCCGGGGTCGTGTAGGGGTTGTCCGCCAGTACGGCCACTGCCAGATTTCTCAGGGACGGTGAATCCGCGATCCGCGTTTTCGTGAATCCCTGAGAAAGCAGAGGTTTCGGCATGGTCAATTTCAAGGTACTGCTGTCCGACGGCCCCTCGTCCTTTCCCGAGGAGGAAAGGATTCAGTTCACGGCCTCGCTGACGGAGAAGATCAAGCACCGGTTCGGTGCGGGATATGAGCATTTCGTCCACAAAGGGGAATTCACCACGATCGACGGCGAAGAGGTCGCCGTCTTCCGCTGGACGACACGGACCGCGATCGCGGAATGAGGAGGCGCGGCCGACATGGGTTCTGTGACTGACGCGGTGCTCGCGGGGGCGGCTCCGGAAGAGCTGGAACGCGCGGCCCTGCCGGAGGAGTTCACCGCCGCCCACCTCCGGGTCGAGGACGTGGACGTCTTCCGGGACGTCGCCGACAAGGACGTACGCAAGACCCTCCGGGTCGGCCCCGTGCCGATGCCGGAGCCGGCGCCCGACGAGGTGCTGATCGCCGTCATGGCCAGCTCGATCAACTACAACACCGTCTGGTCCGCCACCTTCGAACCCCTGCCGACTTTCCGGTTCCTCGCCTCCTACGGGCGGCAGGGCGGCTGGGCCGCCCGCCACGACCAGCCCTACCACGTCCTCGGCTCGGACGCGGCCGGCGTCGTCGTGCGGGTCGGCTCGGCGGTCCGCCGCTGGCGCGTGGGCGACCACGTCCTCGTCAACGCCGCCTGCGTCGACGAGCAGGAGGCCGTCACCCAGGCCGACGGCATGCTCGGCGAGCACCAGCTCGCCTGGGGCTACGAGACCAACTTCGGCGGCCTCGCCCACTACTGCCTGGCCCGCGCGAGCCAGCTCATCCCCAAGCCCGCCCACCTTACCTGGGAGGAGGCCGCGTGCGTGCCCGCCTGCGCCGGCACCTCGTACCGGATGCTCGTCTCGGACCGGGGCGCCCGGATGAAGCAGGGCGACGTGGTGCTGATCTGGGGAGCCACCGGCGGTGTCGGCGCGTACGCCGTGCAGTTCGTGAGGAACGGCGGCGGCATCCCGGTCGGCGTCGTCGGCTCCCCGGAGAAGGCGGAAGCGCTGCGGGCCCTCGGCTGCGACATCGTGATCGACCGCTCGGAGATCGGCATCGGTGAATCGGAGGGCGACGACTTCGAGCAGGCCATCGCCGACGGCAAACGGCTCGGCGCGGTCATCCGCCGGGAGACCGGCGAGGACCCGCACATCGTCTTCGAGCACGTCGGACAGGCCACCTTCGGGATGTCCCTGTTCGTGGTGCGACGCGGCGGCACCGTCGTGACCTGCGGCTCCAGTACCGGCTACCGGCACCGCTACGACAACCGGTACCTGTGGATGAAACTGAAGCGGGTGATCGGCAGCCATGTGGCCAACCTCCACGAACAGTGGGAGTGCGCCCGGCTGTTCGGCCAGGGCCGCATCATGCCGGTGATGTCCTCGCTCTTCCCGCTCCAGGAGGTCGGCGAGGCCACCCGGCTGGTGCAGCGCAACGAACACATCGGCAAGGTCGGCGTCCTGTGCCTCGCCCCCGAACCCGGCCTGGGTGTCACCGACCCCGAACGACGGGCCCGCATCGGCGAGGACCGCCTCAACCCGCTGCGCGCCTTCGCCGCCGACGTGCCCGGCGCCCTGGCGGTGACGCGATGACGAGCCGCATCGGCATCCTCGGCACCGGCTCCTACCTCCCCAAGGAGGAGATCACCAACGAGGAGATCGCCCGCCGCGTCCCCGGCATCACGGCCGAGTGGATCGGCCGCCGCACCCTGATCACCGGACGCCGCTACGCCGCACCGGACGAGGCCACCTCCGACCTTGCCCGGCACGCCGCCACCGCCGCCCTCGGCGACGCGGGCGTCACCGCCGACCGTATCGACCACCTCATCGTCGCCACCTCCACCGGCGACGCCCCCCTGCCGCCCACCTCCTCACTGGTGCAGAGCGCGCTCGGCGCCCACCGCGCCGCCTGCTTCGACATCAACATCGCCTGCGCCGGCTTCGTCTACGCCCTCGACATCGCCCGCGCCCTCGTCGCCCAGCGCCCCGGCTCCCTCGCCCTCGTCATCGGCGCCGACCTGTACTCACGGTTCCTCGACTACACCGACCGGGGCACCGCCGTCCTCCTCGGCGACGCCGCCGGAGCCGCCGTGGTGGGCGCCGTGCCCGAGCCGTACGGCATCCTCGACGTCGAACTCGCCGGCCGGGGCGACGCCCACGAGCTGATCTGGATCGAGGGCGGCGGCAGCCGCGTCCCGGCCTCCGCGGAGACCGTCGCGAACGGCGGGCACTGCCTGCGGATGATCGGACGCGGCGTCGCCGACTTCGTCATGGCGAACGTCCCCCCGATGATCACCCCCCTGCTGGAGCGCACCGGAACGACCCTCGACGAGGTGGCGCACTTCGTGCCGCACCAGGCCAACGGAGTCCTCCTCGGCGAACTCGTCGAACGCTGCGGCCTCACCGGCGCCCGCACCCACACCCCCCTCGTCAAGTACGGGAACATGGGGGCCGCTTCGGTGCCCGTCGCCCTCGACGAGGCCGCCCGCGCACAGCTGCTGGGCGACGGCGAACTGCTGCTGCTCGCCGGATTCGGCGCGGGCATGGCAGCCGGGCTCTGTCTGCTGCGCTGGTCGGCCTGAAGCCCCGACTCCCGTACTTCCGTGTCCCGTACGCCTGGACGCCCTACGCCCGTCATGCCCGGCCCCCTTACAGAAGGAACGTGTGCAGTGACCGAAGCCCCCGCCCCCGCCCCCGACGACGTCGACCTGCCCCTCCCGCGGGAGTGCCCCTACGCGCCGCCCGAGCGGTACGGCGCCTTCCGGGCCACCGGCGCCCCCACACCGGGGCGGCTGTACAACGGCCGGCGCGTCTGGCTCATCACCCGCTACGACCAGGCCCGCGCCGTACTCGGCGACGAGCGCTTCAGCTCCGACATCACCAACCCCGGATACCCCCTCTACGCCGCGGCGTTCGAGGGCTTCCGGGCGTTCCCCCTGCTCAACACGATCGACCCGCCCCTGCACACCGCGCACCGCAAGGCCCTGGTACGGGAGTTCACGCTGCGCCGGGCCGAGGACCTGCGACCCCGGATGGAGAGCAAGGCCGACGAACTGATCGACGCCATGGTCGCCGGGGGCGCATCCGCCGACCTGGTGGGCCAGTTCTCCGAGCCGTTCTCGGCGAGCATCACCTGCTGGGCGCTCGGCATGGAGTACGCGGACATGCAGGCGTGGCTCGCCAGCACCTACTCGGGCGGTGGCACCCCCAAGGACCCCGAACAGGCGGCCGCCGAGGCGGCCAAGGCGATCCTCGCGCTGCAGGAGTACTTCACCCGGTTCGTCGACACCAAGTACGAGACCCCGGGTGACGACCCGATCAGCCGGGTGATCGCCCAGCACGTCACCACCGGGTCGCTCACCAAGGCCGAACTCGTGAGCCTCTGCTTCGTGATCTTCACAGCGGGCCAGAAGCCGGTCCAGACCATGCTGACCGTCGGGGTCGGGATGCTGCTGGAACAGCCCGGCCAACTGGCCCTCGTACGGGACGACCCGGCGCTGCTGCCGGCCGCCGTCGACGAGACGATACGGCTGGTCAGCCCGCTGGACCTGATGCCCCGGGTGGCCCGTGAGGACGTCGAGATCGGCGGACAGCCGATCAGGAAGGGCGAGGGCGTCATCGTCGCGGGGGGCGGCGCCAACCGCGACCCCGCCGAGTTCCCCGTCCCCGACCGGTTCGACGTGCGCCGTGCGGCCCGAGGGCACCTCTCGTTCGGGTCCGGCATCCACCACTGTCTCGGCGCCAACCTGACCCGGGTCGGCCTCGAAGTCGCCTACGGGGCCCTGTTCCGGCGACTGCCGCACCTGCGGCTCGCCACCTCGCTCGACGAGGCCTACACCCTGCCGAGCTGGCACCCCGACATCCCGCGACTGCCGGTCGCCTGGTGATGGACGGCACGGCGAAGTGGCCGCCGACCCCGGGAGGGGGTCGGCGGCCACTTCGCCGTGTGACCGGCGCCCTGGAACGCGGCCACACACGCGCCGGTGGTCAGGTCCGGGTCACGTCGACCAGCAGACGGCGCGGGCCGACCACGTTCTTCGGGTGGTGGTACGCCACCGCGTCGTCCTCCGCCACCACGGTCAGCTTCGGGAACCGGTCGAGCAGCAGGTTCAGTACGATCCGGCCCTCCAGGCGGGCCAGCGGGGCGCCCATGCAGAAGTGGACGCCCTGGCCGAAGCCGAGATGGCGGCCCCGCTGGTCGCGGTGGAGGTCGAAACCGTCCGGGTCGTCGAACCGCTCCGGGTCACGGTTGGCCGCGACCGTCCACAGTGTCAGCACCTGCCCGGCCGGGATCGTCACCCCGCCCACCTGGGACTCCCGCGTGGTCATCCGCACCAGCCGGGAGAAGGCCGGGCGCAGCCGCACCGCCTCCTCGACCGCCGCCGGCACCAGGGACCGGTCCCGGCGCACCTCGGCCAGCGCCCCGGGGTTCTCGTCCAGGCACAGCACCGTGCTGCCGAGCACCGCCGTCGTGGTGATGTGACCCGCCAGCAGCAGCGTGCCGACAAAACCGACGATCTCGTCGTCCTCCAACCGGCCGTCCTCGGTGCGGGCCGTCACCAGCTGGCTGATCAGGTCGTCCCCGGGCGCCGCGCGGCGCATGGCGATCTGCTCCAGCATGTACGCCCGCATCTCCGTGGCCGTCTGCACGAAGGAGAGGATGTTCTCCTCGCTCGGCAGGGCGCTCTCGCCGCCGCCGTTGGCCGAGATGAAGGCCAGACCCCACTTCTCGAAGAGGGGCCGGTCCGCCAGCGGGATGCCCAGCATCTCCGCGATCACGAACACGGGCAGCGGATGGGTGATCGACTCCACGAGATCGAACCGGTCGCGGCCCGCGACCGCGTCCAGCAGACCGGAGGCCAGCTCGGCGATCCGCGGCTCCAGCTCGGCCACCAGTCGCGGCGTGAACGCCTTGCTGACCAGTGAACGCAGCCTGCGGTGCATCGGCGGGTCCATTCCGACGACGTTCCCTTTCGCGATCCAGCCCGTGTCCGGGTGGGTCGGAATGACAGCGGACATGTCACTGGAATATGTCGCCGTATCGGACAGCACCCGGGAGACATCGGCATGGCGGAAAACATGCCAGAGACCGGGGAAGGCGTCGGGAAGAACCGGACTCTCCTGCCGGCTCTTCGTCAGCCAGGCGAGCAGTGACGGAAAGTCGTCCTGTGTTTCGGGCATCGGAGACTGCTGATCGGTGGTCATCGCCTCGCTCCTTCCGGAAGGAACCGGACGGTGAGCCGGCCCCGTCCGCCGGAGCCTAATGACCTCCCGGAACGCCGAACACCCCTAGCCGGTCCGCTCCGCCCCCGCATCACTCGCGACGACCCCCCTAACCGTTCCGTCCGGGCTTGTGCGCCGCAATGCCGAGTCCATAAATTCCCTTCGGTATCAACGGTCCCCCGAACTCCCGGAGTTGGCCATGAGTGCGCAGCCCATTCAGTCCTCGGACGACACGGCACGGGATTCCGTTCCCGCCGCGAGCGGAGAAGTCGTCTTTCCCGGCCGCGGTGAACCGGCGGCGGAAATGCGGCAACTGGATTTCCTGCTGGGGGATTTCCGCATCGAATACACGAACCTGACCACGGAAAAGGTCACCACCGGTGAGGCGACCTGTTCCACCCGCCCCCTCGCCGACGGCCGGTTCTACGAGCTGACACAGCGCGTCCCCGTCCCCGGCCTCGTCGCCACCTGGCTCATCGGCTGGAGCGAGGTGGACAAGGAGTTCACCAGCTTCTACTACGACGACTGGGGCCACCACGGCGTGTTCAGCGGCCCCGGCTGGGTCGACGGCCACTTCAGGCTCACCGGCGACAGCGCGGTCTTCGGCACCCGCCACGGGTTCGTCGAGGACTTCGAGGTGATCGACGACGACCACGTGGTCAAGCACGGCTTCGTCGTCGTCGGCGACGACCTCGTCCCCGGCGACATCCTGCACTTCCACCGGATCTGAGCAGCCGCTACCGGCTGCCGGGCGCCCGCGACGGTTCCCGGCGGCCGGGCACGAGAAACCCGCGGCGCATGCCGTCTCCGTACGTTCTGGACCAGGGAGGGAAGCGGATGACGGGTGCGTCCGAGGCGATCGCCGTCGTCGGCATGGCGTGCCGACTGCCCGGGGCCGGCGACCCGGCCGAGTTCGCGGCGCTGCTCGCCCGCGGCGGCGACGCCGTCGCCGAGGCGCCCGCCGGACGCCGCTGCGTCGTGCCCGACATCCCCGGGCTCCCCGCCCGCGGCGGATTCCTGGACGACGTGGACGCGTTCGACGCCGGCTTCTTCGGTGTCTCCCCGCGCGAGGCCGCCGCCATGGACCCGCAACAGCGCCTGCTGCTGGAACTCGGCTGGGAGGCGCTGGAACACACCGGCACCGTCCCCGCCGGACTCGCCGGCACCCGCACCGGCGTCTTCGTCGGCGCCCTCGCCGACGACTACGCCCGACTCCTGCAGCGGCACGGCCCCGACGCCGTCACCCCGCACACCTTCACCGGGATGCAGCGCTCCCTCCTCGCCAACCGGGTCTCCTACACCCTCGGCCTGCGCGGCCCGAGCCTCACGGTCGACACCGGCCAGTCCTCCTCGCTCGTCGCCGTCCACCTGGCCGTGGAGAGCCTGCGGCGCGGCGAGTGCACGCTCGCCCTCGCCGGCGGCGTCAACCTGATCCTGTCGCCCGAGAGCACCCTCGCCGTCGCCCGCCTCGGCGCGCTCTCACCGGACGGCCGCTGCCACACCTTCGACGCCCGCGCCAACGGATACGTCCGGGGCGAGGGCGGCGGCCTGGTCGTCCTCAAGCCCCTTTCCCGGGCCCTCGCCGACGGCGACCGCGTCCACTGTCTGATCCGTGGCAGCGCCGTCAACAACGACGGCGGCGGCAGCGGCCTGACCGTGCCCGACCCCGACGCGCAGCGCGAGGTGCTGCTCCTCGCCTGTGAGCGGGCGGCCACCGACCCCGCCGACGTCCAGTACGTCGAGCTCCACGGCACCGGCACGCCTGAGGGCGACCCCGCCGAAGCCACTGCGCTCGGCCGCGCCCTGGGTGCCGCCCGCCCCGCCGACCGGCCCCTGAGGGTCGGCTCGGTCAAGACCAACATCGGCCACCTGGAGGGCGCCGCCGGAATCGCCGGGCTCCTGAAGACGGTGCTCTGCCTGCGCGACGGCCGCCTCGTGCCGACCCTCCACCACGAGACACCGCACCCCCGCATACCGCTCCACGACCTGGGGCTCACCGTCCAGCGCGCTACCGAGCCCTGGCCGGAGAACGGCGGATCACGCGTCGCCGGAGTCAGCTCCTTCGGGCTGGGCGGCACGAACTGCCATGTGGTGCTGTCGAGTTGGGGGCCGGGGGAGGGGGCGGGTGCCGGAGGGCGCCCGGTGGGCCGGGTCTCGGCGGCGGGAGGTCGTGAGGAGGCCGGCGTTTCGGCTGAGGCAGGTCGTGAGACGGCTGTGTGCTCCGGCCACCCGGCGACGCTGTCTCCCTCGGCGCTCAAGCCGAGCGCCGAGGGAGACGCCTCTGGGGCCGCCGCGGTGCCGTGGGTGCTGTCCGGTCGCACTCCGCGGGCGTTGGCCGACCAGGCGCGGAGGCTTCTGGAAGCCGCTCCCGAGGCGTCGGCCGCCGATGTCGGGCACGCCCTGATGACGACCCGCACCCTCTTCCCGCACCGGGCGGTGGTGCTCGGCTCCGACCACGCCGCCCGGCTTCGCGGTCTCGCCGCGCTCGCGGCGGGCGAACGGGCTCCCGGCCTCGTCACGGCGCCCGGCCAGGAGCCCGCCGGCTCCGGGCCCGGTCCCGTCTTTGTGTTCCCCGGCCAGGGCTCCCAGTGGGCCGGCATGGCCGTGGAACTCCTCGACACCCAGCCCGAGTTCGCCGCCGCCTGGGCACGCTGCGAACAGGCCCTCACCGCCTGCGCCGACTGGTCCCCGACCGACGTGCTGCGGGAAGCGCCCGGCGCACCAGGCCTCGACCGGGTCGACGTGCTCCAGCCCGTCCTGTGGGCCGTCATGGTCAGCCTCGCCGAGGTGTGGCGCGCCCACGGCGTCGAGCCCGCGGCGGTCGTCGGGCACTCGCAGGGTGAGGTCGCCGCCGCGTGTGTGGCCGGCGTGCTCTCCCTGGCGGACGGCGGGCGGATCGCCGTACGCCGGGCCGAGCTGATCGGCCGTCGGCTCTCCGGCCGGGGCGGCATGGTGGCCGTACCCGAGTCCGAGGAGAGCGCCCGGCTCCGGCTCGCGGCCCTCGCCGGGCGGGTCGAGATCGCCGCCGTCAACGGCCCCGACGCGGTCGTGGTGGCGGGCGCCACCGACGCGCTGGAGGAGCTGCTGGCCTCCTGCCGCGCCGACGACGTCCGCGCCCGCCGCGTCGCCGTGGACTACGCCTCCCACTCCTCCCACGTCGAGGGCATTCGCGCCGAACTCCTCGACGCCCTCGCCGACATCACCCCGCTGCCCGCCCGGGTACCTCTGCACTCCACCGTCGACCGGGGACAGGTGGCGCTCGGGGAGAGCGGGCCCCGGCTGGACGGCGCCTACTGGTATCGGAACCTGCGCGAGCCGGTCGCCTTCGCCGCCGCCGTCACCGCCCTGGCCGAGGCCGGTCACACCACCTTCCTCGAGATCAGCCCGCACCCGGTCCTCACCACCGCGGTGGCCACGACCGTCGAGCACACCGGCGCCGCCCCGGTGGTCGTCCCCACGCTGCGCCGCAACCACGGAGGTCCCGCCCAGATCGCGGCCGGCCTGGCCCAGGCCTTCGTCGCGGGGACGGACGTCGACTGGACGCCCGCCTTCACCGGACACCGCCCGGGCCCGCCCCTCGCACTGCCGACGTACCCGTTCCAGCGCCGACGGCATTGGCTGGGTCCCGTCGGCGCGACCGACGCGACGGGTGCGGCCGGTGTGTCCGACGGGAGCTCCGCGCCGCCGGCCGAGGGCCGGCGGGACGACGATGGCCGCCCCGGCCGCCCAGGCCGATCCGGCCGCCCCGGCCGCCCAGGCCGATCCGGCCGCCCCGGCCGCCCAGGCCGATCCGGCCGCCCCGGCCGCCCAGGCCGATCCGGCCGATCCGGCAGCCCGGCCGACGCCGACGCCCCGGCCCACCCGCACACCCCTGCCGGCCCGACGCGCCCGTACGCCTCCGTTTCCAGCGACCCGCGCGACGTCCTCGATCTCGTGCGCGCCGAGGCGGCCGCCGTCCTCGGCCATGACACGGCGGCGGACGTCGACCCGGGCCTGACGTTCAAGGATCTCGGCTTCGACTCCCATCTCGCGCTCGAACTGCGCACCCGGCTGAACGCCGCGACCGGCCGGCGACTGCCCACCACCGTCCTGTTCGACCATCCCACGCCCACGGCGGTCGCCCGGCATCTCGGTGCGGACGCCGGGCCGGAGCCGGCGTCCCCCGCGTCCGGGGCCGCGTCCCCGGCCGTTCCGGCCGCCGAGCCGATCGCGGTCGTCGGCATGGCCTGCCGTCTGCCCGGGGGCATCCGTGATCCCGAGGGGCTGTGGCAGGCCGTCCTGGACGGGACCGACGCGATCTCGGCGCCGCCGGCCGAACGCGGCTGGGACGACGAGGGTCACCGGGGCGGCTTCCTCGCCGACGCCGCCGACTTCGACGCCGACCTCTTCGGCATCGCGCCGCGCGAGGCCCTGGCGATGGACCCCCAGCAGCGGCTGCTGCTGGAGACCGCGTGGGAGGCCCTGGAACGGGCGGGCGTCGCCCCGTCCTCCCTGCGTTCCACCCGGACCGGCGTCTACGTCGGTGCCATGTCCCAGGAGTACGGCCCCCGCCTCCACGACGCCCCCGACGACCTGCGCGGCCACCTCCTGACCGGGAACACGGCAGGCGTCCTCTCCGGCCGCCTCTCCTACGTCTTCGGCTGCGAGGGCCCGGCCGTCACGGTGGACACGGCCTGCTCGTCCTCGTTGGTCGCCCTCCACCTCGCCGCCGAGTCCCTGCGGCGCGGGGAGTGCTCGATGGCGCTCGCGGCGGGGGTGGCGGTGATGGCCACGCCCGGCCTGTTCGCGGAGTTCGCACGTCAGGGCGGGCTGGCCGGGGACGGCCGCTGCAGGGCGTTCGCGGCGGCGGCCGACGGAACCGGCTGGTCGGAGGGCGTGGGCGTGCTCCTCGTCGAACGGCTCTCCGACGCCCGTCGCAACGGCCGCAGCGTCCTCGCCGTACTGCGCGGGTCGGCGGTCAACCAGGACGGCGCGTCGAACGGCCTCACCGCCCCGAACGGGCCGGCCCAGCAGAAGGTGATCCGCGACGCACTCACGAGCGCCGGGCTGTCGCCGTCGGACGTCGACGCCGTCGAGGGGCACGGGACCGGGACCCGACTGGGAGACCCGATCGAGGCGCACGCGCTGCTCGCCACCTACGGGCAGGACCGCGAACGGCCGCTGTTCCTCGGCTCGTTGAAGTCGAACATCGGCCACGCCCAGGCCGCCGCCGGGGTGGCCGGAGTCATCAAGACGGTCATGGCGCTGCGGCACGGGGTGCTGCCGCGCACCCTGCACGTGGACGAGCCGTCGCCCGAGGTGGACTGGTCGGCGGGCGCGATGGAGCTGTTGACGGAGTCCCAGCCGTGGCCGCGGACGGGCCGTCCGCGGCGGGCGGGAGTGTCGTCGTTCGGGATCAGCGGGACGAACGCCCATGTCGTGCTCGAACAGGCCCCGGTCGACGCGCACGCGGACGCGGGCTCAGGCACAGGCACAGACACAGGCACAGAGGCCGGCCCCGGCATGGGCACAGATGCCGATGCTGAACCGGACCGGTCCGGCTTCTCGCCCGAGGCGACCCCCGTACCCCTGATCCTGTCCGCCGCGACCGAGGACGCCCTACGGGCCCAGGCGGCGCGGCTGCGTACCCGGCTGACCGACGCACCGGCGGACACTGCCGCCGGTGGAGCCGGTGGAGCCGATCCGCTCGGGGGGCTGGGTCGGCTCGGGCACGCGTTGGCCGTGACACGTGCCACGCTGCCGTATCGGGCCGCCGTCGTGGCCGCCGACCGTGCGGAGGCGTCGGCCGGTCTGGAGGCCCTGGCCGCCGGGGCCGACACGCCCACGGCGTTCCGCGCGACGGCCGACGAGGGGGGCCGGACCGCGTTCCTGTTCACCGGCCAGGGCAGTCAACGACCCCGTATGGGGCTGGAGTTGTCCGCCGCGCAGCCCGTGTTCCGACGCGCCGTCGACGACGTGGCCGCCCACCTCGACACGCACCTCGCGCACCCCCTGGCGAAGGTGCTGGCCGACGAGACCGGCATGCTCGACCGTACCGAGTACGCCCAACCCGCGCTGTTCGCCCTCGAAGTGGCCCTCTTCCGGCTGTCGGAGCACTGGGGGATCACCCCGGACCACGTGCTCGGGCACTCCGTCGGCGCACTCGCGGCGGCGCACGCTGCCGGTGTGCTGTCGCTGCCCGACGCCTGCCGGCTCGTCGCGGCCCGTGGCCGGCTGATGCAGGCACTGCCCGAGACCGGCGCCATGGCGGCCGTGGAGGCCACCGAGGCGGAGATCCTGCCCGAACTCGCCGGACGGGGACATGAGATCGGTCTCGCAGCCGTCAACGGCCCGACGGCCGTGGTGATCTCGGGTGACGTCGAGGCCGTGGCCCGGACCGCGCGGGACTGGGAGCGACGGGGCCGGCGCACGCGTCCGCTGCGCGTCTCCCACGCCTTCCACTCGCCCCACATGGACGCGATGCTCGCCGACTTCGAAGCGGTCGCCCGTTCGGTCACGTACCGTCCGCCGATCCTCTCCGTGATCAGCGACCTCACCGGCGAACCGGCGACGGCCGAGGACCTGTGCTCGCCGGGCTACTGGGTCCGCCACGTCCGCGAGACCGTCCGTTTCCACGACGGCGTCCGCCGGCTGCGGGCCCTGGGCACGACGCGGTACGTGGAGCTGGGCCCCGACGGGGTGCTCAGCGCCCTGGTCAGGGAGTCCCTGGCCGACGGGGAGAGCGGCGCGGGGGAGGGGACCGGGGAGTCCGGGCCGGGGGAGCGGGGTGAGAGCCGCGCGACGCGGCGGGCCGAACCGCTCGTCGTGCCGGTGCTGCGGCGGGACCGGCCGGAGGCGTCGAGCGCCGTGGCCGCCCTGGCCCGCCTGCACGTGAGCGGCCACACCCCCGACTGGCGCGCCGTCTTCGCGGGACACCCGCCGGCCCCGCCCGAGGCCCTGCCGACGTACGCCTTCCAGCGCCGCCGCTACTGGCTCGCCCCCACCACGGCGCGGACCGCCGCCGTGCCCGGCGCGACCCCGCTGAGCCACCCGCTGCTCTCCTCGGCCGTCACCCTCGCCGACTCCGGGCACACCCTCCTGACCGGCCGTATGTCGCCCGGCACCCACCCGTGGCTCGCCGACCGCACGGTCCACGGCAAGGTCTCCGTCCCCGACACCGTCCTGCTGGACCTCGCCGTCGTCGCCGCGCGCGAGACCGGCGCCGGACAGGTCGCCGAACTGCGGCCCACCGCACCGCTGGTACCGCCCCCACGCGGGGCGCTGGAGCTGCAGGTCACGGTCGGCCCCCAGGACGGCGTGCACGGCCACCGCCCCGTGACCGTGCACGCCCGCCCCGAGAACGGTGACGCCGGGTGGACCCGGCACGCGGAGGGCGCACTGGCCGACGAGGCGCCTGCGGTAGTGGTCGCGGACGAGGAAAGGGAACGGCCGCGGGAGGGAGAGTCCCTGCACGGAGTGGGCGAGTCGCTGCCGGTGGCCGTGCGGCAAGCCGACGGGGAGCGCGACGCGCACCCACGCCCCGAGGACGATGCCGCCGGACGGGCCCCGCACGGCTGGGGCGCCGCGGCCGGCGAGCCGCCCGCGGCCGCCCCAGCCCGGGGAGTCGAGGCGTGGCCGCCGCAGGGCGCCGAGCCGGTGGACACGCGGCCGGCCGTCGACGGCCACGAACAGGCGTCCGGGGTCGCGTACGGTCCCGGCTTCGCCGGGCTGCGCGCGGTGTGGAGGCGCGGTGCCGAACTCTGGACCGAGCTGGACGCACCGGATGCCGACCGCCTCGCCGCCGATGACTTCGGGCTGCACCCCGGCCTGCTGGAGAGCGTGTCACACGCCCTGCGGCTGACCCGACGGGACGGCGACGGGATGTGGCACGCGGCGACGTACCGACACGTCAGCGTGCCACGCACCCCGACCGGACGACTGCGGGCCCGGATCACCCCGGCGGCCGGCGACGGCGTCACCGTCCGGATCACCGACCTCGCCGGACGGGTCGTGGCATCCGTCGGCACGCTCACCTCGCGCCCGCTGCCCGCGCCCGCCGAGACGGCCGACCCGTACGACGACGCCACGCCGTACGAGCTGGCCTGGCGCCCGGTCGAGCAACCCCTCGGGACGCCACCCGCCCGCTGGGCCCTGCTCGGCGACGATCCGCGCCTCGCCCTCGCGGGGGCCCTGCCTGACGTGGAGCGGCATCCCGACCTCGCGTCCCTCACCGCCGCAGCCGGAACCCTCCCGGACTTGGTCGTCGCCCACTTCGGCACGGGCTTCGACAGGTCGGAGGGCACGGCGAACCTCGCGGATGCCGGCGGCCCGGCGGAGGCCGCCCGCGCCGCAGCGCACCGGGCCGCCCGGCTGGTCCGGTCCTGGCTGGCCGACGACCGCCTCGCCGACACCCGGCTGGTCGTGGTCACCCGACGGGCGGTCGCGGCGGACGACGGGTCGTGCGAGCCCGGTGAGGCGCCCGTGTGGGGCCTGTTCCGCTCGGCGCAGTCCGAACACCCCGGCCGTTTCGTGCTGGTGGACCTGGACGACGACCCGGCTTCGGCGAAGGCCCTGCCCGCGGCGGTCACCTGCGGCGAGCCTCAAATCGCGATACGCGCCGGCCGACCGCACGCACCCCGAATCATCCGACCTGCGGCCACCGCGACCGGCCCTGCCCTGCGTGCGGCTGACCCCACCAGCGGGTACATGACGCACCCGTCTGCTGCCGGTACGGTGCTGTCCGCCCCCGATCACGAACCGTCGCCGTCGACCGCTGCCCGTGTGCCGGAAGAGACGGTGGGCGTCGAGGCCACGGCGCCGGCACCCGACCTGGACAACCGCGCTCGCTCCGCGAACGACACCCCTCCCGCCCGGCACGCGGCCGACTTCGACCCGAACGGCACGGTCGACGACTCGAACGGGGCCGTCGTCGACCCGACCGGCACCGTCCTCGTCACCGGCGGCACCGGTGCCCTCGGACGCCTGGTCGCCCGGCATCTGGTCGCTCGGCACGGGGTCCGGAACCTGTTGCTGGTCAGCCGTCGGGGCGCCGCCGCCCCGGACGCGGACGAAGTCCTGGCCGAGCTGGGCGAGGATCCGGACGTACGCGTCACCGTCGCCGCCTGTGACGTGGCGGACCGGGACGCGCTCGCCGCCGTCCTCGCGCGGATACCCGACGCGCACCCGCTGACCGGTGTCGTGCACACGGCCGGTGTCCTGCACGACTCCGTCGTCGAGGCGATCGACCCCGGCGATCTCGACCGCGTGCTGCGGCCCAAGGTCGACGCCGCGTGGCACCTGCACGAGCTGACCGCCGGGGCCGACCTGTCCGCGTTCGTGCTGTTCTCCTCCGTCTCCGGGATCAACGGGGCGGCGGGGCAGGGCAGTTACGCGGCCGGCAACACCTTCCTCGACGCGCTGGCGCAGTTCCGCCGTGCTCGGGGGCTCCCCGCCGTGTCGCTCGCCTGGGGGCCGTGGGCGCCCAGTGGCGGCATGACCGTCGGTCTCGGCGAGACCGACCTGCGGCGGATGAGCCGCGGCGGACTGCTGCCGCTGGAACCGGCGCGCGGCCTCGCGCTCCTCGACGCCGCCCTGAGCCGGCCGGGACCCGCGCTGCGGTTGCCGTTGGCGCTGTCGTTGCCGGTCGTGCGCCGGACGGCGCACGAGGGCGGGGCACTGCCGCTCTACCGCGAACTGGCGGGCAGCGCCTGGCGCGACCCCTCCGAGGCCGGTCCCCGGCCCGGGGAGGACACGCACGGCGGTGCCACGACGGTACGGCTGTCGGTCGAGGCCGGGCGCTCCGCGCAGGAGCAGGAGGCAGCCCTCCTCGAACAGGTCCGTGCGCACGCCGCCGCCGTGCTCGGCCATCGCGACGGACGACGGGTGGACGCGGCCCGCACCTTCAAGGAGCTGGGGTTCGACTCGCTGATGGGGGTCGAACTGCGCAACCGGCTGACCGCCGCGAGCGGCCGGCGTATGCCCGCCGGGCTGCTGTTCAACCAGCCCACACCGCTCGCCGTGACCCGCTATCTGCGCGCCCGCCTCGCCCCACCGGACCGACCGGCCGGGGGAACCCTCGCCGACGGGATCGGCCACCTGGAGGAGCTCCTCGCGAGCGCGTCCGCCGACCCCGCTGAACTGCGGAGCGCCGCCGGGCGGTTGCGCGCCCTCCTCGCCCGGTGCGAGGCGCCGTACGCCGTCACCGGAACGGCGGTCGCCGACGACGTACCGGCGACGGCCGGCGGCGGAACGCCCCTCAGGGAGAACGGCACCCACTCCGGGGAGAACGGCACACACCCAGGGGAGAACGGCGCGCACTCCGGGGCCGGCGGTGGTGTACGGGCCGCACTCAGCACGGCCAGCGTCGACGAGATCTTCTCCTTCATCGACCGGGAACTCGGTACCGACCGGCAGGAGCGCGGGCAATGACGGACATGGCGGAAGCGGCAGCGGGGTCGGAAACGGCGCCGGGAACGGCGTCGGAAGCGGCGTCGGAGAAGCTGGTCGAGTACCTCAAGCGCGTCACGGCCGAACTGCACGAGACCCGCGGACGGTTGCGCAGGGCCGAGGACAGCGCGCGCGAGCCCCTCGCGATCGTCGGAGTCGGCTGCCGGCTGCCGGGCGGGGCGGACTCGCCCCAGCGGCTGTGGGAGCTGGTCGCGGCGGGCCGGGACGCCATCGGCGAGGTGCCGGCCGACCGCGGCTGGGACGTGGCCTACCCGGGCGGTTTCCTGTCGGACGTGGCCGGCTTCGACGCGGGCTTCTTCGGTATCTCGCCGCGCGAGGCCGCGGCCATGGACCCGCAGCAGCGGCTGCTCCTGGAGACCGCCTGGGAGGCCTTCGAACACGCCGGGATCGCCCCCCGCTCGCCCGCGGCCCGGCGGACGGGAGTCTTCGCCGGCCTGGTCGCCCAGGAGTACGGGCCCCGGCTGGACGAGGCGTCCGACGACACCGGCGGGCACATGCTGACCGGCACCACCGCGAGCGTCGCCTCCGGCCGCATCGCCTACACCTTCGACTTCGACGGCCCGGCCGTCACCGTGGACACCGCCTGCTCGTCCTCCCTGGTCGCCCTGCACCTGGCCGCCCAGGCACTCCGCCGGGGCGACTGCGACCTGGCGCTGGCCGGCGGGGTGTGCGTGCTGCCGACGCCCGGCACGTTCCTCAGCTTCGAACGGCAGGGCGGCCTCGCGGCGGACGGCCGCTGCAAGGCCTTCGGCGCGGGCGCCGACGGCACCGGCTGGTCCGAGGGCGCCGTGCTGCTCCTCGTCGAGCGGCTCTCCGACGCCCGCCGCCACGGCCACCCGGTCCTGGCGGTCGTACGGGGCACGGCGGTGAACCAGGACGGCGCCTCCAACGGCCTCAGCGCGCCCAGCGGACCCGCGCAGGAACACGTCATCCGGGCCGCGCTCGCCGACGCCGGGCTGACCGCCGCCGACATCGACGCGGTGGAGGCACACGGCACCGGCACCCGGCTCGGCGACCCCATCGAGGCCGAGGCACTGCTCGCCGTGTACGGCGACGGGCGGACCGCCGCCCGGCCGCTGTGGCTGGGCTCCCTGAAGTCGAACATCGGCCACACCCAGGCCGCCGCCGGTGCGGCCGGCGTCCTCAAGACCCTGCTGGCGATGCGGCACGGCCTCCTGCCGCCGACCCTGCACGCCGCCGAACCCACCCGCGAGGTGGACTGGTCGGAAGGCACGCTACGGCTGCTGACCCAGGCTCAGCAGTGGCCGGAGACGGGCCGTCCGCGCCGGGCGGGCGTGTCGTCGTTCGGCATCAGCGGCACCAACGCCCACGTCATCCTCGAACAGGCCCCCGACGACGCCGGCCCGGGCGCCGCGCCGGAGGCTCCCGGGACAGCCCCCTTCGCCGCGCCGCCCCTCCTGCCCTGGCCGCTCACCGCCCGCTCACCGGCCGCTCTGCGGGACCGCGCCCGCACCCTGCACCGGCACCTGGCCGCCGCCACCGACGCCTCCACGGCCGACGTCGCCTGGTCGCTGGCCACCACCCGACCGCCCCTGGAACACCGTGCGGTCGCCCTCGCACCCGACCGCGACGCCCTGCTCGCCCTGCTCACGCGGGCCGCCGAGGGCACCACCCCGCAGGGCCTCGTACGCGGCCACCACACCGCCCCGGAACCCGCCCGCACCGTGTTCGTGTTCCCCGGCCAGGGCTCCCAGTGGGCGGGCATGGCGGTCGACCTGCTGGACGCCTCCCCGGTGTTCGCCCGCCGGATGGCCGAGTGCGAGGCCGCCCTCGCCCCGTTCACCGACTGGCGGCTCACCGACGTCCTGCGCGCCCCGGACCCCGCCGAACCACTGACACGTGTGGACGTCGTGCAACCCGCGCTGTGGGCGATCATGGTCTCCCTCGCCGAACTGTGGACCTCCTGCGGGGTACGGCCCGACGCGGTCGTCGGCCACTCCCAGGGCGAGATCGCCGCCGCCGTCGTCGCCGGCGCGCTCACCCTCGACGACGGCGCCCGCGTCGTCGCCCTGCGCTCCCGGGCACTGACCGAACTGCCGGACCGCGGCGGCATGCTCTCCGTCGCGGAACCCGCCGACGCCGTACGCGCACGCCTCGCCCCCTTCTCCGACCGCCTTCACATAGGCGCCCTCAACGGACCGACGTCGACCGTCGTCACCGGCGACGAGACGGACCTCGACGCGCTCGGGGCGGCCTGCGCCCGCGACGGCGTACGGACCCACCGCGTCAACATCGACTACGCGTCCCACTCCCCACGCGTCGCCGCCCTGGAGGACCGGATCACCGGCCTCCTCGCCCCCGTACGTCCCCGCCCCGGCCGTACCGCCTACTACTCCCCGCTCACCGGCGGCCGCCTGGACACCGCCGGGCTCGACGCCGGCTACTGGTACCGCAGTCTGCGCCACACCGTCAGGTTCGAGGAGGCCACCCGCGCCGCGCTCGACGACGGCAACACCGTGTTCATCGAGGTCAGTCCGCACCCGGTGCTCGTCGGAGCGGTCCAGGGCACCCTCGACGCCACCGAGCGGACCGCCGCCGTGCTCGGCACCCTCCGGCGGGGGCCCGGCGGCCGGCCCGAGCGGTTCGTGGAGGCGCTGGCCGAGGCGTACGCGCACGGAGCGCCCGTCGACTGGACGGCACTGCTCGCCGGCACCGGCGCCCACCGGGTCGAGCTGCCCACGTACCCCTTCCAGCGTTCCCGGCACTGGCTGAGCAGGCCCACGGCGGCCAGGGCGGACGACCCCGCCACGGCCGCTCTGTGGGAGGCCGTCGACCGGGACGACGTACCGGCCGTGGCCGGGCAGCTTGGCGTACGGCCCGACGACTCCCTCACCGACACCGTGCGCGCCCTGGCCGCCTGGCGCGCCGATTCCCGTCGCGCCGCCGCGCTCGACCGCTGCCGGTACCGGGTCATCTGGAAACCCGCTCCCGAGCCGGCGGGCACTCGGCTCACCGGCGACTGGCTGCTGTTGGTACCGGAGGAGGGCGCGGGGGGCGGCGAGTTCGCCGACGGTGCCGACAACGCCGCTCCGGCCGACTGGGCGGCGGACGCCCTGGTCGCGCACGGGGCCGACCGGGTCGAGCGGATCGTCGTCGGCGCCGCCACCGGACGCGAGGAGCTCGCCGGGCTGCTGCGTCGCCACGGCTCGGCCGCCGGGGTCGTCTCGCTGCTCGGCACCGACGTACGGCCTCATACCGACCACCCCGCTGTCCCCGCCGGTGTCGCCGCGACCCTGACGGCCGCTCAAGCACTCGTGGACGTCGGTGCGTCCGGCCCGCTGTGGTGTCTCACCCGTGGAGCGGTCACCACGGGACCCCACACCGGGCACCCTGCCGTCGAGTCCGTCGAGTCCGTCGAGTCCGTCGAGTCCGTCGAGTCCGTCGAGTCCGGTGACGCCGTCCACGGGCCCAGTCCGGAACAGGCCCAGATCTGGGGGCTCGGGCGGGTCGTCGGGCTGGAGGCGCCCGGCGTCTGGGGCGGCCTCGTCGACCTTCCCGTCCGGTTGGACGACACCGCCGCCCGAAGTCTCTGCGCGGTCCTCGCCGCCCCCGGCGACGAACAGGAGTGGGCGCTGCGCGCGACGGGCCCCCGCGTCCGCCGCCTCGTCCGCGCCCCGCGCGCCTCCGTGACTCCGGCCCGCCCCTGGCGGCCTCGCGGCACGGTCCTGATCACCGGCGGGACGGGCGCCCTCGGCGGCCATGTCGCCCGCCGTCTGGCCCGGGAAGGCGCGGACCACCTCGTACTGACCGGCCGCCGAGGCGCCGAGGCGCCGGGAGCCGCCGAACTGGCCGAGGAACTGCGCGCCCTCGGCGCGGAGGTGACACTCGCCGCCTGCGACGCGGGCGACCGGGACGCGCTGGCCGCCGTCCTCGACGCGATCCCCGCCGCACACCCGCTCACCGCCGTCGTGCACGCCGCGGGCGTCAGCGCGCTCGGCCGGGTCGACACCGCCACGCCCGCCGACCTCGCCGAGATGGCGGCGGGCAAGGTGAACGGCGCGGTCCACCTGGACGCCCTCCTCGCCGACCGCGAACTCGACGCCTTCGTCCTCTTCTCCTCCGGCGCCGCCGTGTGGGGCGGCGCCCGCCAGGCCGCCTACGCCGCCGCCAACGCCCACCTCGACGCCCTCGCCGCCCGACGCCGTGCCCGTGGCCTGACCGCCACCTGTGTGGCGTGGGGCAGTTGGGGCGGTGGCGGGATGGTCGACGCGCGGACGCAGCGCGTGTTCGAGCGGATCGGCCTGCGGGCCATGGACCCGGACACCGCCGTCGGCGCGCTGTTGGACGCCGTCGCCCGGGACGAGACCCGGCTGACGGTCACCGACATGGACTGGCGGGCCTTCGCCACCGGTTTCCGTCTCTCCCGCCCCCGCACCCTCGTCGACGACATCCCCGAGGCCGCCCCCGCGCCCCCGCCCGCCCGGACCGCTCCGGACGAACGGCCCACCACCGACGCGTCCGCCCTGGCGGAGGCCCTGGCCGGCCTCACCGACCGCGAACGCGACCGCCGTCTGCTGGACCTCGTCCGCTCCTCAGCCGCCACGGCCCTCGGCCACGCCGACGCCGCCGAGGTCGGCCCCACCGCCACCTTCCGCGACCTCGGCCTCGACTCGGTGACCGCGGTGGACCTGCGCAACCGGCTCGCCACCGCCACGGGCCTGCCCCTGCCCAGCACCCTCGCCTTCGACCACCCCACCCCCACCTCCGTCGCCGCCGAACTGCGCACCCTCCTCACCCCCGAAACCCCCGAAACCCCCGAACCGGCCCGGGCCTCGGCGCCCACCCGCACCCCGGCCCCCGTCGACGACCCCATAGCCGTGGTCGCCATGTCCTGCCGGCTGCCCGGCGGGGTGACCTCGCCCGAGGACCTGTGGCGACTGGTCGCCGAGGGCCGCGACGGCATCACCCCCTTCCCGGCCGACCGCGGCTGGCACACCGCCGGACTCGGCGACGGCCGATCCCTCCCCGGCGAGGGCGGAACTTTCCCCACCGAGGGCGGATTCCTCGACGACCTCGCCGGCTTCGACGCAGCGTTCTTCGGCATCTCACCCCGTGAGGCCCTGGCGATGGACCCGCAGCAGCGGCTCCTGCTGGAGGTGTCCTGGGAGGCACTCGAACGCGCCGGCATCGACCCGCTGTGGCTGCGCGGCAGCCGTACCGGCGTCTTCGTCGGAGCCGGACACTTCGACTACGCCTCCCTGGCCCTCACCACCGAGGAGGGCAAGGACTACGCCCTCACCGGCTCGGCCGCCAGCGTCCTCTCCGGCCGGATCGCGTACACGCTCGGCCTGGAGGGTCCGGCCGTCACCGTCGACACCGCCTGCTCGTCCTCCCTCGTCGCCCTGCACAACGCCGTCCGGGCCCTGCGCGACGGCGAATGCGCCCTCGCCCTGGTGGGCGGCGCCGCCGTGATGGCCACCACCGGCGCGTACGAGGCCTTCGCCCGCCAGGGCGGCCTCGCCGCCGACGGCCGCTGCAAGGCCTTCGCGGACGCGGCCGACGGCACGGGCTGGGCCGAGGGCGTCGGGGTGCTGCTGGTCGAGCGTCTGTCGGACGCCCGCAGGCACGGTCATCCGGTGCTGGCGGTGGTGCGGGGCTCGGCGGTGAACCAGGACGGTGCGTCGAACGGTCTGACGGCGCCGAACGGTCCGTCCCAGCAGCGGGTGATCCGGGACGCGTTGGCGAGCGCGCAGCTGTCGCCGGCGGACGTGGACGCGGTGGAGGCGCATGGGACGGGGACCCGGCTGGGTGACCCGATCGAGGCGCAGGCGCTGCTGGCGGCGTACGGGCGGGAGCGTGAACGGCCGCTGTATCTGGGGTCGTTGAAGTCGAACATCGGCCATACGCAGGCCGCGTCCGGGCTGGCGGGGATCATCAAGACGGTGATGGCGCTGCGGCACGCGGTGCTGCCGAGGACGCTGCACGTGGACGAGCCGACGCGGCAGGTGGACTGGTCGGCCGGCAGGGTCGAACTGCTCACGGAGAACCTGCCCTGGCCACGGACGGACCGCCCGCGCCGGGCCGGTGTGTCCTCGTTCGGGGTCAGCGGCACCAACGCCCATCTGATCCTCGAACAGGGCGACGAGGACCTGCCGCAGGACGACGAGGGCGCGCCGCACGGCGATGACAGGCTGTCGAGGGCCGGTCGGGAGAGCGGCCGTCCGCTGCCGGTCGTGCCCTTGCTGCTCTCGGCCCGGAGCACCACCGCCCTGCGCGCCCAGGCCGTACGACTGCGCGACCTCCTGGACGGCGACACCCCGACGCCCGCCCTGCACGACATCGGTCTCACCCTCGCCGCCCACCGCGCCGCACTCGACCACCGGGCCGCCGTTCCGGCCGCCGACGAGGAGACCTTCCGCGCCGCACTCGACGCACTGGCCGAGGACCGGCCCTACCCCGGACTCGTACGAAGCACGGGCGGCGGTGCGGGAAGTGGCCTGGCGGTGGTGTTCTCCGGCCAGGGGGCGCAACGGGTGGGGATGGGACGGGAGTTGTGCGAGGCGTTCCCGGTCTTTGCGGGGGCGTTCGAGGAGGTGTGTGCGGGTTTTGGGGGGTTGTTGCCGGGGTCGTTGCGGGAGGTGGTGTTCGGGG